>JARLJW010000010.1 GCA_031290985.1 Verrucomicrobiia bacterium | reverse complement strand
GACCCAAACTTCCGATCTTGGTGGCGCGAAATCTTGGCCAAACTTACGGCATTGCCCAACTGCAATGCAGTTGACTCCCTTCAAGCCTGAAACCAAAAAAACATTCAATGATCACGCTTCAACTGAATCGTTCCGGCTTAGATGAATATCCCTCGGCTTGCACCGCAATATCCACACGCAGCGGGCCCTGTCCGGCCAGATCCCAGATGATAATCCCACCAGCGGAATTGGTCTCCAAGGGTGGCTCCAAGTATTCTCCCCCGGGTGCAACTTCCCCCGATACACCATTGAGGATGAACCTGCCGTTCTTGTCCGTCCTGGCAGACACCGGCTTGTTATGATCACCGGCGAGCGTCTTGATGGTTGCTTTCACCACCGGCTGATTTTGCTCATCCACGACCTGTCCGACGATGGTAAAGCCACGATTGATCACGAGCACCAGATTCGTCAAATCCACCCGGGCCACGGGCACCACGGGGAACGTCGCTGCATAGCCGGGTTTTTTCAGGATAAACCGGATTTCATTTGTGAAATCACGGGGAACATAACTGCAACTCCAGCTGCCATCCTCATGGTTGGTGACCGGACAGGTCTGGAAATCGATGTTTTCGATCTGCCCCAGCTTGTTACCAGGCCCTTGGATCATTATTTTCACCCCGGCGACCGGCAAACCGGCTTCATCAACCACCAATCCGCCCGCCGTCAGCGCGGGATCAAGCCTGATGGTATAATCCGCCGGCACCGGACTGCGAAAGCCCTCCACTTTGGGGACATGGCCTTCCGCGGTGACAAAAACATTCGGCCCCACATTTTTGGTGGCATCATCGGGTTCGGGGATCGCGGCGGCACCGCTGGCATCCGTCAATAAATCATGACTTTCCCCCATTCCACCGGCTCCAAAATAAGCAGCGTGGATTTCCGTACCGGCGAGCGGCGTACCCGTTTCGGCATCCAGCACCTGAAAGGCAATCATGGTATTCGGAGGCGAGGTTGGCGCAGCCGCAGCCAAACCGGCCTCTTCCGGGCGCAGTGGTGGAAGCGCATCGAAGGACTTTGAATCGTTGCTTTTGACGACAACCACAGGCGGATTGGTGCTGGGGTTTGCCAACGCCAGCTTTGGGATTGGGGCGGTAAATGAACGCACCATTTGAACCAGGCTGAAGCCGACCACGGCCAGCACAACCACACCGGCAACCAGGTTGAATTTTGGCATCCGCAGCAGTGCGCCAAGCAATCCGCCGATGCCGACCGCCCCAGCCTTCGCGGATAACTCCATGGCTGACAACCGGGCGATCAAGGGACCGGGAGCGGCTTCCACCGCATGTTCCGTCAACAATGCCCCCAAGACAGCGACGGTACAGGCTGCACCGCCGACACCAAACTTGGTGCGCAACCGTTCGAGCGCCCGGCTCACACGCATTTTAGCCGCGTCTTCGCTCACCCCCAAGGCGGCCCCGACATCGCGCATGGATTTCTGACCGAAGAACCGCAGCAACAGGGTCTGGCGATCATCCTCGTTCAGATCATTCAGCGCCTCATCCAGCAGGGGAGAGAGTTCCTCCCAAACCTTGGGGTCCTGAGTGTTGGATTCCATAACGATGGCCTGTTCTTCCCGGGAGCGGCGGCGGGATTCCGACCGCCAGGCGTCAATGGTGACATTGCGTGTGGTCCGATGCAGCCACGCCGCCAGTTCACCCGGGCTATTTATTTTTGGTGGGGTTTGGGCGAACCGGATAAAAACAATTTGCGTGACATCCTCGGCCAACGCGGCATTGGCCAGCCGGCGTTTCGCCACCGAATAAACCAAGCCGGCGTAACGGCGCACCAGGTGCGCGAACGCCTCTTCCGACCGGTTTTCCCTGAACGCATGTAACAATTCTGTTTCGCTCATCTCAATAAAGTAATCGTCGCCGATGTCCAAAGGTAACAAACTAAATAATGGATCGCTCGTAAATCTGGTGGCGTGCCCGGCTTTCGTTCTGTAACTTTTCGGACAAACCTCCGTCCAACCCTGCACACCACCATTACCATGACGCGCCGAAAATTCATCAAGTCCGCCACCCTGGCTGCGGCGGCTTCACCATTATTGACCAAGCGGGCTCAGGCCGACCCGGCTGCCGCACCGGCCAAGCTCAAGGGCAACATCAACCACAGCGTCTGCCGCTGGTGTTACAGCAAAATCAAGCTGGATGACCTGTGCGCGGCGGGCAAGGAGATGGGGCTGGTGGCGATTGACCTGTTGAATCCGCCGGAGTTCGAAACGGTGAAAAAATACGGCTTGGTCTGCTCGATGGTGAGTTTTCCGGTGATCGACGGGCTGGGCGGCATCGGCAAGGCTTTCAACCGCACTGAACATCACGACAAACTGGCGCAGGCTTACACGCAGCGGCTCCAGGAAACGGCGGATGCGGGCTATGAGCGCCTGATCTGTTTCTCCGGGAACCGCGCCGGGCTGGATGATGAAACCGGCATGAAGAATTGTGAGGCCGGCCTCAAGCGCCTCCTGCCGCTCGCGGAAAAATTGAAGGTGACGCTGTGCATGGAGCTCTTGAACAGCAAGCGGAACCACAAGGATTACCAGTGCGACCATGTGGCGTGGGGCGTGGAACTGGTGAAGCGCCTCAGCTCGGAGCGGTTCAAGCTGCTCTACGATATTTTTCACATGCAGATCATGGATGGCGACATCTGCGGCACCATCAAGGAAAACCATCAATATTTCGACCACTATCACACCGGCGGCGTGCCGGGGCGGAATGAGATCGACGACACGCAGGAGTTGCATTATCCGCGCATCATGCAGGCGATCCTGGACACGGGTTACAAGGGGTATGTGGCGCAGGAGTTCGTCCCGAAGCGGCCGGACCCGATGACGTCGCTGCGTCAGGCGGTGCAGATCTGCGACGTGTGATACCATTTCCCGATGACTATCGGTATGTTCCAAACCCGGACCCGTGGTCGCTCGAAAAGCGCCGTGGTGCCAGCGACGGCATTTGAACCTGCCAACGCGCTTTGCAGCCCCGTGGCGTTTCATCCGCCGGGCTGGAAGCCCGGCTCTACGGCAGGCAGGATGCCTGCCACTACAACCGCCAGTCGCCAGCCTTTTTACCGGTTGTCGCCGGGAATCGATATGAATTCTAAATTTATCCAACTTTCCACATAACACATATGAACCGCCGAAATTTTATCAAGTCCACCGCGCTGGCCGCCGCGCCGCTGGTGATCACCAACTTCAAGCTGTTTGGCGCGGAAGCGGCGAGCAACAAGCTCAACCTGGCGCTCATCGGCACGTGGGGACGCGGCGAGGCTCATTTTGACGCGCTGCTGACGCAAAATGTCGTGGCGGTGTGCGATGTGGACGAGGACCATCTCGCCTTCGGCCTGGCCAAATTTCCCGGTGCCAAGACGTATGTGGACTGGCGCAAACTGCTGGATGACCACCGGGTGCTGGGTCTGGACGGCATCGTCATCTGTTCGCCGGACCATACGCACGCGTTCATCACGAACTGGGCGATGAACCGCGGGCTGCATGTCTATTGCGAGAAGCCGCTGGCGAACACCATCGAGGAGGCGCGCAGTGTCCGGGCGAATTATCTCAAAAATAAAAAAAAGCTGGCCACGCAGGTGGGCACGCAGCGTCATGCCTTTCAGAATTTCAACCGCGTCCGGGAATTGATCCGTGACGGCGCGATCGGCGAACTCACGGCGGCGTATGCGTTCGGCAACCGTCAATTGCCCAAGCCGGGCTACCTGCCGGCGGCCGGCACGCCGCCATCCACCTTGCACTACGACCTGTGGCTGGGGCCGGCGCCGTTTCATCCGTACAATCCGGACTATTTTTCCGGCAAGTCGGGCGCGAACTGTCTGCAATGGAACATGTATTGGGATTTCGGCAACGGCCAGGTGGGCGACATGGGGAGCCATACGATGGACCTGGTCTGGAATGCCATCGACGCCGCGCCGCCGACCGCCGCCGAGGCGAAGGGCGACCCGTATAATCCGGAGGTCAGCCCGGTGATGCTGGAAACGCACACCGAGCATCCGGCCAACCACTGGCGCGGGCCGATCCGCGTGGGCTGGTATCAAGGGGGCGCCCTGCCCAACTCGCCCCGGGATTTCATTGATCTCAACAAAATTGGGCATGGGGCGATGTTCAAGGGCACGAAAGGCTTCCTCATCGCGGGCTTCGAATCGCGCATCCTGCTGCCGTTCGGTGATGACGCGGACCTGACGTATTACAAGCCGCGCAAGAAAAGCGACGTGCTGCCGCCGCTGGGGCATTTTCAAGAGGAATGGTTCAAGGCGTGCAAGGGCAACCTGAAAACTTCGTGCAACTTTGATTATGCCGGCCAGATGATCGAGCAGATGCTGCTCGGGCTGGTGGCGTATCGCGCCGGGGAACGCGTGGAATATGACGCCGTGGCCGGGCGCGTGACGAATCTGCCGGCGGCGAACGCCTTCCTGAGCCGCCAGTATCGCGAGGGGTGGATGTTGAACGGGTAGGAATGAACGGATATTGAGGCTCGCGCAGTACGGTGACGGCGCGCGGGCTTTAGCCCGCTTCAATGTCCAAAGCGGCGGCGCGCGTAAAACGCCCAGCGCGTTGGCGTTTGGGACATTGAAGCGGCGTAAACGCCGCGCCCCGCTCGCGCCGCCGCCACGTCACTACATTGTACGAGTTTCAACAAGACGTCCGCCGGTTTCAAAATTGAATTGTCCCCTGCTCCGTTTCCCGGCAACCTGAGCGCTTGATTATGCAGCAGGTCCACCTTGGAATCATCGGCGGCGGGACGGTCGGCGGCGGCGTGTTTGAGGCGCTCCAGCGCAACGGCGCGCTGCTGGCTTCGCGTCTGGGCGCGGCCGTGACGGTCCAGCGCATTGCCGTGCGCGACCTCAAAAAAAGTCGCGCCACAAAAATCCCCAAGGCCCTGCTCACGGCGGACTGGCGGGAAGTGGTCTTTGATCCGCAGGTTGAACTCGTGGCCGAACTCATCGGCGGCACGACGGTGGCGCGCGAGGCGATCCTCGCCGCGTTGAAGCTGGGCAAGCCGGTCATCACGGCGAACAAGGCGCTGTTGTCCGCGCATGGCGAGGAGCTGTTTGCCGCGGCGAAGAAGTACGGCACCAATCTTTATTACGAAGCGAGCGTGTGCGGGGGCATCCCCATCATCAAGGCGCTGCGCGAAGGGTTTGTCGGGAACCGCATCAACGCGCTCTACGGCATCGTGAACGGCACGTGCAATTACATCCTCACGCGCATGAAGCTGGAGGGCGCGGATTTCGCCACGGTGCTGGCCGATGCGCAGCGGCTCGGTTACGCGGAGACGCCGCCGGATTTGGACATCGACGGCCATGATGCGGCGCACAAGACCGGCATCCTCGCCTCGCTGGCGCATGGTTTTTGGATCAAGCCGAAGAAGATCCACGTCGAGGGCATCCGCCAGGTCAGCGCGCTGGACATCAAGTTTGCGGGCGAACTCGGCTACACCATCAAGCTGCTCGGCACGGTGAAGAAACTGGATGCGGGCTGCCGCGTGCAGGTCTCCGTTTACCCGACGCTGGTGCCCAACAACCATGTGCTCGCGAGCGTGAACGGGGTGTTCAACGCCGTGTTCGTGCGCGGCGACGTGGTGGGCGATTCACTTTTCTACGGGCGCGGCGCGGGCAAGGACGCGACGGCGAGCGCGGTGTTGAGCGACATCGGCGATGCGGTGCTGGACCTGAAGTCCGGCGCGAAAAACCGGCTGCCGGCCTTCACGCCGCATGAATGTTCCGGGGCGGTCGCGCCGATTGACGAGGTGGTTTCCAAGTATTTCGTGCGGCTCAACGTGGTGGACAAGCCCGGGGTGCTGGCGCGGATCGCCACGATTTTCGGCCAGTCAGACATCGGCATCTCGTCGGTCATCCAGCCGGAAGGCCATGAGGGCGCGAGCGTGCCGCTGATCTTCATGCTGCACGACGCGACCAACGGCGCGGCGAAACAGGCGCTCGCGAAGATCGCCAAGCTGCCCGCCGTCAAAGGCAAACCGGTGATGTTCCGGGTGGAAAGCTTTGAGTGAATCTGGTATTTTTATTGCATGAGCACGGTTGCTGAAATCAATGAGACCATTTCCCAGCTCACCATTGACGAGTTGCGGGCGGTCGAGCAAAGGCTTCTCCAAGAATACCGGCAGCGCAAAGTGGGGATTATTTTTGACGATGCTTATGGCACATTGACCGAAGAAGACCTGCGGGCGATTCAAGACGAAGCCCTGCGGGTCATCGATGGAGAGTCCCCCCGGCAATGAACGTGCCAGCCAGAGGTGAGGTTTGGCTCGATCCGGGCGCTTTCAACCTGCAAGCCATTTTCCCATCGCCCCCGGTGCGGTTCATCAGAAAACTTGGCGCATTAAATTCCCAGCAACTTGGGCAAATCGAAACAGCACTAAAAAGATGGGAAGGTTTGGTTTAGGTTTATGCCTCTTTTATTTCATTCCACCAACGGCCAATCCCCCGCCGTCAGTCTGCGCGAAGCCCTTTTGCAGGGTCAGGCACCTGACCGCGGGCTCTATTTCCCGAAACAGTTCCCGCGCTTCACCTTCAACGAACTCGCGGCATTCTCGCACCTGCCGTATCATGAAATCGCGTTCCGCGTGTTGTCCAAGTTCACCGACGGCATCGTAACGCCCGCCGAGCTGGCCAAGATGTGCCAGGATGCCTACAACTTTCCCGTGCCGCTGGAGGTGGTAAACTTCCGCACGTTCCTGATGCGGCTGGACCAGGGTCCGACGGCATCATTCAAAGATTTCGCGGCGCAGATGATGGCGCGGTTGTTTGGCAAATTTTTGCGGGAAGATGGCAAACAGGTGACCATCCTCACCGCGACGAGCGGCGACACGGGTTCGGCGGTGGCCCACGCTTTTCACAAAATCCCGGGCGTACGGGTGATCGTGCTATTCCCCGCCACGGAGGTGAGCGAGAGCCAGCGCAAGCTGATGACCACGCTCAAGGACAACATCCGCAGCGTGGCCATCGATGGCAAATTTGACGACTGCCAGGCGATCGTGAAGCGGGCGTTCGCCGATCCGGACCTGCAACACATCCCGCTCTCGTCCGCGAACTCGATCAATATCGGACGTTTGCTGCCCCAGAGCGTGTATTACTTCTATGCCGCGTCGCGCGTGGCGCAGGCGGGCGAGCCGATCGTTTTCTCCGTGCCCAGCGGCAATTTCGGCGACATGATGGGCGCGATCGTCGCCCGCGAGATGGGGCTGCCCGTGCGCAAGATCGTCGCCGCCGTCAACGACAACGATGCGTTTCCGAAATTCCTCGCCACGGGCGATTACCAGAAGATTTCGCCGTCGCGCAATTCGCTTTCCAACGCCATGAACGTCGGCCATCCCAGCAATCTGGCACGGCTGGTCTCCGTTTACGGCGGCCAGATGGACGAGACCGGCAAGATCAACGTGCTGCCCGATCTCGCCGCAATCCGTCGCGATGTCTTTTCTTCGTCCATTTCGGACGAACGCACCATCGCCGGCATCCGCGATTTCTGGAACCAGTTCCAACTGCTCCTGGAACCGCATGGGGCGGTCGCCTGGCAGGGATTGCTGGACTGGACGGCACAGGAACCGTTGGGCAACACGCCGGCGGTGATCGTGGAAACCGCGAACCCGGCGAAATTCCCCGAGGAGGTCAAAAAGGTGGTGGGCTGGGAGCCGGACGTGCCGGCCAACATGCTCACCTCGCTGAAATTGCCGGAAGATTTCGACCGGATGGGCGCGGATTATGAGAAGTTCAAGGCGTATTTGATCCAGAGGCATGTTTGAGACAGGTGGTGGTGCCTGCGATTTGATTTTGAGAATACACCTCGGGCGGGCGGAGAAATTTTGGACAGGAGGAACAGGATTCGCAGGAATGCTGCAAAGAAAGTTTTATGCTAGACAACGAGTTTGAGCGCGTTTAATCCTCTTGGATGCTTACGGTACGACCGCAAAGGGAAAAGGGCAGGCTGCAAACCCCGCTGGCTATTGGCTGTTATGTCTCTTGAAAATTTGCCAGTCCCACCAACCAAGACACCCTTCTATTCACCAAAACAAATCTTTGCGGGTTCGTTCCTTGGCGGGCCGATTGCGCTTGTTTACTTCTTGCATGGCAATTTCCAAAAACTGGAAAAACGTAGTGCCGCAATGCAAACCCTTTGGTGGGGCTGCTTTTTCAACATCGCACTTCTCGCCGCAATGCCGTTCATGCCCCAGCACTTTCCAAATTATGTGATTCCTTTGGCCTATAGCTGGGGCGCGCGCGGCATCGCCGAATCAAAACAACTCAGCAAAGAGTCGATTGCAGAATCTCCTCAATTCCGTTTCCATTCAAACTGGAAAGTGCTGGGGCTCGGCGTCGTTTTTCTCCTCGGGACTGCGCTGTTGTGGATTGCATACCTTCTCGCCATTGATTCACTTTCAACTGAAAGTCCCTAATCCAGCCACCTAAATTTCTTCACCAACCTCCGCTGATTTTAACCGCACAGATAAATGTGCTCGACAATTATTTTCATCGAGTTCAGAGTCGTTTTGTGAAAGCAGATAGGCCGCCGAATCCCGTAGATAGCAATGCAATGGTCAAATGGACAACGATTGTATCAGTTGTATCAATAGCCTGTTTTGTGCCGACTTATATTTTATGGGGTTCTCGGTCCGGCTTTTGGCTCCCCGATTTCTTATACCCCGCCCCTTCCATTCTAGGGGAGGGTTTGCACGCCCTTTTTTGGGCTCACGGCGGATTTCTGTTCATACTGGCGATGCTACTTTGTCAGATGCCGGTGTATGGCCTTGTCCTTGGTTTTTCATGGCGAATTGGACATTTCAAGTTAGGCCTTGCTGCGCTACTTGTGCTTCATGTCATTGCTGTCGTCTTTTGTTTCTGGTTGAAACCTTTGCAATACCGCGCAGGCTAACCCTGCCACCTTGTCGCGGACTTTAACTTTGGGTGCGGATTATTTCGTTAATTTTTCATATTCCACCAACAATGGCAATTTCATCAACGCTCGTTTCGCATACGCCCGGCAAGCTTGCTGCTGTGTCGTGACGGAGCTTGCGTGCACTGTTCAGGGGGAGCAGCTTTGCCAAGCGTTTGCTTTCACTTTTCTTTTCCACCGCACAAGTGTACGACAGTTTTTATGGGAAAACGTTCAAACAAATACCTGGATTTATTTGCGGTGCGGGGGTTGCCGGGACGTTGTGGGTGCAGATACTATCGAAGAGTTTTTGGCCCGGGATGGCGGGCGGGTGGTTGTTCTTTGACATAATAACCAATCAAACCAATCAATGAGCTGGTGAATTAGTGAGTTAGTGAATTGAGGGCAAGGATGAACAACTGGCGGCAGGATGCCGCCCGAACCCGCAGGCAAGATGCAACTCGGTAGAAACCATGGGATGGCATGGGTTGGTTATGGTAATGGGACGCAACCCCCTCATCCTAACCTTCTCCCCCAAGGGGGCGAAGGGATCCGGTTCAGTTGGCAGTCGGACGAGCTTTTCTACAAGGTAGCAAGAGATGCCTGCGCTACGGCGGTGACGCTGGCGCGGAGGATCAAGCCGCATCAAGGTGCATCAAGGTGAATGGGCAAGGCAAGGATGGATGGGGTGGCAAAACTGAGGCAGGGGAAGATCTAGCTGAATCAAGGTAGATCAAGGTGAAAACCGGGTCGCGGGTTGGTGGTGGGAAAGCGGCGCTGAAGCGACCGCAATCCAAACGCTGCGCGATTGCAGGACGGCGGGTGAGATGATCGGGCACGGGTGGGTATTTACCCCAAGTGCTTGCGGCGCAGTCGGTAATGGTCGCAGCACGGCCATTGCCACCAGCCACGGGTCAAACCCAGTCAAACCTGGTCAAACCACTTTTTTTAGAAAAAGCGAGAGTGGATGGATTGGTGGATTTGTCGATGTTTGGATGGGTCGGCGAAGGTGAATCAAGGTGAATCAAGGTGAATCAAGGTGAATCAAGGTGAATTAAGCTAAATTAAACCGAATTAAGGTGAAAAAACGGGTTAAGCCGTGAGTCTCCGAGGACGTGGAGGATGGAAGGCGGGGAGTCAAACCGGTTTTAACTTCGCGGGCGGTCGGTGGCGCTGGAAGCTGGTCTGAAATTGAACATCTGGCGGCAGAATGCCGCCAGCTGGAGTTTGGCTTTAACTAGCTAAACCCCTTATTTTTTTATTGACATATCTAGTTATATAACTAGTATTGTCTTCTATGGGTTCTCCCACTAAAGTTCAGCTCATTCAACGCAAGGAAAGTCAGCAGTGGTACATCAACT
>JARLJW010000002.1 GCA_031290985.1 Verrucomicrobiia bacterium | reverse complement strand
CAGTCTCTTCTCGGCAACCAAGCGCAAGGCGCGAGGCTACCGTTCCACAGAGTATCAGACCGCCATGCTCTACTTCGTAGCGGGCAAGTTAGAAATCCCATATTATAGTTAACTACCCATTACAAACGTCGAGGAACCATATTTTTTTTATGAGGAATCTCCTATGGATCATCGCTGCAGCCAGCCTGCTATGTGGCTGCATGTCTGTGTCGACCGGCAAAAACTTTGACGAATCACGTATAAACCAGATCCAGAAAGGCGAAACCACCGAAGCCCAACTGGTTGAGATGTTTGGAAAACCTAATCAGCGAACCACCAGCACGATTACTGGCGCGATGCTTGGCTGGGTCTACAGCAAGGGCAACGCTGGGTTTGCTGGCGCAACATCCAGCAACAAAACATTGACTGTTTTCCTAGATCAGGCCGGCATCGTCAAAGATTACAGTTTCACGACCGGCGCATTCGATTCCAATGTAAAATAAGGCTTAAATCATGCAGAGCACTCTTTCCAAGCTTTCCAATATTGAGCGTGCCGAAATGTTGAAAAATATCGTGGTAAGCGCTGTTACTGGTGGCGGATATGATGACAGTTCCGATTATGCTGCTATTCGGATGATGTTCATGCGCGATCAAACGATTTTGGAAAAATTGCCAAACTTCATAAAAACTTGTCGGAATTTAAGTGAGGTCTGGGGAGTTATTAAACCAAAATTTGACAAATACAGTGAAAGACGGGAATTCATTCGAAATGAATTTCATCCGCTGCTGACAATGCTTGAGTCAGAAGCGGGAGTGCCAAGTGATTCATCAATCTCGGTTACTGTTCAAGCCGTAAGCTCCGAATATATTCAGGAGGTTTGGAAAAAAGCTTTGGAACGTAGGGCGACTGATCCGGAGGCAGCAATCACTACTGCCAGGACCCTTCTTGAATCTGTCTGCAAACATATCCTTGATAAAACAGGTGCTTCTTATGACAACGCCGCGGATTTGCCAAAGCTTTACTCGCTAACAGCAAAACAAATCAACCTTTCTCCTAGCCAGCACACAGAGCAGATTTTCAAACAAACGCTTGGTGGGTGCCAAACTGTGATTGAGGGCATCGGCGCTTTAAGGAATCACCATGGCGATGCCCATGGTAGTGGTGCGGCAAGAATACGCCCAAGTTCGAGACATGCTGAGCTTGCTGTAAATTTGGCGGGCACAATGGCAACGTTTCTACTGCAAACTTTGGAAGCTCGAAAGGCATAAATCACTGTATGTCGTTGGTGCAAATGAATTCTATCGTTCCAGGGCGAAGTTGTGACGGTTGTGCTATGTGTTGCAAGATCTTGGCCATAGAAGAATTGCAGAAACCATTGGGTGAATGGTGCAAACACTGTGGAACCAAAAAATCGTGTGATATTTATTCAAATCGCCCAGCAGAATGCGCAACCTTTTACTGTGGTTACTTGACGCTGCCAAACCTTGATGAAGCGTGGAAACCAAATAAATCCAAACTGATTCTAGTGAGTGAATTGGAGGGTGGTCGGATTGGAGTCCACGTGGATTCTAGCCGTCCACTTGCATGGAAGGACGAACCGTTTTACTCAACTTTGAAATCATGGGCAGCGGCTGCCGTTCCACACCATGGCCAGGTTGTGGTCCAGGTGAACTACAATGTTTGGGTAATTTTGCCTGATAAAGACGTTTACCTAGGATTTGTTGATCAAGACCAACGGATCATTACGACTGAAACCAAAACACCTTTTGGCATAGAGTTAGATGCGGTCCTGCTACATAAAGATGATCCGCGTATGAATTCACTGGTAAAGGCATCTTGGAATTTAGGAGGAAAGCCGGAGGCAGAATGACTTTTGTATTGCAACTGTATAGGTACTGTAGCGGCGCGGGACAGTGGCGAGGATGGAGGATGGCCGGTCGCTTTGCTCGGTTTTGATGTGCGGGCGGGGTTTGAGTTGTCTCGTCAAATCGCGTTCCAAAGCGGCAGGGGGCTGCCGCATTCCAAGACGCTGGCGCGTTCGCGGGGCGATTCGGGGTGGGCCACCTGCGTGCGGTTTGGTGGAGGTTCAGATGGTTCGTATCTGGAAAGGTTGTGAAGGCAAGTGTGGTGTCCGGTGAATTAGAATGTTCCCGTTGGCAATCGCGGCGCGCACGGAGTGACGCGCCCTACCTCTCGTAGGTTGGCGAGGGCAACGGGGTTTGCGATATTGAAGGTTGGTCGCGCGTCAGGTGCCGGGTCCGTGCCGGACGGGCCATCGGGGGAGTGGCGCAACGGTGTCCACCTTGATGGGGGATTTGTTGATCGTGGGTTGACGGGTAAAAGCGGCGCTGAAGCGGCCGCAGTCCAAACGCTAGCGCGTTCGCAGGAGTGGATGGTGTTTTGCGGGAGTCGTTGGCGGGGGCACGGTTTTTTCCGGGCGGCAGGGATGCCGCCCTCTACGTCAGGCCGGGAGGCCTGACGCTACAGTGGGATTTTAACCGCGCTAGCGCCGCAAAAGCCAGCGTCCGGCCAGCGCCATCGCCACCAGCAACACGATCACCAAGATCCATGTCGTCTGGGCCGCCTCGCTGCTCTTTTCATTCGCCGCATTTTGTTTCAGGAAGCCGTCGAATGTCGGCGGCAGTCCCCCGGACTTGTTGGTGGAAACCTGACTGGATGCCAACAAGGGTGGCAAAGCCGGCCATCCGCCCCGGTCAAGCGCAGGAACGATTGAGAAAGCCCATGGGTTCCGGTGTTTGTGCTTGGGCACAAACTCTGGTGGCGTCGGCAGTGACCCGGGTTTAAACACCGCTTTCAAGCCATTGATCACGGATACGATCATGGAACGGGAGCCGTTGGCATGGTCCCCTTTGGGCAACGGCAATGCCGTCCGCTCATGGTTGGCTGCCGTCGGCCAGTGCGCTGAACCGTAACGGATCGTTTGCGCCAACGTGGTGGATCCGGAGGCAATGAGCAGGAAGGTGATGGCTGGAAACAGGATTCGCGCAAGCACAGGCCGGAAAATTTTCATGGGTTGCTTTCGGTGAAAAAAGAATAGGATTCGGCAACGGCGAAAGTCAATCTCCGCGGAAAAACAAAGGCACAGATCAGTTGGGATTTCTCATCGGCAAAGGCAGCGCCCCGGCGGCAGGGTCCGTGCCGGACGGGCCATTGTGGGCACAGGCGGATGGATGAACGGAACTCGCGGGCGGGCCGCCCGCGCTCCAAGACGCTGGTGCGTTCGCCGGGCGGATGGTGTGTTGCGAGAGTCGTTGGCGGGCGCATGGTTTTTCCGGGCGGCAGGGATGCCGCCCTCTACGTCAGGCCGGGAGGCCTGACGCTACAGTGGCAGAAGGGGCTGAGTCGGACAAGCAGGCGCGGCTTTGGGGTGGAGAACGGGTTTCTGCCACCCCGGCCGGGGTGGTGATTTTTTAATGATGGATTACCAGGGGTGGCTCGGTGGGGCATCGCAACCCATCTAATGTCTGTCAGCCCTCCGGGCTGGGTGGGCGGGGCGGGGCAGGGGGCGAGGATGGAAAATGGAGGATGGAGGATGGCTGGGGGTAAAGCGGAAGTCGAAAGGCGGAAAGCGGAAACGGAAAACGGGGCGTGGTCGAGCCGGGTCGGAGACCGGCGCTCCGGGGAAATGATTTTCGGTTAGAGCCTCGTCACCTCGTCTCCTACAAGCTAAGGAAGCGTCCGCCTGCGCACTGCGGTGGCGCGACAGGGGGGATGTCTGCACTACGCCGTTTTGGTTCGCGGGGATTTCTACGGCTTGGCACATCAAACCGTGTTCTAAAGCGGCAGGGGGCTGCCGCATTCCAAGACGCTGGCGCGTTCGCGGGAACGGTCGGCGTGTTGCGGGAGTCGTGGGTGGGCGCGTGGTTTTTTCCGGGCGGCAGGGATGCCGCCCTCTACGTCAGGCCGGGAGACCTGACGCTACAGAGGGGGCGGAGGCTGGGGTGTCTTGTTTGAGTGACATCGGGGTTGGAAAATGACTTTGACGGACGGGGAAATGGGGCTAGATTTGCGTATTCAGTTGGCAGCCGCTAAAGAGAAGAGGCAGAGGGTTTTTTTATGCTGATGTTGCTGGAGGCAATGGGTTGGACGATTTTGAAAGCGACGCAAGGTCTTCACGCGCCGAGGGTTGGTTTTTGTTTATTTCCCGAAAGGCCGGAATTTTTTGGAGATTTGCCGGCCATGCGAATCATCGAATGAAGACCTCAATTGAAGGTAAAATTCTGCTGGGGTTTGTGATGTCGGTGCTGGTTTTAATTGGCATCGGCGGGCTGGCGTATCGGACCACGGGCAGTCTGGTGGAGACGAACAACTGGGTGGTTCATACGTATGCGGTGATTGCCAGCCTGGAGGACGGCCTGGCCATCCTGACGGATGTGGAAACGAAGCAGCGCGGTTATCTGCTGACGGGCGATGAGCATTTTCTTAATGACTACCGGGCGGCACGGACGCGGGTGGGCGGCTGGACGGAGGTCATGCAAAAACTGGTGGAGGACAATCCGGATCAGCGGCAGCGGCTGGGAACATTGAAGTTGTTGATTGATCACCGGCTGGTGCTGCTGGACGACCGGGTGCGGGTGAGGCAGGACAAAGGCGTTCAAGCCGCCGCCGTGGCCGTGGCCGTGGGCGAGGGGAAGGAAGTGATGAGCCAGGTCTGGCGCGCGGTGCTGGAGATGAAGGCGGTGGAGGAGGGGTTGCTGGCGCAGCGGCAGGCGGAGGCGCGAGCGGCGGCGAACCACAGCCTGATCTTGATCGTGGCCGGGACCGTGCTGGCGGCGGTGGCGGGCGTGATGGCGTTGCTGCTGATACGGAAAGATCTTCAGAAGCAGGCGCGGGCGGAGCAGGAGGTCAAGGAAAGCGGGAACGTGCTGCAAGCCATGATGGACAACATTCCGGGCATTGTTTTCATGAAGGACCTGCAGGGCCGTTATCTGTTCGTCAACCGCAAGTTTGAACAGCTCGCGGGGCGGTCGCGCGATGACATCAAGGGGAAGACGGTTTTTGACATCTCCCCGAAGGAGCTGGCCGAGGCGGCGAACGACCACCAGAAGCAAATCCTGGCCACGCAGGGACCGGTGGAGGTGGAGGAGACGGTGCTCTACCCGGAAGGGCCGCGGCCGCATCTGGCGGTGAAGTTTCCGCTGCGCGACGCGACCGGGAAAATCTACGCCACAGGCGGCATCTCCACGGACATCACGGAGCGCAAAAAGATCGAGCAACTGCACCTGCATTTCCGGGCGCTGTTTGAATCGCTGCCCGGCGCGTACGTGGTGCTGAAGCCGGATTTATCGATTGTGGCCGTGAGCGACGCGTACCTGGCGGCGACGATGACCCGGCGCGACCAGATCCTCGGGCGCGTGCTTTTTGACGCTTTTCCGGAGAACCCGGAGGATGCCTCGGCGACGGGGGTCACGAATCTAATGGCGTCATTGAACCGGGTTTTGCAAACCGCGACCGCGGACACGATGGCGATCCAAAAGTATGACATCCGGCGTCCGGACGGGAGTTTTGAAGAGCGTTATTGGAGCCCGGTGAACTCGCCGGTGACCGGGGCGGACGGGCGGATTGAATACATCATCCACCGGGTGGAGGACGTGACGGATTTCGTGCTGCAGAAAAAGGGCTCCGCGGACAAAAAGGACCTGTCCGCCCGCCTGGAGCAGATGGAGGCGGAAATTTTCCGCAGCGGCCAGGAAGTGCAGGCGACGAATGAGAAACTGCATGTGGTCAACAAGGAGCTGGAGGCGTTTTCCTATTCCGTGTCGCATGACCTGCGCGCGCCGCTGCGGCACATCGCCGGTTTTGTGGACCTGCTGCAAAAAAGCGCCGGGCCGGCCTTGGACGAGAAGAACCGGCGCTATCTGAAGATCATCAACGATTCGGCGGGCCAGATGGGGGCGCTGATTGATGATCTGCTGGTTTTTTCGCGGATGAGCCGGATGGAATTGCGGCGGGGCAAGGTGTCGTCCGTGGCCCTGCTGGACGAGGCGCGGAACACCTTTCAGAACGATCTCAAGGGGCGGCAGGTCAACTGGAAGGTGGGGACGCTGCCGGAGGTGGAGGCGGACGCGGCGATGCTGCGCCAGGTCTGGATGAACCTGATCGGCAACGCGATCAAATATTCGCGCACCCGGGACCCGGCGGAGATCGAGGTGGGGTGCGATGCCGGCGGGAACGGCGAGGATGTTTTCCATGTGCGCGACAACGGCGTGGGTTTTGACATGAAGTATGTCGACAAGCTGTTTGGCGTCTTTCAGCGGCTGCACCGGGCGGATGAATTTGAGGGCACGGGGATAGGGCTGGCCAACGTGCGGCGGATCATTTCGCGGCATGGCGGACGCACCTGGGCCGAGGGGGAAATTAACGCGGGGGCAACGTTTTACTTTTCACTGCCCAAAACCAACCACGAAACGAAAGGATCATGACATGGCACCATTGAAACGCATATTGCTGGCCGAGGACAACGCCCACGACGTGGAACTGACGCTGGCGGCGCTGGGGGAACACAACCTGGCGAACGAGGTCGTCATCGTGCGCGACGGCGCGGAGGCGCTGGATTATCTGTATCACCGCGGCCAGTTTGCCGGCCATGCCAACGGGCTGCCGGTGGTGGTGCTGCTGGACTTGAAGATGCCGAAGGTGGACGGATTGGAGGTGTTGCGCCAGATGAAGGGAGATCCGACCTTGAAGCACATTCCGGTGGTGATGATCACGTCATCGCGCGAGGAGCAGGATTTGATCCGGAGCTACCAAATGGGCGTCAACGCGTATGTGGTCAAGCCGATGGATTTCCAGCAATTTGTGACGTCCATCAAGGAGGTGGGATTCTTTTGGGCGATCATCAACGAACCGCCGCCGGGGGTGCTGAAACGGAGTTAAAAGACGAGCCATGGATACAGAATTATTACAACACCCGATGCGCGTGCTGCATCTGGAGGATAACGAGAACGATCATGAACTCGTGGTGGCGACGCTGCTGGCGGAGGGGTTTAAGTTCGACTTCACGCTGGCCCGTTCGCGGCCGGAGTTCATCAAGGCATTGCAGGACGATGGCCATGACCTGATCATATCCGATTATTCGCTGCCGGCGTATGACGGTTTAAGCGCGCTGGCGGCGGCCCGGGAGCTGAGCCCCGCCACGCCGTTCATTTTCTTTTCCGGCACCATCGGGGAGGAGGTGGCGGTGGAAAGCCTCAAAAATGGCGCGGTGGACTATGTGCTCAAGCAAAAGCCCGGGCGGCTGGGCGCGGCCGTGCGCCATGCGCTGCGCACCGCGGCCGAACGGGCGAAGCGGAAAAAGGTTGAAGAAGCCCTGCGGGAGAGCGAGGAGCGCTTCCGCGTGGTGGCGCGGGCGACCAATGACGTGGTTTGGGAATGGCGCGTCCAGGCCAACCAGGTGTGGTTCAGCGGCAACTTTGAGACCTGTTTTGGGCACGCGACAGAGAATGCCGGCATCCCGTCCGAGCAGTGGTTTGATTTTATTCATCCCGACGACAAGGGCAAGGTGGTGTCGAGCATCGCGGGGCTGCTGGCCACGGGCGGGAAAGTCTGGTGGAGCGAACACCGGATCCGGCGGGCCAACGGTTCGTATGCGCACATTTTTGACCGGGCCTCGGTGATCTACGATGCCGAAGGCAGGCCGCAGCGGATGGTGGGGGTCAAGATCGACATGAGCGAACGCAGGCAGGCGGAGGAAAAAATCCGGGAGCAGGCGGCGCTGCTGGACAAGGCGCAGGACGCGATCATCGTCTGCAAGCTGGACCGCGAGATTGTTTTTTGGAACCGGGGGGCCGAACGGATCTATGGCTGGACCAGCGCGGAAGCGCTGGGGAAAAACGTCCGGGAGCTTTTCTTTGCGGGCAACGTTCCGCCGCAGCTTTTGGAGGCGGAAAAGTGCCTGGAAACGAAGGGGGAATGGCTGGGGGAACTGCAGGAGCTGACCCAGGGCGGAAAGCTGGTCACCGTCCAGGCGCGCGGCACGCTGGTCCGCGATGGCCGGGGCGAACCGAAATCGCTGCTGCTCATCAACACGGACATCACCGAGCACAAGCTGCTGGAGGAGCAATTTCTCCGGGCGCAGCGGCTCGAGAGCCTGGGGGCGTTGGTCAGCGGCATTGCGCACGATTTGAACAACACGCTGGTGCCGATCATCATCGGGGTGGAGATTTTGAAGACGCAAACCCTGGCGCCGGATGCCGCGAGCATGTTGAACACGATGGAGTCCAGCGCGCGGCGCAGCGCCGAGATGGTCAAGCAGATGCTGTTGTTTGCGCGGGGCGGCGAGTCCGTGAAATCGCTCATCCGGCCGGATCAACTGGTGAAGGAGATGGGGAAGATCATCACGGACACCTTCCCGAAATCGGTCAATTGCCGGGTGAGCACGGGGAAGAATTTACGCGCGGTTTCCGCGATTCCCACCCAGATCCACCAGGTGCTGATGAATTTGTGCGTCAACGCGCGGGATGCCATGTCGGAAAAAGGCACGCTGACGTTGACGGTGGAGAATGCCCGGTTGGGGGCGGAGGCGGCGGCGCAGCAGCCGGGAGCGCGGCCCGGGGAGTTTGTCTGCATCAGCGTGGGGGACACCGGGACGGGCATTCCGCCGGAGCAGCTGGGGAAAATATTCAAGGCATTCTTCACGACCAAGGCGCCCGGCAAGGGCACGGGCCTGGGGCTTTCCACCTGCCAGAGCATTGTGAAAAGCCATGAGGGTTTGATCACGGTGCACAGCGAGGTGGGGAAAGGCACTGAGTTCAAGGTTTACCTGCCGGCGGCGGACGTCAAAGCGCCGGAGCAAGCCGTCGAAGACAAGGCGACGTTGCCGGCGGGCAAGGGCGAGCGGATATTGGTGGTGGATGATGAAGGCAGCATTCTCGCGATGACCCGGGCGGCCTTGGAAAATTATGGCTATGCGGTGACCACGGCCGTCAGCGGCATGGAGGCGGTTTCACGCTTCCGGGAAAATCCCGACGCGTTCAACCTGGTCATCACGGATTATGCGATGCCGTTCATGGACGGCCCGGCGATGATCCCGGTGCTGCGCAAGATCCGGCCGGACGTGAAGATTGTGATGACCACGGGTGCGGAAAACCAGGTCAAAAAGCTGTCGCAAGATTCCCAAATTGACGGGTTTGTCCTCAAGCCCTTTACCACCGAAGGATTATTGAGCATCACCCACCGGGTGCTGGCCGGGAAATGAACGGTCAGGCGGCAGCCTGCAACTGTTTCAAGCCGACACCCGGGATGAAGCTGTCAAACTCGGCCCTGGCCCCGGGCGGCAGTTCCTGCGCGGTGATGAGCCGGTCCAACGTTTTGCGGTAGAAAGTGAGGTGTTCCGGCGGCAGCGGCAGCGTGAAGGCCCAGCCGGGCAATCCTTCCCGGACGGCCTCGACATAGTAGCAGAAGTTCAGGATGGACTCGGCTTCTTTGAGCGACACGGGGCGCTGATAGGCAAGGTCCTCTTCGATCATGCGCTGCTCCCGCTCCAAGGTGCGGAGGATGGCGCCGACCGGGATCGTCCCGATCATGTCGGCGAAGGAATCAAACAAGGATAGTTTCATATCGGTGTACATGGTTGGATCCTAAAATCGTATGTTGGCCACCATTTCAGCGTCGTGGTTCCGTCCCTTGCGGAGGAGAAGCTGGGTGTCATCGAGCAACTGCACATGCGCCTGGACCTCGGCCTCCATCCGCTTGCGTTCGTCAATTTCCGCCTGCAAGGCCTCGATGGCCCGCGTCAGATGGGCGGTCTTCTTCTGGACTTCCGTCTCGAGTCCGGCGCGGAGACGGGCTTCTTCCTGCTCGAGCCGCAGGCGTTCTTTGAAGAGCGATTCGATGTGGGCCATGCCGGTGAGCAGCAGCAGGGAGATCAGCGCGTAGGTCGTCTCCATGGTGACGGCCGATTGTTCCCCGGCATTGAAAACCGCCGTTGATTGGGCGAGGTGCAACAAGGCCAGCAACGAAAAGGCGGCGAACAAGGACCAGCCCACGCGGTCAGGCCCGAAGGTGCGGTTGAGGCGCAAGGCGTAGCCGGCGACCACAAACTGCATGAGGCCCGCAACGAGGTTCATGATGTCAGTGACGTTCATACCGTGCTCCTTTCGGGGGCCGTCGCCCGCGAGTTGATTGCCAGTGGACGATTCTTGGAATGGGTGGCCGCCGGCTTGCCCTGAACTTGGACAGTGTGTTTCCGCCTTTTTGCCGGCGCCGCCGCCGGGGTGCTGTCCGCGATGCCATTTTCGTACCGTTTCAGGTAGCCGCGCAGAGACTGGATGGCCTGGGATTGAATCTGGCAGATGCGGCCTTCCGTCAACTTCAGAACGGCCGCAATTTCATGCAGGTACAGGCCTTCGATATAATAGAGGGTCAGCACCTGTTGCTGGATCACGGGCATCTGCTTGAGCTTTGCAAAGATGACCTGCTTCAGTTCGGAGGTGGCGGCCTCGTCAAACGGGTTGATCTGATCAGGCTGGGCAAAGGCTTCACCCACGCAGGTTTCGCCATCGGGATCGTTGTCGCCGGTGGAATCAAGCCGGATGAATTGGGCCGGGCGGATTTCCGCCACGAGTTCATCGTATGCGGCCACGGATATTTTCAGGGCCCGGGCGGACTCGGTCCGGGTGGGCAAACGTCCCAGTTCAAATTCCAGCCGGCTGGTGACTTGTTGGAAATGTTTGGACTTGGAGCGGATCGCGCGGGGCACCCAGTCCAGGTGGCGGATCTCATCGAGCATGGCTCCGCGGATGCGCTGGCGGGCATAGGTGTCGAACGGCACGCCGGTGGCGGGGTTGAATTTGCGCAGGGCGGTCAACAGGCCGAGCAGGCCGGCGCTGTAAAGATCCTGCCGGTCAACCTCCTCCGGCAATGTCCCGCCGAGCCGGTTCAAAATGGAGCCGACGAGCGGGAGGTAGCATTCGACCAGGGAGTTTTCCGTGTTTTCGCCGGATTGTTGCAGGTATAACCGCCAGAGTTCCGGGCCGTCGGGCATGGCCGGCAACGGCTGCGAGGCTGGGGCATGGGGACGTTCCAGTGACATGGTTTCCAGGGCCGCTCCGGGCAAACCCGCACCGGCGCAATCGGCCGGCACCGGTGCGAGCCGGTTGGCGCGGTTGGCGGCGAATGTCTTGGTATCCATATATTTTAGTTTATTACTTTCAAACTTCACTGAACTGATACCAGTTATCACACCAAGCCGGCCGGATTGCGCGGTGGGAATTTACCCTTTTTCTGGTATTTCAGTCTGGCCTCCCCGAAAGGCCGGGGTTAGGCTGCCAGCATGGCGAAATCACCGGTAAAGGTAGTGATCGTGGATGATCATGCGCTTCTCGCGGAATCACTTGGGGCGTGGATAGCGCGGCAGCCGGATATGCTGCTGGTGGGACGCGCGGAAGACGGCGAGGCCGGATGGGATCTTTGCCTGGCCGTGCAGCCGGATCTTGCCCTGGTGGATGTGGACCTGCCCAAGCTGGACGGGCTGGAGCTCGTGAAACGGTTGCTGGAAAAAATGCCGGCCCTGCGGCTGATCACCATGACGGGCCGGATGGATCCCTACACGATCTGGCGGGTCTCCCAAAGCGGCGTCCACGGCTACATGGAAAAAACTTTGCGTCCGGAAGTCCTGGTGGACGCCATGCGCCTGGTCGCCGGCGGCGGAACCTTCTTCAGCCCGATCTTCCAAAAGGTGAAGCTGGAATGGCTGGCGCAGCCGGAGGCCTTCCAGAAAATTTTGAGCGACCGCGAGCAGGAGGTCCTGCGCCGCGTGGTGGCGGGCTGGGATGATGAACGGGTGGCGCAGGAACTCGCCATCACCGCCACG
The DNA here is from genome assembly GCA_031290985.1 of Verrucomicrobiia bacterium. Taxonomy (GTDB): domain Bacteria; phylum Verrucomicrobiota; class Verrucomicrobiia; order Limisphaerales; family UBA11358; genus UBA11358. The sequence continues at coordinate 18,806 of JARLJW010000002.1, read as the reverse complement.
ACCGTGTCCGTCCATCGCAAACATATCCGGCAGAAACTGGAATTGCACAACGACCGGGAACTGGTGGCCTATGCGCGGCAGTGGGGGCTCGATAAGCCGTAGCGGGGAAAGTTGATGGCTGGAAGTTGATGGTTGATGGGTTTTAATGACGAAGCGCGAATGACGAATGACCGGATAAGCTCCGAGGAGCAACACCCAAGCTCCGATTTTTTGTCTAAAATAATTTTTTCAGTTGGACAGCCTTTGTCCAACCCCCTCTGGCATGATCGGGGCATGAAAAATGACAAAATGAACACGCGGACGAGGTGGATGAGATGTTTTGGCTGAAAAAGGTTCAACCGTGATGGGGGATGCAGGATTCGAGATGCGGGGAAAAACAAAGAGTTAGACGCGAAGTCCGAGGCCGGACTGGCGAGCACACATTTAGACGAATGAGAAACGAACGGTTTAACCACGGGTCGATGATCGACAGCAATGGACACGGATCTCGCAGGCGCGGGCCGGTCCCCCTCATCCTAGCCTTCTCCCCCAGGTGGGAGAAGGGATCCGCGTTGGGTGGTTGTGGGCGCTGGACGGGGAGGGGCGCATCGGTTTTGATCTTTTCCACAAGGCGGCCAGGATGCCTGACGCTACGAGATTCCGGCCGACGGATGGAATTTATCCGACTGAATCCGACTGGATCCGACCGTTCAATTTTTCAGAGCCAATCCAAAGCCATGAATCTGACGCGTAGCGGAAAAATCGCCCGGCTGGTGCAGGAACAAACGTGTGATTCGATATGGGCGCTGGAGGAGACGGTGGCAGAGTCCAAGCGGTGGCCGAAGGTGGAGCAGGCGTTCCGGACGGCTTTTATGTTGCGTTTACAACACAGGCTAGGCGCTAAACCGAAGCAAATCCGACCGAATCCAAGTAAATCCAACCAGAATTTTTAGCCACGGGTCGATGATCGACAGCAAGGCGCAAAGATGAAACACAGATGCACCAAAACATGGAGCAACCGAGGGTCAGGGGACGGGCGTGCGATCCCGGCGGGCTGCGGGGTTGCGGGGACGCTGCTTGCGCCGGGCCACCATGGGCGGGTTGGACAAGCCGTGGCGGCTGGATTGATTTTGGCAAACAATCCACCTGGTTTGTCCGGGGAAAACGGGGGCTGGCAAAGAACACCGCGTGGTTCCACCGCCATTTCATTTTTCCGCCTGAAGGAGGAGGGCGGCGGGCGGCTAAATTCACTTTACGGAAGCGGTTTCTCTGCTACTCTCGTTGGCCTTTGTCCGCTGGGCAAAGCATTGATTTCATTTTATGGCTAAATTGTTTATTGAAGATCTCGAATTGAAGGGCAAACGCGCGCTTATCCGCGTGGATTTCAACGTGCCGCAGGACAAAGTCACCGGCGCAATCACCAACACCAAACGCATCGAAGCGGCTTTGCCGACCATCAAGTATGCCCTGGACAAGGGCGCGTCGGTGGTGCTGATGAGCCACCTGGGCCGTCCCGATGGCAAGCGCATCGAGAAGTTCAGCCTCAAGCCTGTGGCCGAGGCGTTGCAGAAGCTGCTCGGCCGGCCGGTGCAGTTCCTGAACGACTGCGTGGGTGCGGAAGTTGAGGCGGCGTGCGCCAAGGCGAAGCCCGGTGACGTGATTTTGCTCGAGAACCTGCGCTTCCACATTGAGGAAGAGGGCAAGGTGAAGCTTGAAGACGGCACGAAGTTGAAAGCCGATCCGGACAAGGTGAAGGCGTTTCGCGCGAGCCTGACGAAGCTGGGTGATGTGTACATCAACGACGCGTTTGGCACGGCGCATCGCGATCACAGCTCGATGACCGGGGTGCAATTGCCGCAGCGCGCGTGCGGTTACCTGATGAAGAAGGAGCTGGATGCGTTTGGCGCGGTGCTGGATCACCCGAAGCGTCCATTGCTCGCCATTCTCGGCGGCTCCAAGGTTTCCGACAAGATCCAACTGATCAACAACCTGCTCGACAAGGCCGATGAAATCATCATCGGTGGCGGCATGGCGTACACGTTCCGGAAGGTGCAGGACCACATGGAGATCGGCAAGTCGTTGTATGATGCCGAAGGCGCGAAGATCGTGCCCGAACTGCTGGCCAAGGCGAAGGCAAAAGGCAAGCAGATCCACCTGCCGGTGGATTGGGTGACGGGCGACAAGTTCGGCCCCGATGCGAAGGTCGGCAGCGCGACTTTGAAGACCGGCATACCTGCCGGTTGGGAAGGCATGGATGCGGGTCCTGAATCATCGAAGATTTTTACGGCGGTGATCGCCCGGGCCAAGACGATCGTGTGGAACGGTCCTCCGGGAGTGTTCGAATTTCCCGCGTTTGAGAAGGCGACCAAGGCGATGGCGGATGCCATCGTGGCCGCGACGGCCGCGGGTGCGATCAGCGTGGTGGGCGGCGGGGATACGGCCACGGCGGCGAAGAAATTCGGCGCGGACAAGAAAGTGACGCACACTTCGACCGGCGGCGGCGCGTCGCTGGAATTTCTGGAAGGCAAAGTGCTGCCCGGCGTGGCGGCATTGAGCGAGAAATGAATTAAACCAGTCGTCGCCCCGGCAGTTCCCGAGATGAAAGATTTCGAGGACGAGGACGAGGACGAAAACGATTTAACACATGAACAAAGAACGTAAACTGATCATTGCGGGCAACTGGAAGATGAACAAGACGGTGGCCGAGGCGCTCGCGCTGGTCGCCGACCTCAAGCGGGACCTGGCCGGCGTGAAGGAAGTCGACGTGGTCGTCGCTCCGCCGTACACCGCCTTGAGCGAGGTGTCCAAGGCGATCTTGGATTCCAACATCCGCCTGGCCGCGCAGAACATGAGCGAGAACAATTTCGGCGCGTATACCGGCGAGATTTGCGCGGGCATGTTGAAGGAGTTTTCCGTCCGCTACGTGATCCTTGGCCACAGCGAACGCCGGCAGTATCAAAAGGAATCCGACGCGCTGATCGCGAAGAAGGCGGCGGCGGCCTTTGCGGCCTCGCTCAAGCCGATCGTGTGCGTGGGCGAAACGCTCGCGGAACGCGAAGGCAAGCTCATGGAAAAAGTGCTGGAGACGCAGGTGCGCGGCGGGCTGGCGGGATTGAGCAAGGAGCAGATGGTGGAAACCGTGGTGGCTTACGAACCGGTCTGGGCCATCGGCACGGGCAAGACGGCGAGCACGCAGCAGGCGCAGGACGCGCATGCGTTCATCCGCGGCGTGCTGGCGAAGATGTTCGATGATGCGACCGCCAAAAAGGTGCGCATCCAATACGGCGGCAGCGTGAAGCCGGCGAACGCCAAGGAATTGATGAGCCAACCGGACGTCGATGGCGCGCTGGTGGGCGGCGCGGCCCTAGAGGCGAGAAGTTTTGCTGACATCATTAAAAATTCCATCTAAACTACCGTATGACCTTTTTTGCAGGTGTATTGACATTCATTTTGGTGATCAACTGTCTGCTGTTGATCTTGTTGATCCTGGTGCAGTTGCCGAAGAAAGATGCGGGCGCAGGCCTGGCGTTTGGCGGCGGCACGGCGGATGCGCTGTTCGGCGCCGGTTCCGGCAACATGCTGACCAAGATCACGAAGTGGGCGACGGTGGTGTTCCTGTTGCTGGCGCTGTTCCTGGGTTATTTGCAGGACAAGTACCACAACCAGAACAATGCGGCTGACTTCACGAAGAAGGTCCAGGAAAAGCAGTTGCAGGCTCCGACGCCCGCGCCCGCCCCGGCTCCGCAGCCGGGAGCGCAGACTGTGCCGCCCGCGGCCAGCACGCCGGCGGCGACGATTCCAGCCGGCATTTCCGGGGCGGCGGCCACGGCCACCAACTCGGCAAAATAACGATGCCTTTCGCAAAACGCGCCCGCCGGATTTTCCGACGGGCGCGTTTTCTTTTGTACTGGTCCGTCGTGGCCATGGCCGCCGGCTGCTCCCGACGCGAGCCGCCCGCCGACCTGGTCATCATCAACAATGTCGAACCGGAATCGCTGGATCCGGCGCTCATCGTGGCCCAGGCGGACATGCGCATCGTGTCCGGGATGTTTGAAGGACTGACGCGGTTGGAGCCGGTGCAGGCGCACGCCGTCCCCGGCCTGGCGGAGAGCTGGGACATTTCGCCGGACGGAAAAGTCTACACGTTTCATCTGCGGACCAATCTGTGCTGGTCAACGGGTGAACCCATGACCTCGGCGGACGTGGTTTATTCGTGGCTCCGCGCGCTGGACCCGAAGACCGCGAGCCGCTACGTGGAGCAGCTTTATTACCTAAAAAATGCGGAAGATTTCAACAACGGCAAGATTACGAACGCGGAACTGGTCGGCGTCAGCGCCCCGGATAAATACACCGTGCGCGCCGAGCTGAATTCGCCCACGGCATTTTTCCTCGATGTCTGCGCGATTCCGACGCTGGCGGTGGTTCCGCGTCAAACCATCGAGAAGTACGGCGACCATTGGCTGATGGCCAGACCCTTGCCGGTGAGCGGGGCTTTCGACCTGGTGGCGTGGCGGCTGAACGACAAGATCCGCCTGAAGAAAAATCCGTATTACTGGGATGCCACGAATACGCAAGCGGAGATCATTGATCTTCTGCCGGTGGGATCACCGACCACGGCGTTGAACCTGTATGAACGCGGGCAGGTGGATGTGGTCTGGGACAAGGAGCTGATACCGTCGTCATTGGTGGATGTATTGCTCAAGCGCCCGGATTTTCACAAGTTCAATTATCTGGGCACCTATTTTGTGCGGTTCAACGTCACGCAGAAGCCGTTCAATGATCGGCGAGTCCGGCAGGCGCTGGCGCTGGCGGTGGACAAGGAACGCATCACCAAGCGGATCACCCGCGCGGGGGAAATGGCGGCGGAGCATCTGGTGCCGCCGGGGACGCATAATTATCAACCGCCGCCGGGGCTGGGCCATGATCCTGAACGCGCGCGGAAACTATTGGCGGAGGCGGGTTATCCCGGCGGCAAGGGTTTTCCACACTTCGAGTATCTGTTCAACGCCTCACCCATCCACGAGAAGATCGCCGTTGAACTGCAACAAATGTGGCATGACGAGCTGGGCATTGAGATGGAACTGCGCCAGGTGGAGACGCAGGTTTTCTGGGGCATGCAGCAGCGGCTCGAATATCAGATGTCAAAGTCGAGCTGGGCGGGGGATTACGACGACGCCAACACTTTCCTCGCAATGTTCGTCACCGGCGGCGGCAACAACGAGACCGGCTGGAGCAATCCGCACTATGACGAGCTGATCGCCGCGGCGAACAATGAACTGGACACGGCGAAGCGCGAGAAATTGTTCCAGCAGGCGGAAACCATCCTGGACCATGACGAGATGCCGATCATTCCGCTTTATGTTTATCTGGGCATCAGTTATTTCGACACCAACAAGGTGACCGGCATCTGGCCCAACATGCTGGACGACCATCCGCTGCAAAGCGTGCGCAAGATCAAACCCCAAAAGTGATGTACTTCATCCGGCGCATCCTGTTCGCGATCCCGCTGCTGTTCGTCATCAGCGCGCTGGCGTTCCTGCTGGTGCATCTCGCGCCCGGCGGCCCGTTCGACAGCGAACGCAAGCCGGCGTCGCCGGAAGTCGAGCGGAACATCAAGGCCAAGTATCACCTGGATGAGCCGGTATGGAGGCAATATGGCCGCTACCTGGGCGACCTGCTGCATGGCGATTTTGGCGCGTCGATGAAATATCAGGACCATTCGGTGAATGACATCATCGCGCAGGGGCTGCCGGTTTCCATGCTGCTCGGCGGACTGGCTTTTGGCATTGCGCTGGGCGCGGGCATACCGCTGGGATTTTTTACCGCCGCGCGGCGCGGCGGGTGGCAGGATTACACGGGCAGCTTTGTGGCGCTGCTGGCCGTGTGCGTGCCGAGCTTTGTGATTGCGCCGTTCCTGATCTTGATCTTCGCCATGAAGCTGAAGTGGTTTCCGGTGGCGCTTTGGGTGACGCCGTGGCACATGATTTTGCCGCCCATCGTCCTGGGGTCGTACTTTGTCGGCAAGGTTGCGCGGATATTGCGCGAAGGGATGCTGGAAGCGGTGCATGCTGAATTCGTCACGGCCGCCCGGGCCAAGGGGCTGAGCGAAACCGCGCTGCTGTTGAAACACGCCCTGCGCATCGCCATGTTGCCGGTGGTTTCTTATTCCGGCCCCATGCTGGCGGATCTGCTCACGGGGTCATTCATCGTCGAAAATATTTTTCAGATTCCCGGCATCGGCGTGTTTCTCGTCAACAGCTCGCTGAACCGTGATTACACCGTGGTGGTCGGGCTTTCATTGTTGTACGCCATTTTGCTCATCGGGCTGAACCTGGTCGTGGACTTTGCCTACACCCTCATGGATCCGCGTGTGAAATATGAGTGAACCGCAACATTTTTCACCCGGCCAGCGCGCGTGGCGGCGGTTTCAAAAGAACCGGGCGGCGATGTGGAGCGCGTGGTATCTGGTGTTGCTGCTGGCGGTGGTCATCGCGTGGCCGCTGCTGCTAAAGATTTCGGGCGGCGATTTTGCCCGGCTGCACGGCCCGGATGAACTTTCCGACGCGCAATTTGCCCCGCCTTCCATCCACCACTGGTTTGGCACGGATCTGCATGGGCGCGACGTCTTTTCCCGGGTGCTGTACGGCGCGCAGATTTCGCTGATGGTGGGGATCTTTGGTGCCGGGGTGAGCCTCGTGATCGGCGTGCTATGGGGCGCGGTGGCTGGTTATGCGGGCGGACGGCTGGACAGCGTATTGATGCGCATCGTGGACATACTTTATTCGCTGCCGACCATTGTTTTTGTCATCGTCATCATCACGACATTCGGGGAAATGCTGAAGCAATCGGAGTTCGTCCAGAACTCGCCTGCCGCCGCCGGGGCGTTGCGGATCGTGCTTCTGTTCGTCGGGCTGGGGGCGGTATCGTGGCTGACGATGGCGCGGATCATCCGCGGACAGGTGTTGTCTTTGCGTTCACGGGCATTCGTCGAGGCGAGCCGCACACTGGGCGCAGGATCCACGCGCATTTTGCTACGTCACATCATCCCGAATATCTTCAGCGTGGCCATCACCTATACCGCGCTTACGCTGCCGGCCATTATCTTGTATGAATCATTTCTGAGTTTCCTGGCGCTGGGTGTGCAACCGCCGATGGCGAGCTGGGGCACGCTGATTGCCGAAGGCGTTTCGCAGATCAACCCCATCCGCATTTACTGGTGGCTGATCTTTTTTCCGAGCGCCGTGCTGGTCGCGACGCTGCTGGCGCTGAATTTTCTGGGTGACGGCCTGCGCGATGCGTGGGATGTGAAAGGGAAATGAGGGAGCCGGCTGGTGGCTTCACCATTTGTTCCGCTTAAGCTCGGCGATCCGCCATTTCAGAAAAGGGGAGCAGTGCCTGGTTGTCGCTTTGTTTCGCAACGGCCAGGAGGCATTGAAGTCTTGATCGAGCTTCTGCAATTCGCGGATGCTTTGCCGGGCGAGACGCTTCGCTTCGGAGTCTTTTCCGGCCGTGACCGCCTGCTGCCAGAGCATGAATTTGCAGGACTGAGCCGCCATGCGCGCGGCCAGATCCAACTCGTTGGCCAGAATTTTTCCCAAACCGGACCTTGGTTTGGCGTGGGCCAAAACGCTGCGCTGGGCTTCGATTTCATCCAAGGTTGCCTGGATGTTTTTGGCGGGAATCTTGGCAAACCATTTAAGCCCATTGCGGCAAAACAGCTCGCGATCCGCCGGCTTGGGCGCGGCGATGACGGTGCCGAGCGGGGTTTCGTTCATGGCCTTCACGCCGAGCTTTTGGTGGGCAAAGCCGAGTTTTAGCGCGGCTGATGCGACTTTGCCGGCAACATCTTCATACACATCGCGATTCAAGACGGCGGCCAGCGCCTTGTCATCCAACGCGCTGGCATTCCACGCGAGGGCGGCGCCGGCGGCGAACAACGGCCAGCTCACGGCGAGCGGCTGCGGATGGCCGCCATCGCCCCAATCCGTGTTGAGGAAGCCGATGGCACCGAGTTTTTTTCCGGCCTTGGCCGCGGCACGGAGGTTGGCGAGCCCGTTGTCGTGCCGGCCAAGCAGGGTTTGCCACGTTGAGGTGCCGGGGCAGACGTAAAACGGGATTTTGGCTTTGGCGAATTGGGCCGCTTCTTTTTCAAACGGGTGATCGGCCTCGTAGCCCCAGTTCAAGGCGATGATATCCTTGGGCAGTTCGCGGATGAGCGCGGGATATTTCAAAATGATGTCGCCCCAGAACATCATGGTCTTGCCGCGGCCGGAGACTTCGCGGTGGATCTTTTTTACAAAGTCGAGATAGACGCGGTTTTTGCCTTTGGCCGCGCAAAGCTTTTTGCTTTGGCCCTTGCCCAAGTCCCAAGTTTCGTCGCCGCCGATATTGAAAAACTTGCTGGTGAAATTGGGCAGCAACTCGTCGTAAAGCCCGCGCAGAAAGGGCAGGGTGCCGGGATGATTGGGCGCCAGCGTGGTCGGGCGGCGGAGAAAGTCCTTGGTTTCGGCTTCGTACGGTTCCGAGAGTTCGCCAAGTTTTTTCAGCCGGGGATCTTCGAGAAAGTAACGCAGATGACCGAAGGAATTTTGGTTCGGCACCAGGTCAATGCCCAGTTCGCGGCAGCGGGCATCCAGGGTTTGGATTTCTTTTGCTGTGAGCGCACCCCAGCTTTGCCAGACGGATTTATAGTTGCGATAGGCGAAGGTGTGCTCGGTGTAGAGCTGCAGTTCGTTGATCTTGAGATCGGAAAGCTTTTCCGCCAGGTCGAGGAGCGTCTCCAGCTTTGGCACCCGGCCGCGGGAGATGTCCAACATCACGCCGCGCCGCTGGAAGTCGGGCCAGTCGCGGATGCGCAAGCAGGGCAGGCGGCGGCCATATTCCCGGAGCAGTTGCCGGAGCGTCGCCGTCGCCGCCCGCAGTCCGCCGGGCTCACGAAAACAAATCTCAATGCCGTCTTTTGAAATGGTAAGGGCGTAACCTTCCGGCTGGGCGGGCGCGGAACTGGTGCAGACGACTTTGATCGACGCCAACGGCTTTTGCCTTGGCAACGTAAATGTCCCGCGCAGAACTTTGAGCGAACGGGGAAGCGGCAGCAGGTTCACGATGGAAAGCTTTCTGGATAACGTTTTGGCCCGGCGTTTAGATTTTTACCTTGAACTGTTCGCGCTTTTTGAGCGAGGCGGCAAACCCTGCCAGCAGGTGCGGTATGGCTTCAAGATCTTTCAGGCTCACCACTTCCACCGGTGAGTGCATATACCGGTTGGGCAGGCTGATGAGCCCGCTGGCGATGCCGCCGCGCGTCCAATAGATCGCGTCCGTGTCCGTGCCGGTTGAGCCGGACATGGCCGAGTGCTGGAGCTGGATTTTTTTGGCCTTGGCGACTTGCTCGATCCGATCGACGACATCGGGATGGTTGCTGCCACCGTGCGTCAGCGTGGGGCCGCCGCCGATTTTTATATCGCCGTGCTGGGTTTTGCTCACCGTGGGATAGTCCGTGGCATGGGTGACGTCGACGACCAAGGCGACATCCGGGTGGAGCGAATAGGCGATCTGCCGCGCGCCCAGCAGGCCGATTTCCTCCTGCACGTTGGAGACGGCGCAGACTTCGGCGTTCAGCCTGGTCTTGGACTCGCTTAACAGACGCAGGGCCTCGGCGACGGCGAAGGTGCCGATGCGGTTGTCGAAGGCCCGGGCCACGACCAGGTCGTTGCGGAGAAAATCAAACTCGTCCACCAAGGTGATCGGGTCGCCGATGCGCACAAGCTGCTGGGCTTCCTTGCGGTCTTTGGCGCCGATATCGATGAACAGCTCGTGGATTTTCGGCGGCTTGGGATCGCCATTTTGTTTGGCCAGATGCGGCGCGACGTTGCCGACGACGCCTTTCACGGGACCGGTGCGCGTATGGATGACGATGCGCTGGGCCTTGGTGATGGCGGCGTCTATGCCACCCATCTTGCGGACGTAAAGGTAGCCAGCTTCATCGATGTAGCTCACGGCCATGGCGATCTCATCGGCATGGCCGGCGAGCATGATGCGCGGGGAGCCGCCCTTGTTCAAAACGGCCACGCAGTTGCCGTAGGCGTCGGAAAATGTTTCATCGGCATATTTGCCGACGTAATCGAGCCAGACGCGCTGGCCGCGGGTTTCGTGGCCGACGGGACTGGGGGTGTTGACGAGGGTCTTTAGAAAATTGAGCGATTGTTCACGCATCCCGTGAAGATAAGAAGTTGGGCAGGGGGAGTCGAGCAACTATGAGCGGCTGATTTATAAAATAAAACCCCGCCGACTGTCAGGTCGGCAGGGTGGAGAGCAGCAGTGTCAGAGCCCGTTATTTGGCGGCGATCATGCCGCTTTGGCGGGCGTAATTAAACAGGCCGCCGGCGTCCACCACCGGGCGGACGTCGCCGAGCGGTTTGAATTTATAGACCTTGCCCGTGGCTTGGGCGGTGACGGTCGCGGCATCAAGGTCAACAGTGACGACCTCGCCCGTCTTCAGGATGTCGCACAGGCGGTCGGCGCATTCGCAGGGGTAAAGCTCGCCGGTGGCCACGCAATTACGGAAGAAGATGCGCGCAAAGCTTTCGGCCAGGACGATCTCGCAATTGGCCGAGCCCATGGCGATGGGGGCGTGTTCGCGCGAGCTGCCGCAGCCGAAATTCTTCCCGCCAATGACGATCGGATATTCGCTGTCCAACTGGCCTTCCTTGACGTAGCGCGTCGGGTAAAGGGAATCCGGCAGGCCGGCGAGGGCGTAGCTGCCGAGTTTTTCGTACTCATCGGGGATCGTGGGCACGAGGTTCAAGAACTGCGCGGAGATGATCTGGTCCGTGTCGATGTTGTCGCGCACCACATAAACCGGCCCGGTAAAAACTGATTTCGTCATGCTGGAAATCTAGCCGGAATCCGCAAAATTTACAGGATTAAATTTCGATCACCGGCTGGCCCGGAGGTGCGGGCGGCGCGGGCGGGGGGCGGTTTTGTTCGCGTTTCCGCAGGGCGATGACGGCGGCGACACAGGCGGTCCAGGTCGGGATGACGTCCACGAATGGAATAAATTCGATGATGAAAGTCGGCAGCAGCAGCAGGTGAAACCCGATGATCCGCATGGTCAAAGCCATCGCCACGACGTCCACGGCGGATTCCAGAAACGTCCATTCAAAGGGCAGCAGGAGAAATTGCAAGCCGTCCGCGATGACGGCCACGGTCATCGCCAGCCACATGCGGCGATGGGTGATGACCGGCGCCGGAAAGGCGGAGTTCAGTTTTTCGAGCACCTTCACTGGTTGGGATATTCGACTAGTAAGCGCTACTTTTCAATCCTCGAAGCGACACCTAAATCTGTTCAATACCTACAGCAGCAGCCTAATAAGTGGACAGGCGTTCGATGACGAAAATTCGTTGAAATGGCTCTTTTGCCTCTAAATTCACTGTAAATACGCAGGTTAGGCTGCACTGGCCTTTAATTTGCTAAACCGTCTCTAGTATTTGCCGATTATTCCGAATAAGAGGGATATTAACTTTATGAAAACTCAGAAATTGTTGTCGCTTGCTATCTCCACCCGTGGATTAGTAGTGTTAATGCTTGCTGTGATCTCCATCAACGGTGCCATCGCCGCGCCTGTGACCACCAATTTGGTGTTTACCACACAACCCGTCGGCACCACCGTGGGCGCGCCGTTGCCCAATGTCGTGGTCCAGATCCGCGATTCGCGCGGCACAAATATTTCACAGGCCGGCACAACTGTTGCGCTGGTTTTGAGCAGGGGAACGGGATTAAGCGGCGTGACGAATCTGAACACGGACGCGTCCGGCAAGGCGGTGTTCACCAATCTGGCCATCAGCCAGATCGGCAACGGTGATGTCTTGCAGGCCGCGACGAAAATTTTGAAAACGGTCACGAGCAGCGCGTTCAACATCACCCAGGGAAAGACCACGAATGTGCTGACAGCCTCGACCAACGTGATCGCCTACGGCCAGCCGGTTACGCTCACCTCCGCGATCAGCGTCGTCGCACCGTCCAGCGGCCTGTTGTCAGGCACGGTGACCTTCAAGGATGGCAGCGCCGTCATCGGCACTTCGGCTTTGAACGCTTCCGGGCAAGCCAGCTTGACCACGACGAACCGCTTCACGTCCGGCGCGCATAATTTCACCGCCAGTTTCAGCGGCAATACGAACTTCGCCGCGAGCACATCGGCGGCCCTGCCGGTGACCGTTTCAAAACTGACGCTGATCGCCGCCGGCATCATCGCCAGCAACAAAATCTATGACGCTAAAACCACCGCGACGCTCAACGTCAGCAACGCCATGCTCGTCGGCGTTTTGAGCGGTGACAGCGTGACGTTGAATGCCGCCGCCGCCAAAGGTGTGTTTGCCGACAAATATGTTGGAACCGCAAAATCCATCACGATCACAGGCTTGACCATCACCGGCACGAGTGCCGGCAATTACTCGCTCACGCAAGCCGTCGCGAAGGCGAACATCAGCACGGCCAGCCTCACAGTCACGGCCAAAGGCGTGAACAAGCTTTATGACGGCACGACCAGCGCCGTCGTCACACTCGCAGACAACCGGATTGCCGGTGATCTGTTGACCAACAGTTATGTGTCGGCCGCCTTCACCAATAAAAACATCGGCACCGGCAAACTGGTTTCCGTTTCGGGCGTCGCCATCTCCGGGGCGGACGCGGTGAATTATATTCTTACCAGCACCAACGCCGCCGCCACGGCCAATATCACTGTCGCCGCGCTGACCGTGTCTGGTATCGCGGCGAGCAACAAAGTTTACGATGCCAAAACAACGGCTGGATTGAATCTTGGCGCTGCCGCGCTGGTTGGGGCGATGGGCGGCGACGTGGTCAGCTTGGTGAAAACGAATGCCAAAGGTGTGTTTGCAAATAGGAACATCGGCGTGGCCAAGACAGTCACCATCTCTGGCCTGACCATTACGGGCACGGACGCCGGCAACTACACATTGACCCAGCCGGCGACCGCAGCCAGCATCACCCCGGCCAGCCTCATCATCACGGCCAAGGGCGTGAATAAGGTCTATGACGGCTCGCTGGCGGCTACGGTGACGCTGGCGGATAATCGTTTCAGTGGTGATGTGTTGACGGAAAGCATCGTGAGCGCGAACTTCACCAACAGCCTGGTTGGCACCAACAGGTCCATTGTGGTTACTGGCATCAGTTGCTCCGGGACGGATGCGGCCAATTACGTTTTGTCGAACACCAGTGCCTCCGCGTCGGCCAATATCACGGCGGCAACACTTTTGGTCGCGGCGGACAAACTCGCCCGGCCGTTTGGAGTCACGAATCCGCCGCTGACCTATGTCCTCTCTGGTTTCATCAATGGTGAGACGGCGGTCACCGCCACGACCGGCAGCCCGGCTTTGACCACCACGGCCAAGACGAACAGCGTCGTGGGCGCGTATCCGATCACGATTTCCAAAGGAACCTTGGCGGCCGCGAATTACGTGTTCACGTTCAGCAACGGTGTGTTGACCGTTAACCCCGCCGCCACCGTGTCGCTGGTGACTTCCGGTTTGAATCCGGCGCAGACCAACCAGAACATCACCTTTGTCACCAAGGTCAGCGCGACCAGCCCGGGTGCGCCTGCGCCGACCGGCCTGGTGCGGTTCAAAAGCAATGGCACCAACACCATCGGCAGCCCGGTCACCCTGACCAATGGCGCCACGACCCTCGTCATTCCCGCCGCGGCGCTTGGCCGGGGCAGCGTGATGGTCACGGCTGAATTCGCCGATCCTTCCGGGAATTTTAATGCCAGCACAAACAGCATCGCCCAAAGCATTGTGGTCGCACCGCCGACAACTCCGAGCATCGGCAAGGTAACGATCGCACCGCCCAAATTTGACGGCACCATGCAGGCCACGCTGAGCGGCACACCCGGCGCGACGTTCATTCTGGAAGCTTCGTCTGATTTGGTCCACTGGACGCCCGTCTCGACGAACGTGGCGGATACGAACGGCTTCATCTCCATCGTGGAGTCAAACGCGATCGCTTATCCCAGCCGTTATTATCGGGGCATGATGCCCTCGCCGTAGGGTGGCCAAGGTGGACACCAGTTCTGACAAGATGGGCATAGGCAGGGCGCGTTATTTACGCGTGCATCGTGGTGAATCAGCGCGCATCGGTTAGCAATCGCGGCGCGTGCGGAGCGACGCGCCCTACCGGCTGCGGTGCCAATATTAAGTTTAGCTGCCATAAGTTATCCTGCCTAAATTCGCATTGTACCGCGCCCGGGCCGGCGGTTAAGCTGCGGCTGTTCAACCATTTGAAAACCTCCCACCTCATCTTGATTTTCATCGCCACCCTGGCCTTGTTGGCCGGCGCTGAACTTTCGATGGGCCGCCTGTTCTTCGGGCCGGATGGCAAGTTCGGGTTTTGGGAGACCAGCATCTGGAGCAGCGAAAATTCCCAGCGCCTCGCCGACCCGTATTCCTTCTCGCACATCGTCCACGGCATCGCCTTTTACGGCCTGCTCTGGCTGATGGCGCGCCGGCTGCCGGTGGAGAAGCGCCTGCTGGTTGCGCTGTTCGTGGAGGCGGGCTGGGAACTGCTGGAAAATTCGCCCATCATCATCAACCGTTATCGCGAGGCGACCGTCGCGCTGGGTTACACCGGCGACAGCGTAATCAATTCCATGAGCGACGTACTGATGATGACCTTGGGATTCTGCTTTGCCAGCCGGGTGAAACCCGCGATCAGCCTAGTGGCGGTTGCCATCATGGAAATCGGCTGCGCCTGGTGGGTGCGCGATAACCTGACCCTGAACATCATCATGCTCATCCATCCGGTGGAGGCCATCAAACACTGGCAACTGGCCGGCCAGCCGCACCCTTAAAGTCCCCTCACGCCGCCGTGCCAACCGCCTGGCTGATGTCCTTGAAGCCGGCTGCAGAAATTTTCTGCCGCAATCCCCGCACCACGTTCCCCGCCAGCGCCGGTCCTTCATAAACCAATCCGGTGTAGCATTGCACCAGCGAAGCCCCGGCGGTGATTTTTTCCCAGGCATCTTCCGCGTTGAAAATACCGCCCACGCCGATGATGGGAACCTGCCCGCCGGTCTGTTTGTACAGATGCCGGATGATCTCCGTGCTGCGGGCGCGCAGCGGCTTGCCGCTTAACCCGCCGGTTTCGGCATAAATCTTTTGCAGGCCCGCATCGCTCGTCGGCGGCCGGGTGATGGTCGTATTGGTGGCCACGATGCCCGCGAGATGGCGGGGTTGGACGAGCTCGAGAATCTCATCGAGCGCCGCAAAGGAAAGATCCGGCGCAACCTTCACGAGGATGGGTATCCGGCTCCCGTTTTTCCGGGGCGCATTCAACTCCTGGATTGCGGCGAGAATTTCATCCAGCGCCGCCTTGTCCTGAAGCTGCCGCAGGTTGGGCGTGTTCGGCGAGCTGACATTGACGACAAAAAAATCGGCCAGTTCGCGCAGGGCGCGGAAGGAACTGGCATAATCCCCGGCGGCTTCTGCCAGCGGGGTGATCTTGGATTTGCCGAGGTTGATGCCGACCGGATGCGCCGGCCAGCGCCCGGATTTTTTCCACGCCGAAAGTTTTTGGGCGACGGCTTCCGCGCCGGAGTTGTTAAAACCCATCCGGTTGATGACGGCTTCATCGGGGATGGCGCGAAACATCCGCGGCCGGGGGTTGCCGTCCTGGGCGTGGCAGGTCACCCCGCCGAGTTCTGAGAAGCCGAAGCCCATCGCCGCCCAGCCGGGGACGGCGGTGGCGTGTTTGTCCATGCCGGCGGCGAGGCCGACGGGGTTCGGAAATTTCAGCCCGAAAACTTCGGCGGGCAGCGCCGGCGAGCCGTAGATTTTCTCCATCAGACCGCAGGTGAAGGCATGGCGGCTGACCCAGCCGAGCTGTTTTACGACGGCGTTGTGCGCGCGTTCGGATTCCCGCAGGAAGAGCAGGGGACGGATGACTTTCTTGTGGAGCCAGCCCATGGACTATCTGGCCGCTCCATTTTTCCCGGCCGCCGCCCGTTCGCGGATCTGCCGGTAGGTGGCCAGGGCCAGGAGGGGCCAGGCGTTGCGATACATGTCGTACTTCAAATAAAACACCTTCGGGAAACCGGTGCCGGTGGTTTCGTGCTCGGTCCAGGAACCGTCGGCGTTCTGCATGCGGCAGAGATATTCGATGCCGCGTTTGAGCGCGGGATTTTCGGGGTCATCAAAGGCGCACAGGCCCATGACGGCCCACGCGGTTTGCGAGGCGGTGCTGGGACCCTGGCCTTTGAAAACCGGATCGTCGTAGGTGTTGCAGCGTTCGCCCCAGCCGCCGTCCGGACGCTGGACGCTTTCGAGCCAGGCGCCGCCGCGCTGGAGCCAGGGCTCATGCATGTCCAGGTTCAGCGCCCGCATGCCGCGCAAGACCTGCCAGGTGCCGTAGATGTAATTGACGCCCCAGCGACCGTACCACGAGCCATCGGCTTCCTGCTGGGCCTTGACGTAATCCAGCGCTTCCTGGATCTGGGGGTGGCCCAGGTCCCAGTTTTCGTAACCCAGCAGTTCGAGGATGCGCGCCGTGATGTCCGCGCACTCGGGATCAAGCATGGCGTTATGGTCGGCGAACGGGACTTTTTCGAGGATGTTCTTGGTGCAATCCTTGTCGAACGCCGCCCAGCCGCCGTCCTTGCACTGGAAGGTCATCATCCATTTCATGCCGCGCTGGAAACATTCATCGCGCTGCCGCGGATTGTCCGTGGGGATCAGGCGCAGGGCCAGCAGCACCATGGCCGTGTCATCCACGTCCGGGTTCCACTTGTTGTTGTATTCAAAGACCCAGCCGCTGGGCTCGACCTTGGCCGGGTTTTTGTGGATCCAGTCGCCGAGGAAACGGATTTCCTTCTCCAGCAAAAATTTCGCGGCGAGCTTCATCTGCGGATGATCGGCCGGCACGCCGGATTCGCGCAGGCAGATGGTGACGATGGCCGAGTCCCAAACCGGCGAGAAGCAGGGCTCGATGCGCACGGAGTCGGTTTCCTCGTGCTCCAGGCGCTTCAGCTCGCGCTCTTCACGCAGCAGGATGGGGTGGTCGCTTTTGTAACCGAGCGCCTTCAGCGCGATGATGGAATTCAGCATCGCGGGAAAAATCGCGGCCAGGCCGTCGCTGCCCTCGAAGCGTTCCACCATCCATTTTTCGCATTTCTTCAACGCCATCTTGCGGAAGGGATGGATGCTGTGTTCGGCGAACCATTCCGCGAGCTTGTGCAGCCGGTCGAGCCAGAGGAAGAAATTGCGGAGGGAAATTTTTTCGGGGTCGGGCGCGAGCGCGAGGTCGCGTTCGTGGATGCCTTCGGGATACAGTTCGTCCAGGTCGACGGTCACCGGCCGCGTGGGCTTGAAATGGTTGATGATGGCCAGCGGCACGAGCATGGCGCGCGACCAGTTGCTCATGTCCCAGAAGTTGACGTGAAACCATTTGCCGATCAGCAGCACCTCGCAGGGGATGGTCGGGACATATTCCCAGGGGAACAGGCCGATGAGCGCGAGGTACAGTTTGGAAAACGTGTTCATGCGCGGCACGCCGCCGAGCGCCCGCGCCACGGCCCGGGCCTTCAACATGCGCGGATCGGTCACCGGCACGCCGGCGAGCTTGAGCGCGAGATAGGCCTTGATAGTGGCGTTGATCTCCGACGGGCCGCCGTAATAGATGTTCCAGCCGCCATCCGGGAGCTGCATCGAGAAGATGTGGTTGACGGCCTTGCGCTCCCATTCCTGGTCCACGCTGCGGTCCCAGTGATGATAGGCCACCATGTCGGAGACGAGCGTGGAATCCACCATCAATTCCCCGACCCAGTAGCCTTCCGGCTTTTGTTCGGATAAAAGATAATTCTGCGACCGCTGGAGGGCGGCCTGGCAGGCTTCAAAAAATTTGTCGGGCACCGGGACGTTCGCCGCCGCTGGCGGCGTTTGCGTCCGGGCATCACTTGCAGTCAACACAACCATACTTTGCGGATTTGCGGAAAAGCTGTAAAGAATTTATCGGGCCGGAAAGTTGTTGCTTTTGCGCGGCGGCCCATTTCAATTTTCAGCAAATGATGCTCATCGAAACCCGCGTGGCACCCAGCGCGATCCATGGCCTGGGGTTGTTCACGGTGAAGGCGGTTCCGCGGCTCACCCCGGTCTGGAAATTTCAGCCCGGATTCGACCGCGATTTTTCGCCGGAACAATTCGCCGCGCTGCCGCCGCCGGCGCGGGCGCATACGCGGTGGTTCAGTTTCTTCAGCAAGGCGGACAACCATGCGATCTTGAGCGGCGACCATGCGTGTTTCATGAATCATTCATCAACCCCAAACACCGGTGCGCCGCCCGATGCGCCGCCGCCAGTCGTGACGGTTGCCTTGCGCGACCTCGCGGCGGGCGAGGAGATCACCTGCAATTATTTTGATTTCGACGCGGACGCGCCACGCAAGTTGGGACTGGTGCCGCGGCAAAGCGAGGGTGGAGGATGAAGGTTGGAAGATAGAAGATAGAAGATGGAGGATGGCGGGAGCCGGGGCCGGAATTGACGAGACGAAATGACGGGTTCGAGCAGAGCCGGCGGAAGCCGGCTCGCGGCAAGTAATGAGACGACCCGAAAAATAAAACAATTTAGGAACGAAAACTTTTTTCTCGTTGATACGCGCCCTTATGGGTGACCCTTACCCGTCTTGTTTGTGTCAATAGTGAGGACTGACACGAATGGCCCTTAGTTAAGGCCTAAAACTTTCTTGGGCAAGCGTTTGCGGCGGACGACGCCGGGGATGTTTTCAAAGAGGATACGGCGGGAAAAGATCTGCATCTCTTCGACGATT
>JARLJW010000056.1 GCA_031290985.1 Verrucomicrobiia bacterium | reverse complement strand
TATGGGTACTTCCAGCACAGCAAGGCGAACACGTTCCGCTCCGTCGATGGCTATGTCCGGCGGCGGCTGCGCCGTGTGCTGCAATGGCGGTTGGATGGGCAGGGCAAAGGTATCGGCGAAGCCCACCACCGCTGGCCGAATGAATGGTTTGCCCAAAATGGGCTGCTGTCCTTGGCGGCGGAACATGAATGGACGCGGACAATCGTACAACGACGAACCCACTGACTGGAGAGCCGGATGCGGGAGACCCGCCAGTCCGGTTCGGAGGGAGGGGGGAGGTTAAATCCCTCATCCCTACCCCTATCGAGGCGGGAGGGGTGGCAATTTCAACTTTGAACTCGTGGCGCGGGGTTGTTACGCTGCCGTCATGGCAAAAAAATCGGGCGATGACCCGAAAGCAAAGAATGGCTTGAATGATGTGATCGGCCTGGCGGTGTTGTTTGCGGCGCTGATCCTGCTGGTGGCACAGTGGTCGTTTGACCGGAATGACATTTCGTCGATCACGACGCATCCGAACAAGGCGTTGCACAACTGGGTGGGCCTGATCGGGGCGTGGCTGGCGTATGCGAGCTTTTTTGTGTTTGGCGGGGCGGCGTATGTGCTGCCGCTGTTGATGGCGGTTTTTGGCGGGAGTTATCTGCTGAATCTTTTCGGGTATCTGCGGGAGCGCCTCATCTGGTCGATGGTGTGGGCGTGTGTGCTGCTGCTGGCGATTTCGGGTTTGTTGTTCCTGGCGGATAATGGCGGGCATATCGGCCGTTTTCATGAAAGCAAGGGGATCAACAGCGCCGGGGGCATGCTGGGTTATCTTTCGTATGGCCAGACGCGGGATTGGGATTTCGGCTTTTGCCTGCTGGGCGGCATGGGGGCGGCGATCGTGTATTCGGCGCTGGTCCTGATCAGCCTGTTGTTTCTGACGAATTTTCACCTGGGGGTCTGGATCCGGATGGTTTTGCGCAAGGAAAACTTTGGCCCGGTGGAAACGGCGCAATCGCCCGAGGAACAGGCGCTGGAAAAACGCGCGCAAGATTTGGAGAAGCAGAAGCGCAAGCTGGAGGAGGAGGTCGGCAAGACGGGGAAGACCGCGGAACGGCCGGTGGAGAAGACCGCGAGCGGCCTGGGTGCCGATGGCTTGCCGGTGCCGGAGCCGATGGTGCGTGACCTGAGCGTGCCGCAGGCGAACCGGGGTCCGCGCGTGCGCAAGACGACGTTGCCGGATCCGCCGAAGGAAGCCGCGCCGGCCGAGGCCGATCCGCTGGCGGCGGCCGAGGTGATCCGCGCGGAGGAAATCGCGCCGGCGACAACGGATCAGATTTTGGGCCGTAAATCAGAAGCGAAACCAGATGGGAAATCAGAGGGCAAGGCGGACGAGAAATCCGCCGACAAACCGGCTGAGGCCAAGCCCGAGCCAGAGCCGGTCCTGGCGGAACATGTGGTGGCGGACAAGGCGGCGGAAAAGCACACCCCGCCGGAACCGGTCATCACGATTGCCGACGGTTCCGTGCCACCGATCACGGCCCCGCGCCCGCGGCCGGCCCCGCGGCGGCCGAAGCCGATGACGGTGGCGAGCGTGCCGATGATCGGCAATTATCAACTGCCGCCGATGGATTTCCTGCAGCACCCGGATCTGACGATCAAGCCGACGGAGTCGAAGGAGGAGTTGATGGCGAACGCGCGGCTGATGCAGCAGACGCTGGCGCAGTTCGACATCGAGGTTTCGCTGGGCGACATCACGAAGGGGCCGACGATCACGCGTTACGAATTGCATCCCGCGCCGGGGGTGAAGCTGGAGAAGATTCTCGGCCTGAGCAACAACCTGGCCGCCGCGCTGAAGGCGGAGCGCATCCACATCCTCGCGCCGGTGCCGGGGAAATCGTCCGTGGGCGTGGAGGTGCCGAACCTCATCAAGACGAAGGTCATCATGCGCGACCTGTTCGAGTCCGACGAATGGCGCAACACGAAGGCGCGCATCCCGATCGCGCTGGGCAAGGACGTGTACGGGCATCCGATCATCGCGGACCTCGCGGAGATGCCGCACATGCTGATCGCCGGCAGCACGGGCTCCGGGAAATCGGTGTGCATCAACTCGATCATTGCGTCGCTGCTGTACCGGTTCTCGCCGGACCAGTTGCGGTTCGTGATGATTGATCCGAAGGTCGTGGAATTGCAGCAGTACAACGCATTGCCGCACCTGGTTGTTCCCGTGGTGACGGATCCGAAGAAGGTTTTGCTGGCGCTGCGCTGGGTGGTGAACGAGATGGAGAAGCGGTACAAGATTTTTGCGCGCGTGGGTGTGCGCAATGTGAAGTCGTTCAATGACCGGCCGAAGAACAAGCCGTTGCCGGAGCAGGAAATGGAACTGCCGCTGGCGGCGAAGAAGGAAAAGGTGGAGGCGGGCGCGGATGGTTTCGCGGTGGAGATCGATGAGGAGATCATCGTGCCGCGCGAGGAAGACATCATCATCCCGGAGAAGCTTTCGTACATCGTGGTGATCATCGACGAATTGGCGGACCTGATGCTGGTGGCGCCGGCGGATGTGGAGATGGCGATCGCACGCATCACGCAGATGGCGCGGGCGGCGGGTATCCATTGCATCGTGGCCACGCAGCGGCCCTCGGTGGACGTGATCACGGGCGTGATCAAGGCGAACATCCCGGCGCGCATCGCGTTCCAGGTGGCGAGCCGCGTGGATTCGCGGACGATTTTGGATGCGATGGGCGCGGACAAATTGCTCGGCAAGGGCGACATGCTGTTCCTGCCGCCGGGTTCGCCGAAGCTCAACCGTGCGCAGGGCGCGCTCATCACGGACAAGGAGCTGGAGGACATCGTGGGCTTCATCGCGAAGCAGGGCAAGCCAAGCTACGAGATGGAGATCCACCAGCAGCTTTCCAAGCCGTCGGCCAACACGGACATCGAGAGCGGCATTGACGAGGATGAGGACATCATCCAGCAGTGCATCGAGGTCATCCGCAGCGAGCAGAAGGCCAGCGTGTCGCTGATGCAACGGCGCCTGCGCCTCGGCTACACGCGGGCGGCGCGCATCATGGACGAACTGGAAGGCCGCGGCATCGTGGGCCCGAGCAAGGGCGCGGAGCCGCGGGATATTCTGATTGATCTCGATGGCGAGGGGGCGGATGGGGCCGGGCAGGGGTCGGCGTGAAGTCATAATGAACTACTTTTATGACCGCGGAAAAAGATTGTTGGGCATGGCAGGCGAAAGTGGATGCCGAATCTGATCCCGAGAAAGTCGAGGCTATTTACCTTGAAGGGCTCAAGGATTTTCCTGAAAGCATCGAGCTGACCTATAATTTTGCGAGGTTCATGGCCCGGGTCCGCAAGAACTACACCGAGGCGGAACGACTTTATCGCAGGGCCTTGGAAATCGATCCAAAAGACACGGATACCCTTGGAAATCTTGCGGTGTTATTGGCCGATATCCACAAGAAGCACGACGAAGCGGAGCGATTGCATCGGCAAGCATTGGAACTCGATCCAGAGGATGCGAACAACACCGGGAACTTTGCGGCTTTCTTGTACAAAGTGCGCAAGGACAATGAAGGCGCGGAACGGTTATATCGCAAAGCCCTGGAGCTTGACCCCGATCACGCGATTCATACCAGTAACTTCGCCAGCTTCCTGGCGGATACGCTTAAAGACGATGACGAGGCGCAATGGCTTTACCGCAGAGCGTATGAACTGGATCCGAAGGATTCATGCAACCTTGGCAACTTCGCAAATTTCATGTGGGAAAACCGCAGGAATCACCGTGGCGCGGAGCAATTGTATCGTGAGGCGTTGCAACTGGACCCGGACAATCCCTGGCATAACGCCAACTTCGCAGAATTTGTGGAGCAGGTTCACGGGGAGTATTCGGAGGCCAACCGGCTGTATCAGCAGGCTCTCAAATTCGGTCCGGATCTGGAATGGGTGAAAATTGAATACGCTCGATTCTTAGCAGAGCATCCTGAGTTCGCCAAATGAACCTTTAATGACGGCGGGGAAGGAAAACATCACTTTGTCGGATATTGCCAGACCCAGTCGCCCTTTTTTGCATCGTTCAGCGTGCCCGGAGTGCCGCCGTCATCGGTTTCATTCCAGCCGATGGAGTAGAGCAGGAAATTACCGTCGTTGGTGCGGCGATAGTGCATTGGCTCGCCGCCGATGATGTCGTTCGGGATTTTGTCCATGAACTGCGGCGTGAGGGCGTCGAGCGTTTCGGGATAGCCGCCATGCGCGAGGCGATGGCGTTCGAGGGCGCAGGCGATCTGGCCTTCAACCACCAGCGTCTGGTTTTTGGCCGTGGTCTGGATGGCCTTGGTGAAGTTGGGGATGGCGATCCGCGACCAGATGTTCCAGGGCGACCAATGGTCCAAATCGGCGATGATGGCGTTCATGCTCTGATCCGACTTTTTGGGCAGGATCAAGTCGTTGGCGAGGTCAAACCCGGCGTTCCATTTTTGCCCCACGGTGATGGCGTACGTCATGTTTTGATAAACCCAGCCGCGCGGCAGGAATTTCACGAGCGCGTAGTTTGGATCGCTCAACTTCTGCCAAAGACTGATGGGGGTGCGGTGGGACAGCATCTCAGCCAGGGCGGCGGGCGTGATGGTTTCAAGGGTGCGGGATGAATATACGGGTTCTTCCCGGAAACTTTCCGCGACAAGTGACGGCAGGTTGATGGGCTTGAGCTGTGCTTGCAAGGCGGCCAGCTGCGGCTCGCGCCATGCGTGCAGGTGCAGGCCGTACGCGATGGTATCCACATAAAGTCCGGTGATGGCGACGTTGATCATCGAGGCGACGAGGGTCATCGGCTTGCCGGACGGCGCGCTTTGCAGGATGCGCCGCGAGTCGTTCATCAGCGTCAATTCATCCAGCGCCTTTTCCGGCTGGCCGAGCAGCAAATAGCACTGCGCGCGCATGACGAGGGTCTGCGCCAGGCTGCGCATCGTCACAAAGTTTGGGATCGCGATCGCGTAGGGCTGGGAATAATCGCAGTCAATCCGGGCGTAGGGCCGTTTGAGGGCCTCGCGGATTTCGGCGAAGTCCGGTGCGTTCTGGTCGCTCCATTTGAGGTAGTCCGCTGCCGCCGTGATATGCACATCGGTGAGCGCGACACGAAACTTTGTCCGGTCAAGGGTTGCCTCAATTCGCACCCGGCCGATGTTGGTGGCGGCAGCGGCGGGTATTATCTTTTCAAGATCGGCAAGAGCCGGCGTCGCATCGGCCTGCACAAAAATTTGCGCCGGGGGTAGATTGGTTAATTGGAATTCAGAAAACGGGAAGCCAGCGGCGCCATTGACCATTCTGCCAAGGGTTCTTTGAAGCCAGGTGGCGGCCACACGGTGCGCGGCGGGATCGTTGAGTTTCAAGTCCAGGCGGTTGCCGGTAAATGCCGGAGCGACGCTGCCGGGTGGTATGATTGTGAGCGTGGCCACGGCCACCGACCCCGTCCTGCCCGTGTCGAGGATGGGGAAGGTGTTGGTTTTATTGGGCATGAATTGAAACCTCGGCTGCGTGGCCAGGAAGTCCGCTTGCGCAGCATTGGTGGATTTGACAAAGCTGAAGGCGATTTTTTGGCTGGCCTTGAAAAAGTTTTGGTCATCGGGTACGGGCGGCGGAATGAATTTCTCCCAATCCAGCACCACGCCTTTGGCTTCGAGGTCGCGTTTGCAATTTTCCCAGGCGCGTTTGCCGCGCCAGTCTTCTTCCGTATAAAAGATGGCGACGAGTGTTACGAAGATGGCCGCGCCCAGCAGCACCCGCCGGAAATTCCGCCAGCAACAGCACCAGCGGACGAAACCCCAGAGGCCCAGGAAAACAAAGGAAAGAACGATGACACTGAGGGCTTCCGCCCAAAGCACAGGCTTATTCGTTGGCCGGGTCCATACATGGGCGATGACGACAAGGATGACGGCAATGGTGAGAAATATGAGCCAGGCCAGAACAATGCGGGAAAAATTGAAGGACAAGTGCAGGCGGTTTTTTTCGGACGATGGCTGGTTCATGCGTTTAAAAATTGGAATTTTTCCGTGCGAGGTTTGGAGGAATAGTTTTTGGGCCGGTCGGCATCGCCGGGCAGCGAGCGGTCGGCAAACAATTCGTTCAGGAGCTTTTGTTGGTCGCCATAATTCATCATGGCCGCGGCGGTGATGGGTTTGACATCGGCTGCCGGCGAATGCTCGCGCTGCGCCATGTGGGCGGCGATGATCAAAACCCACACCATGACGAGCCCGGCCCAGGTGCGGCGGCTGGGCAGGATCAACTTCTGCCACAGGATTTGGTGGAGGGGCGTCCGGTGGCGGGTCAACCAGAGCCGATGCTTCCATTCAAGCAAGCCGGCCCGAAGGCCAGCCCCATGAACCGGCGTGGGTTTGTCCGCTACCTCGATCGCCCGGGCCCAGCGCTGCTGCGTGGCCGGACTTGGTTCCACTTGCGGCAGGCATTCGGCCCAAGCGGCGAGGGGCTTGGTTACGGCTTTGATCTGCATCAAGTATTCCCGGCAGGCGGGGCAGGCAGAGAGGTGTTGTTCGACTGCATCGCGTTCCGCCGGCGGCAACGCGCCGGCAGCCAGCAGGGAAACGTCCCAGCGATGCCGACGGCAGGGTTGGTCAAACAGTCTCATACAGGTTTATCCCCGTCCGGGCCGGGAAGGTTCAATTTCATTTGGCGTAATTTTTCCAACGCGTGGTGCAAGCGGGATTTGACAGTGCCTACCGAGCAGCCAAGTACGCTTGCGATTTCCGTGAGCGAGGCATCCTCAAAAAAGCGCAGCAAGATAACCTGACGATGCGGTTCGGGCAAACGTTCCAGACACAGTCGCAACCGGGTGGTGGTTTCGTTCTCTGTCATGAGTTCCGCCGGGGAAGGCTCCGGGGAAGGGACATTCTCCTGCCGCTGGTGGAGGTCACGCGCCTCGAAGAATGACAACCAAGCGAGCACGACCGGGCGGCGGCGTGCGCGCCGCACGGATTTCCAATGACGGTGGAGAAGAATCGAGTAAAGCCAGGTGGAAAAGCGGCAGTTTTGGTTATAGCGCGGGAGGCTTTTCCATGCCTCCACCAGGGTTTCTGAAACGAGGTCTTCCGCCGTGCTGACATCCCCCGCCAATGCAATTGCCTGGCGCAGCAACCGCGTTTGTAGCGGGCTGATCACGCGGCAGAACGCCTCCGTTTCTCCGGCGCGGGCGCGGACCAGGAGCGCCTGTTCGTCGGGCAGCTTCGGCGGATCGTCCGTGATGACCATGTAACCATTAATCCCCGCCAACGGCGAAAAGGTTCACACAATTTTGGCAAATCGTTACCCCTGCGGTAGCTGGCCGAACGGTCCTGACTTCATTGCGCCGGATATTGCCAGACCCAGTCGCCTTTTTTCTGATCCACGCTGCCTTTGCTGGTCAGAAAAACCTTTCCGCCGTCGTCGTTTTCATCCCAGCCGATGGAGTAGAGGACGAATTGGCCTTTGTCGGTGCGGCGATAGTGAAGAGGCTGGCCGTTGATGAGGTCATGCGGCAGTTGGGTGATAAATTGCGGCGTAAGGGCATCCAAGGTTTCAGGGTAATTTCCATGCGCCAGACGGTAGCGTTCCAAGGCGCACGCCACGCACGCCAGATCCACCTGCGCCTGGATTCTGACATACCGCTGCACACTGTTGGCGATGGCGGGGAAAAGCATCCGTGCCTTGGTCTGGTAGTACGAGTAATGCTTCATCCGGTCCTGAATGATGGCTTGAGCCTGACGCAAGGCGGCGGGGGCGGCGATCCGGTTCGTCAGATCAACCAGCGGCGCGATGAACTGCTGGTGCATCTGAGCGAAGGCCAGTTCGTTCCCGTAAAAATAGGCGCTGGGCATCCAGCGCAGACGGTTGGTCACAACGGTTCCTTTATCGTCAGCCACATTCTTCATTTCCCGGGTGATGCGTTCTTTCTCGAAGGTGTCGATGGCGGTTGCTTTTTCGCCCCGCATGGCAAATTCGTAGTCGGCCAGATAATCCTGCTGGGACAATGTTTGTTCCAATTCCGCGAGTTGGGCATCGGACCAGTGGTGCCCGGCCAGCCCCTCGTAAACGGGTTGAAGCGCAATGGCCATGATCGCGATGCGGACGAGGTGGGAGATGAGGAGCGGCTGTTCGCGGACGCAGTCGTTCACGCGCAGCAGGAGTTTAACATCTTCCAAGGCCTGTGCACCCTGGTTGTTCTGCAGTTCCGCAAGGATTCGCAGATTGAGGAATTGCGCACAGCCTTTCATGCGGGCCAGCCAGGGCAGCAGTTCGCCGGCGGCATCGAAATCGCTGGCATAATCGAGCGGAATCCGGGCGTAAGGCCGCAGGCTGGCCTGGCGCAGAGCATCCAGCGCGGGGTCGAAGCGGCCCAGGGCGAGCAACACGTCGGCGGCGGGTGACTGTGGCTGGGCGGGCACGGGGTAGACGTTGGTTTTGCCCTCGGGTGTTTCCGCAAAATTCCGATAGAGCCGCTGCCATGGCACCAAGTCGGTCAGGGTGCTCCGCTGCCAATTGCCGCCGTTGGTGGGCCAGGATTCGGAATCGCCGGGGTAGATGTTGAACTGCATCCGGCTGGCAACATCCGCCACCGTTTTGTCCGGCCCGTTGTTTTGATGCTGGCGCTCCCAGGCGAGCGTGCTGGCCACGATGGGCGCGCAGAAAAAATTCTGGTCGTCGGGCACGGTGGGCGGAACCACGGACGCCATGTCAAATCGTTCGCCGCGGGCCTCGGCTTCGTGCTTGAAGTTTTCCCAGGCGTGCTTCAGTCGCCAGTTTTCTTCGGTGACGAGAATGGCGGCGAGGGTGGCGCTGAGGGCCAGGCCGATCAGTCCCCAGCGGAGCAGACGCCAGCGTAATTTACTTTTGGGTTTGTCGCTCACAAATCAAACGGTGACGGTTGCGGTGGTGGCGGTCCGCGGTTTGGGCGAAAAATTCCGGGGCCGGTCAGCCTCCGGCGGCAAGGCGCGGTCGGCGAACAGCTCGTTCATCCAGCGTTGCTGCGCTTGCAGGCTCATGACCGGCCCGCTGGAGTGGACGGCCCGACCAGTGACGCTGTCCACCTCGTCGCGCTGGGAAAAATTGATGATGAGAATGATGATCCAGATTGCAGCCGTGCCGGTCCAGAAGCGGCGGCTCGGAAAGAACAATTCCTGCCAGCAGGCTTTTGAGCCACCCAGCAACCAGGCAACCAAGGCCGGTGACGAACCTTGTTCCTTGGTTCCTTGATGATTCAATTCATTCACCACCGAGCGGCGGATGGCGTCCAGCTTCGCTTCGGCGGCGCGGTGTTGCGCCAATAAAATTTCACGCGGCGTTTTCATTTTATGACCGGGCAGGGCGCTCCACCTGGTGCGCGTCGTTGGGTTGCAATCCACGTTCCGGCGCGCGCGGAGCGACGCGCCCTGCCAGTTTGGTTTCAAGTGATGACTTCATTGCTTTGCCTCCAATAATTTTCGCAGGGAACTTTTGGCGAAATGCAGCCGGGATTTTACCGTGCCGAGCGGCGTTTCGGTGATGCGGGAGATTTCCTCGAGGGAAAAATCCTCGATGAAACGCAGCAGCAGCACGGAGCGTTGCGGGAGCGGGAGCTGGTCGATCAAAGCCATAAATTCTTCCTCCTGTTCGCGCTGGATGAGCAGGTCGTCCGGGCTGTCTTCAAAGGCATCGGGCGGCTCCGGGACTTCGTCGCACAGGACTTCCGTCCGTTTGCGCCAGTGCTGGAGGCATTTCTGGTGCGCGATGCGGAAGAGCCAGCCGCCGAATTTTCCGTCCTCGCGCAGGCCGCTGATATGTTTGACGGCGGCGATGAAGGTCTCCTGCACGAGGTCGAGGCTCGTTTGCTCGTGGCGGACCAGTTCAAAGACATAAACGTACAGCGGCAGTTGATATCGGCGGAAGAGGGCGTCCCAAGCCGCCGGTTCCCCGGCGCGGGCTTGCGGCACTGGCAGTTGTTCTGGAGCGGCCACTTCCGGCATTTTCAACAAGAGGAATGCGCGCGGCGAGGAAAGGTTCAATTAAATGAGCGAATTTCCAAGATTGCCAATTCCGCGTAAAATGCGCTAAATGAGGGGAATGTCAACGGTTGCCGAACAACTCCGCACGGCGCGCGCGGCCAAAAATCTCACGGTGGAGCAGGTCGCCGACGCGACGAAGATCCGCACGGACCACGTGCGCGCCCTGGAAGATGGGAATTTCAGCGCGTTTTCCGCGACGGTTTACATCCGCGGCTCGGTGAAGATTTACTCCAAGTTTCTCAAGCTCGACGAGGCGGCGCTGCTGTCCGCGCTGGACGGGGAACTGAAGGGGACGGAAAAATTCAGCGAGCCGCCGCCGCTGGTGGAACAGAAAAAGAACTTTCTCGATTTCCTCATCCTGGCCTTCGCAAAATTGAACTGGAAGATGGGTTTTGCCGGCGTCGTGGCGGTGGTGCTGCTGGTGGTCGCCGGGCTGGCTTTCCTGGCGTGGAAGCATCACAAGCACAGCGATCCGCTCGCGAACCTGCCGCCGGCGGTGTATCAGCCGGCGAATACCGGCGATACCTTGCCGCTACCGAAGCGGTGATGCCCGTTCAGAGGTCGTCGAGGTACAGCGACCGGTTCCGCCACAGATAAATTCCTCCCGAGATGGCCGTGAGCACCACGGTGACCCAGAGCATGATCTTGGCGAACATGGGCGTCCAGGGCGCGAAAAAATGCTGCAAGGCTGGCGGCCATTCCTCGGATGCATTCAAAACGAGCAGGGCGATGACCGTGACGATCTGCGAGATGGTCTTGTGTTTGCCGTAGCGTTCCGCCGCGAGCACGATGTTTTTGGTGGCCGCCAGCAGCCGCAGGCCGGTGATGGCCAGTTCCCGCCCGACGATGATGACGACCATCCAGGCCGCGACCGCCACCGCCGGGTGGGGGGGATTCAGGTGGGTGCTTTCCACGAAGGCGATGAACGCGGAGCACACCATGATCTTGTCCGCCAGCGGATCCATGAGGATGCCGAAATTGGTGATGAGTTTGCGCGCGCGCGCGATGCGGCCATCCAGAAAATCCGTGACGCCGGCCGCGCAGAAAAAAAACAGCGCCAGCGTGTCGTTGAAGGCAAACTTTGAAAACATGGCCCAAAGAAAGACCACCGTCAGGGCAAAGCGCGAGACGGTGAGCTTGTTGGGCAAATTCATGGGCGGAAAGCTTGGGGTTTGCTGGCGGTTGTTGGCAAGAGGCAAAAATAAAAAGCGGGCTGTGTCCTCCACACAGCCCGCTCCCGTTTCAGAGGATTATGCGCCGAACTTGTCAAACGCCCTCGCGTTGGCCTGCATCAGGCGGATGAGGAACTTCGCCGGGAAAATGCCCAGCGAACCGATGTTGGCGCCGGTCTCGGTGAAGCGTTCCAGCTTGTCCGAGCCGCTGGTCGCGGAGTGGAGCAGCACGGGCTGCGGGTGCCAGGAGTGGCCTTTCAACGCGCAGGGCGTGGAATGGTCGCCGGTGATGGCGAGCACGTCGGGCTTCTTTTTCAGCAGGATCGGCAGCGCGGCGTCGAGGTCTTCGATGGCTTTTTTCTTGGCGGCGAAATTGCCGTCCTCACCGGCTTTGTCGGTGTATTTGTAGTGGATGAAGAAGAAATCGTATTTGTCGTATTCCTTCAGGTAGCGTTCGAACTGCTCGGCGATGGTCTGGGGGCCTTCGATCTTGATCATGCCGACGAGCTGCGCGAGGCCTTTGTACATCGGGTACACGGCGAGGCAGGCGGGCTTGAGCAGATAGCGGTCTTCGAAGAGGGGGATATGCGGCTGGTGTGCGATGCCGCGCATGAGAAAGCCGTTCGCCGGCTTTTCCTTGGCGAGCACCGGCAGCGCGGCCTTGTAGAAATCCGCGATGAGCTTGGCCATCTTTTTCTGCTTAACGTTCTTGGGATCGCGCGGCTTCACGGACGGGATGGCAAAACCTTCGCGGTTCGGGTCGGCATCGGTCAGCGGGCCTTCGAGGCCCTTGCCGCGGAATACGACGACAAAGCGGTGTTCCTTGCCGGCCTTGATGATGACCTGGGTGTCGCCGATCTTCTTGACCTTGGCGGACAGCAGCGCGACCAGCTTTTCGCAGGTCTCCGTCGGGATGCGGCCGGCGCGGCGGTCGGTGACGATGCCTTTGCTGTCGAGCGTCGCAAAATTGGCGCGGGCGCAGACGTCGCCGGGCTTCAGTTCCAGGCCGAGGCCGAGGGCCTCAATGACGCCGCGGCCGACCTGGAAATCGAGCGGGTCGTAGCCGAAGAGGCCGAGGTGGCCGGGGCCGCTGCCCGGCGTGATGCCCGGCGCGACCGGGATCATGCGGCCCTGCGCGGAATTCTTGGCGAGGGCGTCGAGGTTGGGCGTGTACGCGGCCTCGAGCGGGGTGAGATAGTTTTGTTCCTTGTTCGCGATGTCGCCGAGGCCGTCCAGGACCACGAGCACATGCTTGGCGTTCGTCTTGAGAGTCAGTTCAGAATAAAGTTCATCCAAATTCATAGACGGACATGGTACCAATAAATCGTCGTCGCGCAATTCGATTCCCGTTTGCACGGTGACGAATCGGTGACATTATTTTGTCCACGATGAATCCATTGATGTTGCATGAATTTCACCACAGCCTCGGCGCGCGGTTCGGGGAACTGGGCGGCGCGGAGGTGGTGGCGGGCTATGTTTATGTGCCGGCGGAACATGCGGCGCTGCGGGAGAGCGCGGGCGTGGTGGATTTGAGTTTCCGTTCCCGCCTCTGCCTGGTCGGGGCAGACCGGGCGCGTTATCTGCACGGACAGGTAACGAACGATGTGAAGAAACTTAAGCCGGGTGAGGGCTGCTATGCCGCCATCACCACCGCGAAGGGGAAGATGGAGAGTGATCTGAACATCCTTTGCCTGGCGGATGAGCTGCTGTTGGATTTTGAGCCGGGATTGACGGAAAAGATTTCGCAGCGGCTGGACAAATACATCGTGGCCGATGATGTGCAGATCGTGGATGCCGCGCCGCACTACGGATTGTTGAGCGTGCAGGGGCCCAAGGCGGAGGAAGTGGTGCGGGCGATTGGCTTGTTTGGAGTTCCGCCTTCAGGCGGTGGAGGTGAGGCGAGCCCGGACCGGGTAAACGCGGAACTCCCAACCATGGCACTCGCTTCCGTGAAGGTTTCAGACGCGATGCTGGGGGAAATTTATTTGGTGAGGAATGGGAGGATTGGCGATGCGCAAGGCAAGATTGAAAGTCCTCCGGCTGTAGACGGCGCGCGCGGAGCGACGCGCCCTACCAGTTCAGGGTTTGACTTATTCGTGCCGAACAATTCGCTGGGGGCGGTGGCGGACAAGTTGGTGGCGGCGGCGAAGGCGGCTGGCGGCGGGGCGTGCGGCTGGACGGCGTTTGAGATGGCGCGCATCGAGGCGGGCATTCCGCGCTACGGCGCGGACATGGACGAGACGAATCTGCCGCTGGAATGCGGCATTGAAAGCCGCGCCATCGTTTACAACAAAGGCTGCTATATCGGGCAGGAGGTCATCAATCGCGTGCATAGCTTTGGGCATGTGAACAAGGAATTACGCGGGCTGCGGCTGGCGGATGATTTGACGGCGCTGCCGGTGCGCGGCGACAAATTATTTCAGGCGGGCAAGGAAGTGGGGCAGGTGACGAGTGCGGCGAAATCGTTGGCGGTTGACGGCAATATTGCACTGGGGTATGTGCGGCGGGAGGCGAATCAGGTCGGAGGCGAACTGGTGTTGCGGACGGCGGCGGGGGAGAGTGCGGTGAAGATTGTGGAGTTGCCGTTTGCCTAAAGAAAAACTCCCGTCCATAGGCATGGCTGAACAGCAGGGGATGGCAAATTCG
Source organism: Verrucomicrobiia bacterium (assembly GCA_031290985.1). Taxonomy (GTDB): domain Bacteria; phylum Verrucomicrobiota; class Verrucomicrobiia; order Limisphaerales; family UBA11358; genus UBA11358. The sequence goes on along the minus strand of JARLJW010000056.1, from coordinate 34,159 downwards.
TGCTTGTAATTGCCATTGTTGCAACCGCATTTTACCAATGATGAAAGCATTTTTGTCAAAGGTGATAACCGGCAGACTCGCGCTGATTGAATCATTTTTCATCGTTTTATTTCTTGGCGTTCAAACTGCCCCCGCGGCGCTCAGTTTTTTAAGCAGCACCTATGCGGTGGGCCACTCGCCGGTCTATGTGACGGTGGCAGACGTAAATAACGATGGTTGGTTGGACTTGATCTGCGCGAACAATGATGACAACACGCTGACGATATTAACCAACAACGGCGGCGGCATATTCGGTTCCAATGCCACGCTCAATGTGGGGAAGGGGCCGGAATGTGTCATTGCCGCGGATCTTCGCAATCAAGGACAGGTGGATTTAATTTGCGCGAACTATGGCTCCGGTGGTGGCCGGACCGTGACCGTCCTGACCAATAATGACCACGGGTCTTTTGGGTCAAATACAACGGTGACCGTGGGCTTCGGACCTCTTTGCCTTGTCGCCGTGGACATAAAAGGGAGCGGCAGACTTGATGTTGTCACCTCCAATGGCGGGACGAATGGGACGGGAAACACGTTGACGATCCTAACCAACAATGGCAGCGGTCTATTGGTTTCAAATGCCACCGTCATCGTGGGTACCAATCCTGTCTTTGTCGTGGCGGCTGACGTCAACGGCGATGGCAGGCCTGACCTGATTTCCGCGAACAATGTCAGCAATTCGTTGTCCATACTTACCAACCGGGGGAATGCGAGGTTTAGTTCCCAAGTCACGTTGCCAGTCAGCCAACCATCGTGCGTTGCCGCCGCGAATATCAATGCAGACGGCAAACCCGACCTGGTTTGTGCCAGTTTATCTTCAAGCGTGGTCACATTGTTTACAAACAATGGCAGCGGTCAATTTGTCCTGCAAACAACGTTGCCAATGGGAAACTCCCTGCGCGGCCCTATTTTTCCGGATGCATTGGCGGTCGCAGATTTTGACGGGGACGGCCGGTTGGATGTAGCCGTGGCTAATTTCACCAACGTCACCAAAGGTGTCGGGGCATTGGTTATTTTCACCAATAATGCCAATTATCAACTGGGTTCCAATGCCACAATCAATGTCGGAAAATTTTCTGTTCATGTGATCTCGGCGGACTTAAATGCTGACGGCAAGCCGGATTTGGTCAGCGTCAATCTACTTGATAACACATTGACCGTCCTGATTAATGCAAACAGTTTTCCGTCGCCGGCATCCACCCCCCCGCTCAGCTTGGGATTCAAGAACAACATCTTGAACGCGATATGGCCCTCGGCGACACCGGGTTGGTCATTGATGCAAAAGTCAGATTTAACCAATGCCAACTGGCTGGCCAGCGGTAATGGCGGGTTTCAGATAGTTGATGATGGTACGAACAAGAGCCTGGTCCTTCCAGCTTATGCCAGCAGCCGGTTTTTTAGACTGATGCATCCATGAAGCTGCGGGCTGCCATTTTTTCTCGCCCGGTCCTTGGTTTCCCGGTTTAATCTCCGCCGCATGAAACAAAAAGCTTACGCCGCCGCCGGCGTTGACATCGATCTCGGGAACAAAGTCAAAGCCACTTTGCCGCAATTGCTCGCCTCCACGCATCGCCGCGAGGTGCTGGGCAAGGTGGGTGGGTTCGGCGGGCTGTTCGCGCTCGATCTCAAGAAATACCGCGAGCCGATCTTGGTATCGTCCGTGGATGGCGTGGGCACGAAGCTGAAGATCGCGTTCACGATGGACAAGCACGACACCATCGGCGCGGATTTGGTGAACCATTGCGTGAATGACATCGCGGTGCTGGGCGCGGAGCCGCTGTTCTTTCTCGATTATCTCGGCACGGGCAAGCTGGAGCCGCATGTTTTCACGGAGATCATCAAGGGCTTTGCCCGCGCGTGCGCGCAAAACAACTGCGCGCTGATCGGCGGCGAGACGGCGCAGATGCCGGGCTTTTACCAGCCGGGCGAATATGACGTGAGCGGCACGATCGTGGGTGTGGTGGAAAAATCCCGGATGCTCAACGGCCAGAAGACGGTGAAGCGCGGCGACGTGGTGATCGGCATCGAATCCAGCGGGCTGCACACGAACGGCTATTCGCTGGGTCGGAAAATTTTCTTCGAGCAACTTGGCTATAAGCCGACAAGCCGCGTGCCCGGTCTCAAGGGCACGGTGGGGCAGGAGTTGTTGAAGGAACACATCAGCTACGGGCCGCTGGTGCAGAAGCTCGTAAAAAAATTCAATCTCAAGGGCAAACCGGATGCGGTGAAGTCGTTCGCGCACATCACCGGCGGCGGTTTTGTGGACAACATTCCGCGCGTGCTGCCGAAGTCGCTCGATGTGGTCGTCAAGAAAGGTTCGTGGGACATGCTGCCGATCTTCCAGATCATCGAGCAGAAGAGCGGGGTGCCGGATGACGAATTGTACCAGGTCTTCAACATGGGCATCGGCATGGTGGCCATCGTGTCGGCGGACAAGGCGGCGGCGGCGCTGAAGTTTATCCAATCGCAAAAGCACAAGGCGTGGATCATCGGCGAAGTGGTCAAGGGCAGGGGCGAGGCGAGGGTGGAATAAGTGAAAGCCGGTAATATCAAGCGATTGACCGGGCGTTGGATTTTTATAGGGACGTGCGCAGGTATTCTGGCGACCGGTTGTTGCGTATTGACCCGTGACACCAAACCATCGGTCGTTCAAATCGATTTAGGCAAGCTGCTCAATGCGCGGGTCGTCACCACGCAGGCGGATGGCCGGTTGCAGTTGGCTGATCATAGCCTGAACCACGGTTTTGATTCAGTTTTGATCACCCGGTCAGCGATGGAAGTTGCGAAGAGCGGCAAGTTGAACCCGTTGCCCGACTCCGGTTCTTTTGCCGCCAACCAGGAGCATCCAGATGTGCAATTGCCGTATGGAACGGCCGGCGGCGGGCCGCAGGTGCATCAGTCAACGAACAAAACGGAGACGTATGCCATCCCGGTGCCGGCTAATCATTACGCGCAGATGCAGTTGTTCTTCATCAGCGCGGCCGGGCCGACGCCCATTTCAGTCAAGCTGCGGTATGCCGACGGCTCAACGGAGCAGCGAGAAACGCAGGTGGCGGATTTCTATTTTCTGCCGAAGGCGGGTGTCAAAGACTGGTTTGTGCTGGCGGAAGATTTTGGCAAGGTGAACTTGAAGGCCGAAATGACCGAATCCATCCATCACTATATTCACGGATATAATTTAAATCCGAATCCCGCCAAGGGATTACGACAAATCGAGATCACCAAGGAAAATTCCGGTTCGGTGCTGAACCTGTTTGGCGTGACGGGGAGGTTGGCGTCAGGGAATGATGTCAAATATTGAGGGTGGTCGAGGCAACTTTTGCCTGCGATGTTACGGAAAATTCACGGGAGCTTTCGTGTTTTTGGATGTTGCTGCGCCCGGGGACGGGCGCACTCTGGCAGCAGGAATTTCAGCAGACATCACCAGAATTGGCGGCAGTTTTTCCATTCCAAGTCCAACCCCGTCCACGTAAGCTGCGGGCATGATTTCCCGTTTCGCAAAGCTGTTGCTGCTGGCTATTGTCGGCCAGGCGTTTTCGCATTCGCTCCGCGCCGAAGTGGTTTCGGCCACGATCCAGGCACCGCCGCCGGCGGAGTCCGGATATTTTAAACTTGGCACCACTAAGAATCCCGCCGGGCATGAGATCTCGGTGAACAGCCGCAGTGTGTTATTTGACGGGCAGCCGGTGTTTCCGGTGATGGGGGAGATGCATTACTCGCGGGTGCCGCCGGCGGAGTGGCGCGAGGAGTTGCTTAAAATGAAGGCCGGGGGCGTGGACATCGTGGCGACGTATGTGTTCTGGATCCATCATGAGGAGGTTGAGGGGCAATGGGATTGGAGCGGGCGGCGGGACCTGAAAAAGTTTTTGCAGGCGTGCCATGATGTCGGTCTGAAGGTCATTGTGCGTTGCGGGCCGTGGTGCCATGGCGAGGTCCGCAACGGTGGTTTTCCCGACTGGGTGGTGGCGCACAAGGACTGGAAGCTGCGCTCGACGGATGCGAATTTTCTCGCGGCGGTGAAACCTCTTTATGGCGAGATTGCCAGGCAGCTTCAGGGTGAATTATGGAAGGACGGCGGGCCGGTCATCGGCATCCAGGTGGACAATGAATTTGGCGGGTCGCCCAATTACCTGCTGGCATTGAAGAAGCTGGCGATCGAGGCGGGGCTCGACGTGCCGTTCTACATCAAGACCGGCTGGCCGGCGATGCGGACGCCGGTGCCGCTGGGGGAACTGCTGCCGCTGTTCGGCGCATATCCGGACGGATTTTGGGAGCGGAGCCTCAAGCCGATGGATGGCAACAGTTGGGAGAATTTCATCTTTAAGCGCACGCGCACGGACACGGGCGTGGGCAACGACACGCTCGGCAACCAGAAGGACGGCGACACGGCGGGCACGGAAAAATATCCGCACCTGACCTGCGAGGTCGGTGGCGGGATGCCGGCCTCATATCACCGGCGCATGAACTATGATCCGCGCGACATGGAGGCGGTGGTGCTGACGCAACTGGGCAGCGGGAGCAGTTTGCTGGGCTACTACATGTATCATGGCGGGCAGAATCCCGAGGGCAAGCTGTCGACCTTGCAGGAATCACAGGCGACGGGTTATCCAAACGATTTGCCGGTGAAGTCGTATGACTTCAATGCCCCACTGGGTGAGTTCGGGCAGATCAACCAACAATACTACTGGCTGCGCCGGCTGCATTTGTTCCTCCACGATTTTGGCGCGCCGCTGGCGCAGATGCCTCTGACCCTGCCGGAGGTTTTGGTGGCGGGCAAAAATGATTTCAGCACATTGCGCTGGGCGGTGCGATCGGATGGCAACTGCGGTTATGTTTTTGTGAACAATTACCAACGCCTCCAGCCGCTGGCGGAGAAAAAAGATGTGCAATTCAAACTGGCCTTGCCGGGCGGTGTTTTGGTTTTTCCGCAGCAGCCGGTGACGGTGCCGGCGGATGCGTTTTTCTTCTGGCCGTTCAACCTGGATTTGGGCGGTGCAAAGCTGGTGTATGCGACGGCGCAGCCGGTTTGCCGCGTGGGGGACACGTTTTATTTTGCCGAGACGCCCGGGGTGAAGACGGAGTTTGTTTTTGATCCGCAGACGGTGGCCGGACAGTCCGCTTTCAGTGGAGTGAAACCGGGACGCAAGGCGGCGTTTACGGTGAAGGCCAGGACCGGCGGCGAAGTTCGGGTCGTGCTGTTAAATGACGCGGATTCGCTGACGTTGCAGAAGGATGAGGCGGGGAAGGCGGTTTTTGAGCCGAAGCCGAAACAGTCAGCAACGTTGGTGAAAACGGAGGTGCTGCAGCCGGCCGGACCGGCGCGGGAGATTCCGCTGAGCGGCGGCAAAGTGCATGTGGCCATCGCGCCGGGAGATGAGGATTTCACCAACGCGGCAGTGTGGAGGATCAAACTGCCGGGAAGGCAGGATCTGGAACGAAATCCGTTGCTTCGGATTCATTATGTCGGAGATGTGGCGCGATTGACGCTTAACGGGAAATTGATCGCGGATAATTTTTATGCGGGGCGCGAATTCGACCTGGGCTTGAAGCGTTACGCGCCGGAAATTTTCGGCGGTGATCTGCGACTGGAGACTTTGCCCTTGCGGAAGGATGCGCCGATTTACATCGAGCCGAAGGACCGGCCGGATTTTGCGGGGAAGGAAACGGTTTGCGAATTGAAGTCGGTGGAGATCGTCCGGTAGAATGGAAAATCAAATGAAAAAAATCGTGATGTTTCTTGCCGTGGTCACGGCATCGGTTGCTTATGCCTTTTCACCGGACACGACCGTCTGGCTGGCGAAGCCGGCGCGGAGTTTTATCGAGTCCACGCCGCTGGGCAACGGGCGGTTGGGGGCGATGGATTTTGGGGGAATCGAGGAGGAGCGCGTGGCGTTGAACGAGGATTCGCTCTGGTCAGGGTCGGTGCAGGAGGCGGACCGCACGAACGCGGCGGCGGCGCTGCCGGAGATACGGCGGCTGTTGCTCGAGGGCAAAAATGCCGAGGCAGAGAAGCTCGTGAACCACAATTTTACGTGCGCCGGCCGGGGCTCGGCCAACGGACATCCGGGCGAGGTGCCGTACGGCTCATATCAGGTGTTGGGTGATCTGTGGCTGAAGTTTGCCTACGCCGATACCAACGAGGCGACTGGATACCGGCGCGAACTGGACCTGGCGACGGCGACGGAACACACGGAATTTTTGCGCGGCGGCGTGAAGTTCACGCGGGACATCTTTGTGAGCGCGCCGGACCAGGTCATCGTGATGCGATTGATGGCGGACAAGCCGGGGAGGCTTGATTTTGAGGCGATGCTAGACCGGCCGGAGCGTTTCCAAACGGAAGCCGTTGGGAACAATGAATTGTTGATGACGGGCGCGATGACCAACGGGGCGGGCGGGGAAGGCGTGAAATATGCGGCGCGGTTGCGGGTGCTGAACACGGGCGGCAAGGTGTCGGCGGCGGCCGGGAAAATTTTTGTGAGCGGCGCGGATGAAGTGGTGTTATTCGTCTCCGCGGCGACGGATTACGAGCGGTTCGCCAAAATGAGCTGCCGGGATGTCGCGGCGGCAGCGAGGAAAGATCTGGCGGCGGCGGTGAAGAAGGATTTCGCCCAACTGCTTGCGGCGCACACGGCCGACTATCAAACGTATTTCAACCGGGTGAAGCTGGAATTGGCGGCCACCAATTCAGACATCTCCGCAAAATCCACGCCGGAACGGATTGCGGCCAAAGACCTGGCCAATGATCCGTCGCTGGCCGTGCTGTATTTTAATTTTGGCCGTTACCTGCTGATTTCGTCGTCGCGGCCGGGCGGGATGCCGGCGAATTTGCAGGGGCTCTGGGCGGACACGGTGTCGCCGCCGTGGGGGGCGGATTATCACCTCAACGTAAACATCCAGATGATCTACTGGCCGGCGGAGGTGTGCAACCTGACGGAGTTGAACGAGCCATTGTTCGCGTACATCGAATCGCTGCAGGCGCCGGGGGCGAAGACGGCGAAAGATTATTATGGCGCACACGGCTGGGTGGCGCATGTGCTGGCGAACGCGTGGGGCTTCACGTCGCCCGGGGAAAGCGCGGCGTGGGGGCTGACGCCGAGCGATGCGGCGTGGCTGTGTCATCACCTCTGGGAACATTGGCAGTTCACCGGCGACCGGGAGTTTTTGAAGCGCGCCTATCCGGTGCTGCGCGGCTCGGCGGAATTTTTCTCGGATACGTTGATCGAGGAGCCGTCGCATCACTGGCTGGTGACGGCGCCGGCGAATTCACCGGAGAACGCGTTCACCATGACCAACGGCCAGACGGCGCATGTGTGCCTGGGGCCGACGCTGGATAATCAATTGCTGCGGTTCCTGTTTGGCGCGTGCTGCGAGGCCGCGGATGTTTTGGGCGTGGACAAGGAATTTGCCGCGGGTTTGAAAGCCAAGCGCGACCGGCTGCCGCCCACGCGCATCGCCAGCGACGGGCGCGTGATGGAGTGGCTGGAAGAATATAAGGAGCCGGAGCCGACGCATCGCCATGTGTCGCACCTGTGGGGATTGTATCCGGGCACGGAAATTTCGACGACGGCGACCCCGGCGCTGGCGGCGGCGGCGCGAAAGTCGCTGGACGTGCGGGGTGACAAGAGCACGGGCTGGGCGACGGCGTTCCGCATGGCGATGTGGGCGCGGCTGCACGATGGTGACCGCACGTTCAAGCTGCTGGAAAACCTGCTGCAACCGGCGGGCGGACGCGGCACGGATTACGTGGGCGCCGGCGGCGGGACGTATCCGAACCTGTTCGACGCGCATCCGCCATTCCAGATTGACGGGAACTTTGGCGGCACGGCGGCGATGGCGGAGATGCTGGTGCAATCGCAGGCGGGGGAGATCGAATTGCTGCCGGCACTGCCATCGGCCTGGCCGACCGGAAAGGTTTCCGGGCTGCGGGCGCGGGGCGGGTACGAGGTGGGCATCAAGTGGCAGGGCGGCAGGCTGGTTTCCGTTGCGATCAGAAACGTGAGCGGGGACGGGGCGTGCAAAGTTCGTTATGGCCGCAAGGTCGTGGAGTTGAAGCTGCAAAAGGGAGAACAACGGAACCTGGATGCCGGGTTGCAATGAAAAGGTTTTCCGCGCGCGCCATTTCCTGCTTCAATTTCGCCCCATGAAAATTTTGGTCATCGGTTCAGGCGGGCGCGAACATGCGCTGGTGTGGAAGCTGGCGCAGTCGCCGCTGGTCACGGAGATGTGGTGCGCCCCCGGCAATGCGGGCATTGCACAGGAGCGAACGAAGAAAACGGAGAAGCCGGTCGAATGCGCGAACATCGGCGCGGAGGATTTGCCCGGGTTGCTGGCTTTGGCGCAGGAAAAGCGGGTCGATTTCACCGTGGTCGGGCCGGACAATCCGCTGGCGCTGGGCATCGTGGACCTGTTTCAGAAGCATGGGCTCAAGATCTGGGGCGTGAACCAGAAGGCGGCGCAGTTTGAGTCTTCAAAAGTTTTCTCCCAGAAGTTCATGGAGAAGCACGGGATCCCCACGGCGCTGGCGGGAACTTTTTCGGACGTGACGGCGGCGAAGAGATTTTGCGCGACCCTCGGCGGCAAATGCGTCGTCAAGGCGGACGGGTTGGCGCTGGGCAAGGGCGTCTTGATGTGCCTGAACCAGACCATGGCGGAGAAGGCGGTGGATGAAATCATGGTGGGCAAGGCGTTCGGCGCGGCGGGCGCGAATGTGGTGATCCAGGAATTCCTGGAGGGCATCGAGGTTTCCATGCACGCGTTGTGCGACGGGAAGACCGCAAAGATTTTTCCCACGTCGCAGGACCACAAGCGGGCGCTCGATGGTGATCGGGGATTGAACACCGGCGGCATGGGGACGTATTCGCCGACGCCGTTTTTGACGGACGCCGAACTGGCGGAGACCGCGCGCACGGTGCTGGAGCCGTTCATGCGCGGGTGTGTGGCGGAGGGCATTGATTATCGCGGGTTGCTGTATCCGGGCGTGATGTTGACGAAGAGCGGCCCGAAGATTTTGGAATTCAACGCGCGTTTCGGCGACCCGGAGACACAGGTTTACCTGACGCGTCTGGAAAACGACCTGGTGGAGTTGCTGGATGCGAGTGCGAGCGGCACGCTGGCAAAACAGGAGTTGAAATGGAGTCCGCTGGCAAGCGTGTGCGTGGTGATGGCGAGCGGCGGTTATCCGGGCAGTTATCCGAAGGGCAAGGTCATCACAGGGCTCGCTGCCGCGAATGCGCTGCCGCATACGAAAGTATTCCACGCGGGCACGGCGTTGAGGGATGGGCAGATCGTGACGAACGGCGGGCGGGTGCTGGGCGTGACGGCGTTGGGCACGGATGTGAAGGCGGCGCAGGCGGCGGCGTATGCGGCGGTGGAGCAGATACGTTTCGAAGGGGCGCAGTTCCGTAGGGATATTGCGGCGAAGGCGTTTTGACGGCGACGGATGGTTAGAGCGGTTATGGAACCGCTCTAATTCCCATCCCGGGCAGATTCCCGAAGCATCAGCTTGCCCAAGGCGGTCTGTTGCTCCGGCGTGGTCACGTAGGGCTGCAATTCCGACAAGGATGTCTGCCATTGGTCGTTATGAGCGGCGCGGTACGCATCGTAGACCGGTTGCATGGTCTTGTAGTTGTCCGCCTGCATGAAATCTGTGCTGCCAAAGCCGTTCGGGCCGATGCCATAACGTGTGTCGAACACGTCATCCACCGGGGCCTTCTGGGTGATGATTGAATTTCCACCCATGCCAAGATTTTTGATGGTTGATGCGGGGGTGATCTCCCAGCGTTGCAGGACGGCTTCATCCATGGGGGAGTCAAAATAAGGCTGCAACTGGGAAAGGTCGGTCGGAAATTGTGCATCGGCATTCTTCATGAACCCGGACAGGGCTTTCTTCAACATGTTTGCGACCTTGTTTTCCGCGGCGCCGCGGAGCGTGGCCAGGGCACGGCGATAATCGGCATCGGAATCGAGCCTGCCCCGGGCCGCGTTCAGCCAGTCTTGCTCCGTGAGGAACTGCAGTTCCGGGATTTTCGAATCCGGGGTGTCCGCCAACCGTTGTTTAAGCTTATTAACCTTCGCCACCCAGTCCCGGACGGCGACCGCCGCGGGATCATTGGCGGCATTCTGCAAGACCGCGATTTCACCCCGCAGTTTTAAAAGCTCGGTTTGGTTGGTGGTTGTTCTGGTCCCCGCCATCGCGGTGTAAGGCTCCGCCAGCCGGTTGGTGGCCGCAGCTTGCTCACGTTGCAACTGCTGAAGCTCGCCGGCCAATGTCATCTGTTGTTGCTGGAGCGCCCGGTTTTGCCCGCGCAACTGGGCGGCCTGGTGGGTTTCGTAGAGGCCGGCACCGGCGAGGAGGGTGACGGTGGCGGCGACGAGGGCTTTTTGGAAGGTGGTCATGGCGATAGTTTTGGTGGCGGCAATGATGGTGGAAGCGGTGACGGCGGTGCCCGTGAGGGTGGCGGTGGCAATGGTGGCCGCGAGGCCGGCGGGCGCGGCCTGGACGGCGTTGGCGGCGATGACGACGGACAGGGCGGCGGCGGTGGCGCGGATGCCGCGTTGAGACAGAAGGTCGCGGAGTTTTTCAAGGGCGCGGGTGACGCGTTTCTGCGCGGTGTCGTCGCTGATGCCGAGGGCGGAGCCGACAGCGCGGTAGTCCCGTTGCTGGAAAAAGCGGAGAACGAGGGCGTCGTAATCCGTTTCATCGAGTTCGGCCATGGCCTCGTCGAGGACCGGCCGGAGGTGTTCCCATTCCGGAGCGTCGTCGGGGATTGAAATGAGTTGTTCCATGGCCTGTCGTTCGCGGGTTAGCCGGCGGAATTCATCGCGCCGGTGGTTGAGGGAGAGGTTGCGGGCGCTGCGGCAGAGCCAGCCGGCGAGGGAGGCCTCCGCCGTGAGGCGCGGCAGCAGGGATTGAGCCCCGTGCGCGAGCCCGAGGAAGACGCCTTGGGCGACCTCGCCGGCGGCGGCGGGGGATCCGACCTGCCGCAACGCGGCGGAATAGACGAGGTTCGTGTACCGGTGGACAAGCTCGGTAAACGCGGCCTCGGTGCCGTGTTCCACGTAGGCACGCAGGAGTTGGGCGTCGGATTCTGACTGCATCTCACCCATGTAATAACCGACCCGGGGGAAATCCGACAAAGTATTTTAAGGTGGCGGGCGTTGGCGAATGGCACGGCCCGGAGCGGCGGGCTGAAAATTGTGGTTTAAAGCTTATTGCGGCCTGCCAAAATTAACATTGTCTTTGATCAACCTGTCAAAAGCCGCCTGTTGTTCGGGGGTGGTTATGAATGATTTGATCTGGCTGATGGTGGTTGGCGTATTGCCCTGATTGGCCGCCGCGAATGCGGCCAGCGCTGGTTTTAAAATTTCCATCCGGGCGGTCAATTCAGCGGTTTCCTTGGCCACGGCATCGGGGCCGTAGCCATTCGGGCCCGCGTGCCAGAGATAGTCGTATTCCTGGTCGATGACCGCCTTGTCGCTCACCACGAAGCCGCCGTTGTATTTTCCCGTGGAGGTCAGTTTGTATTGCTGGAGGATCGCCTCATCCACCGGTTTTTCGAAATAGGGCTGCAATTGGTCCAAGTTCGTAGGTAAAACGCCATCATCCGCTTTGACGAATTCATCCAAGGCATGGCTGAGGCCGGGCATGAAGTTGTTTTTGGCGGTGTGCCGCACCTCGCTTTGCGCCTGGCGGATGCCGGTTTCTGAATTCAGATCGGCGTTTTTGGCGATTGAAAACCATTGGTCATCGCTGACCAGCGCCAGTTCAGGGACACCTTGCTCCGGATGATCCGCAAAAATTTTTCTGAGTTTGGCCTCGTTGGCCTTCCAACCCAGGGCTTGCTGCACGAACGGGTCGTTCATCTGGCTGGCGTCATTGCGCAGCCGGGTGTTTTCGCCGCGCAACTTCAGGAGTTCCGGTGTTGTACGGCTGAACTGCCGTTTATCGTCCCTTAAGGCGGCGATTTGGTTCGTCGCTTCATTTAACAATTTGCCCAGCCGCTGAATTTCATCGAGCAGCGGGGTCTGCTGTTGAAGGAGGGCCTGATTTTGCTCGCGCAGTTGGGCGGACTGACGGGCTTCGAAGACGCCGGCACCGGCGAGGAGGGTGACGGTGGCGGCGACAAGGGTTTTTTGGAGGGTGGTCATGGCGATGGTTTTGGTGGTGGCAATGACGGTGGAGGAGGTAACGGCAGCACCGGCAAAGGCGGTGGCGGTGATGGTGGCGACCAGGCCGGCCGGCACGGCTTGCACGGCATTGGCGGAAATCAAGACGACCAGGCCGCCGGCGCCGATGGTGAGCTTGCGTTGGGAGAACAGTTCGCGCAGGCGCTCCACGGCGCGGGTCACCCGTTTTTGTGCGGCTTCCTCGGAGATGCCGAGCAGGCCGGCCATTTCGGGGGCGGATTTTTTTTCGAAGTAGCGCAGGAGGAGGGCGTCGCGCTCCGCCTCATTCAACTCACCGAGGGCGGCGTCGAGGTGCGGGGCGAGGTGTTCCCAGGTGGCTTCGGGATTGGCGGAGAGGAGTTCGTTCATGGTGGCGGCCTCCTGTTCCCGGACGCGGCGGCGCACGTCGGTGCGGACGGTTTGGGCGGCGATGTTTTGCGCGGTGCGATGCAGCCAGCCGGACAGCACCGGGCGGTCCGCGAGCGGGGCGGCGTTTTTGGCGAGGGCGACGAACACGCCCTGGGTCACGTCCTGGGCGAGGTGCGAGTCACAAACCATGCGCCCGGCGGCGGAATGGACGAAGGCCACGTGGCGGCGCACCAGTTCCGCGAATGCCGGTTCGGAACGGTGTTCGGCGTAGGCCCGCAGCAGTTGGGCGTCGGTTTGGTCGTTCACTCATGGGATAGTAGCCGCCGGTTGCCAAAGCGGACAAGGAATCTCAATTTACGAATGGCGGAAGAGCAAAATGCGGGCGGAGACCGATGATTGCAGGCACGTTTCTGGTGTGGGCGAAATCTGGGACCACAGAACGCTCACGCCGCAAGGTGCCTAGTGCGCAGGCCGAGACGGTCGCCGCGCGATGGTGTCTCAGTTGGCGTTGGTCGTGCCGGTCAGCTTGCCCAAGATGTCTTTCTGGACCCTGACCTGAAGCGCGAGTTGCTGGCGGTAAAGATTCAATTGGGCGGGTGTGAGGAGCGGCTCCAAGGTCTTGTCCTTCTGGTCCAGCATCCATTGCATGGCTTCAACCATGTTGGAGGCGGAAGGCTTGAGGGCCCCGGTAAGCTGGTTCAAGTTCAGGGTATAGAGCGCGGCAAAAACTCCGTCCAACTGCCCCGGGGCAAGGTCCAAGGTGGTCTGCAATTGTACGAGTTCCGCGTTGGCGGCAAGGCTGGCGTTGTGCGCGGCTTCTTCCTGCTGGCTGGCCGGATAGGCGGCGAGTTGTTCGGGCGTCAGCAGGGCTTTGATCCGGGCCTCGGGATCGCCCTGTTCCTTGGCCAGCCGGGCGAGTTCGTTTTTATCGAATTTCCCAGAAAAGGCCTGTTGCATTCCCGCCGACATCGTTTGCGCCTGCTGCCGCAGGATCTCGCGGATGGCATTGGTTTGGTCCGCAGTGAGTTGGAGGCTGGCCGCCAAGCGGGACAAGCGCCCCTCAACCTGTTGTGCCATGGCCTGCTTCATGGCGTCGACCATTGCTCCGGTGAGCAGATTGGTGCCGGCCTCGGAAGTCTGGTGCGCGAGTTGCAGCCGTAATTGTTCGGCTTCACCGGTGGCGCGCCGGGCGACGCCGGCGATGCCGCGCAGCTTGAGCAATTCCGAGTTGTTGACCTGGGCCCTGGCCAGATCCGCGGTCAGGCTGGCGAGCCGGTTGGTGGTTCTGGACAGGTCCTGTTCCAACTGGCTGATTTTGGCCGCGAGCGGGGCTTGCTGTTGGAGCAGAACCTGATTTTGTTCCCGCAGCCGGGTGGCCTGACGGGCCTGATAGAGGCCGGCACCCGCCACAATGGCGATGGCGGCGGTGACGAGAGTCTTTTGCAGGGTGCTCATGGCAATGGTTTTGACGGCGGCGAGGGCGGCGGAGCTGGAAACGGCGGCACCGGCCAGAACGGCGGAGGCGGTGATGGCGGCGGCCAATCCGACGGGCGCGGCCTGCACGGCATGGGCGGAGATCAGAACAACGAGACCGCTGGCACCCACCGTGACATTGTGTTTGGAGAAATAAGTGCGCAGCCGTTCGATGCCGCGGTTGATCCGTTTGCGGGCGGCTTCCTCGCTGATGCCAAGGCAGGCCGCCACTTCGGCGCCGGATTTTTTTTCGAAATAGCGCAGAAAGAGGGCGTTTCGGTCGGCCTCTTTCAATTCACGGAGGGCGGCGTCTAATTCTGGAGCAACCCGGTCCCAAGACGCATCGGGGGTAAGCAATTCATTCATGATGACGGCTTCCTGTTCGCGGATGCGCCGGCGCACTTCAGTGCGGATGGTTTGGGCCGCGATGTTATGCGTGGTCTGATGAAGCCAGCCGGACAGTACGGGGTGGCTGGCCAGGCGGGCGGCGTTCCGGGCGAAGGCGACGAATACGCTCTGGGTCACATCTTCGGCAATTTGGGAATCGCAGACCATGCGCAGGGCGGCGGAATAGACGAAATCAAGGTGGCGGCGAACGAGTTCGGCAAAGGCCGGTTCGAGGCGGTGTTCAGCGTAGGCGACCAGCAGTTGAGAGTCCGTTTGTGTGTTCACTCATATATTAGTACCCGCCAGAGCCGAAATGTGACGAAAAAAGTGACCTTGAATTGTGGATTTAAGTAATTGGTATTTAGTGGATTAGGTTGTTAGCGAAAATGTGACGGCCAGATGCCCGCTGCGCAGGCAAACAAGATTGCAGCGCGATCTTGTCCGCCTTGGTGATTGCTGGTTGAGGTGGGGAATGGCTTCCGTCTTTGCGAGGCGCGCGCCCATTACTGGGAGTTCATGGCGCGGAGGGCGGCGGCGGCATTCACGTTTTGATTGGCGGCGGCACCTTGCAGGGCATTGGCGACGGCGCGCTGGACATTTCGGTTGGTGCTGGAGGACATGGTGATCAGGGCATCCACGGCCACGGTGTTGCCATCGGCGGCGGCTTTGGCCAAATTATCGGCCGCCATGAGCCACAATGCCTTTTGGGATGGATTCTGGGCCACGGCGGCGAGGGCATCGATGGCCTTTTGATTGCCAGCTTCGGCGGCCAGGCGCAGGTTGTTGACGGTGCTGGAGAGCGTGAAGCCATATTTTTCGGGATGGATCAGCATTTCCAGGGCCTGATCATTTCCCTGGCCGGCAAGCAGGCCGAGGGATTGGGTGGCGAGGCTGTGCAACTCCGGGGTCTGGATGGCGCGGATCACGGCGTCAAGCGCCGGCTGGCTGCCATTGACAGCGGCTTCAGCGATTTCCTTAAAAGCCAGGTTAATGGGGGCAAACGTCCGGACCGAGAGCTCGCGGCGGGCGGCGTCATCAAGGCCGGTCTGGTTGGTGGAGTAAGATTCATGCTCACCTTTGGATTCCGCGAGGAGGTTCTCGAAGGCACCAGCATCGCCGCGGACGACGGCCCGGCCCAAGGCCCGGCCGGCAGCCTCGCGAGCGGCCTGTTCTGCCGATGCTGCGGAAGTGCGGGTGGTTTCGACTTGGGCAGTCGGAATCATGGTGTTTGCCGGCATCGAGTCGGAGGCCGGGTTACCGCGCAACTGGGTGATCTCGTTCCGGAGCTTCAGCAATTCCTGCTCGTTGCTTTTCGACTTGGCGAGCTCATCCGCGAGCGATGCCTGCTGGCTGGCGGCGAGATCGCGTTGTTGTCGCAGTTGCTGGACCTGGTCGGCCAGCGGCGCAAGCTGTTGCTGGAGGGACTGGTTTTGATTACGGAGCCGGGCGGCCTGATGCGCTTCGTAAATACCGCCGCCAATGGCGGTGGTGAGCGCGGCGGTGACAAGGGTTTTTTGTAATGTGGTCATGGCGATGGTTTTGGTGGCGGCGATCACGGTGGAGGTGGAAACGGCGGCGGTGCCCGCGAGGGCGGCGGTGGTGATGGCGGCGGCGAGGCCGACGGGGGCGGATTGGACGGCGTTGGCGGAGATCAAGCCGACGAGGCCGCTGGCGCCGATGGTGACGTGGCGTTGGGAGAAATAATCGCGCAGGCGGTCGACGGCGCGGCTGACGCGTTTTTGCGCGGTGTCATCGCTGGTGCCGAGGGCGAGGCCGATGGCGCGAAAATCTTGATTCTTGAAATAGCGCAGCAGGAGGGCTTCGCGGTCCTCGTCGCCGAGGCTGTCGAGGGCTTCATCAAGGACTGGCTTGATGTGTTCCCAGTCCGGGGCGGAGCCGGTGTTGGTGAGGAGCTGTTCCATGGCCTGCCTTTCGTTGGATTGCCGGCGGCGGGTGTCGCGCAGGTGGTTGAGGGCCGCGTAACGGGTGCTGCGGTGCAGCCAGCCGGCAAGGGAGCCTTGCCCCGGCATTTTTTCCGCCACGGGCCGGGCTTTGCGGGCGAGGTCGGTGAAGACGCTTTGGGCCACATCGCCGGCGAGGTCGGGGGATTCGACCTGCCGGAGGGCGGCGGAGAAGACGAAGTCTGTGTGGCGGGTGACGAGTTCGCGGAAGGCGGCCTCGCTGCCGGTGACGGCGTAGTCCTGGAGCAACTGGATGTCGGACCGGTCGTGCATCTTCAACCATTAAACAACCAGGGGCCGGGAAATCCGACAAAGAATTTGTAAATTTGCGGGGAAGGCTGGCAGGTTAAGCGCAGAGCTACAGAGAACGCGGAGAGATGCAGAGATGATGGATGACGGGTTGACGACCTTCGTACGGGCGAATCCGACTAAATCCAGCCAAAAATATGAAGGCAGAAGTGAATGATCGAGGACGAGAACGAGAACGAGGACGAGGACGAGAGGACGCGGAAAGGGGCGGGGTGATGCCCCTTTACTTTCGGAGCCGGGTACAGCATTTTTTGGGTGCATGAATCGAGTTGTCATCTGGTTGTTTCTGGCCTTGAGCCTGTCTGCGTTGCGGTTGACGGCCGCGGAGCCGGTGCCGAACGTGACGGTGCTGGAGGGCAATGTGCTGTGCATCCGCCCGGGGCACCTGACGGAAAGTTTTCCGGAGCAGCTACGTGCGCTGCAATTGACGAACAAGGTGGTGGGGACGGTGCTGGACCTGCGCTTTGTGGATGGCGAGGGGGCGGCGGTGGACGCGGCGGTGAAACTGTTCGCGGCCAAAAAAACGCCGCTGGCGCTGCTGGTGAACAGCCAGACGCACGGGGCGGCGGCGGAACTGGCGGGGCGGTTGCGCGCGGCGAACGCGGGCATCCTCATCGGCAGCGCGAACCTGCCGGGGATGACGCCGACGGACATCCTGGTGAAGGTGGGGCTGGAGGATGAAAAAAAGTTTCAGGAGAACCCGTTCGCAGTGACGGCGACGAACGA
Organism: Verrucomicrobiia bacterium; assembly: GCA_031290985.1. Lineage (GTDB taxonomy): Bacteria > Verrucomicrobiota > Verrucomicrobiia > Limisphaerales > UBA11358 > UBA11358. The sequence goes on along the minus strand of JARLJW010000056.1, from coordinate 16,733 downwards.
ACCGGTCTCGTTATCCGCCAAAAACGAGCTGCTGCCGTTCGTGGACCACATGAGCGAGGCGGAACTGGTGCGCAAGCGGATCAAGGACGGCGAGGACGAAGGGGACGACTCGCTGACGCCGCGCGTGACGCCGGTGGCGCCGGTGATCCGTGATCCGTCGCTGGTGCGGGCGGTGGATCTGCTCAAGGCGCTGGCGATATTGAAGCCTTCCCGTGGTTGATTTCGGATTGACGATTGGCCTCCGGCAAACCACCTTTTACAACTCGGTTTTTAATGAAGACAATTTTATTTATCTGCACCGGCAACGTTTGCCGGAGTCCGATGGCGGAAGGACTGTTCCGGCACGCGGTGAAGGGGCGGGGTGAGTTCCGCATCCTGTCCGCCGGGCTGGGGGCGATGGACGGGCAGCCGCCGACGCATCATTCGGTGGCGGCCATGCGCGAGCTGGGGATCGACATCTCCCGGCAGCACAGCCGCGCGCTGACGACGGAGATGGTGCGGTCCGCGGACCTGATCCTGGGGATGACGCACAGCCACGTGGACACGATCCACCTGCTGTACCCGACGGCGGCGGAAAAAACGTTTTTGCTGCGCGAGTTCGATGACACGCTGGAGCCGTACGAGAAGGACATCAGCGACCCCATCGGCAGCCCGTATGAGATCTACGTGGAATGCCGCGACCAGATCGAGCAGGGGATCGTGACGCTTTTGAAATTTATGGAACAACATAATTTTTTAACCAAGATGCAAAATGAAACGACGACGAAGCCGGTGAATTTCGCGCTGGGCGCGGACCATGGCGGCTTTGAGCTGAAGGAGCAGGTCAAGGCGCTGCTGCGCGAGCGGGGGTTGACGGTGCAGGATTTCGGCGCGCACAGCAACGACCCGGCGGATGATTATCCGGATTTTGCGAAGCCGGCGGCAATGGCCGTGGGCGAGGGGAAGGCCGAGCTGGGCATCCTGTTTTGCACGAGCGGCGTGGGCATCTGCATCACGGCGAACAAAGTGTCCAATGTGCGTGCCGGCGTGGCGGAGGACGTGGAGACGGCGACGTTGATGCGCCAGCACAATGACGCGAATGTCCTGTGCCTGAGCGGCAAAAAAACGCCGTTCGAGGAGGCCAGGAAGATCGTGGACGCGTTCATTGCCGGGAAGTTTGAAGGCGGACGCCATGAGCGGCGCGTGTTGAAGATGGATTCCCGGTTCGCGCCGGCGAACCTGCGGCTGAGCAACGTCGATCCCGACATTGCCGCCGCGATCGAACTGGAACGCAGGCGCCAGCAGGAGAACATCGAGCTGATCGCGTCGGAGAATTTCACGAGCCCCGCTATTATGGAGGCGCAGGGCTCGGTGTTGACGAACAAATACGCGGAGGGTTATCCCAAGAAACGCTGGTACGGCGGCTGCGAAAACATCGACACCATCGAGCAACTGGCGATTGATCGCGCAAAGAAGCTGTTCGGCGCGGAACATGCGAACGTGCAGCCGCACTCCGGTTCGGGCGCAAACATGGCGGTGTATTTTGCGTTCCTGAAGCCGGGCGACAAGATGTTGACGATGGACCTGAGCCACGGCGGGCACCTGACGCACGGCAACAAGGCGAATTTCTCCGGCAAGTTTTTCGAGATCGTGCATTACGGCGTGGGCAAGGAAACCGAGCGCATCGATTATGACCAGATCGCGACGATGGCGCGCGAACACAAGCCAAAGATGATCACGATCGGCGCGAGCGCGTATCCGCGCATCATCGATTTCAAGCGCATGGGCGAGATCGCGCGGGAAGTCGGGGCGTATCTGCTGGCGGACATCGCGCACATCGCGGGCCTGGTGGCGGCGGGCATCCATCCGAGCCCGATGGAGCACGCGGATTTCGTGACGACGACGACGCACAAGACGCTGCGCGGACCGCGCGGCGGATTGATTTTGACGCGCGAGAAGTACGCGAAGGAAATTGACTCGCAGGTGTTCCCCGGCATCCAGGGCGGGCCACTGGAACAGGTCATCGCGGGCAAGGCGGTTTGTTTCCACGAGGCGCTGCAGCCGGCCTTCAAAGTGTACCAGCAACAGATCGTGAAGAACGCCGCGGCGCTGGCGGATGGCATGAAGCGCAACGGCTACCGCCTGATCAGCGGCGGCACAGACAACCACCTGATGTTGGTGGATGTGGGCGCAAAGGGCATCACGGGCAAGGATTCGCAGATCGCGCTGGACGAGGCGGGCATCACGGTGAACAAGAACACGATCCCGAACGAGACGCGTTCGCCGTTCCAGGCGAGCGGCATCCGCCTGGGCACGCCGGCGTGCACGACGCGCGGCATGAAGGAGGCGGAGATGGCGGCGATCGCGGACATGATCGCCGAGGTCCTGATGGACGTCAAAAACGTGGAGGCGGCGCACAAGGTACGGGCGCGGGTCCGCGAGTTGACGGCGAAGTTTCCGCTGCCATATTGACAGGGCAGGTATTTGAAATACGGAGTGCGCCCGTCCCGGGCGCAGCAACTCTCGCGAGTCGGGGCGCGGGAAATTTACGAAGGCACCCCGCCCTTTGGATATTGCTGCGGCCGGGGACGGCCGCACTCCGGCTGCGGGATGTTTAGATTTTAAAATCATCTGACAATCCCACTAGAATTGGCTGTTGCCATTTTATCCAGGCAAATTAGATTGAAATCGTGAGTGCAGCCCAAATCATCGAAGACGAATTGCCTAAGCCAACGGCGGCAGATTTGCTTTTCCGCTTGAAGACCTTCGCGGAAGACTGGGAACGCCCTGAAGATGGCGTTTATGGTGAAGTGCCATTGCCGGCCTTGGATCAAACCAGTTGAGAATTTATGTTCAGCGTCGGACAAAAAGTCGTTTTGGTGGATGACAAATGGCCGGAATCGGTCAAGCAACTCTATTTGCAACTGCCGGTGAAGGACACGGTCTATGTGGTGCGCGCGGTGCGCGTGGGCGTGCGCGCGGACGAACTGATCATGGACATGCGGCGGGTGCTGGAGCAGTCCATCCTGCTGATGAGCATCTACAATCCGACGAACAAACTCGGGGTGGAGGCGGGATTTGCGGCAAGCCGTTTCCGGACGCTGGATGAGATCAAAACATCGGCGGTAAAGGAAGAGGGAGCGGTGGTGTGATCAAGGGTGAGTTTTTTAGTTGAGGGTTAATTGTTGATTGTTGAGAAGGGAAAGCGCCGGTCATTGGTTGGGTGGCGGGACGAGACGCCGCGTTTCAGGAACTGGTCAGGCCTCAAATGCTCTATGGGTTTTGAGGCGGAGTTTGCGTGTTTCGCTTTTCCCATTCCTCGAAGTTTCCATCTGCTGATGCGGCTTCCTGCACGCTTCCATTGGCCAAGCCATAAGTCCGTTTCCATCTGCCGTCGGGATCCTGCCGGGGCGTCCGTTCCCGCATTTCGATGGCATTGGGATAATTATACAGGTTGGGAACCGTCGTATTCAAAAGTTCAATCTCGTTTTGGGCAAAGAGCAACAGGTTGGTTTGACCATAATAACCAAAGTCCACCTGGTCGATGTTGGTGGGAGGTTGATCCGCGTGATCGCCGGCAAAGATACGAAACGCCAGGCCGATCTGCTTCATGTTGTTAATGGTGCGAAGCTCGTTGACCTTAAATTGCGCCTTGGCGCGAGCCAGATCAGTTTCTGCCTTGATGGTGGAAAGTTGTTGGCCCAAGCGTTGTTCATTTTGCGCCTGCTCCTCTGATGCCTTTTTATACTGGCTGACTTGCTGCCGCAACGTGCCGACTTCACCGCGAAGCTTGAGCAATTCGGCCAGTTGTCCATCCGGCAGCTTTTGTGAATCACCCGGCGAGGCCAGACGGTTGGAAAGGGTGTCGTTGTCGCTTTTCAATTGCGCGAGCTGTTGTGTCAATGCGACGTTATCGGTGCGCAATTGTGACTGCGCCTGGTGTTGCAACACGAGGGCCGTCGCGGTTCCGGCCACGACGAGCGAGCCGATGGCGAGCTTTATTTTGGTGAGGGTCATAATTTTTAGTAGGGTGAAGGTTCCGGTTCCGGCGGCGGTGATCGAGGTGGCCGTCAGCGTCCCGGTCAACCCGGCGGGCGCGACTTGGATGGCGTGGGCGGAAATGGTGGCGGCGAGGGTGACGGTGGCGGTGAGGCCGCGGCGGGCGAGGGCGGCGCGCAGCTTCTCCAGCGCGCGATCCACGCGCATCCGGGCGGCGTTTTCATTGAGCCCCAGCCGCGTGCCGACCTCGGCGAACTGCCGGTTTTCAAAGTAACGCAGCAGGATGGCATCGCGGTCCGCCTCCTTGAGATCGTGCATGGCGGAGTCGAGCAGGGGACGGAGCGTTTCCCAGTCGGGTTCCGGCGCGGTTTCATGGGTGGGCTCGCGCATAAATTTCTCCTCACGGTCGCGGCGGCGGGTTTCGGCGCGGACGATCTTGGCGGCGGCAAAATGGGCGCTGGTGTAGAGCCAGCCGGAGAGGGTTTCACGGCGGGCGAGCGCACCAGCCTTGCGCGCGAGGTCGGAGAAAACGGTCTGGGCCACGTCCTGGGCGAGGTGGGCATCGCCGCCGGCCTGCCGGAGTGCAGCGGAATAGACGAGGTTCACGTGGCGCTTCACCAGTTCGGCGAAGGCGTCCTCGGAATTGGTCTGGGCAAAAGTGGCGAGCAGTTCGGAATCGGGCGTCATGTTTTCAAGTTATAGCACCCGCCGAAGGCGAAATCGCACAGGGGAATCCCGCCTATTGATTTGGCGGTGGCGGTGGCGGAGCGGTGTGCTGGCTCTCCCAATCATCAAAGTTGCCATTAGGTTCGGCATGGATTTCGGCATGTCCGTCGGCAAACCCATAGGTTTTCAACCAGTTGCCACTGAGCGACTGCCAGGCTTGTTTTTCCCTGAGTACAATCGTGGTTGATGGATTGGCCAGGTTGTTCAGGGAGCCCGGATAAATGACATCAAAGTTGGTTTCGACCTGCGGGAGGAAATCAGCATTCAAATAACGTGATGCCGACGCAACGTTGGTTGGAAACTGGTTGTTGTTATCACTGGCGAACATAATGAACGCGAGCATTCCCTGTTTGGCGTTGCCGAGCTTTTGAATGGCAACTTGGTGCTCCTGCTCCTTGGCATCGGCGGTTGCCGCCGTTGGCGTCGGCGTCGGGGTGTTGACGGCCACGGTCTGTAGCCGCTTATTTTCTTCGCGCAGCTTTCCCAGCTCACCCGTTTGCCGGCGCAACTGGCCGACTTCACCGCGGAGCTTAAGGAGTTCGCTGAGCTGTTCCCGGCCCATGGCCTGTGAATTGGTGGCTTGCACGAGCTGGTTGGCAAGGTTTTCAGTATCCGCCTTCAGGGCGTCGTTTTGCCCGGCGAGCGTGGCCATATCGGCGCGCAACTTTTCCGAGGTTTGGTGTTGTATCCAATACATCACGGCACCGGCGATAAGCAAAGCGGCGATGAGCCCGGTTTGAAGGTGCTTCATGCCTATCCAGTAGGCGTGGTGGGGGCGGAAGACAAGCAAAAATCCAATTTGACAGGGCGGTGTAATTGGTTCACAGTAGCGCCGTTGACTGCGAGTTTCCCCTTGCCGGTTTGAGAAAAAATCACGAATCGGTCAGCAAATTCAAATTGAACTTTTCCCGACGCAGACCGTCCAATGCGGGAAGAATTTTCGCGCATTGCCCGGGCAATGGGATTCCCAGTCACACATACCAATAAATTTTATGGCAAAAGTTTCCACCAAGAAGACGGTCACCAAGAAACCGACCAAGGCGGCCGCCGCCGCCGCAGCAGCCGCAGCCGCAACGGCCGCAGCGGCTGTGGCGCCGGCAGCTCCAACACCGCCGCCGGCGGCCCCACCGGTTCAGGCCGTGGTTGAAAAACCAGCCCCCGTATCCGCCCCGGCACCAGCCCCCGCCCCCGCGCCGGTGAATAAAGTCAAACCCCGGCCGGCCCCGCCCGAACCCATGTTCGAACCAGAACGGACCGTGGACAGCATCAAGGCGGCGGCACAGGCGGATGCGCAGCGGGATGTCTCCAATTTCGAGGCCCGGAACCGGCCGGCCGAGCTGCGGCCGCCCTCCGCGCCGGTCGAGATGTCCGAAGACGATCGTTTCGGCGAGCGGCGCGGTTATCAGCGCGACAAGATCGCGGCCTCGCTCAACATCGCCAAGCTGCAGGGGATGAGCATGACGGAGCTGAACACCATGGCCAAGGAGTACGGCGTGGAAAATTTCGGCACGATGCGCAAGCACGAGGTCATTTTCCACATTTTGGAGAAGAATGCGGCGCGCTCGGGCGTGCTGTTCTCCGAGGGCGTCATCGAGGTGTTGCCGGAAGGCTTCGGTTTCCTGCGTTCGCAGAGCTTCAACTACCTGCCGTGCCCGGAGGACATCTATGTTTCGCCGTCGCAGATCCGCCGGTTCGATCTGCAGACCGGCAACCTGGTCGCGGGCCAGATCCGTCCGCCGAAGGAGAAGGAGAAATTCTTCGCGCTGCTGAAGGTCGAAGCCGTGGACGGCGAGGAGCCGGACAAGGCGAAGGACAAGACCCATTTTGACAACCTGACGCCGCTCTTCCCGAACCGCCGGTTCATCTTGGAGACGGCGGCGGATGAATTGAGCACGCGCGTGCTGGACTTGGTATGCCCGATCGGCAAGGGCACCCGCGGATTGATCGTGGCGCCGCCGCGCACGGGCAAGACGGTGATGATGCAGAAGATCGCCAATGCGATACTGAAGAACAACCCGGAGTCGTACCTGTTCATCCTGCTGATCGACGAGCGGCCCGAGGAAGTCACGGACATGGAACGCACCTGCAAAGGCGCGGAGGTGATCTCGTCCACGTTCGACGAACCGCCGGAACGCCATGTGCAGGTCGCGGAAATGGTGATCGAAAAGGCCCGCCGCATGGTGGAGCACAAGCGCGATGTGGTCATCCTGCTCGACTCGATCACCCGCCTGGCCCGCGCCTACAACACGGTGCAGCCGCATTCCGGCAAGATTCTTTCCGGCGGCGTGGATGCCAACGCGCTGCACAAGCCGAAGCGGTTCTTCGGCGCGGCGCGCAACATCGAGGAGGGCGGTTCGCTCACCATCATGGCGACGGCGCTGGTGGACACCGGGTCGCGCATGGATGAAGTGATTTTTGAAGAGTTCAAGGGCACGGGCAACATGGAGGTGCACCTGGACCGCGCGCTGGTTGACCGCCGCATATTTCCGTCGATCAACATCGAACGTTCCGGCACGCGCAAGGAAGAGCTGTTGTACCATCCGGACGAGGGCAGCCGGGTCGTGGTTTTGCGCCGCGCGCTCACCGGCGTGCCGCCGGTGGAGGCGATGGACCTGATGCTGGGCAAGCTGAAGAAGACCCGGAGCAACATCGAATTCCTGCTGAATATGGCCATAAGCTGAGGCCGGACATCTGCGGGTCTCCCTATTTTGCGGGCGGCGTGACAATTTTTGGTAAGCGAAAGCCAAAGAAGGTTTCGCCGCCCGCGGTTTTTTCGGGTAATCATAAGGCACGAAAATGAAAAACATTTCCAGTTCCCGGATCCTGCCGCTGGCGGCGTCAGCGCTGCTGTGGCTGGCCATCACCGGCTGCGGTCGTGACACCGTGAAGGTCTACCACGTCGACACCAACGAGACGACCACCGTGGCCGTGCCGCCGGCACCCGTGGCACCCGCGGCGGCGACGCCGTCCGGCGTGATGCCGTCGACGATGCCCGCCGGGCTGGCCGCACCTGATAACAGCGGTTTGCCGGCCTTGAAATACACGCTGCCCGCCGGCTGGCAGGAAAAAGCGCTGACGCAGATGCGCGTGGCGAGCTTTTCGGTCGCGGACAATGGCAAGCAGGCGGACGTGAGCGTCATTCCGATGGGCGGCATGGCGGGCGGCAACCTGGCCAATGTGAACCGCTGGCGCGGGCAGGTCGGCCAGCAGCCCACGGATGAAGATACCATCCAAAAAATGACGGAAAAAATTGTGATCGCCGGCCAGGACGCGGATTTGTTCGACATCGCGGGCACCAGCCCCGGCAGCGGGGATGCGGAGCGCATCATTGCCAGCGTGCTGCACAAGGACGATACGGCGTGGTTCTTCAAAATAACGGGGGATGCGGATCTGGTGGAAAAACAAAAGCCCGCGTTCATCGCCTTTTTGAAATCAATCGACTTTGGCGCACCGGCCGCGGCGGCGGCGCCGATGGACATGAGCCAGCTTCCGCCGTCACATCCGCCGATCGGCGGGATGAGCCCGGCGATGGCGGCGGCACCGGCCGGTGACAAGCCGGTCTGGGAGGTTCCGGCCGGCTGGCAGGAAGGTCCGCTGGCGCAATTTTTGGTCGCCAAATATCTCATCGCCGGCGCGGGCGGCGCGAAGGCGGAGGTGAATGTCAGTTCGCTGGCCGGTGACGGCGGCGGACTCGCCCCGAATGTGAACCGCTGGCGCGCGCAACTGGGCCTCGCCCCGGCGACGGCGGATGACCTGGCCAAGTTCGCGACGATCGATGCGAGCGGGGTGAAGGCGACCGTGGTGGAATTTTCCGGCACAAACCCGCGCACCAGCAAGCCGGCAACACTGATCGGCGTGATTTTGCCGCTGGGCGGCCAGACGTGGTTCTACAAACTGATGGGCGATGCGGAGGTCGTCGCGCAGCAAAAAGATGCGCTGATGAAATTCGTGCAATCGGCCAAATATCCCGATGCTCATTAAAAAGACAGTCCAATTCTTCACGTCGCTGAAGCTGACGGTGGCGCTGCTGGCGTTCGCCATCGTGCTGGTGTTCGTGGGCACGCTGGCGCAGGCGGATGAGGGGCTTTATGGCGCGCAGGCGCATTATTTCAAGCAGTGGATCGTCATTGGCGCGAACCTGTTCGGGCACAAGATACCGCTGCTGTTGCCGGGCGGCTATCTGATCGGCGTGGTGTTGCTGGTCAACCTGGTCTGTGCGCATATCTATCGCTTCCGGTTCACGACCGAGAAACTGGGCATCCAGCTTGCCCATGCGGGGGTGATTTTGCTGCTGGTGGGCCAGCTGTCGACCGACCTGCTTTCTCGGGAGATGCAGATGCGTTTCACGGAAGGTGAAACGCGGAATTATTCGGACAGCGCCACGGACTATGAATTGATCTTTGTGTCCAGCAATGTGGTGACGTCGATCCCGGAAAAAATGTTGAAGCCGGGCGACGAACTGCGCATCGACAGCCTGCCGTTTGCCATCCGGGTGAAGGCCCACTGGCATAATTCTGACGTGGGCTTCCGCGCCCCGATGATGCAGAACGCGCCGCTTATTGCCAGCAACGGCGTGGCGTTGAACTTTGATTTCCATTCGCAGCCGGATGTGAAGACCATGGACGCAAAAAACATGCCGACGGCGGTGATCGAACTGGCGGGAACCAAAGGCTCCTTTGGCACATGGGTGGCCTCCGCCTTTTCGGGTGATGCCGGCGTGGTCCAGCAGATGCAGGAAGGCTATGCCAACGAGGTCGGCGCGGAAATGGCGCACAAGATCATCAGCGAACTGGTCGCGCCGCAGAGCCTGGAAATCGATGGCCGGAAGTTTACGTTCCTGATGCGGCCGATGCAGGTGCGGCATCCGTTCTCGCTGACGCTGCTAAAGGCGACGCACACGGTGTATCCCGGCACGGACATCCCGAAGGATTTTCGCAGCCGCGTCCGGATTGACAACCCCCAGACGGGCGAGCGGCGGGAGGTGGAGATTTCCATGAACCATCCGCTGCGCTACGGCGGGTATACGTATTACCAATACCAGATGAGCGCGGGCGAACTGGTCGAGCGGGCCGGTCAAACTCCATATTCCGTGCTTTCCGTGGTGCGCAATCCGAGCTGGTTGACACCGTACGTCGGGTGCGGGATGGTGGGCGTGGGATTGATCATCCAGTTCCTGAAACATCTCACCGCATTTGTTTCGAAGAGGAAAACGAAATGAAAAAGTTATTTCAAAAATGGACGCCGCCAGTCCTGATGCTGATCATGGCGCTGTGGTTTTTTGGCAACGTGCAGCCGCCGAAGGACAAGGATTTCGCCTACACCGAATTCGGGCGGCTGCCGGTCACGGCGAACGGGCGCATCGTGCCGATCGACTCGGTGGCGCGGAACGCCCTGCTGCAGCTCCGTGAAAAGCAGACGCTCAACACCGAGCCGTGGAAGGGCTGGAATGAAAGCCCGCGCATCATCTCCGCCACCGAATGGCTGGCGAATGTGATGATGAATGCCACGGTGGCCGATGCCTGGCCGGCGTTCCGCGTGGACAATCCCGACCTGATCTCGCTGCTGAAGCTGCCGGAGAAGGACGCGGCGAAATTTTCGGACGGCAAACATTATTCCTGGAACCAGATTGCGGCGGGCATGGACGCCTTCGACAAGGAGAACGAGCGTGTGCAAAAGGTCGAGGCCGCGGGGCGCACCGCCTACGAGAATGCCGTGGCCAAGATGCACCAGCGCATCGTCCTTTACGAGCAGTTGAAGAACACCATACAGCCGGCCATGGCGCAGGACTGGCCGGCGGAGTTCACCGCGTTTGAAAAGCTCATGCCCGACGCCGTGGCGGCCGTGAAGGCGCAGCAGGCGGGTGAGAAATTTGACCAGGACGCGTTCAACCAGTTCGCCGGCTACATCCAGGCGTTCCAATACATGAGCAGCCTGGAGCCGCCGCTGGTGCTGCCGCCGAACGGCAGCCGCAACTGGCGACGCATGGGGGATGCGCTGCTGGACGCCCCGCGCGGGGTGCCGATTGACAGCGCCATTCGCGATTATGTGAAGATGTCCGCCGCGCTGGCCGCGGACAAGCCGGACGATTTCAACGCCGCGGTGCGCGATTACCGCTCGTCGCTGGTGCCGACACAGGCGAAGGCGCTGGCCAAGGGCCGGGCGGAGGTGTTCTTCAACCAGATGGAGCCGTTTTACAACGCGATGGTGATCTACATCCTGGCCGGGCTGCTGGCGGTGTGTTTCTGGTTCAACCTGTCCGGGACGCTCCGCCGCTCGGCAGTGTGGCTGACCGCGCTGGCCCTGGTGATCCATACCATCGGCCTGGTCTACCGCATGGTGCTGGAGGGCCGACCGCCGGTGACGAACCTGTATTCCTCCGCGATCTTCATCGGCTGGGGCGCGTGCCTGCTGGGGTTGATCCTGGAAAAATTTCACAAGAACGGCATCGGCATCGTGACCGCGTCGGGCATCGGGTTCATCACGCTGATCATCGCGCATCACCTGGCGCTGGAAGGCGACACGATGGAGATGATGCGGGCGGTGCTGGACACGAATTTCTGGCTGGCGACGCATGTGGTGGCGGTGACGGTGGGGTATGCGAGCACGTTTGTGGCGGGTTTCCTGGCGCTGATCTACATCGTGCGCGGGATGTTCACCAAGACGCTGGATGAGGCGACCGGCAAATCACTGGCGCGGATGATCTACGGCATCGTGTGCTTTGCGACGCTGTTCAGCTTTGTCGGCACGGTGCTGGGCGGCATCTGGGCGGATCAATCTTGGGGACGTTTTTGGGGCTGGGACCCGAAAGAGAACGGGGCGCTGATCATCGTATTGTGGAACGCGCTGATTTTGCATTTGCGCTGGGGCGGCATGGTGCGCGAACGCGGCCTGGTGGTGTGCGCCATCGGCGGGAACATCGTCACGGCGTGGTCGTGGTTCGGCGTGAACATGCTGGGGATCGGCCTGCACAGCTACGGCTTTACGGATGCGGCGTTCAACTGGCTGGTGCTCTTCGTGGTGAGCCAACTGGCGTTCATCGGGCTCGGCCTGCTGCCGGCGAAGGTGTGGCGGAGTTTCAGCGCGCGGGCGGCGTAGGCGTGCTGGGAATTTTTCGGCATCGAGCGGACGGGACTTTCACCAATATTTTCGTTCATATGCACGTGCCCGCCCGCACGAAAGCGGTGTCGCGGCTCCCGCCTTGCCACCGCAATCCAAGATATCGTGGCGGAGGCCAACGGCCATGGCAGGTGCGACCGTAACTGTGCTGAAACGGGCCGATGATTTCGGCGTCCGGAAACCAAGTTTTCAAATCGCAGCGAACGCTTACTGATGCGCGCCGCTTTTGACCTGGCTGAGGGCGTAGATGATGAGGCCGACGATGATCAGGGCGACGACGATGCCGCCGATGATGAAGTAGGTGTTGACCTTGTTTTTCTTCTTGGAGAAAACCGTGTTGGTATCGAAGCCCGGGGGACGGGTGCCGCCTTGTTCGAGGTCAGTGAGGCTGACGCCGCGGGTCATGACCATCGTGCTGCCTTCCGGCGACCGTTTGGGCGCGGGGGCCGGAGCCGGGGCCGGGGCGGCGGATGGCGCATAGGCCGGAGCGGACGATCCGCCCACGGGCTTGCCGTCATCGATTTTCAGTTCCACCTGGCCGAAGCGCAGGGTCTGGCCGGGCTTGAGGGTGGCCTCGGAAATCTTTTCGTTGTTGATGAACGTGCCGTTGGTGGAATTGAGGTCGCGGATGACGATGTCAGTACCGCGCAGGAGAATCTCAGCGTGACGGCTGGAAACAGAAGCATCGGTGATCTGAACCGTGTTTTCCTCAACGCGGCCAACCGTGGTCCGTTCGACCGTTAATTCGATCAAGCGGCCGGTCATACCTTGATTTAGGATAACAAGTTTGGCCATAGATTCTTTCAACTGATTATGGGCGCGTCGTCGCTCAAGTCAAACGCAAATCCATGCAGGAAAATATCACCCGCGCCGTTCGATCAACGAACGGAACTCGGCGAACAGCGGCGTGGAATCGTGCGGCCCGGGCGAAGCCTCGGGATGATACTGCACGCAAAACACCGGTTTGGTCTTGTGCCGCAGGCCTTCCACGGTCTGGTCGTTCAAATTGATGCGATGCACGGCGACATCTGAGGGGAGCGATTTGGCGTCCACGGCGAACCCGTGGTTCTGCGAGGTGATTTCCACCTGGCCGGATTCGAGGTCCTTGACGGGCTGGTTGCCGCCGCGATGGCCGAACTTGAGCTTGAAGGTCTTGCCGCCGACGGCCTGGCCGAGGATCTGGTGGCCGAGACAAATTCCGAAAATGGGGATGCCGGAGTCCAGCAGCGTCTTCACTTCGCGCACGATGTAGCCGAGCGCGGCGGGGTCGCCGGGGCCGTTCGAGAGGAAAATGCCGGCGGGTTTGTGCTTAAGCGCCTCGGCGGCGGTGGCGGTCGCGGGCAAAACCTGGGTGGCGAAGCCGTGCTGCCGGAGCCGGCGGAGGATGTTGTATTTCATCCCGTAATCAAAGGCGACGATGGGGATGTCGGCGGCGGGCAGGGGTTTGCGGGTGTTGCGGGCATCGCCGCCCTTCACGCCGCGGATGAGGTCGAAAGCGGCGCTCTGTTCGTCCTTGGCGTCCCAGCGGAAGGATTCCTTGTGGGTGACTTCCTTGACGTAATCCACGCCGACGAAGACGAATTCCTTGGCGCGTTTGACGGCTTCGGCCTCGGAAATGTCCTCGGTGGTGATGAAGCCGTTCAAGGCGCCACGGACGCGGAGTTTTTTGGTCAACGAGCGGGTGTCGATGCCTTGGATGCCGGGGATGCCGTTTTTCTCCAGGTATTCGGCGAGGGAAAAATCTGCGCGCCAGTTGCTGACGACGGGGGAAAGTTCGCGGATGACGAAGCCGGCGGCGTGCGGCCGCCAGGATTCGATGTCCTGGTTGTTCACGCCGTAATTGCCGATGAGCGGATAGGTCATCGTGACGATCTGGCCTTTGTAGGACGGGTCGGTGAGGATTTCCTGATAGCCGGTCATGGAGGTGTTGAAACAGACTTCACCGCAAGCCGAGGCGCGCGCGCCAAAACCTTGACCGTGGAACACCGAACCGTCTTCGAGGGCTAAAATGGCTTTCATCAAGTGGTGCTAGAATAGTTTCGATGGGCGACGGGTTCAAGCGCGAACCCGTTGGCGGATGAAAAATTTTCAGGTAGAGTGCGCGCCGGATGACGACGCACACTTTTGAGACAGAGCTGTGGCTGCCGGTGGCGCGGGAAAAGGTTTTCCCGTTCTTCGCCGATGCGCACAATCTGGAGATCCTCACGCCGCCCTGGCTGAATTTTCGCATCCTGACGCCGGGGGCAATCCCCATGCACGCCGGGACGTTGATCGATTATCAGATCCGCATCCACGGTTTTCCGGTGTGCTGGCGGACGGCGATCACGGAGTGGAATCCGCCGTTCAGTTTCCGGGATGAGCAGCGGAACGGGCCGTACCGTTTGTGGCGGCATACGCATACGTTCGAGGTGAAAGAGGGCGGGACGTTGTGCAAGGATCAGGTGCTATACGCGGTGCCAGGCGGGGCGCTGGTGAACCGGCTGTTGGTGCGGAAGGACGTGGAGAAGATTTTTGCTTATCGGGCGGAGGCGTTGAAGAAGCGGTTTGGGGCGGAAAAATAAAAATATGCGGAATCGCCCCATGTAGCCGCACTGCCGGTGACGCTGCCGCGTCGTGGCAAAACAGCAGGGCGCAGTGGCATGGTGGGGCAGATTGTGTTTGTTGGGGACGAGGCGAAGAGCCGCTCCCGCTCGCATGGGACGCCCTGACTGGAAAGCCGGACGGGAGATCCGAGCGTCCGGTTTGGCGGGAGGAGGTGGCGGCTTGCGCCATCCCTACGGCCTATCGTCAGGCGGGAAGGCCTGATGCTCCATGAATCATTTGAACCACGGATCAACACGGATGCAAAGCGGAAGGCGGTAAACATTCAACATTCAACATTCAACGCCCAGCGGCGCAGGACCGCGATTTTGTAAATCAGGCAGTCAACCGCGGAGACACATGGATGAAATCCGAAGGGCCGAAATCACAAGGCCGAAAGAAATCCGAAATTCGAAGTCCGAAATCCGAAAGCGCTCAGGGAATATTCGCACGTCGCGGGCCGGGAGGACTGATGCTACATGAATCATTTCAACCACGGATGGACACAGATCAACACGGATGCAAAGTTTTTGACGCGAATTTTGCGAATGGGCGCGAATGGGGATTTCTTTTGGCGGGCGCGGACATGTAAGATGTAGTGGCAGGCATCTTGCCTGATGCTGTTCACGCCGGGGCGGTGCCCGGCGCTCCGGGAATCTAACTCGCGAAAGACCCAGCGCTTTGAAACGTTCGTGAGTCGCGGACAGGGCCACGTTTTTTCCGGGCGGCAGGATGCCGTCCTCTACGTCAGGCCGGGAGGCCCGACGCTACACACATTTCATCAACCACAGGCCGCCGCTGCTGCGGGGACGGGCTTTTTCCCACCGGACTTGGCCGGGCTATGGTGCGACATCACACCACACGGCTTCCGTGCCGACGGCGTTCGCGCCGTAGGCGATCCAACAATAGCCCTTGTCCGCCCACACGGTGTTCCACGAATTGCGGAGCAGCCAGGCGCCCTTGGAATCATCCCAACCGATCAGAATGATATCGTGGTCTATCTTGGTGGCACCGCTTCCCTTGAACACGGTCCCGGGGCGGATGTTCTGGAAGGCATCATCGGCGGCAATTCCCGCCCCGACGGCCCCGTAATTCATGATGGCCGACTTGATGGCCGGGGTGGGCGTTATGCGCTCACCGGCGGAGGTTCCATCGGCAAATCCCCAATCGGTGATCTTGTACATGTGCATGGTCGGCTTCCAGGCGCAGGCAGGGATCTTGCAGTTGGTCGGATCCGGGTAGGGGCCATACTTGGCGCGGTAGTCCGACTGCAGCGGCAGTCCGTATGCCTTGGCGTATGCGAGAACCGTCGTGTTATCGTCGCCTCCGCAGCCGCCATTGCGACAGCAGGACAGCGTGTATTCCTCGGAGAGAACAAAGACCTTTGGCCCGCCCCCGATGCCGGCTTTATTATAGGCGATGTCCACGATGCCGGTCCCGCTGAAATCCCAGCAGGAACCGCATTGCTGTTGGTCCTGAACCGGCCCCACCCAGCCGTGTTTTCTTGAATCCCACGTGCTGGGGGGCGGAACGGCAAGCTTTGCCTCCAGCATGTTTCCGTGCCGGTGGTGCGACATGCGGATGAGCTGGTCTTTGTCCGGGCGGCGAACGTGGCCTTTGGCGTATTTAGAGGGCATGGGATGATCTCCTATGAATGGTGGTTGTGGTTTGTGATTTTATCCAAGAGTTACCTTATGGATAGCTGCCGGCATCCGGCCCGGGGTGCTTTGGTGATGCTGCTTCCGCCCCAACCCATAAAAGAATCTAACTCCAAGTATAAATACGCGCCGGCGCCGCGATTCTTTCAAAAAACTTCGTTTTTTTTGCAGCAGCGAAGTGCGGGAAAAAATCAACGGCGGTCCTTTGACGCAAATTCCACGGATGGGCACGATCTGTAAATCCGAAATCCGAATCCCGAAATCCGAAGGAAATCCGAATTTTTAACCACGGATGCAAAGTCTTTGACGCGAATTTCGCGAATGGGCGCGAATGGGGATTTCTTTTGGCGGGCGCGGACATGTAAGATGTAGTGGCAGGCATCTTGCCTGATGCTGTTCACGCCGGGGCGGTGCCCGGCGCTCCAGAAATCCTGCCTCGCGCAGTGTCAGCGCTTTGGAATGTTCGTGAGTCGCTGGCAAGACCACGTTTTTTCCGGGCGGCAGGATGCCGCCCTCTACGTCAGGCCGGGAGGCCTGACGCTACGGGAATTTAATCAACCACGGATGCAAAGTCTTTGACGCGAATTTCGCGAATGGGCGCGAATGGGGATTTCTTTTGGCGGGCGCGGACATGTAAGATGTAGTGGCAGGCATCTTGCCTGATGCTGCTCATGC
>JARLJW010000055.1 GCA_031290985.1 Verrucomicrobiia bacterium | reverse complement strand
TTTTTAAAAAACACATGTAGCGGCGACATGGCGGTTTTTGGGAATGGGGGCATGATCAAGTTGTGAGTTAGTGAATCGCGAGCAATCAATGAAGTTGAGAGTTTTGGGGACGGGGTAGTTGGGGTTGAGAGGAAAAACTTGTTCGCCTCCGGCTCAATGTGGGTTGTCCGCCCTCATCCTAACCTTCTCCCCCAGGAGAAGGAACGCGTTTTGGACGGTTCAGGTTAGCAAAAACGATTGCACTGGCGTGCCCGGCGAAAAAGGTTGGAAAGGGTCTAACTAACTGCTGAAAAGGGTGGGTGGCGCGAAATTGCGGAAAGGGTTGCCAGTGGGCTGCATTGGCGCTGCAGCGAGGCTGCCGGTTGGCTTCTGGCTCAACCTTCCTGCTTCCTCACACATTTGTCCAGGCGGAGCCGCCGGCGTCCCAGTATTGCAGTTTCCAGGCGGCCGCCGTGTTTTGGATCAGGTATTGGTCGGGGGCGCCGGCGGGTTGGGCGGCGACGATGGCGGGCAGCACCTGGATCCAGGTGCCGGGGCTGCCGGCGACGGTGCAGCGCCATTTGGCCAGCAGCGAGTCGCGCCAGATCTGGCCGATGATCCAAGTGCCGGCCGTGGGCGGCCCGATCAGGATGTTGGCCACGCCGGTGCCGGGATCGACGGTGGGCAGTTCCATGAAGGCTTCGGAGGCGTCGAGTTTTTGAAAATTGGTTTCGGCGATCGCGGGCCGGTTGGCGGCGTTTAGCTGGGTGGTCAGGTTATTCATGCGGTTGCTAGGTTGGTTGACGGTATGATTGCGGGCGCACCAACGGTCGGCGGCTGCCACGAAAGATGAATGTAATCCGTGGTCGTGAATTGAAAGTATTCAAGAATCACTGGATAACGGCAGTTTGCGCGCAGGGTGATCGTGCCGTTATTGGTTTTCGGGCCTTCAGTCCAATCGTCGATGACGAGCGTGCCGCCGATCCGGAGGCGGATGCCGTCATCGTAGTCACAGGAGAATTGATACGCGCCGGCGTTGGCCGTGGTGATCAACCAACCTTTGTAGCGGGCGGAAAAATATTCGCTTTGAACCGGGCCGCCGGGGCTGCCGGCGAAATCCACGTCAATGGTGGCATCCACCCGAGCATACACCACCGGTTCAGTGAACAAGCCAACGGCTGAGCCAATGGGGTCGTTGTAGAAAAAGCCGGCGAGGCCGGGGCCGGCGACCAGCACATTTAAACTCACCGGCGCGCCGCTGATGATTTGCTCGCCGCCGTCCACCTGCGTGGTGAGACGCAGGGTGAACCCGCAGGCGGCATCCGCCGGCAGATTGGCCCAAACTATCGCGGCTGTTGCCGTGGGTGCGGTCACCTTCATTGAATAGGTGGTGGTGGGCGTGATGATCTCAAGAAGGGTCTGCAACACGGTCTGGCTGGCGAGGAAGCCATTCAACGCCGGCAACTGCCAGCTTACCGTGAAATTGGTGTTCACGGGAATGATCGGCTGCGTGGTGATGTTGTTGACGGCGACGAGCGACGCCGGCGCGATGGTATGCGCGCCGCCCACAAAGCCGGTTTCAGTGGCGACCTGGTCTGAGGCTTGTTGCACGCCCAGAGTGACTTTGAACTGCCCGACGTTGCCGGCGATGAGGGAATTAAAGGCGACTGGCGCGCAGTCTTCGGCACGGATGATATATACGTCTGCACCGGCGGCGTGCGGTTGAATGGGTGTGCCATATTGGCCGCGGACGGTGTGGAGCGCGTATGCGCCAACGCCGGTCAAGGTGGGGTTGGCGAGGAACATCAGCTCGTCGTCGATGATCAGCCAATACTTGCCGCCGATGGCATCGAAGTCGGCCACGTCTTCCAGGATCAGATCCGGGCCGTCAAGCTGCAGGTTGACGCCGATCCGCGTGTCAATGCAAAGGGTGTCGGCCGGGTAATCAGCGGTCAGTTTACCGTGCCAGGCAAAACGAGTGAAGGTTTGCAGGAGATCGTAGCTGTCCGGAGGCGAGCCGCTGAAGGCGAAATTCTTGCCCAGAAACAACTGGCCGATCGCCGTGCTGACTTTGTCCCGAGAGCAGAGCAGTTGGATTGCTGGCTGGCTGCCGGGGCAGAGCGCCAAGGGTAGTTCAAAGATGCGGTAGCTCATGATCCAAAGTTCAGGTAGCTGCGATCGGCGGCGTATTCGATGGTGAACACCGGTTGATCGGTTCGTTTAAACGTGCGCTTCGTGACGCGAAAAATGCCATTGGCGCGAGGCGCGCTGGTGAACGTGCCTTGGAAGAGTTCGCCGGGCGCGAGCGCGGCCCAGAGGTCGGCGGTATAGAGCACGTCCACCTGGCCGCTGACGGCGGGGATGGCGCTGGCGGCGCCGGCGGCCTGCACCATGGCTTGCGCCAGGTCTTTGCGGGTGATGAAATCGCGCTGCAGCGTTTGCGGCTGCGCGAGCTTCAGCGCGGCGGTGACACTGCCGAAATCGAACCACTCCACAAAATCATTGGTGAACGCGGCATCGCGGTTGGGGAATACGATGCGCGTTTGATTGATGGCGTTGGACCAGTCGAGCGCCTTCATCTGCGGCCGGCTGGCGAGCTGGGCATCGGTCAACTGCGCGATCACGGTATAATCCGCCGGCGCACGAATGACCTGGAGGGTGAGCTTGCCGGCGTCATCGAGGAGCAGCATGGCGTCAATGCCATTCAGAATGTTCTGCACGACGGTCAGCGCGGTGTCCGCCCGATCGATCACGAATGAGATGCCCAACCCTTCATTGGCGAACTGCACGGCCGCGGCGGCGAAATCAACCAGGTTAAAATCATCCGCCACCAAGCCGACGCCGGCGCGCGGGTTGGTGAGCAGTTCGTAAATGAAAATGGCCGGGTTGGCTTCATTGGAGATGTTGTTGTCAGTTGGATTGGTCTGCCAAGGGACGGAGGGTTTGCGGGACAACACCACTTCCAAGTTCTGAATGTTGGTCTGGTTGAGGCCGAGGAAAAATTGCTTGAACACGGCGTAGCACACGCCGCGCATGGGTGAATGATTCGTGCCGCTCACAGCCAGGTAATTATCAGCGGTCTGCGTCTCGGTGCCCCAGTGGATCACCATGGTGCCGTAATTGGGGATGGTGATTTCGCGGGAATCTTCGTTACCGCGCAAGATCGGGGCCAGCTTGGCGTAGATCTGGATCTGGCCGGTGGCGGTCTCCTGGTTGAGCGAGGATCCGGGAATGGTGTATTGAAAGGAATTGGCGCCGGTGACGTGGATGGTGAACTCACCGTTGAATTCCGTCTGGTCCGCGCCGTTGATGAGGACCACCGAGCCATCCGCCAAATTGTGCGGCCCGGAAAAATCCGCCGTGGCGAGGTTTTGAAATTGGTGCAGCAAAGTCGGCACCAGCCGGTTGTTGCTGGTGAACACGTCATCGCCATTTAAAAAAATGCCGTAGATGCCGTCGACCGGGCCCAGGCAGAACGCGCAGGCAAAGCCGGCATAGTAGTTCGTGCCGCTGCCGCCGCCGCCCTTGCCGGAATTCTTGCCGCCGCCACTGACGGTGCTGGCGACCTGGTCAAACGCATCGGTTATGAAGGTGCCGGCAAAACGACGCAACCCGGCGAGGTACGGCAGCGGCGTGGCCTGCTCGTTCGAGGCGGCGCTGCCGGAGTTCAAGCCGAACTGCTTATTGTTCGGCTGCGGATTGTTGCTACCACTATTCATGTGGCGCGGCCGCCAGCCGATGATCGGCAGCAGGCCATTGTTCCTTCGGGCTGTAGTGGGCGGTAGATGCCGACGATCGCGCTGGCGTAGAAACTTTCATCCAGGCTGGAGACCATCGCGATGCGGCGGTACATGGCGTGGATCACGTCGCGGTTCTCCAGCACCAGGCCAACGTGATGGCCGACGCGGGCGAGGTTGAAGATCAGGGTGTCGCCCGGTGCGGGCGGGACGCCGGCGCTACATTTTTCAAACTCCCGGCGGCCGGAGAACCAGGCTTCGACTTTGGAAGTCTTGGCGTGCTGGCCCTCATCGAGCGCGTAGGGGCCAGGCTCAAATTTCTTTATCACCCCCATCGCGACATAAATGCCGGC
Organism: Verrucomicrobiia bacterium; assembly: GCA_031290985.1. Lineage (GTDB taxonomy): Bacteria > Verrucomicrobiota > Verrucomicrobiia > Limisphaerales > UBA11358 > UBA11358. The sequence continues at coordinate 22,064 of JARLJW010000055.1, read as the reverse complement.
GACCAGGCCGACGCAGTCCACGCCGACGTGTTTGAGGCGGCCGCGGGGCGCGAAGGGAGTACCCACCCAGTCGTGGGCTTCCATGTCCAGCAGGCGGATGGATTCGGGGGTGTTGAAGAATGGTTTGGACATAATAGATTGGGTTCAATGCTTAAATTGAGATAGGAGCGCGGCTGAAACTTCCATGCTTAGCGCCTTTTTGGTTGCCGCTTCACCATCAATCCAGAATCCGTTCGTATAACAGCGAAGAGCTTTCATATGCAGCGCGCGTGCTTCTTTATTGAGTTTAGCAATGGCTGGTTTGTACTTCGGATTTGTAGCTTTCATAATTATTTGCCGCCGCTGGAGACGGAATTGGCGTTGATGGCCTTCAGGGTGGGGTTGCGGGGTGGGATGGTTAAAAACCCGTTGAAGTTTACGAAATTGTTGAACTTGGCCGCGCACGTCGCGGCGGTGTGATCACAGCCGGCCACGACCTGGGCATTGACGCCGGCGGCGGTGAGATACAACGGCAGGTTCAGCGTCAGTGACAGCTTGCCGGTGCCGGCGTCCCAGCTTGAGGCCAGGATCGTCCGGGCTTCGTAGGTCTGGCCCTGGCCAACTTCAAACAGCCCATTGGCTAGAAAGTTCGGCACCTGAAAGCGGGGGGCAAAATCCGGGAACATGAAGGTGCAAAGCAACACAGGCGGGAACACGCTGGCGGCGCTGATGCTGAAGATGTTCACCGTGGCCTCGAACCAGGCGCGGCCAACGCGGCAGGTGTTTTGATCGTAGAGCACGTTCTGGCAGCTTGCCGCCTTGTAGTAGCGCGGGATGCGCCGGCGCAGATAGCCGCGGCGCGTTTCGCATTGGGCGGTATGCTTCTCGCCATCATCATCCACCTGCGTTACACGGCCGCTGAAGAGGAGCGTCTGCGCGTCCGGAGCGGACAGGTCAATGGCAAATACTTCCACGAACAACGTGCTGCTGAAAGGCACGGGCAGGAACAGCGCGAGCGGCGAGGCGTCATCCGACTTGGCGACGATCTGCAGGTCATCGCGATCGCTGCCGCTGACATTCTGCAGCGTCTGAAAGTCGATTGGAAAATTGTTGTACTGCACATTGGCGCTGACGACCGGCGCGGCAAAGCTGGTGAAGTACCAGTCTTGCTCCTGCGGCGCGAGCGCCCAGAAATGAAAGAGGTAAACCGGCTGCAGCCCGGTCTGCACGGCCGCGTATTCAGTCGGCAGCTCGACGACGGTGACCTTGCGTGACTGCTGCCCTTCGGCGTAGAACTCACCCTCTTCCGTGTCACCGGCGAGGCGCACGTAATGCAGGCGGTTCACCGCCGTGTTGACATCCGGCGTCTGGGGCAGCGCGGTGGTGAGGGTGACGGTTTCATTCGCGCCGGCGGTGACGACGGATTGGATCTTCGCCGCCGCCTGGGTGCCGTCCGCGAAGGTGAAGAACAGGTGTTGGTCCGGCCGGTCAGCCCAGAGCGACGCCAGGCTTTCGCCGGCGATGGTGAAAACGGTCGTGCTGGTACCGGCCGTCACCTGCAGCGCGGCGAGCGGCACCGGGAGCCAGAAACCATTCAGCGCACCGGTCAAGGCAGCCGTGAAGGCGTCCACGGCCGCGATGGCCGCCGGCGAGGTGAGCGTAAGAATGAATTGCCAGGTGTTGACGGTCCAAAGCTGGGTGGGTTTGAAGAACGTCGCGCCGTAGCCGATGTCTCCCGGCCGCAGATCGAACTGGATCGAGCGCGTCACCGTGCCGGACCAGTCAGGGCTGAAGAGAAATATGGGGCGGGTTAAATAGTTCACGGGTTGAATCGTATCTGCCTTACTGGACGGTGAATTTTATCTGTGTGCCGTTGATGAACAGCGAGCTGTAGCAGGCCACGTTGAACACAAACCCGGTGCTGGACTGGCTGGTGGTGGTGGTGAGCATCGGCTGCGTGTGCGAGGTGGTTTGGTAGGTCGCGCCGCTGTTGGTTTGGAACCGGTACAGGCCGGGCGCGGAATAATTGATGTTGTAATTCAGGCCGCCCAAGGCGTTGGCAAAGGTGACGGTGAACCGGTAATTAGAAAAGGACACCTGACCGGACCCGAGTTCATTAATGCTGAAATTTCCGAGGTTGGTCACGGTCACGGAACTGACGTTGGATGAGCTGATCACCAGATTGGTGGTGGTGGCTCCGCTGCCGGTCACCGACATGTTGCCGACCGCCTGCCAGACCGTCTGCGCGGCCGCGGCGGACACGGCCGCCTGCTGCGCGTTGCTGTAGGTGGCCAGAATGTAATAAAACATCGTGTCGATCAGCTCGGCGTAGTTCGTGGATGAGGGGTGCGCGCCCTGGACAAAATAGCTTTTCAGCACGGTCTGGGTCTGGGGCACGGTTTCAAGGGACTTGACGATCATGACGCCGAACAGGCTGAAGATCGCGAGGATGACGATGTATTTTAATTTTTTCATAGGGGTTAAGAGACGGTGTTGTCCACGCCGACAGTGTCGAAGCCCACGCCGCTGCCGGCGGGCGGGGTGACCGCGCCGATCGCGGCGTTGCGTTCGCTGGCGAGCTGCTCGATGGTGATGGTCCAGCCGGCCAGAAATCCGGAGACGGCCGTGCTGTTCTCCGAAGAAAATTTCCCAAGCAACAACGGCCAGAGATTGCCGCCGCTCAGCCAGGCGTTGGCCAGGTTGCCGGCGAGGGTTAGGACGTTGCCGGCGACGGATTGAACCTTGAGCGCGTCAAAGGTGGCATCGTCCTGGTACAGAAAAATCCAGTCGCCCGCCGTCCACGCCCACAAGCTGGAGGCCGCTACGGTGACGGTGTTCGCGCCGGCGGCCGCGTTGGCGGTGAGCTGGCCGGCCCGGCCGTAGAACGGCACGGCGCCGAAGCCGGATTTCTTGGCCTGGTCAATGCGGGCATCGAGGCGGACGCGTTCCGGCAGCGACGTTGCAGCCAGGGCGCAGGTCAATTTATGGAGCGGGAGTTGCCGCAGGGCTGAACGGGCTTCATTCCCTTGGATGCCGGAGCCGACACCGGTCTGCCAGCGACGGGACCATTTTACCGGCCGGCCGGTGGACCAGCCGTTGTGCGGAAACAAAGTATAGCCGTCAATGGCAGTCATGTTTGGAAGCCCAAGCGGCTCTTGTTATCCAGGACGTGCTGGATGGTGATATGCGCGTAGTCCGGTTTCTTCAGCTCCGCCATCAGGCTTTGCCGGTCGAACACGGTGACGACTTTTGGCGGGAGCGCGCCGGATCCGCCGGCAGTGGATCCGCCGGCGGCGGCTGCCGGCGCGACGGCACCGCGGTGCATGGCGTCAAGGTTGTCCACGCCGATGCGGTTCACGGCATCCGCGTTGAAGACAAATTCGCCACGATGGACGATGCCGGCGGGATCGAACATTCCGCCATCGCCGGTGTAGCCGCCTTCAGAGAAACCAGCCGCGCCCATGGCCGCGATGGCCCAAACAGGAACAGCCGCCGCCACTGCGCCACCATATGAGGCAATCGCCGCCAAGGCGGCCGGCGCCGTGTTGGCGGCCGTCAAAATCTTCGCCTCGGCTTCTGCGGCCGCCACCCCCGTCGTGGCCAACCCGCGACCAAATAGGAATGTCATCAACTGCGTGGCGATCATGCGCACGCCCATCTCGACAATGCTTTGAATAACCTGGTTTAAAATTGTTGAGGCGATTTGCCGCAACGCCTGCGCCCAACTCATTGTTCCCATGATCAAACCGGTGATACCCTTGCTAATGGAGCCGATGGCCGTGTTAAATGCGCCGGTGAATATTCCCGCCGTTTCCTTGGCCAGATTGTTCATGTTCTGCAGGCTGACCATCGCCGATTGCATCTGATAACTGAATGAGTTTTGGCCTTGGGCGGCATCTAGCTGGGTTTTTAGCTCGACCTGCTTCTGCATCAGATCTGCGATCTGCTTCTGGGCCTCCAGCCGGGCGGATTCATCGGTCGTCGTGCTGGCAATGCCCGTCAGTCCGGTGATTGCCTGCTGGTTTTGCGCCATCTGCTGCTGATAGAGCGGGATGGATTGCTGCGCCTTTTGATCGGCCGTCAGCATGGGGTTGCTTTGGATGGCGTGCAATTGTGCCCCGGTTTCGGCGCGGGCGATTTCCTGTTTCAACTGGGCCTGCTTCTGCAGTTCGGCGGTGTAGGCTTTCTCGCTGGCGAGGCGCTCCTTGGCGGCGGAGGTGACCTTGTCCGTGTATTGATCCTCGTCAATGATGCAGCCGGCGAGCTGCTGGGCGGCGAGGGTCATGCGGGAGTTATACTCCAACTCGTAGGTCTGGATATTCTTGCCGGCGGATTGTATCCGGTAGGCTTCAATCGCATCGGCCAGGTCCTTATCCTGGCGCTCCATTTCCTTGTGCGCGGCCTCGGCGGCCTTCGTGGTGAACTCGGCGGCTTTGCGAGCTTCCTCATCCGCCACCTGGGTGCGTTTGGCGGCTTCTTTGGCAGCAATGTCCGCGAGCTTGCTCTGATACTGCTCTTCGAGCAGCGCGCGGTCGTCGTTCATCTTTTCCGGTGAGAACTGGTCCATAGTGGATTGGATCATGGACTGCTCCTGCGGATCATGGGTCTGCCCGAGCTTGAGGTATAGTTGCTCGCGAAACTGCTGGGCTTTGGCGATCTCCACATCCAGGTTCCGGAGATCTTCGGCGTGTTGTTTTTCGGCGCGGGCGCGTTGCTTGTCAAAACCCACTTCCATCTGCGCCTCGTATTTTTCGCGCATGGTGGTGAGGGCGGCTAGGTCCGCGATCTCCGGATTGACGCTGTAGCTGATCACCTTTGTTTTGGGGTCCACCGTTTTCAGCATGACGCCCATTTCGTAAAGCTTCTGATTCACCTGATCAATGGCGTCGGCGTCAGGGAGGCCGAGTTCCTTAAGCGGCACGCCGCCGCGGCCGCTGGTGTGCGCCATGAAGGCGTTCACGCCGGAAGTCTGCGGCGTGAGATCCGGCTTCAGAGAGACTTGCGTGGGTGTGTGCAGGTTGATCCCGAGCTGGCCGAGGAGCTCCTCGCGTGTCTGGTCCGTGATGGCACCCCCTTTGGCGGCGGCGGTAATGACTTTGATGGCGTCCGCCTGTTTCTGAAAAGAGTCAGTGATCTCATTATTGCGCGAGATATTCTCCTGCTGCACGGCATTCAGGCTCTTCCACATCGCGACGAGAGCGCCCACGCCAACAGCGGCGCCACCCACAAGGGGGATGAAACTCATTATTTGTGTCCTCAGCGCATCGGTCATCACCGAGCTGGCCTGCAGGAGGCGCGGGCCTTCCATGGCCATCATGCGGAGCGGGTTGATGCCGGCCATCAGGCCATCGGCCATGGCACGGGCGGAGTGCTCCAGCTCCATCAAGGCCATCCGGTTTTCCGCAAAGACGCCGGTGGCATGGCCGGTGTGGGTGGCGGCCTGCTGGGTGGCGGCGGAAATTTTATCCATCGCCGGCGCGACGGTTTCAAGCTGTTTGACAGCTTCCGGAACGCCGGTGGCGACCACCACTATTTTGACCGGTTCGGACATAACTCTAATACTCCAGTTTTTTGATCAGCAATTTCCGCTGGCGCTGCCAGCCCTCTTCATTTCCCTGCGCGCCGACCATCTGCAGGAGCGCGGCTTCGGCGCGGAGCCGGCGGTGTGCGGCGGCCAGCGCGGTGAGCTGCTCCCAGCTCAGGTCCAGCGCCTGGTCCGGCGTCAGCCCGCAGGCGGCGGCATGGTCATAGGCGACATCGAGGAAGTGGATGCCGGTTTGGGCGGAAACATTTTTTCGAGCATGGCGGCCGGCAGGTTTTGCAGGTTCCGACGACCGCGCTCCATCTGCCGGTCGGCATAGGTAAAAAAACCATCCTTGTTCACCTCCTGCAGCGCCGCCTGCAGCCGCTCGTAATCCGCCGGCGTCAATGCCTGGATTTTCTGGACCGGCACGCTGCAGGCGCGGGCGAGCAGCTCAAATTCATTATCGGCCACGGGGAACATGACCGGGTATTCGCGCACCTTGAACTGGCGGACGGTCAGCTCGCCGGTGGTGTCGTCTTCAAATTTGACCGTGAAAGTGCGGCCGCCAAAGAGGGTGGTTGATTTTTCGTCCATATGATCGTGAGGTTGGGGGTTGAGGTGATTTAGTTTCGGAAAATGTTTAGGCTGAATTGAGGGACGTAGCGGATCTCGTTCGCATACGCGCTCTCCACCCCGTTGGAATCCAGGCACGTCATGGTGCAAAAGTTGGTGGCATACGCGCGCCAGATGGTCGTGGCGTAATTGGTCGCCGGCGCCGGCAGTTCCACGACCTGAGTGTAGTTGCTGCTGGCGGCTCCGAAATAGATCCGATACCGGGCCGCCACAGCCACCGGATGCCAGCTCACGCCCACGTTCAGGTTGGTGACCGGGAAGTTTTCCAGCACGGCCTGGAAGAACTGCCGCGCCTGGTCAGCGTTCAAGTGAAGCCGGTTGGTGACTGAGCCGGTCCGGGTGAATGGCGCGGTGAGGTCGGGCGACACCATAAACATCACCGGCAGACTGGATGTCACCGTCAGCGACGGCGGCGGGGTGAGAACCACGGCCGCCGGCTTGGCGATGAGCTGCGCCGCCGGCTTGGCCGTCACCACCGTGGAAAACTTTTTGACCGGGGCCGCCGCCAGCACTGGCATGGGCACCGGCTGGGCCGATAGCATGCCGCCAATCAACAGCAACAGAATGATGAGCGGGCGGGTCATTGGGTTGAAAATATTGCTTTGGCGTCCAAGATGTAAAATGTCTGTCCGCTGACTGTGTTCAAAAAGAATGGCTGCAGATAGGACGGGTCGGGGACGGGAATCTTCCGGCTGATTTTGCTGATGATGTAATTTCCGGTGGTGTTAGTGATGTAATAATCGCCGCCGCCGAGGAGTGTCGCCGCACCGGAAACCCCGTACTGCCAGACGTAGATTCTGGCGTCATTCGTGTTATTTGGTGCCGTCATGATTGTCACCGTCAAAGTGATGTTGGTGTATGGCGCGGCGGTTTCGACCGGCGTGTAGTACATGTAATTATTGTAGGCGGCTTGTGACGCGACGCCGCCGTTCACGCCTGTCATGCTGGCGTTCAACGGAGAGAGCCAAAGGCCATTGATGCTGCCAATCGGAATTTGATTGGCGGTGCCGGTCGTTCCAGAAGCAACGATTGATTGCGCCAGCGCGGGTGAAGTTGGCGGGATATACAGATTAGTCCAGCCCAAGCCGTTGATGAAATTGGTGGCAATGTAATTTGCCAAAAAGGTCACAAAATGCGGGCCGCCAGGCAGCTCATAGGCACTGGAATTGTATGGCCCCATCAAGGCGGTAAAGTCAATATTGGCGTCACAGATGGCGCTTGGCGCCGGCGTTCCGCGTTGCAGGCTGACGTAGCTTGCCAGGTAAGGGTTTCCACCATTGGTTTGGGCATAACTTAAAGGTTCAATGCCGTTGATGACAAAATAGCCAAGCGTTTTAAGCCATGCCATATAGCTGATGTTATTGGTATAAATCAGCTTGGCTCTAAAGGAGGAATTGGTCCCGTCATTCCGCATTTGCAAGCCGTTGGCATCATTGTCTCCCAGCAGGACAAGCCATGCGGCGGGGATCCCTGTATTTGTCGGCGCATTTTTAAGCTCCCAAAACCCGACTTGGTTTGTGTCGTAGCCATAGCCAGAGGCCACAGCATACGGCACCATGTATTGATTAATGCCCGCCGCAGTGCGGGGAGTATACGCCAGGTACAAATTCGCCCCCATCAACGCCCCTGGGGTTCCAAAGACCATTAAACTATTGGTGGCCGTTGTGCCATTGGGTCCGGCATAAACCGATGACACGTTGCCAACGGTCGTGAAAATAACCGGCTGGTTGTTGGTGTTTAAAATAACCTGTGTGCCGTTGATGATAATCCCCAGGTCGTTCGTTGAACCCGGCACCCATTCGCATTGCTCGTTGCCGACCACGTAGTGATAGCCATTGGTGACAATGCCAGCCATGCCGCTGCCACTGGAGGCGTAGGCCAGCACGCCATTGGATGCCAACCCGCTGGTGAGCGCCGAATAATGGGCTGGAACGCCACCCCATATATTCCACATGGGGTTGGCCGGCACACAAAGGCCGCAATCCACCTGAATATTTCCGCCAGTCATTAGGTTGAGAAAATTGACCGCTGAAACCACCCAGTTGACATTCGTACCATTGTAATTTCCGTTGTTGCCATAAAAGGCGGTGTTGGTGTTGTAGGAGATGCAATACTGGTTCGAATAGCCGCCCGGTTCCAACCAGTTGGTGCCCCAAAGTTGGGAGCAGTAACTTGAGGATGAAACAAAAAGTTTCGTGATGGGTTTGGGCAAAAATAAACCGCTGTAGGTACCGCCGCCGGTGCCGGTGAAAGTGCCGGAGAAGCTGCCGGAAGCGTTGACATTGGTCAGGTTGGGGTTGGGTTGCAGTTGCAGGATCCAGTTGGTCAATCCGCCGGCGGTTTGTTTTACCCAGGATTGGACATAGTTCGTGCCGGTGACATCAAACTGGACGTAGATCGATCCTTGCGCGCCATTATACAGGCCGTTGGGATTGTTCGTGCCGCCCCAGACGTTCACCGGCTGCGGCGTGGCCGCCGGCGGATTGGTGTTGAAGCCGGGCGTGTTCGTCACCGTGCCGGGCGCGTTCGTGCCAAAGGCGGACCCTGGTGAGATCGCATCCGGCACGTTGGTGGTGAACTGCGCGCCGGCCAGGCAGGGAAACAAAATTACCGAGGCCCAGGCAACGGCGAGCGCGGCGAGGCGCGTGGAAACGTGGTTAAACTTTTTCATTTTAATTCGCGGGTGTTTTTTTTGGTTCGACCTTCGGCGCTGCCAGCGCCTCCGGGCGTTCGCGCCGGGTATGATCCGCCGGCTTGGGCGAGGACTGCTCCGGCTTGTTGGGCTTGGGCGGATTGAGATGGTCGATCTTCTCCGGTTCGTGGCCGGCAAAGCCGGGCAGGGATTTTTTATCAGCCATAAATTTGTTGATGGTTTAAAAGTTGATGGTTGATGGTTCAGATCGCGCTGCCGGCGAGCGCGGAGTACAGCCAGGTGAACTTGAATTTCGGGTTCAGGATGTTGTCGTTTTTCGCGCCGATGTCGGTGACATCGAGGTCCACCCACCAGTCGTCAATGGCCACCACGTTGCCGTTCTGATCATAGCGCTGGCGCTTGAGCCACCCGGTTGGTCTGTTTGTTATCCAGGTCGCCACTGCTCAAACGTCGGCCGTCTGATGCCACCCAGTTGCAGGCGCGCCGCAAGTCGTCGGCTGTCACCGCCTGATGTGCCCGCAACGCGAGCTGCTCCGCCAGTGTCACCACCTGCAGGTAAACTTCTTTCGCGGGATCGTCCCAGGTCGCGGCCACTTCCTCGCGCTGCGCGGCGAGGTCCGCCCGCAACCGGCCTTTGGTCATGAGCCAGTTATTGGCCACGGCACAGCCGTTCCACACGGGAAAATAAAACCGCCGTTGTTGCGCCTCTGTCATGTCGTGAGGCCACGACGGGCCATTATGGGGTTGGGGTTCATGATTGTTTTTTTAGCATGAAGTCGATCACGCCAGATTCGACCAGCAGCTTGCCCAGCTCTCCGTTAAACTTTTCGAGCGCCAGCGCGTAGGCTTCCGGATTGGCCCGGACCTTTTGCTGGTCCATAAACAGCTCGATGCCAAGGACCAAGCGCTTGACCTCCGCCGGTTCGTGTTCGAGCATCTGATTAACGGCCTGTTGCATGTTGCAGGCGCCTTCACATTCCACCTGGCCTTCGGGCAATTCTTTTCCGCAGCGATAGCAGCTCATGCGGTGAGGCCACCGCTGGCCATCGGGCCTTCGGCGGGCGTAAAGGTTGCACCATCTTCCAATGTGGTTTTCACAAGATTGGGATATTCATCGAGCAGGCAAACGCGGCTACGCTGTTTTTCCTGCCCTTTTTTAACAACCCGCCAAACCATGTTGTCGCCAACGGCGGTGATCACCGCGCTTTTATCACCCAATTCAAAACGGTCGCCAGACTTCGGATTCTGGGCCCGGATAAGCGGGTCGTTTAATAAGTTCATAGTCTTCCTCCGTTACCTTTGTTCGCTTCTGTAAAAATCGGCACCAGGGCGATGCCCTTGACGGCGCGCTTGACGTGTTCACCATGCGCCGCGCAGTAATCCAGGCCGCCGGGCTCACGGCACGTTGCCGGATCATTGCAGCGGTGCTGCTGCCGGCTCTCATCCTTGACGATGTACATGCAGCAACCCGGATCTGCGTCAGCGATCTTCGGACGCTCGGTGACCAGGTCATTGGGATGTGGATGGTTGATCTCGCCGCCGTAACGCGCCCACATCTGGTCCACGATCGGCCGGCGACCAGGCGTGAACCAGAGCGACGGCCGCGATGAGTTGCACCAGCTCGCGAAAAAGCCGCGCTCGAAATCCGTGAGCAGCACCGGATTCGCTCCGCGCTGGTCCTTAAACAACGCCTGAAAGAACTGCAGACGTTTAAAATCTGCCGTGCTGGAATCCCCGAGATCAATGGTGCGGCTCATATCAGCTTCCTCCGGACCTTGCCCAGTTGATCGCTCAACAGGATGCAGCGCGCCTGCACCGCGGGCGGCAGCTCCTCATAGACGCGGTTGATGGCGGCCGCCAGCGCGTCGATCTCCGCCTGCAGCAGCCGCTGCTCGATGCGCCGCTGCGGCACCTTGCCCCGCGAGGTCAGGCCGGCTTCCGCCTTGCGGGCCACCCAGGCGCGCCAGTTCCGTTGATCCCGACGACGCAACGCCAGCGGCCGCACGACGACGCGGCGGTTCCACGTCGTGCGCGGCAGCTTGGGGTGGCGGCGGATGGTCATGGGTTTTGATTGAGGTAATTCGCGACAAAAATTTTGCCCATACGGGGTTCAGGTCCGGCAGTCGGTTTAGTCGACTGGATTGCTGCTGTGCCCATCTGGTACATAAGCGCGATTATTTGCGCGATAGTTCCAGCGCGTTGGATGGCGGACAAATGGCCTAGCTCCTGGCCAATTTCACGAATGATGATGGCGGCGATTTCCTGGGTGATTTCATCCTTGAAAAATTGAGGATACTTTTCGCGGAGAAATTCCAGCGCCTGCTGCTGATCAGCAAACGCTGGAAGTCCCTTTTGCTTTTTGTGTTTCTTCAGGCCCACGCTACTGGCGTTAGTATCTTTCCGCGTCGCGAGGGCACCATAGGTGCCTCCTTTCGTAAAATTGGTCAGATCAGATTTCATTTAAGCGATGGAATACAGAACGTCGCCATCCTCTACGCCGACATTCTTGACCATGGCTTTCTTTTCCAATTTAGCCAGGGTGAGAGCGGCGGCATCGGCTGAAAAACCCAGCGCCACACCGAGCGCGGCGGCCGTGAACGGATCCGGCAGCTTCATGGCCTGGTGATAAACCTTCCGCTCCAGCGAACCTTCCGGCAGATCGTAGGAGGAGCCGGCGGCGGCAGTCTTGCCATTGACCGGTGCCGGCGGCAGCGCCTTGGGCTCTTCCTCGCGGACCGTGGCGGCCGTCTCGACCAGGTCGCCTTTTTCCTGGCCGAAGGTTTTGGTATGTTCATACGCGCCACGGCTCACGCTCTCGACCCATTTCTTGACCTTCCAGCGCGTGAGCGTGTTCTGCGCCTTCTTCATGTCGCAACCGGATTTGGCCACCAGATCGCCGGCCGTGAATGGCACCTTGAGCTTCGCGCCGATCTTGATCAGCAACGCCGCCGTGGTGACATCCGGCGCCTTATCCGCTGACTTCTTAATCAGGCTGCCGAACGGCCGTTCGGGGTTTTGGTTGAGCTTTTGGATGCGTTTCATTTTCTTCGGTCCGGGCGGACGGCCGCGGCGTTTCACCACGGACGGCGCCGCTGGCTCATCGGGTAATTGGGGGGGGGTAGGACCGAATTTGATAATGACCGGATTGCCGCCGGCACCGAAGTGTGTCGCGAGGTTGGTCCGCATGGTGGTGAGCTCGTGGATCCGCGCATCCAGATCCGCGAGCGTTAGTTGAACGTGTGGTGTGAGCATGATGTTGTTGTGTTTGATGTTGATGGTTTACTGCTGTGAATTTGGATCCAGCGTCACGCTGGTCAGTTGGATTTTGCCTTCGCGCCGTCCCACATGACCTTCACGGCATTTTTAGGCGTGCCTTCTTTATCGCGGGCGAGACAGGCGGTGATGAAGGCAGGGGCTTCTTTGCCGAGCAGTTCTTCAGCAAGAGCCCGGAACTTTTTGCCATTGTCGAACCGGTTCTCGTGCTTGCTCACCGGCTTGTAGAAGTTCGACAACACGGGTGCGTTGACCAGTTTAAGAATCCGCTTGTGCTTGGCGCTGTCATTCGGGAATTCACCCATGATGATGTCCGCCGTGAAGATGACGGGCACGATCTGCTCGCTGCCGGTGGCGAGGAACTGGCGGCCTTCGCGGTCGGCATCCGTCAGCTCGATCTGTTCACCGTGCAGGCCGGCTTCCTTGAGCCGGGCCTCGATCTCCTTCAGTTCGACGGCGAGCTTTTCAATCTCGGCCCGGATGACCAGGCCGCGATCCACATCAGCGCGCAGGCTCATGATAGCCTCCCTTCCAGGATGGCTTGGCGGCGGAGAATCCGGTCTCCCCGTTTCCGGAAAATCCGGGCGGCGACCGCCTCATCCTGCAGCAGTTTTTTACGCGCCTTGGCGATCTGCTTCATGGCCGCATTGAAATCACCCAGGGCGGCGCGATTTTGTTTCTTCAAATCCCGGAGCTCGGTCCGGATCTCTTTTTGCATGTTCATAATCAGTCGTTGGTTTTTAGTTGATGGTTATTTAAAAGCGGTGCCGGGCAGGCTGATCCGTTCTTTGCCGAACGATCCGGGCAGGCCGGGAACAATGTTAAATTCCGCCTTGCAGCGGGCGCACTGGATGTTCACGTTCATGCCGCCACGCGGCCCTTCCAGAAAATGTTCACTGCCGCAGTCCGGGCACTTGCCGGCATCGAGCGCGGCAACTTCAATCGCGGTCAGTTCGGGATATGGGTTCATGGTTAAAATTTTAGTGGGTGAATGAGCGGACCAGGCAGGCCGCCAGGACAATGGCAAGCCCGACGATGAGCAGCCAGTTCCCCAGTTTGATGATGCTCAGAAACCGATGATCGCGGCGTTGGCGCTCACGGGCGTCGAGCCAGGCGGTGACTTCCGCCGGCGTCATGTGGTCGCAGTGGTGCGGTTCAAGCGGCAGATGTTTGATCACGGGTTGCATGGTTATTCAATGAGCTTGGTTTGGTTGGGTGACACGCGCCGGCCGTTCAGCCGGACGGTGGACCGTCGGCGCATCTTCGGCTGCTGGCAGCGCTGGCACCGCTTGCAGTTCGCCGGCCCGATGTCCTCCTGGGCGGCCGTCATCACCACGCCGCACAGCGTCTTGGTGTCCGTAAGCTTCACATGGACCTTGAGCGCGTGATGGTGCGCATTGGCGCGGGTTATAAAATTCACAATACCCCCCCCCCGAAAAGGTGACAGGTGCCGGGTGACAAGTGGCGAGCAGCTCGCGCGCCGTGGGTGATATGGCTGCAAGGATGCTCATGAGCCCCCCCCTCCTTAGACTGCAGGGTTTTTCTGCGGTCGTCGCGCAGCGCATCTGCGACCTGGCTAAATTGCTCTTGCAGTTTGTAGCAATCACAGCCCGGCCGGCTGCAGATCTCGATCTTCAGAAAATCGCGCCAGTAGGTATCCGGCAGATTGCCGACCACGTTGGCGACGGTTCCCGTCAGCATTGCCCGGAAATGTTCCGGCGTATTGTTCTTGGCGACGTTCAAAAGCAGCGCGACCACGGCGCGGCCAATGGCTGTGTTTTGATCGCTCATGGTTGCCCCCTCCGTGTGTTGAAGGTGACGCGCCATGTGTTGGCCCGGACCTTGTCGGTGACTATTCGGGTTTCGATTTCCAACAGCGTGGCGTTGGGATCGACGTGTTTGACGAACGCCTTGGCACCGCATTTGATGACGGCGTAAATTTCGTTTCCAGTGGTGGACGAAGAAACACCCAGCGGCTTCGCTGGCTCGGCATCGGTATAAGCGCGGAACATCTGCGCGTCATGGCCGGGGCGGTGAGATTGGATGACGAGACAGGTTTTCATACCTTGCCCTCCGATGTTGGTGTCTCCAGCCACGCCACGGCCACGGCGGCGACTTGGACCAGTTCACTCTTCAGAGCTTGCCGGCGCGATTCGGCTTGGATGTCCTCCAGTGCATCGATCGCTTCGGCGACTTCGCCCAGCTCCTCAACCAGCACGCGCAGCTTGCGCTTGGGGTTGATGACGGCATCGCTGCAGCGGAACAGCAGCTCACCATCGCGCAGCAATTGTTCCTGATGCAGACGCTCGACGTGGATCCGGGCGAGCGGGTCCGATTCACCCATGCATTCCAGCCAACCCATGCAGAACGCCGCCACGCGGACCAGGTTGCCGGTCCGGGCCCGCGGCAACGTCACCACCTTTGCCACCTGCCCGATGCCGACCGTCAGTTCGTGCAGCTTGGCATCGTTGTCCTGCAGGTTGTCCATCGCCACCAACCGGGCGGCGGAGGCGCCCATCTGCGTGAAGATGGCGTGCCGGTCCTCGGGAACTGCCACGGCTGTGGCGCTTATCTTCGCGCTCATTTGCCCTCCTTCGCCGGCACCCGTTCTTCCAGGGCGTCGTCTATGAACTCGATGGACAGCGGTTTCTTGGCGGCATCGGCCGACAGCTTCGCTTCCTGCAGGATCTCGAAATACGTGCGGATCCGGCCGCGCATGGTCCCGATCTGCTTCAGCCGGTCCGCGTGCTTCTCCGCATTCTTCATCCCGAGCATTTCGGCGATCAGCACCAGGTCGCCGACCGGGTTCTGATTGGCCAGGCGCAGGAAACCTTCCTTGCCGCCGGCCCGGCCCTCGAACTGCTCCATGAAAATGGATTCCTTCGGGAAGATGGCATCCTCGCTCTGCGGCGTGATGCTCCAGATGATCGTCCCGCCGCGCTCATCCTGCAGCCAGCGGAAGAACTTCATGGCCCGCTGCAGCTCCTCGATCTCTTCCGGGCTGTTCTGAAAATCCTGCGTGTTGTCCACAATCAGGCATTTGTCCGGCCCGAAATTTTCATAGATTTTGAACCGCTTCTCGCCGTTGTTGCGGTTGATGCTGATGCCGTACTTGAGCGCGATCAGCGTGATCATCTGCGTGAACGAGCCGCCATCGATGCACTCCACATGCTTGATGTTCGGATCGCGCAGCGCCAGCTCGCGGAAGCTGGCGGACTTCTGCAGGCCGGTGGGCCCGGTGATGACGCCGAACTTGTTCACCCACTCCGGCCGCATCTTCTTGGCCACGAACCGGCGGATGAGGTTCCAGACAGCCGTCTCCACGAACGGCATCTTGCCGCGGCGCAGCTCCACGCGTGTCTGGGTGATGAGCGATTCAAATTCCTCCTTGAGCTTCTGCGCGCTCACCAGCGGCGACGGCAGCGGATCGCCGCTCGAATTATGGTTCCACCGGCCGCGCTTGAAGATGCGGCTCCAGGTGGTCTTGTCGCGCTTGGCGCCGACCTTGGCGAACGCCTCCGTGACGCGGTCCATGTCCTTCCCGAGCTGGTCCCGGCAAAAGATTTTGGTCTGGCGATAAAGATCGCGCAGCTCCCGAGGGAAATGTTCCGCCTCGCCCTCGATGTGGCTGTCATCCCAAAAGATGGCCACCTTGTTATCTGGATCTACTGTAGTGCTCTCGCTCATCGTTTTCTCCTGTGGGTTGTGTTGTTGATTCCTAATCTTCTAAAACGGGTGTGGGTTGATACTGTTGCTCCTGGCGTTCGAGCCGGGCCGCCTGCCGCGCCATTTCCTCTTCACTGACGCCAGCAGCACGTTCGCTGGCCTTGCGCTGCACCGGCGCTGCCGCCGGCCGTCCGTCCACGGTGGTGGATGCCGGCTGCTTGGCAAATGGTGTTGGTTGGTCGGCTGAAAAACTTTGTTCCTTGGTTGCTTCGTTGTTCAATTTCCGCTGTTCGCGAATAGACTCCGGCACCTGTCGGCTGGGCGCGTGGACGCTCGCCCGGCCGTAGATCGTCATCACCGCGTTCTTCCACGCCTTGCGCACGTCGTGCCCGCTGCGGTCCTGATCCAGGAACATCCCCGGCCGCTGGAAATAATCCGCCTCGCACACATAATCGCCCGGCATGAACTCCCGGCTGCCGATGCTGAAGCGGCTCGCCGCCACGATCTGCGCCGGCGTCTCAAAATTCTCGCGATCGTAGTAAACGATCACGTCCCGCCCCTCGATCTCCGCAAAAATGCGCGGGTTGACGTAGAACAGGGAATACCGCTCGCTGCTCATCGGGTCCGTGAGCCGCACGCGGGCCCAGCCCTGGGTGATCGTCAGCCGCTTCCAATCGCGCCGGTACAGCCAGCGGCTCTCTTCGGGCATCTGATACAGTGGAAACTCGCTGAGGGCCGCCTGCAGCTTCTGCTGGGGAACGCCCTTGAAGACCTCGCCCTCCATGGGCTCATTCGCCAAAAAGTCATCCATCTGGTTCAACCGCGCCATGATCTCGGTACCGCTCAGGAAATGTTCCCGCATGTCGATCTTGGCGCCCGGCCGGCAGCATTGTTGAAACAACTTTTTCGCCTTCTCAAACGGACGCCGCATCTGGTCCCGGCCTAAACATCCGTATAGTGTTCCCTCCAACGCCTGCGACCGGTCAAAAAACGCCTCGATGGATTTTGATTTGGGCAGATACGAGGTCCAAGTTTGGAGTGTTGTTGGCAGTGGTACCCCGGTGGATCCAAGCTTCGCTTGGTGCCACGGCGTGATGTTCGCCGGCAACTGGCGCAGACCACCCACGCGCCGGCTGTGTGTCACACCATCTGCGCTCTCCTCGATCTCCACGCCCTGCAGGATGGTTGCATCCCAACTGCCGCGCTCCATTTGAAAGCCCAGCCGCGGCAGGCCGATGTCATCCGCCATGAAGCCGACCCATGCCCAGATGTCGCTGGCGCGGTAGGACGATTTCTCACGGGCGATCAGCACCCGGCCGACCGCGCACTGGCTCGCCACGTCAATGATGCGCAGCAACTGCCCCTGCAGCAGCTTCACGCCGAACGGATAGTCATCACACTGAATCCAGGGAACCCACCAGCCAAAGATCGGCGTGGTGTCATCCGGCACAAAAATATCGCCCGGCAAAATATCGATCGTGCGCGGGATCCAAAAACCTTTCAGATCCAGCGACCGCGGGCCGCGGTGGGCCAGCCGGGAATTTTTCGACGGCGTCGCCGCCCGGCGGATGCTTGGGGGAATCGCGTGCTTGCTGCAACGGTTCGGATCCAAGATCACGCGCGATAGCTCCTCTGGGCATTCCTCCGTGTGCGCAAAGAGCCGCAGCGCCGTCGTCGTGCTTTCCGTATCGAGATTCAAGCCCTGGCACTTGGCCATCAGCTCGCGGACCTGGTCCGGCGTGAACCCCAGCTTCATCAGCTCCGATTTCCGGCCGGTGGAAACGTCCGGAATCAAGCCGTTAAAACCATGCGCCGCATACGCCGTTTCCCAGCGCCACAGCGTGGTGTAGCCGATGCCCACCTTCTTCGCGGCCCTGGTCTTGGACATGCCGCCGGCGACCAGCGCCGCGAACGTCTCCAGGATGGACTGCCGGCGATTGGCCTCACCGATCTGCCAATCGCCGGCACCATTTTGAGAATGCGAACCGGCTTCGTTCTCAACCGCCGACCGGCCGGCCTCGACAGCGGTGATAGGCGCATTCTTAAATTGACGCGACGGCATCGGCACTTCATCGCCTGCAGCCTTGGCGGCTGAATCGCACGCCGCGGTTGATGCCGTCGCGTTAAGGTCTATGTGGGGGTTGTCAAACATTTCAGGTGCGAGCGTTCTGCGCGTTTGAAGTGGCTTCCTGGAGCGTGGTGGCCAGTCCGGCTCGGACCGTCCCGCCCGCGAGTTTGCTGGAATCCCATGTGCCGCGTTCCAATTCCAACGTTGCAGGAATGCCGGAAAGCCTGGGGACACGCGGATGCATTTTGGCGTACGGCGTAACCGCGTCATGCCGGGCCATGATGCGGTCTAAAATGGCATGGATCCGCTGCCGACGCTCCGGTGCGAGGTCGGGCGTGAACAATTCCAACTGGATGCGCAACCAGCGATCCATCAGCCGGCCGGCTAAAACCGAGCGCTGGACTACTTCCTGCGTTTCATCCGCCAGCGATACAGTGTGGTGTACGAGGCGCGGAGCACCTGGGCGCACATCCGTTGTGAGAACCCGTTCCGCATGAGGATTTCCTTGGCCCTCAGAATGAGGAATTGCTTCGGAGGCGATTTCCGTTTCATGGCGTGAAGTTGTTTTGAATTTGCTCATCGGTCAAGCCTCCTCCAAAATCTCAATGATCGTCTTCCGCAATGGCTTCGGGATCATCGCCGCCGTCGCCCGCCATTTGATCAGGATTTCCTCGCGCTGCCCCTCTTTCAGATCACCCCATGCACTGGCGTGTTTGCCGATCCGCTCGAACGCCAGTTCCAATTGCGTCAGCACAATGCCCTCCTGCCGCCCGGACTGGTCGGTATCCTCCCCGCAATCGGCGGAAATCACATTCCACAGGCTGGCCTCCCCGGACATCAGCTTCGGCTCCCAAGCCTTCTTGAAGTCCTCCTTTTTCGGATCAGCAAAGATTTTACGAACCTTCACGGCACGGTCGTAGGTATCGCGGCTTATACCCCATCGTGTGCACAATTCTTCGACAGTTTCCGGTCCCGATGCCGCTTGGTCAGGCTTCGGGGATTTTAAGGGGTTTTCGGGTGTTTTTACCCCTTTGCGGAGGTTAGCCAGGCGGCGGATTTCAGCGGCGGCAATGAACTCCGGCATCATGCCCAGCGCTAGGTAGATCGCCGCTCCCCGCGTCATGTGCCGGCGCTGGATCAGCGTCGAGATGATAATCAGCACCGCCTCGCCGTCCGGCCGGACCACCACGGGCACTTCCGTGAGCTGGAGCTGCTTCGCCGCCGCCCAGCGCCGGCCGCCGCTCATGATCAAACCATCTGGCGTGATCGCCAGTGGATCAACGATGCCACCGGAACGAATATCTTCCACGAACGACGCCCATTCAGCGCCAGTCGTGTCAGGTTGCGGGATATGTTTCTTGTGCAGCGGGTGCAGCTTCAGGTCTTGCGGATCGCGTGTTTCAGTTTTAGTCATAGTGGTTTTACTGTAAGAAAAATGTGCGCGTCGGTTCGGGGTGAAGCGCCTGGCAACCTTTGCGGAACCAGGCCGTGTGAAAAATCGGAAGACAGTTCAACGGATCCTCCGTGTGCAGGTAAACGCACGTCGCCCGGATCCCGCCGCGGATCCCGTTCGCATGTACGGTAAGCGCCAGATCAAACCGCGAATCCGCCGGCGGCACGCGCTGGGTCTCTGGAGTTGTATCGCGCCAGATCATGCGAGCCTCCTTTTGTAAATCTCGTCAGCCAGTTCGAGGAGACACTTGTGCGGATTGGGCGTATGATGTTCCGCCGGCTCAAACATCTCGATCGGCTGTTGATTAAGCTCATCAGCGATGTTCCGCACCGTGCAGCGCTGCAGGTCCAACCTCTGCGCCCGCGCCTCCAGCCAGGCATCCGGTTCCGTGCAATACCGGTCCGCCTTCAGCACGGACACCACCTCAACCGTGCCCTGGCTAAACCGCATCGGCGCGCCGGCATACTCGATGATGAAAAGCGGCGTGGTCATGCGGCCTCCAAAACAGGTTTTTCCTCAATGGTAATTCCTTCGCGGGCCAATTTTTCACGGAATGCCTGGCGCAAAAACATCGAAAGATCACGCTCCTCATCCTTGGCTATCCAAGTAGTTACACCGTTAAATAATGGCAGTGGCACATATCCGCCAACGAGACGCCCGTTTCGGGTTAGATTCCCTTTCATTGGTAATTTGACTCTCTTTTTTAGTTTTGATGTCTTGGTTGCCATCCTGTTTAAGATTGTTATAAGGTGTTTATCACCCATCCGGAAAAGAGTCAATGCTTTTTTTATTGAATTCAAAAAATATGGGTGTTAAAAAGTCTTTATGCCGAATGTTCGAGCAAGAAATAAAAGACTTTTGGGCGCACAGGTCGATGAGGCCATGTTTGCGGCTTTGGATGAATGGCGTCGCAAAAATCCCCGCAAAACCAATACTGATTTCATAATTGAAGCTTGCATGGCTAAATTAGAGTTGGAAAATATCCCCTTTGATAAAGCGGCTGTTCTGGCGGATTTACGGCCAAGAATAATCGCCTTTACACATCTAGATGCTGACCATGTGGCTAATTCCTCACAAATCGGTGAGCGGTTAAATCGGGCAAAATTCCATGGAAAACGCATTCTGGAAAAGCGGCCTCAAGATAAAAAGGCATGAAACCTTCGGATTCCAGTCGCCTGTTCAATTCATTCAGTTCTTCCGGCGTCAGCGCCGCCAGTATTTCCCGCAGTTCGTCATCCATAGGTCTAGTCGGTTTGATCAACGTATTAGGTGTTTTGTACGCCATTAATCCTAGCAGGGGGGTTGGACATTGGCTGTCCAAGTGAATAATGTGAATAACTTTTTTATGAGGCCATTTTTCTGCATCCTGGCTGCCGCCGCGCTGCTATGCGGATGTGCAGCAGTTCAGAAGTCACCCCCTCCATTTATCGTTGGCAGCCCGCAGGATTACGGTCAATTCCCCACCAACAGTGAACATTTGGTAAAGCTGTATATTAAAGCATTTTTTCGCGATCCAGATAGTACGCGAGACGTTAACGTCGGGGAGCCGAGGAAAGATTTTCTGAACGTGCATACTGCCGTGGCTGACGCATATTTTCTGGTTCATTCGTATCCAAATAATGCTCAAATTTATGGCTACAGAATTCCGTTCTGGGCGAATTCAAAGAACGGTTTTGGCGGCTACACAGGTAGCCAGGTTCACTACCTGTTTGTGCGGGACAACGACATTATTGACTGTTTGGATTCCGACTCCACATACATCATTCGATGAAAACACTGGTCGCGGCCATGGACATCAGCAGCCTGAGCGGCATCAAGGTGCAGTGAATACGGGCAGGGATATTGCGGGCGCGTTGCTGGCGGCCTTTTTGCCGCCGGAACATTTTTCACCATCCGCCTATAGTCTGATCACAAAATATCTGACCACGGGCTATGCTCACCATTGGTTGGATGCTGCCGATGTGGTCTGGAATACCGGCTATGAACCACCGCCGGGAAAAGCCCATACATTCGATGATTGGACATCAGAGAAGCGGCTGAAACTGGCATTTTATTTCATCAACGCCATGGATTCAAACTTCCGCAACTTTGATCTATGTCCCGCCATTCTGAATGAATTCCCAGCCCAGCGCCTGATACAGGTCCGCGATGATGTTCAGGAGCCGGTTGACTGGCCTACCTTCTGGCCGGCGAACGGCGGCCGGTACCACGGCGGTGACATGGTTGCCCTGAAATGGGATGCGGTATGGTGTCGGATCAGCTTCATCGGTGTGCCCGTGCCACCCTTTCAACTTCCCAGCGGCTATGACGTGGAAGACGTGGACCGCGATGAAGCCGAAGCCTTCGGCTTGATCAAAGCCGGCGACCGCGTCCCGGTGGTGAAAATGGAAGTCAACCTGGCTGAGATCACCAAGCGCCTTGCAGCTCGCCTGCAACAGCTCCAATGACCCTATCTGCATCATCCCGGCAGCCCCGCTGCAGCCCAGATAGCCGGGCCGCCGCCCCGCGGCGTCCCGGCGGTCGTTTTTGAGAGCCCAACACCCATTTCAATCATTACTCGGAAGCCGTTCCCGGCGCGCTCGCTGCAAAATACGGCGTTTGGTGTGTAAGTGCCTCTCTTCCATGCTTGTTCACCCATCTTCACCCCATTTCACCCTTTCCTCTTGGTTGTGCTGGCTCAGGTCGTCGGTCGTCCATCCGCCTGCGCGAAAGCCAGGGCGACGGAGGAACTGCATTGGACAGCTCGGGTTTTTCGGGAACCCGAAAATCGATGTAGCGGCGACATGGCGGTTTTTTGGGATGGGGACATGATCAG
>JARLJW010000054.1 GCA_031290985.1 Verrucomicrobiia bacterium | reverse complement strand
TCTTCTCGGCAACCAAGCGCAAGGCGCGAGGCTACCGTTCCACAGAGTATCAGACCGCCATGCTCTACTTCGTAGCGGGCAAGTTAGAAATCCCATATTATAGTTAACTACCCATTACAAACGTCGAGGAACCCTAAAAGTTATGTATGAAAACAACCATCGCTATCATTACGCTCATCGGCGGCATCGGGCTGACCGCCGCGGCACAACCGCAGAACCCGCCGGGCACTCCCGCCCAGACCAACAGCTCGCCCTTTAACAAACCAATGCCGCCCGAAAAACCCACCCCGCCGTCGAACCCGCCCGGCACGCCGGCCATCCCCGCGCCAAACCCGCCCGGACAACCGGCCACTCCGCCACCCGACCGTCCATTGCCGCCATTACCGCCCAACACGCCGACGGCGCCCAATCCGCCATCACCGCCCAATGCGCCGCTGCCTGCCAATCCGAGCACACCTGCGCCGCAGCCGCCCAGTCCATGACGCGAGAGTAGCAAGGTAAGCGGCCAATCTGAAAATTCGTGCCCGGCACCGGAAAAGCCATCGCGATGCTCGATGATTTCACCCGTTTGGAAACGTTGAGCCTTGGTGGCAAAGCCGCCCAATAATTTGTGAAAACCGACCCCGGATCAGCGGTCTCCGCCCGCCTTGCGCGAAGAACCTTTTCCGGTGAGCACAGATGCTCTTCTCCCCAAACTTCAGCCACAACCAGCACTGCGAAGCTCTGGCGCTAAATTTTGTTTCACATTTCTCGCTTGTGTGGTTCGGCCTCAACCCGTTCACCCCTGCTTCACCTTCCTCTGGCTGCGGTTGGGCTTCGCTAAACTGCCATAACGATATTTTGCCCGGCCCACGTCAAGAACCGTAGATTGTCGGCCCGGCCATTTTGAGCAATATTCGATGAAGCCGGTCAACGGGAAACCTGAGCCATGCAAAAACACATCCAAGTCGTCGCCGCCATCCATATCGCCCTTGGCTTCCTTTCTTTGCTCGCGGCGATCATCATCTTTGCCGCGCTGGGCCTCGCCGGGGGCATCGTCATCGCCCAG
Organism: Verrucomicrobiia bacterium; assembly: GCA_031290985.1. Taxonomy (GTDB): domain Bacteria; phylum Verrucomicrobiota; class Verrucomicrobiia; order Limisphaerales; family UBA11358; genus UBA11358. The sequence continues at coordinate 49,962 of JARLJW010000054.1, read as the reverse complement.
GGTCAGCATCAGGCGGCGGGGATTCTCGGCATCGTCGCCATTGCCGTGGGCGGATTGCTGACCGTCCTGTCCCTGCCGGGCCTCCTCGGTGGCTGGGCGTTGTACTCCGGCCGTTCCTGGGGACGCCCCTGCATTCTGGTGCTCGGCGTGATCGACCTTTTGAACATCCCCTTCGGCACGGCGCTTGGCATTTACACGCTCTGGGCCCTGCTCCACGAGCCCCAACCTCGTCCGCCCGGCGCCTGACCCGGTGCCCCCTCCACGTTACGCCTGCCGCTGGTCTTTTTGCTGCGCCTCTGCACGATGGCCGTACACTCAACCACCATCACGGATAAACCGTGCGATAGAACGACGTGGCCGGCGGATTGGTGAGGTTGATCAACAGCGTGCCATTCACATCGGTCACCTGCGTGGCCACGTCCGACCAGACCGGGTTCGCCAGATTTGTGGCCTGCTGCAAACGATACGCATAGCCCGGCACCCCCGAGAATTGGACCGCCAGCACCTTGCTCGTCGGATTCGGCGCCATCGCCGCGGTCAGCAGGTTGAAGTTCACCTGGCCCGTGCCCGTCACCGTCAGCGTGAACTGGTTGGTGGTGCTGGTGCCGTATACATCGGTCGCCACCAGGTTGATCGGGAAAATTCCGGCCGCCGTCGGCGTGCCGGAGAAATTCCCCGCCACCAGATCATAATTCAACCACGCCGGCACGCTGCCCGAGAGGCCGTATGTCAGCACGTCATTGTAATCCGGGTCCGTGAACGCCCCCGCCGGCAGCGCAAAGGCGAACGGCACGTTGACCTGCAAAAACTGGTTGATCACCGGCAGCAACAACTGCGGCGGGTTGTCGTAGAAGATGCGGAACATGTACGCCGTGCCGTACCGCTGGCCGCTGTCCAGGCCGTTGTACGCGCCCACCACGATCGTTCCCCGGCTCATCGCCACCGAGCAGCCGAAGTTGTCCGAGGTGCCGACCGCCGCCGGCTGGAACTTGTCCACCTGGCCCCACACATTGGTGCCGCCTTGGTTGTCCTGATACAGGTAGGCCACGCCATAATCCACGCCGTTCGTGCCATCCACCTGCGGCGCGGTGACGACCAGCGAATGTTCGGTCAACGCCAGCGCCGAGCCATAGTGGTCGGCGGTGAAGGCATTGGTCAGGGTGAATTTCTTGAACTGGCCCCATTGTTCGGTGCCGTTCGTGTTCCGGTTGAACAAGTAAGCCGCCCCGCCATCCGAAATTGCACCGACATCATACAACGGCGAGCCCACCGCCAGGTTGTCGCCATAGACCGCCACGGCCGCGCCAAAATGATCGCTGGCAATCGTGTTGGTGTTGAGGATCTTTTTGACCAGGCCCCATTGGTTTGCGCCGGCCGCGTTGCGCTCAAAGATGTAAACCATGCCCTCGTCCACCGTTCCGCCGTTGTCGGTCAACGGCGCGCCCACCACCACGGTATCACCCTGCATGGCGATCGCGGTGCCGAACCGGTCACCGGCCACCGAGTTGGTGTTGAGCAGCTTCTTGACCTGGCCCCACTGGTTCGTGCCCCCCTGGTTCTGGTCGTAGATGTAAACCGCGCCGGAATCCGACAGGCCCTGATAATCCGCCAGCGGCGAGCCAATCACGACCAGCGTGTTGCTGACCACGACCGCCGACCCAAACTGGTCCTGTAAAAAACCGTCGGCCGCCACCAGTTTCTTCACAAATCCCCACTGGTTGGAACCGCCCTGGTTGCGCCCGTAAACATAGGACGCACCGTCCGAGGTCGCCTTGACGCTGGCCAGCGGCGCGCCGATGACGATGAGATCGTCGCTGATGGACACCGCCGTGCCAAAGGCATCATTGGCATGGGCATCCGGCGCATTGAACTTCCTGATCTGGGTCCAGGTGTTCGAACCGTCCTGGCTGCGGGCGTACAGATACGCCGAGCCCGCGTTCGTCGCAGTGTCGTGCGGCGCGCCGATCACCGCCAGGTCGCGCAACGTCGCCACCGACCAGCCGAACTGCACATTCGCCAGGCGGTCGTTCGCCGTCACCTTGGCGCTCAATGGATCCATGGCGATCACCGTCGTGTTGGAATCAACCACCGTCGGCGCAAAGAAGTCATCCACGCGGATCGTGAAGCGCGTCGTCTCCGGGAAGCCCGGCGTCACGCGGTTCGCCGTGGTCGGTGAGAACACCAGGCCGCGCATCGCGGTGGTGATCGCCGCCGCCGTCGTCGTGCCGTTGGACACGCCCATGGAATAAACGCCGCCGCCCAGGTCCGTGAAGCCGCCGAGCGCCGTCAGCACGCCTTTGCTCGCGCTGTCCAGCGTGATCGTCGCCCGCAACGCCTGCGTGCGGTCGTTGTCCAGTTCCGTGATCAAGACCCCCGCGAACGGCTTGAGGGTCAGGCGGTCATAAATCAACTGTCCCGCCACCGTGCCGGCGATGGTCGGCGCATCGTTCACCGCGGTCACATTCACCACGGCGAGGTTGGTCGTCGGATTGACCTCAAAGCCGTCAGCCACGCTGAGGTTGAAGTGGATCGTCGCCGTCGTCGGCACCGTGATAAGGTTCTCAACCGGCGTGTAGAGCAGGCCGCGGATGGCCGTCGTCAGCGCCGGCGCAAAGCCGGCCATTTGGAAGACGCCATTGCTCACCACCGTGAAGCCGCCGAGGTTCGACAGGCTGCCCTTGTCCAGATTGTCCATGACGATCCGCGCGGTCAGCACCTGCGGGTTCGCCGGCACGGCCGCGAGATTGTCCACGTCACCGAACGTCACGGAGCTGAACGGCTGCACCGTCTGCTTGTCCGTGATGTTGTTGGTGGCCGTGCCCACAATCGTCGGCGGGTCATTCGTGGCCGTGACGGTGATGGTGGTGTTGGCATCGGTGATGAACGGAAGCTGGAAACCGTCATTCACGGTGATCGTGAGCGTGGTGAGTTCAGAGGCCGGCACCGTGATGCGGTTCTCCGTCGGCTTGAAGGTCAGGTTCCGGATGGAACTCGAAACATTCGTGGCCACACCGCGCATCGTGTAGATGCCCGGCGCGGAATTGGTGAAGCCGCCGAGATTTTGCAGCACGCCCTTCGCCGCCAGGTCCAGCGCCACCGTGACATTCAACGGCTGGAGGCCGAGATCATCCACGTCGGCGATGATGACATTCGTGAACGGCGCCACCGTCTGCTTGTCGTTGATCTGGTAGCCACCTTGGACACCGGCGATCGTGGACGGATCGTTGGTTGCCGTCACGGTGATCGTCGTGGCATTATTCGTCACCGGGCTGCTGGTGAACCCGTCGTTCACGCTGATGGTCAGCGTGGTGACTTCGGAAGTCGGCACCGTGATGCGGTTTTCCGTCGGCACGAACACCAGCGTCTTGAGCGACGTGGTGATGTTCGCCGCAATGCCCTGCATGATGTAAACCCCGTTGCCGGCGTTGGTGAAGCCGCCCAGATTTTGCAGCACGCCCTTCACCGCGTTATCCAGGCTCACGCGGACGTTCAGCGATTGCAGCGTGGAATCATCCACCTCGGTGATGACGGCGGTCGTGAACGGCTGCACCGTCTGCTTGTCGTTGATCTGGAAGCCGCCCTGCGTGCCGCTGATCACGGGCGCGTCATTCACGGAATCCACCAGCACGGTCGTGGTATTATTGGTGACCGGCAAACCGTAACCGTCGTTCGCCACAATGGTGAACGTGGTCAGTTCCGAGGTCGGCACAATGATCCGGTTCTCCGTGGGCACAAAGACCAGCGCCTTCAAGGACGCGGTGATGGCCGGCGGCGTATCCTGCATCTGGTAAACGCCCGGGGCGATGCTCACAAACCCGCCAAGATTCGTCAGCGTGCCCTTCACCGCGTTGTCCAGGCGCACCGTGACGGTGTTCAACTGGAAGCCGCACTCGTCCAGGTCGCCGATGACATCGTTGGTGAACGGCTGGATCGTCTGTTTGTCCGTGATATGGAAACCGCTTTGCGCACCGGTGATGGTGGGTTCGTCGTTCACGCCCACGACCGCGACGGTCACGGTGTTGGTATCGCGATCTGAACCGTTGCGGCGGACGGTCACCGTTACATTGGCGGCGAAGATGTTCGTCGTGTCATCCTTAAGCTGATAGCTGAAATGCTCCACGCCCGTGAAACCCGGTGCAGGGGTATACCAAACGCCCGTCGCGCCGTTGTTGGTGGTCGCCGCGCCGCCCTGGTCCGGCGTGCCGACGGTGTAGATCGTCCGCAAGGCGTTGGTGTCCGGAATGGAATAGTCATTGGCCCGCACATCCAGGAAATTATTGGTGGTGCCGGAAACTACATTGAACGCATCGTCGCGCGGCGCGAGGTCGCCCACCGTCACGGTCACCAGGTTCGTTCCCTGGTTGCCGTAGGTATCCGTGAAAACATAGCTGAAATAATCGCGCCCGATGAAACCCGCATTCGGCGTATAGAACAGCGAGTTGTTGATGCTGTTGCCGTTGATGGTCACCGTGGCATGGGCACCGCCTGTCTGCAAGGCGATGATCTTCAGCGCGCCCGGCGTGGGGGGCAGCGTGTAATCGTTCGCCAGCACCGGCAGCACGTTGTTCGCGCTCTCCCGCGCCACGCGGTACACATCCGGGTTGGACGGAGCCGCCGAGTTGTCCAGTATCGTCACGTGCACATGCCCGAGCGCCCGCGCCGGGCTGCCGTCGGAAATCTCGTAGGTGAAGTCATCCACGCCATTGTAATTGGGCGTCGGAATGTAGATCAGCCCCGTGCCGGGACCGTTGATCGTCACCGTGCCGTGGCTCGGCGCGTTGGTCCCGATCCCCACGTCGCTGATGAACAGCGTCTGGCCGATGTTCGGCAGTTCCACGTCATTCACCATCACCGGCAGCGTGTTCGTGCTGTTCTTCACGATCAAAAAGTTGTCGTCGTTCGCCGCAAATCCGCCGGGCACCACTTGGACCAGCACCGAGGCGGAACCCGTGCCGCCCGCGCCGTCGCTAAAATAATAGGTGAACGATTCCGACTGGCTGGTGATTCCCGGGCCGGGCTTGTACAACAGCCGCGTTTGCGCCGCGTTCAATGAAACCGTGCCCAGCAGGCTGTTCGTCGTGAACCCGGTGATGAACAGGTTGCTCACCGTGCCGGGCATGACAATGTCATTGGTCAGGACATCGAGCACGTTGTTGCCGCTGCCGGCGATGACCGTGAACCGGTCGTTGCCCGCCGCCAGCGAAAGCGCATTGGCGCGATCCACCACCGTGACCGTGACCTGGCCCGTGGCCGTCAGCGAACCGCTCGTGATCGTGTACGTGAACGTATCCGCGTACGGCGCGGACACGGCCGGATTCGGCGTGTAGTTCACCGCGTTGTTCGGCCCGGTGCCGTTGAAGGACAGCGTGCCGCCCTGGGCCGGCGGACTGAACCCGGTGATGCTGATGTTTGCGCCGGTGGCCGGGATGATGACGTCGTTCGCCAGCAGGTTCAGGACGTTGGTCGTGCCCTTCGCCACGGTGAACGCATCCGCCACCGCGTACAGCGTGCTGCCGGCCACGGTCACCGTGACCGTCGCATGATCCCCGCCGCCGAGGCCGTCGGAATTCATGTAGCTGAAGGTTTCCGGCCCGACATAGCCCGCCGCCGGCGTGTAGCTCAGCGCGTTATTGGCCGTATTGATCGCGACCGTTCCGCCGTGGTCCGGCGTCGATACCCCGGTGATCGTGAACGCGCCGCCGACGCCCGACAGCACCGCGTCATTGGCCAGCACCGCGAGCACGTTGTTCGAGGTGCCGGTGTTCACCGAGAAGTTGTCATCGTTCGCGATGCTCAGGCTGTGGTCCATCACCACATAGCTGAACGTGTCCTGAAACACTTCGCCCTGCTTCAAACCGTCGAGCGCCACCCGGGGATCAAAGGTGAAGCTGCCGTTGGCGGCCATCGTGACCGGCACCCCGCCGTTCGGGCCGGTGTAGCAATTCGTCGCCGTGTTGATCGTAAACGGAATCACCCGGATGGTGTCATGCGCATCCGGATCGTGGTCGTTGGCCAGCACGCCCTGCGCCGCCGGCACCGTCAGCAACGAATCTTCGTTCGTCGTGTAAAAATCCGGCTGCAGCACCGGGACGTCATTCACCCCCGCCACGCGCACCGTCACGACCGCATTGCTCGTCAGGCCCAATCCATCCGTCACAGTGTAGGTGAAGGTGTCGGTCGCAAATTCTTTTTGCGCCAGCGCATTCAAAATTGTGGAGACTGCCGGGTTGTAGACGACATTTGTGCCCACCAGTTGCACGCTCGCACCGTCGGCGCTGAACGGCGTGACGCTGGCGATGCTCAAGGTGGCGCCGTTGTCCGGGTCTGTGTCATTCGCCAGAAAATACGCGGCGGGCACGGTGAGCGCGGTGTTTTCGTCCGTGGTGAGCGAGTCCGGATTCGCCGTGGGCGCATCATCCACGCCGTTCACACGGATGCTGATCGCCGCGGTGCCAACCGCCCCATACCGGTCCCGCACCGTGTAATAGAAAGTGTCATTCACCCACTGGTTGGTGGCCAGCGCGTTCAGCACCGCCGACCCGCGCGGGTCGTAGGTGATGTGCGTCTGGTTGCGGTCAAAGCGGATGTCCAGCCACACCGTCGCGCCCAGCGCCGTGGTGATGTTCGTGAGGTTCGGCACGTAGCCATTGGTCGCGCAGAGGGAGATGATGGACAGCGTGAGGCTGCTGTCATCGCTGTTCGTGTCGATGTCGTTCCACAAAATATTCGTGGCCGTGGTGAAATCGAGCACGGTGTCCTCGAACGTCGTCAACCGTGCGCTCGTATTCGTACTGTCATTCTGGGGCGCGGGCGGCGAATTCACGCCAACCACCGCCACCGTGACGGTGGCCGTGGCGTTGGCGGTGTTGGCGGCCGGATTGCTGCCCCGGTCATGCGGGACGTTGTTGGAATAGTCCAAAATCGTGTACTGGAACGTGTCCACGACATTGCTGCCCTGGGGCAGCGATTCCAGATACGCCGACGCCGTCGGGTCGTACATGATGCTCGCACCGGCGGTGGGCGAATTGTTGATGGTCAACCGCGCGCCCAACGCGCTGTAACCAATCTGGTTGGTCTCGCCAACAATGTCGTTCGTTCCCACGTCCACCACCTCGATCGTGTCCGTGATGTCCGGATCGACATCGTTGGCCAGGACCGCGATCGCCGGGATGATTGTATGCGCATCCGTGGCCGCACTGTCGCCGTAGGCGATGGGCGGCGCATTGTCTCCGGACAGTGGAACATGCTTGTCGTCGTAGCCCGGATCCGACAGGCCGTTGGTATTTGACCCGCCGTCCTTGGCCACCACGCGGTCGTAGGGCAGGAAAACACCCTGGAACAGCGGCGACAAAACCAGGGACTGGTTGGGATTGGTCAGATAACCGTAATCGTTCGGGTCGGTCGAGACAAACGCCCCGACATAATCCGCCTCGAACACCGTCTGGCCGGCCGGGTTCAAGAGCGTGATGACGCCGCCCTCCTGGCTCAACGACAACGCACCCGCCGCCTTCTGGATGTAACCGGGAACACTCGAGTTCGTCGAATTGAGTGAAAACAGCACCAGCCCTTGACCTGGTTGCATCACCTGGCTTGCAAACGTGTGGCGCAACACGCCATCCACCAGCACCTGGAAGCCGCCCAAGTCCAGCGCCGTGGAATCGCGCGGCACATAGAATTCAATGAACTGTTCGTTCGTGTTCGGCGGATTGAAGCCGATTTCCTCGATGATGATGCGCTGCGAGGCGCCCGCTTCAAACGCGCCAATGTCCGGCGTGTTGGTGCGGAAATAGCCGCGCTGATCCGTGCCCAGCGTGGCGAAGAACGGTGCGGCCGGAAAATTGGAAATGGCGTTGTTCAGCGCGCTGCTGCCCGGGATCAGGGCGCACGTCGCCGTCGGGCCGCTGTTGTTGGCCAGCGCGGAAAACAGGCTCGCCGGCGAAACGTTGGTCTGGTCCAGCGGCGGCGAAAAAACAAAATTGTCCTGCGGCACCCCGCCCGCGGAGAAGATCGAATAGGTGCTGTCGTCCGAAATATTTCCGCCCAGAGAAAGCACATTGCCAGACTGGTCCATCTCGATGTTCTTGCCCTGGCCGTCCGCCAGGATGGTATTCTGCAATTCGACGTACGTGTTTTCCACGTTCGGGCGGATGGATGAGCCCTGGCCGCCGGCATCCAGGTTCCCGACAAAAGTGCAGCTCAGGACGTGAACATCCAGTTCCACACCCGGATCGTACGTCTCGGCATACAACGCACCGCCGCCAAGCCCGCCCGCCGAGTTCTGCTGGTTGGTCGCAAAGGTGTCGGCCAGCAGGGTGCAGACCTGCTCCGAATAGATCGAAACCGCACCGCCGCTCTGCCCCAGTTGGGAGCTCGTGCTGTTGCCGGCGAAAAGGCAGTGGTCGGCGTTCAGGACACCGCCATTGATGTCTACCGCACCACCCCATTGATCGGCGCGGCAGCCGGTCAGGGAACAATAGCTCAACTTCAGGCTGCCTGTCGCATTCACTTCAAAGGCACCGCCCGCAGCGGACGCATACCCGTTCGCAAACGCCAGCCGGTTCGCCACCACCTTGGCGTTGACGGTGAATAGTTCCACATCCGGTGTGCCGTTGCCGTCGCTGTCACCGCTGATCGTCAGCCGGTCCGCGCCGGGTCCGTCAAAGGTCACGTCATTGTTAAGGGTCAGCGTCTTCACCAGCCGGATGACCGCCGGATAATCCGCCACGCCCGCCACACCGGAACGGATGTCAAAGGTGATGTGGTCGCCGCTCCGGGCGTTGGCGATGGCGTTGCGCAGCGTGCCCACCTGAAGGTTGGCCGCCACGTTGCCCGCCGGGTCATAGTCCGTCAGCTTGGTGACGATATAAGAATTCCGCACCGTGCGCAGAATGATGGCGTGGTTCACGGACACATAATTCGGCAGCGCGTTCGTCACGCTGATCGTGAAATTAATGACCGAGCCGAACGGCAGATTGCTCGCTGGAACAAAGGCCAGGTTCTGCATTGCCGTGTTGACGCTGGCCGCCGTGCCGGCGATGTAATAATTCCCGCCACCGCGGTTGGTGAAGCCGTTGCTGTTCACGCTGTTGGTGGCAAAATAACCCTGCGCGGGGTTGTTGATGCGCAAGTTGACCTTCAACGCGGTCGGGTCGGAGATGGAGACTCCCGCAAACGGCAGCACATTGGTGCCGGCCGGCAGCGAGGCCGGCTGCGGCACCGGGATGCTTACCACCGGCATGCCGCTGACCGAGGCCACGCGGATCGCCGTGGCGTTGTTCACCACATGGCCGCCGTGCCCGTCATCCAGCACCACCGAGAAAGTGGTCGTCACGGTCAGGCCCACTGCCACTTCGTTGGCCGTCGGCACAAAAACGAGCTTGCGAATGGCCGCCGTGATGGCCGCCGGCGTGCCGCTCATCGTGTAGCTGCTGCCGTTGGTGGTGAACGTGGAATTGGTCAGGCTGCTGTAGCTGAAAATGCCGTTGGTCGGATTGTTCATCGTGATGGTGCACGTGTTGACCTGCTGGCCGCCCTCATCCACGTCGCTGATTAAAACCGTGCTGAAGGGCGGCAAGGTCTGGTTGTCCTGGATCGTGGTCAGCGGCGAGATGCCGAAGATCGTGGGCACGTCGTTCACCGGCACGATGGTGACGGCCGTGGAAAAATCCGGCGCATTGGTGATGGTGCCGTCGATCAACGTGATGCCAAACGTGGCGACGTCCGTCTGGGAACCGTTGATGCGGTTGGGCGTGGGCTGGAAGAGCAGCGCCTCGATGGCGGCCGTCGCCGCCTCGCTGGTGCCTGAAAACTGGTAGACCGACGGCGACACGCTGCTGTCCTTTATGAAATTGCCCAGGTTGAGGAAGCTGCCCTGGATGTCGTTGGTCGCGACGCCGGCCAGTTGAATCTTGAGCGTGACCGGATTGCCGTTGTGGCTCTGGATCGTCACCTTGGAGAACGGCGCAATGGTCGCGTTGTCATTGACCGTCTGGCCGGACTGCGTGCCGGACAGGCCCGGCGGCAGGATGATTGAATACAGGTCCAGATTGATGTAGTTGGTGAGGCGGCCGCCATGCTGGTCGTCTGCCGTGATGGCGATCTGCAGGAAGTTGGTGCCGGCGATGGTTTGCACCGGTGCCAGATAGCTCAAATTACGCAAGGAAGCAGTGGCGGTGGGCGGCTCGCCGCTGCTGCTGTACGCGGTGCCCACCGGATTACCGCTCAGGGTCAGTTGGCCCAGCGGCGGCGGCCCCGTCAAGGTCACGCTCCAGTTCAGGGTCTGCCCGTTTGGATCACTGATGTTATCATTTTGATCCACGTCCCGCAAAGTGAGCGTGGCGAAAGGCGAGGGCGAAAGGCTGTGCCCCGTGGCGATGGGGATATGGCTGGCCGGGGCTCCGGTCAGGACCGGCGCATCGTTCGTGGAGAGCACAATCACGCTCACGCCGGTGTTCGTAGCCGTCAGCACACCATCTGAGTCGACAATCGTGAAAACATTGGTGTCATACTGGCCGACCGGCAGCACGTTCTCGATGGGTTGGTAAATCAGGCCGCTGATGGCATTGCCCACGGCGGCCGGGGCGACCCCGGTCAAGGTGTAGGTCAGGTTGTTGCTGACAAATCCGCTCGCGCCCACCACCAGGAATCCCGTGTTCGTATGGGCCAGCGTGATGGTGATGGTCTGCGGTTGGGTGCCGCTGTTATCCGGGTCGGATGCACTGACGCTTCCAAACGGGCTCGCCGTCTGCTTGTCATTGATCCGGAACACCCCGGAAGCGGTAAGCGTCGGCGGATCATTCAAGGCCGTCACCTGCACCGTCGTAGTCCGGACGGTGGAGGAATTGTTGTTGGCATCCACGGCAGACACGTGAAAAACCACATTGGACGCGCTGCCCACCGGGATAAGATTATTGACCGGGGTAAACGTCAACTGGTTCAGGATGGTGGTGGCGGCGGAATCCGTGGCGGGGCCGATCACATAGTTGTTGCCATTGCGCACCACGCCCGACGGCAACGGTGCCAGCGTGCCGAGGTTCGTCGCCACAAAATCCACGGTCACCGTCAATACGTTGGTGGTGCCGGCGGTCACGGTGGCGTTCTGAAACATCGTCGAGGTCTGCGCGTCGTTGATGTTGAGGGTGGACGATGTGCCGGTGATGGTCGGACCGGCGACTGCCCAGGCGTTGGTCGCGGCCACCTGGCAAATTAATCCAAGCGACAACCAGCGAAGCTGCCGCCCGGCGCACCGGATGAGGGGGGAATGGGATTTCATGTCGTAAATTTTAGGGTGTGCTCGGAAAGGCCGGCATCCGGGCCTGCGCCGTTTTACCAGTCGTTGGGTTGGGATAAGCCGTCGCCGCCAGCCGGGCGGCATCGGTCGAGACTTTGGCCGCCTGGCGTGCCTGCTCCTGAAACTGCCGCCCGGCTTCCAATTGTTTGGCCAGCAGCAGACGGCGCTCGATGGTCGAACGAACCTGCTCCAGCGGCGTGACCGCCGCCGTGCGGGCATCCAGTTTTTTCACCAGGTAAAAACCATTTTTGGCGCGCAGCACACCGGACAGGTCGCCCGGATTTTTCAGGGCGAAACCGGCCGCGACGACCTCCGCCGGCCAGCGGTCCGCGATGGAATCCGTCGCAAACCAGCCGGCGTCGCCGCCACGATAACGGGTTGCCTGGTCATCCGAAAAATCCGCCGCCACCTGTCCAAATCCGCGCGCCCCGGACGGCAGCGCGCCCGCCTGCTGCAGCGCTTCGCTGGCGCGTGCCGCCGCCGCGGCAACCTTGTTCGTATCCGCGCGGGCATCCACGGGGATGAAAATAAAGGCGAGCTTCGCCTTGGCCGGCTGGGTGAAATGCGCCAGGTCCTTCTGGTAGTCCGCCTGAATCTCTTCGGGCGTCACCTTCACCGCTGACACCTTCGGATCCAGTTGTGATTCCTTGAACTTCGCGATCAAGATGTCCTCGCAGGCGCGGCGAACCTCCACGGTCTGGTCCAGTCCGGCCGCCCGGGCCTGCTGCAAAAAAGTTTCGCGGTCGATCATCTGGTCGAGCAGCACCTGGCGGTCGGGCAACGGCAGCCGGTTCCTCTGCCGCTGTTCATATTCCGCCTTGAAATCGGCCACGGTGATTTCCCGGTCCCCCACGCGTGCCAGCACATCGGCGGCGGGCTTCTTGGAGCAGCCGGCGAAAACGACCGCCGCCAGCACGGCGCAGGCCAGGTTGATTCGCAAAAATGATTTCATTCAGGTTTCGCCGGGCGGTTTCAATGCGGCTGGAGCGTCACGCGCATGAATTGTTTCGTCTTGTTGCCGCCGTGCACCGTGCTCTTTGAGCGGTAGGACACGGTCTCGACATCGTTGGTGTTTGCATTCGGCGCGGTGAACGGCTCGACGTCATTCGACAGCGCGCTCCAGGTCACCAGGTCGTCCGACACCTGCGGAATGTAGTCATAATCCGTGACCGCCAGCGGATGCCGGAAGGTGACGGCCAGGTGGTCATTCACGATCTGGTAGAACGGCAGCCCGTTCGTCACGACCGGATTGGTCGGGTTCAAACCGAAGGCGTACCGGTACAGGTTGCGGACGCCCTTGTTGCCCGTGTCGCGGCTCGCGAACGTGTTCCAGTCATCCGATACGGCGGGGAAAAAGGACTGCTGCCAGGCCAGGCCGGTCATCAACTGGTTCAGGATGAAGGCGCGGTCAAAGCTGGGGTTCAAAACCTTGTATGTGGAGTTGGTCTTGACGGTCAACTGCACGTACTTCGGACCGGTCGCAATGTTCGCTGTTGTCTTGGGTGTGATGTAAACAAACGCCTCGGTCTGGTTCGCCGGCATGCTGACCAGCGGGAACGTCGTGGAAATTGTCCGGCCGCTGTCATCCGTCATCGTATAGTCGGTGAGGCTGGAGGCCGTGCCGCTGACGTCCAGCCGCACGGAAAGCACGCTGCTCAGGATCCCGCCGCGCGACACCACAAAGATGGCCGGCGACTGGTCGTTTTTGGTCGCCGTGTTCACGACCGCCTGGATGGTGATCTGCGCCGCGAGCGGCTCGATGGAAACTTGGGCTGACGGGGACGCCCCAATGTCATAGCCGGTGCCCGCGGACACGGCCACCTGCACATACTGCGTCAATGTATCCGTGGTTGGATAGGTGTTGACCGGGATCGTCAGCGTGTGCTGGCCCGCGGCAAAGGTGGCCTGGCTCGCGATCAATTGATAGCTGCTGCCATTCACAGCCGAGCCGGAAACGATCAAGTTGACGGTCACCGCTGAACTCGCCGAACCGCTGCGGGTCAGCGTGAACTGTCCGGCCACCGGGCCGTTTTCGCTGGCGGCCGGTACCGTTGCCGCGATGGACACGCTTGGCGAGAGCGCCTTGTACCCGGTCAGCAGATTGCCGCCATCGCACAGCGCCCGCAGATTGGCCTGGGTGTATTGAACGCCCTGCAACGTGACCGTCATGTTGGTGAAACCAGTGCCGGCGCCCGCATAGTTGATGCCGAGATAGGTGTTGGTGCCGTCCGTCGCCAGTTGCACATAGTTGGTCAACTGCCAGGCCGTGCCGATCAGCACGCGCGAGATGTCCAGCGCATCGCCGTTCGTGGCCGAGAAATCTTCGATGGTGTCATTGCCGCTGTTGACACCGGGGATGATGAACAGGTCGTTGCCGCCGCCGCCATGCAGCACATCGTTGCCCCGCCCGCCGATGAGGATGTCGCCCAACGCGCCGCCCACCAACCGGTCATTGCCCGCGCCGCCGACGAGCACATGCGATTGTTCGCGATCGAAGCTCACGCTGGCCGCCTGGTTCGTCCGCGACGAGGCGAACCGCGACGCGTCCGCAACAATGTAACCATGATCGCGGCTCAGGAAATAATTGATCAGCATCTGCTGCTCGTCGAAGGACAGGCCGGGAACGTCCGCAAACCCGAATGGCGCCGCCGCCGCCGCCTGCGCCGCCTGCGTGACCGCATCAGGATAATTCGGACGATAAACATTCAGCCAGACGGTGTAGTTCGTGCCGTGCGCCGGATTTTCATCGCACAGGTTCAAGTTGAAACTCGTCGGCACCGCAAACGCCCCCGGACCGGCGTGGGCGAAGATCAGCCGGCCGCGGTTGACATCATCCAGCGTGAACTTTGCCCCGGCGGCCAGCGTCACGTCGTTGGAATAGTTGCGGAGATAAAAAGTGCCGTTCGCCGGCAGGGTGGTGAGCGTGAAATAAATGTTTGTGCTGGCGCTGTCGGAATCCACCACAGCCAGCGGAACTTCGGTGCGGCCATCGGCATAGACCCAGCATTCGCGGTTCAACAGCGTCGGGTAGCGGTTGTCCTGGTTGGGCGCGCCGCCGTTCTGGAATTTCTGCAGGTTGGACCAGCCGTCCGCCGTCGGATGGGCGTTGGGATCGGACACGCCGTAAAGCGTCTTCCACCAGTCCGGAATGCCATCGCCGCTGGTGCTGGCGAGCGGATTGAACAGTTCCAAGTCCAGCCGGTACGTGGCCGAGCGCAGGTTCTGGCCCACCACAAAAGAACCGGTGCCGGGCGCCACGATGGCAGCCGGCGTGCCGTCCACGGTGATGGAAACTATGCTGCAATTGGCCGCCGCCGCCGAAAGCGGCACAACATCCCCATCCGCAAACAGCCCGTAAGTCAGCGCCTCGTGCGGCACGGCGAGCCGGTAGGAATACAAACCCTTGTTCAGGGCCCGCAACGTCGCGGTGAGCGTGAGCTGCTTGCCGTCGGGCCGCGTGATGACCCAGACCAGGTTGCCGCTGGTGATGAGGTCGATCTGCCCGCTGGTGCGGTTGATGACCTGGCCGTAAAAGATGGTGTCCGGCTCGCCGATCTGCGCCAGCGCGAGCAACGGCAACAGGGCCGCCCCGCACAGGGCGGCGAAGCGGAGTTTTTTAAAGATGGTTTTCATGACGTTGCCTTCGGGTAAATCAGTTGCCGGAGTAACCATAGGTTTTTATGTTCAGCTGAATGTCCTTCACGCTGTTGATGAAGTTGGCCACCCCGGCCGTCGAGTCGGCATTCAGCGAGGCGCCCGGAATGATCAGGAGCCATTTGGTGTTCCAGACGGAACGGCCGATCAGGTCCAGATTGTAGGGCACCGCCGAGAAATTAATCTGGGTCGGGTCGGGATTGGAAAACCCGCCGGCCAGAAAACTGGAGTGTTGCCGGATGTCGCCAAAGGTGCCGCTGCTGCCCGAGACGCTGTCCAGAACCGGCTTCCATGTTGGATTGCTGAAATCCGCGGTGGTCGCCGGATACGGTATGGGAATGACCTGGTCGAGCACGCTCCAGAACCGCAAATCCTGGTTCGGGGAGTTCGGGATGGTCATGACGTCTGAACCCGCCGGGATCAGATAAACCCGTGGCGTGCTGCTCAAGGTCGTCGTGTCATACCCGGCAAAGGCCACCGCGACCGCGGCGATGCGCGTGGCGTAAACGGACGGATCGTACGCGACATCACCCGCGCCCAACGGCCAGCCGAAGAAATTCTGGCCGGACCGGATCTGCGTGGTGAACGGAATGACCAAGCCGGGCTGCGGCCCGCTGGATTCCGGGGCGAATGAGCGGCAGTACCGGCGGAATGCCGGCACATCCCACAAATTCGTCACATTGATGCCCGGGTCCATCAACGCCTGGGCCCAGTTCACATCCGAGTTGGTGTCGCTCCCGAGCCGGAAACTCCCGGTGCGCAGCGAGAAGGTTTCCGTCTCCTGGATCGGGTTCACCAATCCCATGCGGGCGCTCAGAACGGAATAATTCTCCCGAAGCTTGGCCAGATCCTCGGCCAGCCCTTGTTCGCCGACCTGTGGATTGCCATCGCCGTCCACATAACCGATGGTGCGCTGATGGATGATGTCGGACATGATCTCCATCGGTGAGCCGGGGTCATCCGGGCCGAGGTTCAGATCGTAATCATAGGCCGACGCCGCGAGGTACGCGTAGCGTGACGCCAGGTCAAAGGTGGAACGGTATTGTTCCAGCGCCTGGTTGCGTGAGAACCGGAAAGTCATGTCTTCATAGCGGTTCTGCTGTGTCGTGGCGGCGACGCGTTTATTGAACGTGGTGCGTTCCTGCTGCAGGCGCACGCCATTGGCAAGCGTGGTGCGATAATCGTTGCCGGCGGAGGTCAGCACCTGAACCGCCTTGAAAACCGCCACGCGCTGGTCATCCTCGGCTTGGATCTTGGTTTGGAGATCCTGCAATTCGGGCAGGAGCTCTTCCTTCGCCGTATAGGCATCGGCGCTGAAGTCGAAGCTCTGGTCGCCCACCAGCTTGACAATGTCGCTGACCTTCGCGGCGGCGTTCAGGGCCTCGGCGCTGAAGCCGGTGGCGGCCTCCTCAGCCGTGGCCACTTCCTCGATCCCGCCACGCGCGGGCGCCAGGATGTCACCGGCGCTGTCCGCCAGGCCGACTTCCGGCGTCATCGTGGGGATCATGTCCGCCCCCGCCTTGGTGGCGTCTTCCGCCACCTTGCCCGCCTCTTCGAGCGCCGCCGCCGCCTCCTCCAGCCCGGTCTTGACGGCTTCCTGGGTCGCGTCAAAAACTTCTTTCGCTATCTGGATGGATTTGATGTCCGAGTCCCATTCAAATTTCTGGTTCAGGTATTCAAGCTTGTTGAGGATTTCCGTCTGGTTCTGCTGCCAGACGAAGATTTCGTGATCCAAATCCGCCTGCGCCTGGACCATGTCGCCGATGTTCTTCTGCAATTCGCCCGTGGAGGAGCGCTGGCCCCATGCCGCCGGCGCCACGTAGGAATAGCCGTTGGCCATGACCGGCAGGCTCAAGCCCTGCAGCATCTGGTTCGTTGGAATCGAGTTCGAGGAGTAGTCGGTGTAGTTGACGCTGCCGACCGTGCCGTTGAGCAGGGTCAGGTTGAACTTGGTCACCCAGTCGCTGGGAATCGGCAAGGTGAGGCCCCAGCCTTTCACCAGGTTCGCACCGCTGCCGGTGGTCTGGTCCTGGAACGTGGAAAGGAAGGCCTGGCTCGGCTGCGGCACCGTGCTGTCATTCACGCTGTTCACCTGCACATAGGCATACAAGGCCAGGTCCGGGCCCTGATAACCCGCCGGGTAGAGCTTGCCCGAGCCGATGGTGCCCGGATATGGCGTGCCAAAGATTTCGATCAACTGGTTGCGATAGGACTGGTCCTGATCGTATACCTCGTTGCGATAATCCGCCTCGGTATTCGCAACCTGACGGATAAGATTGTTGAACTGGTTGGCATTATCGAACGCAGCCTTCGCGTTCATCAACGCCGACAAAGCCTTGGAGTACGTCTGTTCAAAGAACGTGTCCACGCCGGGACTGTTGCCCGTGGACGCTCCAATGTTCTGCGCAAATGTGGGATCAATCGCAAACGACAGCGCGCCGGCGTGCAGGCCCAGCGGGTTGTCCCCATGATCCACCGAGTCCATGGTCTGCTGTATGGCCACAAAGTTGCCCGAGATGGTGCTGATGTCGGTGACCGTGGTGCGGTCAACTTTTTGGATGCCGGTGTAATTCGTGTTGGGATGAACGGCCGGCAACAAGGCGTTGGCAGTCACCCAGTCCAGGAAGGCACCCTGGCCCGCGCGCCGGGCCCATTCGTCCACGCCCCACGCCTGGTTTGGATCCGTGTCGAGATAGCCCTGCCACTGACCGCGCGGATCGGCGACAAATTTTGAGCGGTAGGTCAGGCTGAGGATTTGTGCGCCGGCCTGGGCCTTGGCGGCGGCCACTTCCGCGAATTTCCGTTCATCGAGATAATCCACCGGTATCACCACATCCTGCGAATTGATGAATTCCGAGCGCGACACCCAGTTGAAATACGGGTTGCGCAGCAGATCATATTGCATGCGAATGGCCGTGAGGTAGTGGCCCCAGGCGTCGCCGTGTCCCTGCGGGTAAAGGATCATCGCATCGTTCACATCGATGAAGCCGTCATTATTGATGTCGGTGATGTCATATTTCATCACATAGGCCGCCTCGCCCTCGGCGTGCGTGAAGTTCCAGTACAGGCGGTTGAAGACCGGTGTGCCGTTGTTGGCAGTCACCCCGCGCAAGAGGCCGAGTTCCTCATCCAGCCGGGTGGCGAGCTGGTTCTGGAACGCGAACACGGTCGGTGCCATGTTGCCGTATTCCACGCTGCTGCTGCCGTAGCCGATGGCGGGATTCTGCGAATCCGAATAGGCCTCGTTCCCGAGCAACGTGTAGAAATCACTCAGCCGCGTGGAGGCCAGTTCCAGCGCGTTCGCGATGGTCGGATCGGAGATGGGCGTGGAAAGATTGATGCTCAGATCTTCCGCGCGGTTCAGGATCGTTTGGTACAACGCAATCAGTCCGACGTTCTGGATGACGTTCGGATCAGAGTTCAGCGCCACGGGGCCGGAATACGGCACGCCGAGCTGCTGGATGATGCTCGAATAAGTCGCCGGCGCGTTCTGCGTGAAGTCATTGATGCGCGCCTCGTAGGGGTTGACGGCGCTCATCACGCGTTTGACCCAGCCTTCGGCGAGCTGCGGAATGTAATCCGGCTGGCCGTCGCCATTGAGGTCCTCCGGCGAGGAATTGCCCGCGCCCGCCCAGTCGTACGGAATGCCGGGGGTGAAGTTGCCCAGCACTTCGCGGCGCTCGCCATTCGGCTGCGGCACTTCCCAGTTCACGCCGTTATGCACCTCGTTCTTGTGGCGGTAGCGCACGAAAAACAGGCTGTCGCCCAGCAGCACCTCGGGTGCGCTCGGGTTGCCCTTCAGCGTCAATTGATAAAAGCCCTGCCCCTGGTTGCCCGACGGGTCGGCGAACAATTTCCACGGCGTGGGCGACGGCTGGCGGTCCGGCGGCAGCGCATCCGTGCCATCCTCCGGCCGGTACCACCACTCGAACACCAGGTCATCCGCGTTGCCGCCAAAGTCGGCGGTGTGACGCAGCACAATGTTTTCATCGAAAACATTGGCCGACAAAATCGTCTTGATGGAGCCGCGATAACGCTGCGTCTTGTCCACCTTGATGATATGCAGGGCGACCGGCGCGCCGCCGAGCGCGTCGCTGTTGTTTTCCGCCAGCGTGACATAGCTGATCTGCACCGGGCTGTTCGGGTCGAGGAAAGCCGGGTTGGCCACCAGCGCCAGACCGGGTCCGAGCGCCTGCATGGACGCCGCCTTCGTGGGATCGCGCTGGGCGGTGATGATCGTGCCGTTGGTTGTGAGCAGCGGCTTGCCGGTGGCCGGGCTTACCTTAATCTTCTGTTCCAGGCCGACGCGATAGGCCGTATCCACGCCGTCGTTGTTCTTGTCGAGTTGGTTCGGGTTGCGCGTGAGGTTGAACAGCGTGTCCATCGCCGCGGTGAACCGCGAGCCTTGCACATCCTTAAACGGGCTCGTCGAGGCCGAACCGTCCAAGATGCTCTTCTCCGCCGAGGTCAGCACGTTCGGCTCGAGCACGTAGACCGCCGGCGGCGACGCCGTGAGCGTGGAGTCGCTGATGCTCTTGTCGTTTAAGAAACCCTTGATGCCGATGACGCCTTGGATGGGGTCGTAGAACATGCGCTTCTGCAATGAAGACGGCAGTTGGTTGAAAATATAGACGCCGTTCTGGACCGTGGTGCGGCCGTTCACCGGCAACAATGCGGCCGGGAAATCAGCCACGGACAACGGCACGGTGCGCTGCTCCAGCGCCGGGAAAATCCGCGCGGTGTAGGTGTCAAAATTCTTCTGGTCATCCATCGTGGGGTTCATCGTGTCGTAAACGATCTGGCCTGCGGCGAAACCGACGACGCCCGGCAATCCCGGCGTGGCTTCATCCACAAAATTGCCCTGGTCATCGAGGGTCGTGGTGGTGGGATAATCCAGTTGATATTCGCCGCCCGGGAAGGTCAGCGTCTCGCCGACTTTCAAGATCGGCACGTCCAGCGGCCAGACGGTCGTGTAGGTGATGCCCTGCGCGGCGGGCGTCTGGTCATTGCGCGTATAATCGATGTTGAACGCCGTCCCGGCAAACCCGGGCGTCGTGGGCAAAAACGCCACGCTGTCACCCGGCTGCTTGTTGCCGCTGGCCGGCCACCAGAAGTCAGGCGAGAGCGGATAATAGAAATAGACGGTGAAGAAACTGTCACCCGAGACCGCCCAAGGCGTCCCCTTGTGGTCTTTCCAGAAGCACATCTGCTGGGACGGATTGCCGTCCTTGCCGTAGGTGCTGGAACTCGGCGTGGCGCCGATGACCTGCGGGAGCGGATAAAACGGGATGACCGGCTCGCCCGCGTCCATCTGGTCCTGGAATGTATAATTGTAGCTCAGGTCGCCCGCATTCAGGTTGCTGGCGGTGGTCACGATGTTGTAAACCGCCATGCGATATTCCTGGGCGATGTTGTCGTAAAACTGCACCAGCACATACGGGTCGGAGGTGTAGGTCGCATCCTGATTGGTCACATTCAGGTCGCCGTTGCGCAGGGCGTAAGCCGCCATCGGCTGCGGTGCAATGGCCGCGGAGCGCAGGGACGGCGCGAGCAATGCGTGTTCCTCGTTCGGGTTGTAACCGGGCAGCGCACGGTTCGGCTGATTGTAGATCTGCACCTGGGCGAAGCGCGCGGGATTGAGCGTCGTCTCGGCCGGATACGTGTTCGTGCCGTACGTTTCCGCCGGGACCACCACCTGGTCGGTGCCATCCTGCGCCACGCTCTCATTGCCGTAGCGGCTGGAGATGACGATGCGGTTCAAACCTTGCGCGGCATTCACCGGCCAAGCGGGCTGGTAGCGCACGGCCTGATATGGCCACAAAATTTTATCGCGGTTTTCATACCAGACCACGACCAATTGTTCGGTCGGTCCCGCGGTCGGATTCAGGTTCACCGGGATGATCGGGCCGGTGAGCGCGTCACGGTTGTAGATGGCTGCATCGTAGCGCGCCATGGGGAAGAACAGATAGCCGGTGCCCAGGCCGGCGGTGTCGTAGCTGCTGGTGATTTTTTTGCCGATGATGGCAGGCTGGGTATTGGGCAGGTTGTCGCTCCAGTTCTTGGTCTGCACCACGCGGATGCGTGGCGTGGTGATGCTGCCGCCGCGGCCCGAACTGCTGGTCTCGGTGAACTGCAAAACCGTCATGCCCGGACCGGTGGCCGTAAAATTGCCGCTGGAATCCACCGCCGCACCCGTGGTGGTTTCCGTGTATTTCAAGCCCACGAAAGACACGGAGTCGTTGGTGGACGGATCCAGCGACACGGGATGCGTGCTGGCGATGTGCCGGTAATGTGGTACGACCGGATATTTGAACGTGAGCCGGATGATGACGCGGTCGCTGGGATCAGCCGTGGTCTGCCAGTAGGTCATGATCACGCCCGGACGAAGCGGATAGTATTTTTTCCCGACAGAATCCCAGAGCGCCATGTCGCTGGCGGAGCTGCCCTGCGGCGAATCCAGCAGCGTCACCAAGGTCGGCGGCAGGTCGGTACGCAGTTTGGCCCGCACCACCGGGTCGTCCACGGTCGAGAATGTCACGGTGTTGCCGAGAAACACGGTCTCATCAAAAATGCGGTCGCCGTAATTCCACATGACCCGCGCCGGCCGGTTGAAATTGGCGACCTGCAGCGAAACGTAGTTCTGCGTGACGCCGTTCACCGTGGCCGTAAACGAGCCGTTAAGATTGCTGGTGGCACCCGTGCTGGGGAAAACCGTGCCGTCACCGTTGAACCAGCCCTGGAGCTGCGTGGTGTTCTGGGCGCCGATGGTGCCGATCTGCAAGCTGGTGCCTTCATCATAGAAAAAGGTGCCCGAGCCCACGCCATCCGCCTGCGTGGGCGGCGTGACCTGGCCGGGGTCCGAAAGCACCTGGATGTAGGGAAAGCTGGCTGACGACAGGCCGGTGGTGGCCACCTGCACGCCGATCTTCAGCTTCCAATGGTAGGTGATGCTCGCCGGGCCGGTCATCAGGAACTGTGGCACCTGGCGCCGGGTGTCGTTGCCGAGGAAGGTGATGAAATTGGTTGTGCCGGGGCTGCCCAGGGTGTTGGCCGGTCCATACGCATCATAACCGGTCACGACGTAACGCACCGCCAACCCCGCCGACAAATAATTTTGGTCATCCACCGCCGCATCCACGGTCGCAATGACCGGGGTGTTTTCCGCCACCCAATGTTTCTCCACGGTCGGGTCCGGCGAGCCGGAGGCGTCCGATTTCAAGCCCACGATGTGGCCGATGGTTCCCGGATCGTGTCCCTCGGTCTCGCTGAAATCCGAAGTGATGCGCAACGCATGTTCCACGTTCCAGTTGAACCGGACGATGGTGTCCTGGCTGATGGTGAAGGTGTAGCTGTTGGCCGTGCCGTTGGCGACGTTGTTGCCTACGGAATAACCCAGGCAGCCGATCCGCGTCTCCGCCGCCGAATCAATGAGCGTTGGGTCGGCCAGGCACGCCGTGGTGATGTCGTTATTGGTGAGATCCCAGTAAATGTAGCTGGGCACCGAGGCGTTGACCTGCGCGCCCTTGATGACCGGCTTGGTGTTGACGCCGATCACGGAGACGTTGTTGCTGCCGCCGCTGGGTCCGCCGAACGGCAGAACCTGCACCCCGCTGACGCCGAAGTCCGACAGGACGGTGAGCAACACGCGCTCGGCATATTTTCCCGTCGGATCCAGCACGGCAATGAAGCCTTCCGGGCCGTTCAAAGTCTGCATCGTGGTCGGATTGCCCATCAGCAACTGGCCGTTCTTGAAATAGCCCATCCAGAAAACGCGCTGCAACGCCGAGTTCCAGCGCACCCGCGGCGTGGCGATCGTAAAATCAAAATCCGGCACCGGCGTGGTGGGCGTGTTCACCCACTTGAACGTGAAATTGGAATCCAGTTGCGCGATGAAGATGCTGGGCTTCGCCGAGGAGATCGAGGTGAACGGCTGGTTCGTGGGATCGCCGTTGCCAAAGAAATCCTCCGACGCCGGCCCTTGCGAGCCGGTGAGATACGCGTTGCCGGCATCATCCACGGTGATGCTGTAACCGGTGTTATTGGCGGCGCCCTTGACGGTGGCACGCGCCTTGAGCAGCAGCCCGGTATCGAGCTTGAGGACTTCCAGATTCTGCGAGCCGGCGTCCGAAGCATCGGCCGGACTGATGCCCGGGTTGTCCGCGTTGCCCATCCAATATCCCACGCCGTAAACGAAGCCTTGCGAATACGCCAGTTCCTTGATCTCACTGCCCTGACCGGCAGATTGCTGGGAAGAATAGACGCCCTTGAGCGCGGTCAGGTCACCGCTGAATTTCAGAACATAACCCTTGTTGCTGCCAATGTCCGCCGCCGGCACCAGGGTCGCGGAACTCACCCCCGGACCGGTATACTGAAACGAGCCGGAGCCGCCGCCGCCATGATTGAAATACAACCAGTCCACGCTGTGCAACCCCAGCCCAAGCGTGACGCTTTTGCTGGTGGCCGACGGCGGGTGCAGATTGTCATCGTATATCAGCTGCTGCCCGTCAACATAGAGCCAGTTGCCGTCGTCCGAGGTGCTGGTAAAAGTATAACTTCCGGCCGCTGATGCGATGAACACGCCGGTGGCATGATAGACATAATCATTGATCCCGGTGCTGGTATTGATGGTCGCCGTCGTGCTCGAAACGCTGGTGCCGCCGCCGTTGTTGAGCACGTTCTTGGCGTCTTCCAGGCTGGCCACGGTGCCGTCATTGTACCTTTCAAGCACCTTCCAGTTGCCCGCGGTGAAAACATCGGAGTCGAAGGATCCGTTGCCGATTTTACCGGCGACGTAGATGTCGTAGTTCTCATCCACCACGATGGAGTTGGCGGTATTGATGGCGCCCGAGCCGGTGTTGCCGAACGTCATCAGTCCGACGGTGGTGGATAAATCCCGGCTGAGTTTGATGATGATGCCGGCTTGTGAACCGCGCGCCGTGGCCGTATGGCCCAGCACAGTTTTGGTGCCCCCGGTAAAATTACCGCATACCACCAAGTTGGTCCCATCCCAGAAGCTGCCCTTAAGGTCCACCCCGGAACCCGCATCCACCGAATTCATCAACTGGCCGTTCTCGGTGCTGACCTGGTAGATTTTGCTCCCGCCGGCGATGTAAAGATTGGTGGTGCCCGGTATGACCGCCATGGTTGCCCCCGAGATGCCGGCGATGACCATCTGGTTGCCGCCGTTGGCGAAGACCGCTTCCGCGCCGCTGGCGTCAAACTTTCGCAGATAGGTGTTGGTGGCATAGTCCGCCGCCAGCACATAGGTGATGCCGGACTTGGTGGTGCCGACCGAGTTGTCCACCCGCGTATCCACGGTGTGGCCCGTGTTGGGGAACTGCAGTTCCTGGACAAACGACCCGGCCACCGCCACGGCGTTCGACTGCGCCCACGCCGCCAGCGGCAGGCCCGCCGCCAGCGAGGCAAAAACGATTCCACGGCGGAACTGGCGTCCGGCCCGGGCCAAAAATTGAGAACTGGTTTTCATGGAGTTCATTCGGGAATTATTGGTTCAAAACTGCCACCGGGCTGATGTGTTGGAGCGTGATGGTGCCGTCGGTGAGCAGGCCGATGTCCTGGTTCGGCCCGAGCGGCTTGTGCAGCCCGAGGATGCTTTCGTGATACGTGCCGGTGATGTGGTCCACCCCGAAACCGGGCAGCGCGGACGCATTGGGGTCGGGCGCGGCATCAAACGTGACCGTCAACGCGCGCGTGATGGCATAGCCGTGACGCTCGATCGGATTCCACTTGTGCCGGAACGGATTCGTGGGGTGATCGGCGCCAAGATAAATCGTCCCGGTCAAAACGCCGCCCGCCGCCAGTTGGCCGGTCATCACCACTTCATTTAACGTCAGGGCATCGGCCGCCGCATAGACATTGGCGTCCTTCAATGTATTCACCGCCGCCAGCGTGGCGATCTCGATCTTGCGGCTCGCCGCCACCGAGGCGTCCACTCCGACGAGGCTCAACGCGGCGCTCGTCGCCGCCTGGCTGGCCGTGCCGCTAAACGTGGAGGATTGTATGAAATTGGCATAGGCGGTGGAGGAACCCGCCGGAATGTTTGTCTGATAGGAATTGATCACGGCATTGGCGGCGGCGGTCGGGTCGGTGCCGTTGACCACGGCGGCCGCGGCCGCCCCGGCAATCGCATCCAGCGCATTTTGCGCGGCGGGGCCATCCCCGAAATCAAACGCCACGGCCGTCAGCCGCTGGCCCGGCAGATTGCCGTACTGCGCATACAGGCTCGGGTTGGAAAGCAGCACAATATCCGGCGGATTGGTCGAGCCGGTCGCGCGGTTCACCATGGCGACGCCTTTGAGCAGGCGCACCACGCCATTGGTGTCCACGTGAAAAATGATGCGCATGTGCGCGGGCGAAGTGACCGGCGTGGTGACGCTGGGGTCGGGCGACACCACCTGGTTGGCGGCGTTCACCCCGGTCACCGTCTCATTGACGCGTTGGAGCGTGACTTCGCCCACCCAGAGGCCGGCGGCGGAAGTGGTGTCTGCCTGGATGATCCCAGTGGTCAAAAAGAGGATCACCAGGCCCGCATAAGGTCGGAAAACGTTATACATGGTTGTAGTTCGTGCTTGAATTAATTGGCCGGGACGACGTCCGAGCGGTTGCCCGTCACCGGCACCCAGCTTTGTGTGCCCAAATCAGTCGTGATCTTCAGCAGGCCGGTCTGCGTGGCCGCCGTCATCCGCTCCGGCCGGAGCGTCAGCCAGAGGCCGCGCTTCTCGCCCGCGTCGAACGAGGGCAGGCTGTAATTGTCCGGCAGATCGTACGCCGCGGTGACGACATTCGTGTCCGTGACCGCCCGCAACACGAAGGCCAGCGGCAACTGCGTGCTGCCGGCCATGTTTTGCACCTGCACCCCCAGCGGATTCCGTGAATTGTTGAACAGCATCACTCCGGCGGCATTCCCGCCGGCAAGTGTCAGCGTCGGCCCGCTGGGAAGCTTGACGCACAGCGGCCCCTGATAATCCGAGCTGCCCGCGCAATAGATCCAATACGCCTCGCCCGCATGCATCTGGGTGGTCTGGGCGTTGTCCACCTTGGTCCAGTTGTCATTGATCAACCGGTAGATCTGATAAGGATGGTGAGCTGGTGAGCCGTCAAAAAATTGGTCGAACGTCGGCGGCGAAACCTCGTCCACGCCAAAGCCCGCCAGCGTGAAGGAGTTGGGCCGCCACTTCACCGAGGTCAGCCGCGCATTGCCGGAAACGTTCCAGACATAATCGCTCTCGGCGTAGAGCAGATACGGTTTGTTGCCGACCAACTGAAAAATCTGCGTGAGAAACGCATCCGGCCGGCTCGGCGCATACCAGACGCTCCAGCCCTTTTTATGCGCGAGGTTGTTGGTCGTGGGGTTCTGGACAAATTGCACCGTCTGGTCCGCCCCGGTGAAGGCGGCGGCGATGGTCACCGGCGTCCCCTGGAAACAATCCGCCGGCTTGGGGTCGGTGGGATCAACCTGTAAAAACACGGCGTTCCAGCCCTTGTGCAAACTGATTGTCTGCACCCGCACGACATCCGCGCCGGCCAGGTTGACGGCCAGAATGAGCAGACCCAGCTGCCCCGCAAAACCGGCCAAGAAACGCTTGTATTTCATAATGATTCAAAGACTGCTCACATCCAGGTCCCCGCCGATGTTTTTCGCATGTTCCATTCCATGGATGTCTTGGTTCGTTGTCCGCCTGACTTTCTGACTTTCTAAAATCGCTGAAACCATTTCACACGGCTAATCGGCCATTTTTTGCCATGCCTTAACAAGAAATGTTTAGATCCTGGCCAAAAAATAAAAAATCCCGTTGCCGACTGTGAATGTTTGTGCCGATGAACCCGGAAGTTTCTTTTGGAAGAACGGAAATAAACAACGATTCCCGAACCCACGAAAAACACACAGGCTCACGCGACCAATGCATTCATTTCAAAGAAAGCAAATGGGAACGTCTTGCCAACCGGCACTGCGCCGGTCAGTTTTCGTTAGGTGAGGAACCTATATGTCTTTGCCGGCAGGACTACTTTTCACTATTAATCCTGCTGACGCCGCGATAATGACCGGCCTGAATTAAATTGCAAGACCTTTTGTGAATAACTTGTTAATAGACGATGTAACTTGTTCAAATTATGGCTACAATAAAACATGAAAAACCTGCATAATGATGGATTTTTCTGCCTTAAATAAAATCGTTTAACGATAATAAAACCCTTGAACGCGTTACCGAGGACTCAGTTCGATTATTCTATAAAGGAGTCGCCACAGTATTCCTTTCAACGCCATCCCTCTCCATTGCCCTGCATCCGAGCAATCCTGTCTGCAAAAGCCGCTCGCGCACAGAGCGGTAAACTCGCGGCGACCGGAGACGTCCGCACTTCGTAGCTTTCACACTTCTCGTTTCAGAACGGCCAACCAAGGCCGGCGGAGATGTAGACCTGCCCGGAGAGATTCAAATCTGCAGTCCGGCCCGCGCCGTTGCTGATTCGTGCGGTGGTCATCGGCGTATATTGCGCGCCGAGGAACAGATAGGCGTTCCGCCCGTTGTCCACGATGTGATATTTCAACATCGCGTTCAGATAGCCGCCATACACGAACTCCGTATCCCCAAAACTGCCTTTGTTATGGGTGATAGTTCCGCCAAGGTTGATGGTTTCGTCGAAATTATAATCACCAGTCACACAACCGATGACGGGGCCGCCGCTGAACGAAAGCCCCAAATTTTCGGATATATCCCAAAAGAAAGACGGTCCTAAGCGGAACGCAAACAAATCCATGTCCAAAGACCGGCTGCCATTGATCTGTTGTGTTCCCAAAGATGAGGAACTCGAACTGCTCGGGTTGCGTGAGAGAAGCGGCCCCTGACCGCTGGGATCACCATGATAAGGTGCGTCCGGGACTTGAATGCCGCCGGTACCGTAGATATCGGTGACCTGCGTGACATTCGCGCTCAGGGTGGAGTCATCTTTGACATTGATAGGCAAAAAATTGAGTCCAAGTTCCCAGCCGATACGCATATGCGCAGGCTTGAAGTAGGCGTAGTCGTCGCCGTACGCGAGGTCGAGACCAAACGACGGATCACCATTCGATTTGGCATTACCGGTCGTGTTATCGAGTTCCGAAACGCTATGCAGCCTGATCGTCTGTGCGGCGGCATCATATTGCGAGGCTTTTTCGTACCCCCAATAACTGGTGACTTTAGGATCACCTATTTCATCTGGATGGACATAACCATCATCATAAACCCCCGCACCATGGTTGACCAAAAAATTACCGTGCTCATGAAATTTGGCGTCGATGCCGAAAGCCATGATTGCGCCGACCTGAAAATGCCGTGTCCAATCCTCACTGTGCGGAGGGATCAGGATGAAGTTTTGGTTGCGAGATCCTTCCGGATCATCCTTGGCCTTGGAAGCGCCGGGTTTGGCCGGCACCGGCGGAGCCGCTGAATTCGTCTGCGCCAAGGCATTCATCGCCACACCGGCGCAACAATACGCTACCACCCAACTCGGCAGCGTGTGCCGGCGGACGTTTTTTATGATGGATGATGGCAGCAACATCAGTTCAGGGGGTTTGGTAGACGCGGTAGAAACGCGCCGGGCTGTTCGCCGGAGCGCTCTTCGTCGCGGGCGGACCGTAATCAAGCCACTGCACGCGGTTCGCGCCCGAGCTAACGGTCGGCGGCGCAATCATGGCATTGGAAAAAGAAGCATCATCGCTGTACACCACCGTATAAGTTCGTCCCACTATGTTGGTAAATTCGATCAACATCCGGCCATTGTTCCATCCGCCGTTTAGCTTGATGATTTTGCTGATGTTCACGTTTGTGCTCGTCGATGTCACGCGCGCGGGCGTCCATATTGGGGCCGATGGCATGCTGAAGGCATGAAGCTGCCCGTTCGTGAACGGAAAAGATTTGCGTGGATATTGCAGCACCAAAGTCACGCTCTGGCCCGCCGGCAAAGGCGCGCTCAGGTAAACAAACGGGCTGGTGCCATTGGTGCCGACGGCGTTAAGCAACTGGTTCGTCAGCCCTGTCACCACCAGCCGGGCCGCCAGCGCGTTGCTCGGACCGATGTTGGAAAGCAACACGGTCTGTTCCAACAGGCCGCTTTGCAGATTGTTAGTTTGTGGCGAATTGGTCACCGCCGTGAGCAGGCCGTCAGAGTAGGCTGATACAAAGACATCCGTGGTGACGAACGTATTATTCGTGGGGTTCGGATCCACCAATCCCAGCGCTCCGACGGCAGCAACCAGCGTCAATGTTCCCACATTGGTGGGCTGAATAAATAACCGCACATCCGCCGAGCCACCCGCCGCCAAGGTTCCCACGTTAAAAATCAGGTTTTGGCCGTTGAGGCTGAAGCTCTGGCTGGCGCTTTTCAAAATGACCCCCGGCGGAAACTCATTCGTCAACATCACCCCCGGCGTGGACCCCGGCCCGTTGTTCGTCACAATCACATCATAAAATATGAGGTCGTTCGTGATGACCGGCTGAATCGGCGGAGTTATTTGCACTCCCAGATCCGAGAACGACGAAGCCACCTGGACAATAATGACGCTCGTCAGATTGGTCGCCCCGAAAATTCCGGTGACGATGGTGTTCGTCAGAAAGCCGACGTTTGAGGTGAAATTGGTCACCGACATGATCGCAGCCGCATTGTTCGACAGCGCCTGCACGGAAAAAACCACACTGGCGCCTTCAATATCGTTCGTGCCCGCGGAATTGGCGGTTCCCACTAGTGAGATACTGGCAGAGAAGGTGTTCGTCACGAACATATTGGCCTGCACAGAGCCGGTAAAGTTGGTCAGCGTGATCGTGTAGACAAACGCCGTGTTGGTCAGCACCAACGGGGAAGATACCGACGAAGTCAGGCCAAAGCCCTGGGCATCCGCGCGCATTCCTGCGGCAAAACACCCGGCCAACAGCACCAACAGCAATTGCATCCTCCGCCAACGCGACATCACATTCATGCCGCGGAACGAGGTAATGGAACCCGCATATTCATTCAAACCCACAGCCTGCCGAAAGTTGCCTCCCGAAGCAAACTCGCATTACCGCCCCCCCTGTCAAATCTTTCCCCGAAATTTTGCAGTCGGCTCCTCCTCCCGTCCGCGGCTACGCCGGCTTAAGAATTTTCCGCGCGGCCGCGCGGACGGATTCAATGAGTTCCGCCGGCTTCAACACTTCCGCGTCGCCGCCCCAGCTCAGGACCCAGCGCTGCACTTCGGCCAGGCTGGAAAGCTTCAGGGTCAACTCCGCACCGCCATCTTTTAAATCACGCAACGTCTGCGACGGATGCCATTTCTTTTCCCGGATGTAATCGGCGGCGCGGGCGTTGAAGCGGATGACTACTTCAAACTCCCCTTCGCCCGAATGGACGCCAAAACTGTCGCGCAGGCGCTTCTCCAGGGAAAATTTCTGCGCCCGCTCGAACGTCTTGCCTGTCGGGGACAGGGACTGGATGCGCGCCGGCGCAAAGGTGCGGATGTCCTTCCGCGCATGATCGAACGCGAACAAAAACCATTCGCCGTTGATGTTTGCCAGGTGATAGGGATCAATGATGCGCGGCTCGGCCTTCTGCCCGGGCTTGCGGTAATGCAGTTCCAGTTGCTGCCGTTGCGAAACCGCCCGGGCCAGCACGTCGAAAATTTTCAGGTTCAGAATCGGCGCGGCGCGGGTGCGGAAGGAAATGGTCTGCGCGATGTCCGCCAGGTTCAACGAAATGGTGTCCGGCAGCGCCTGCTCCATCTTTTTGATCGCCGAAAGCAGCGGCTTCTCAAAGCTGGTGCCGCGATATTGTTGCAGGGCCTTTTCCGCGACGACCAGCGCGAAGATTTCGCCCTCGGTGATCTGCATCGTGGGAAACGCATTCACCTCGGCGGTATACGCAAAGCCGTGGTGGGCGTGGTTGTATTCCAGCGGCAGACTCATGCGATCGCGCATGAACTCGATGTCGCGATGAATGGTCTTGGCGGAAACCTCGATCTCGCGGGCGAGCGAGGTGGCGTTGGGATAGCCACCCGCCTGCAATATCTGGTGGATGCGCAACATCCGCTCCAGCGGCGGACGGGATGAGGGCGCAGTGGTCGGCGGAACGCGGTAAGCGGGATTTTCAGGCACTTTGGTTTGGGCCATGTCTCGCCTTACACGTTACGCACCCGGCCTCACGAACCTTTTTCCATCTTGGCCAGGAACTCGTCGTTGGTCTTGAATTTCTTCAAGGCCGCCGTGAGCGTTTCCATCGCCTCAATGGGGTTCAGGTCCACCATCGTGCGGCGGAGCTTGCGGATGGCTTCGAGATTCTTCGGCGCAAACAGTTTTTCTTCCTTGCGCGTGCCGGACTTCGGGATGTCAATCGCGGGATACAGGCGGCGGTCGGAAAGCTTGCGGTCGAGGATCAACTCCATGTTGCCGGTGCCTTTGAATTCCTGGAAGATCAGCTCATCCATGCGGCTGCCGGTGTCCACCAGCGCCGTGGCGATGATGGTCAGCGAGCCGCCGTTCTCGATCTTGCGCGCGGAGGCGAACATCTTGCGCGGAATCTCCAGCGCGCGGGCGTCCACGCCGCCGGTCATCGTGCGGCCGGAACCGCCATGCACGCTGTTGTAGGCGCGGGCGATGCGCGTGAGCGAATCCATCAACACGAAAACATCCTTGCCGGATTCCACGATGCGGCGGCAGCGCTCGATCATGAAGCGGGACAGGCGCACGTGCGTCTCGAGCTCCATGTCGTTCGAGGAGGCGACCACCTCGGCCTTGACCGAGCGTTGAAAATCCGTGACTTCCTCGGGCCGCTCATCGATCAGCAGCACCATCGCGTGCACTTCCGGATGGTTCGTGGTGATGGCGTTGCAAATCTGCTTGAGGATGGTGGTTTTGCCCGTGCGCGGCGGGGCGACGATGATGCCGCGCGTGCCCTTGCCGATGGGCGTAACGAGGTCGATCACGCGTGTCTCCATGACGTCCGACGCGGTTTCGAGCTTGAATTTTTCGATCGGGTCAATCGAGGTCAGGTTCTCGAAGCGCACGGCTTTCGTATAATCCTGAAACACCATTTCGTTGACCTTGTCCACGGCCTTGAGCTGCGGGCTGGTGCCGCGATGCGGCGGCTGCGTGGGGCCTTCGATATAACTGCCCTCGCGCAGGAAACTGCGGCGGATCGTGTCCGGCGTGACAAAGATGTCCGTGGGCTTGGGGTGAAAGTGATTTTGCGCCGTGCGCAGGAATCCGAAGCCTTTCTCGGAGATTTCGAGATAGCCGGAACCGTAGTTAGGATTGGGCGTTTTATCGCCGTTAGCTTGCGTATCGCTCATATAAGATGTTGTGGCCGAAGGCTGAAACCCTTCCTGAAATAACTGCTGGAAAAGTGAATTTTGGAAATTGCCCCGGCAAACCGCCGGTGGCTAGAACCTTCGACAGGCTTTAATTACGCGTAAACCGGGAGAAACGCAACTCTTATTTTTTGCCTTATTTTTTGCTAATAAGGCCGGGCAGTCGTAAGGCAGCCTTCCAGTCTCCTGTTATTCTTCTCTCATGGCAGTTACACTCAATATTGGCACCGCGGCAGGTAGGGCGGCAGTCCCCTGCCCGCCGGGATTGCCAACCAACGCGCGCTCATTCACCGCGACCGCACACAGACGTGATCCGCCCCTGCCTATCCCAATCTCGCCAGGACCTGCTAAACGGTACCATTCGTCATTCGTCATTTTCCCCCGCCACCCGTCACTTTCAAATTGGCTTCGTTCTGTAATTTTCCCTTGCCTGGCCCCACCCCATCCGACGCGTCACAAAATATTATAAAATGTTAATTATAAGCAATTTATAAAATTTAACACAACCATCTCAGCCTCCACTTTGACCTCATAATTTGGCTTCGTTTTGGCTTCGTTCTCTCCACCTATCAACCCTCTTTGCCCTCGAATTGCTCACATCACCAGACACAGAATATCGGCACAGCAACAGGTAGGGCGGGCAGTCCTCTGCCCGCCGCGATTGCCAACGAACGCGCACTGATTCACCGCGACGGCACGCAGAAGTGACGCGTCCTGCCTGTGCCAAGCTTGCCCAGAACTGCTATAGAATCTGGAAATGCCTGTAAAAAGGCATATAAGCCTCACCCACCCACTTCCGCCTTGGCTTCGGCGGCGAGGGCGGTGCTCAGATACCGTTCACCCGTCGAGCAGGCGATCGTCACGATCAGCTTGCCCTTGTTTTCCGGGCGTTTGGCGACTTCGATGGCGGCCACCACATTCGCGCCGGTGGAAATGCCGACCAGCAGACCCTCTTCCTTGGCGAGGCGGCGGGCCATCGCAAAAGCGTCATCGTTGGAAACCTGGACACATTCCACGATCTGCGGATGGCCCGCGGCGTCCTTCAAATGCAGGTTGGCGGGCACAAAACCCGCGCCCGTGCCTTGAATCTTGTGCGAACCGGGCTTTACCGGCTGCCCCGCCAGCGTCTGGGAAATCACCGGGGAATCCTTCGGCTCAACGGCAATGGCCTGGAACGACGGCTTCTTGGGCTTGATGCCCTCCACGCAACCAGTGATGGTTCCACCCGTGCCCACGGCGGCCACCAAAATGTCGATCTTCCCATCCGTATCATCCCACAGCTCAATGGCAGTGGTCTTGGCGTGAATGGCCGGGTTCGCCGGGTTGTTGAACTGCTGGGGAATCCAGGAGTTGGGCGTTTCCTTGGCGAGCGACTCGGCGCGCGCAATTGCGCCCTTCATGCCTTCGGCACCCGGCGTCAAAACCAGCTTGGCCCCGAGCATCGCCAGCAACGTGCGCCGCTCCAGCGACATCGTTTCCGGCATGGTCAGGATGATCTTGTAACCCTTGGCCGCCGCCACGAACGCCAGCGCGATGCCCGTGTTGCCGCTCGTCGGCTCGATGATCACAGTATCTTTCTTGAGGACGCCGCTTTTTTCGGCGGCCTCGATCATGGCCATGCCGATGCGGTCCTTCACGCTGCCCAGCGGGTTGAAAAATTCGCACTTGAGCGCGATGGTCGCCGGCAGGCCCGCCGTGACTTTGTTCAGCTTGACGAGCGGGGTGTGGCCGATGGTTTCGACGATGTTGTTATAGATGTGTCCCATAAAATGGTCTGGTTGGTTGGTTGAACTTGTCTTACTGGAAAATCTTGGCGAAAAGCCGGTGGCGGGCAAGTTTTAATTCGACAGTTTTAATTCGCCCCCCTCCCCAATTTGGCGCATCTCAACACTGTCCTTAAACGCGGGGTGCCTGCCCGTTTGGAGTTCCGCCTTTAGGCGGTCCGGCGCGCCATTCACCTGAACCGCCTAAAGGCGGAACTCCGAACAAGGACAGTGTCAAGCTGCCCCCTCTCCAATTTGGCGTGTCCTGACTGCCCCAAACTCGCCGACAGCGAACTCCCTCACCTCCATGGAATGGAGGAGCGGGCTGGGGAGAGGAGGTGCTTTCGAAATCGGTCCCACGCCTGCGTCGTGGAACCAGGAGAAAAATGGGGCCGGGTCAGGCCGCGCCCCTCCCCAATTGAGGGGATGGCTCAAAATCCGTCTTCCGACATAATACTTAAAACCTTGCTCCGTCGCCGGACGTCCATTCCCTTGCCCCGGCGGTTGGCAATAAAATTTTTTGATGAAATTAGATGACCCGCCGGCCAATGAAATTGCTTTGCACCAGCCCGGAATTTTTTATCATTCATAAACAACACTAACTAACCACCCTCATGAAGTCCGCATCGCCCAACCGTGTCAACCGCCGCCATTTTCTCAAAGCCGCCGGTGCGGCCATCATCCTGCCGACCATCCTCCCCGGCTGCGTGCTGGGGCGCGGCGGCAAAACTCCGCCTTCCGGCAAGATCAACCTCGGCGTGGTCGGCTGGGGCATGCAGGGCCCGAGCAACACCAGATCATTTCTCGCCGAAGACGATTGCCGCGTCGTCGCCGCGTGCGACCTGGACAAGAACGCCTTGTCGGCCGCGGTCAAAACGGTGAACGACCGCTATGGCAACCAGGACTGCGCCGCGTATCATGATTACCGCGAGCTGATGGCCCGCCCCGGCCTCGACGCCATCATGCTCGCCGTGCCCGACCACTGGCACGCCATCCTGGCCACCACGGCGGCGCAACACGGGCTCGACGTCTATGGCGAAAAACCGCTGGCCAAAACCGTTGCCGAACAGCAGGCCATCGTCCACGCGGTTGAAAAAAACCACATCATCTGGCAGACCGGCTCGTGGCAGCGTTCGCAGCGCAACTTCCACAAGGCGGCGGAAATTGTCCGCAACGGCTTGATCGGTGAGGTCACCCATGTCGAGGTCGGTTTGCCAAGCGGCCACACGGATTTCAAACACACCAAACCGGAACTTGTCGAAAAACTCAAGGCGCTGAAAATTGATGACCTGTCCACCATCCGCCCCGGCTCGGACGCCTGGAAAATCGCCGTGACCGAACCGCCCCCGGAACTCGACTACGAAACTTGGATCGGGCCGGCGCGCATGGAGGAATATATCAAGCAGCGCGTCCACATGAACTGGCGCTGGAACTACAACACCGGCGGCGGACAACTGATGGATTGGATCGGCCACCACTGCGATATCGCGCATTGGGGCCTGGACTTCGACCGCTCCGGGCCGTCGGAGATCGAGGGCCAGGGTGAATTTCCCGCCGCCGACGCGCTGTGGAACACCTGCACCAAATACCGCATCGAACTCAAATACCCGCGCAACATCACCATGACCATCGCCGGCGGACATTCCGACATCATGAGCGGCACCAAGTGGATCGGCACCGATGGCTGGGTCTGGGTCAACCGCCCCAATGAGAACAGCACCAACAAGGCTCAGGCCATGGGCTTTGACGCCTCCAATCCCGATTGGAAAAAAGGCAAGTCCCTGCCCGAGGAACTGCGCAAGGTGAAGTTGTATGAATCCCCCGGCCATTGGCGGAATTTCCTGGACTGCGTCAAATCACGCAAGCCGACGATCGCGCCGGTGCAGACCGCCCATCACTCCGCGATTCCCGGCCACCTCGGGTTAATCTCCATGCTCACCGGCCGCAAGCTCAATTGGAACGTGAAGCATGAAAAAATCATCGGCGATGCCGCCGCCAGCGCCTTGTTGACGCGCCCCTACCGCGCGCCCTTTCATCTGGCCTGAAGAATTGATAAAATAAAAAGCCGTTGCTGTCACCAGCAACGGCTTTTTTTGTTCTTCCTCATCCTCATCCTCTTCGTCTTCCTCAATTTTTAATTGCGAGGAAGAGGAAGACAAAGAGGAGGATTCCCTTGCCCCTGAAAACAATAAGTCCCGGTTCAACCTTGCGGTCAAACCGGGACAAATGGGGGATGGGAGCTCGCCACACTCTCTTTCCCGCTCCAGCATTGGGCGCCACCCTCACGGGTGCTGCTGGATTCCCGACGCCATTCTCCACGGCAAGCGGAGTTTTCGGCCTCGTAGCAGGGCCGTCCGGCGCTTTGCAACGCGCGGATTTTGAGTGAGGCTTTTCAGCTCGCTTCGGCTGGTGGTTGCGCCACCGGCCTGCAAACCAGGTCAAGACACGCCTGCGATTTCTTCGTTCGCGTCTTGACCACTGGCTCCGGGTCAGCCACCGCTTTTGACGGTGCGTTCGCCCGATGCCACGGGTCTCGCCTCTTCACTCTCAAGTTGCATTTCATTCACAGCCCAGCGGTGTCGTTTTTAACATCGCCGGCGCTCGGAAGTTCTTCACGCGGCCTGCCGGGCCTGCGTGGTCTTCCCGGTGCGGACTCTCATTTTGTGCCGCCTTTCGGCGTCTTTCGTTTGGCGGTCCCAACTTTTTTATTTTTGCTCCCGCCAGAGTCATCCGTCCGTGCTGATACACAGTAGCAACTGTTCACCCTCTGGGTGACTGCGATTCATCCGGGATCGAAACGTTCCCAGATTACTTGACTCAACTCGAAGCGGTTTCTCATCGCTTCTCGCTGCCAAGTTCCTCATTCGCATTTGACGGTGTGCGAACACCGCCAGAGGAACTGGTGAATTTTGCCTCGCCGCAGCTTGCACCGCGGTTTTGAGGAGCCAGCTCAACCAGCCTGACCTGACTTTTCCCCGGTCGCCCGGGATTATCCGTGAAACGTGCAGTCTCAATTTGACTCTCAACCGTCGCTTCGTTCTTTCAATGAACTGTAAACATCATAGCAGTTTTTTTGATTCTGCCCATCAATTGATATGCACAGTTTATCCACCTAAATCTGCCGGTGAAAAACCTGTGGATAAGCAATAAAACCAAATAAAATCGCGGCGAAGCGCATTCAACGAGGTTGAATTATTCACCAAAAAATTCGCCATAAAATGTCCTGGTGAATAAGTTCGGTTTTAAAAGACGATCAAAAAATTAGCTGCCCTTGCCCTCCCGGAGTGCGCCTGCCCGTGCGGCTCGCACTCCCCGGGCGCAGCCACACTCATAAACCCGGCCGCGTGAAATGTACGGCAGCCCCTCGCATTTTTAAAATTGCTGCGGCCGGGACGGCCGCACTCCGTCATCAAAAAGCCAGCAACCCACGGGTTAACAGCCCCCACGACCAACAAGCCCGCCAAACGCAACTCCATGGCTGCGTCCTCATTCTTGGCGGGCGGGGCGGATTCCATTTCCGAATGGACGGCGGCTGTGCCCGCAGGGCCAGCCGCAGCGCGTGGCCAGTGCGAGAGCTTTCGGAGGTTCCGACGCGCTGCGGCTGGCCTACGACACAGCCGCCGTCCATTTTTTGCCCCCCGCCCCCGGAGTGCGCCCGTCCCCGGGCGCAGCAACACTCATAAACCCGGGTGCGTGAAATGTGCGGAAGCTTGGAATTTACCTTGGTTGTTTGGATGTTAAAACTCGTGGCGCGATCGCACCCGGGCGTGATGGACACATTAAACACACGGAAGCCGCTCGCACTTTGGAAATTGCTGCGGCCGGGGACGGCCGCACTCCGAAAACAAACCGCCCACGGCTGAATAGCCCCACGACCAGCGAACCCCTCGAACGCAACTCTATGAGTTCCTCTCCCCAGGGGGAGAGGACCCAGGTGAGGGCGGGCGTCAAAACTAACTTTCCTGCCTTCCACAGCGGTGTCTCTACATTTCCGAATGGACGGCGGCTGTGCCCGCAGGGCCAGCCGCAGCGCGTGGCCAGTGCGAGAGCTTTCGGAGGTTCCGACGCGCTGCGGCTGGCCTACGGCACAGCCGCCGTCCGTTTTTTGAACCCCCAAACCAAAACGAACCATCCACCCCGCCATCGCCCCAGCCCATAGCCTCGTTCCCATTGGATCAGATTTTGGCTGCGGTTTCTCTGCGCCCTCTGCGCCTCCGCGTTTATCCGCCAACAGAACCACCCGCTTTCAACCCAGGTGATTGGCCACACCCTCAAACCCGGCCACAACCTCCTCGCGGGTCTTCAGGTTGCGAATCCGCACATAGGCATCGCTTTCCGCGCGGACCGTGTGCGCCACTTTCAACTCCTGCGCCCGTTTGAATTGCTTGTCCGGCTTGGTCGGCACCAGCGGGTAATCCACCGCATAGCCCGCCACGCGTAAATCTTGGACAAGCTTGAGCGAAATACCACGCAACGATTCATCTTCAATCGTCACGAAGACATCCATCGGCGAATCGAACTTCGGCAGCAGGCCACGCGCCTTGAGCAGTTCCACCAGCACCACATCACCCATGCCAAAGCCCAGCGCCGGGAGGTCCACCTTGCCGCCGCTGATAAGCTTCACGAGGTTATTATAGCGACCGCCGCCGGCAATCGCGCGAAATTCGCCCTTGCGGTCGAACGCTTCAAACACCACGCCGGTGTAATACGCCAGACCGCGGATGACCTTGTAATCCACCTTCACGAAATCCTTCAGCCCGCGCGCCGCAAGGTTTTCCAGGATGCTCGCCAACTCGGCGGTGGGCTTGCCGGCGGCGATGAAATCATTCACGGCGGCGGCGGAAAACCCGAGCGCCGTGAGCTTCTGTTCTGTTTCTTCCGGTGAATTGCGCTCCAGCTTGTCGATGGTCTGGAAAAATTCATATTCATTCGCCGGATCTCCCCCACCCTGCTTGAAAAAGTCCTGCCACGCATTGCGGCTGCTCAACCGGATGACAAAATCCTCCGCCGTCAAGCCAAACGCCCGCAAGGCATCGATCAACAACGCAATCAACTCGGCATCCGCCGCCGGATCCGTTTCCCCGATGAGGTCGGCGTTGAACTGGAAGTGCTCCCGCAACCGGCCTTTCTGCTGCTTCTCGTAACGGAAGAGCTGGGGGATGGCAAACCACTTGATCGGCTTTTTGTAATTGCGCTCATGGGCCGCCACCATGCGGGCGAGCGTCGGCGTCATTTCCGGCCGGAGCGAGACATGCCGCTTGCCCTTGTCCTCGAAATCAAACAACTGCCCGACGATCTCCTCGCCGCTCTTGGTCGTGAAAAGTTCCAGCGGTTCCAGCGGCGGACCGTCGTATTCGCGGAAGCCGTAGCGGCGGGCAACCTTGCGCCATTGCTCAAAAATGTGCTGGCGCGCGTCGGCGCTCCACACATCGTTGTGCGGCAGCGGTTCAGGATAAAAATCCCGGAATCCAGGCAGTCGTTCCATCAAAATACATTAGACAAGCGGGGACAAAAAGAGAAGATGAATCACACGCTGACGGCGCGGGCGAGGCGTGAAAACCTTTTTGTCTTTTCCGATGGCATTTGCCAAACTGCCGCCGATCTGACACAAAAATGCCTTTCATGAAGAAATTGATGCTCATCCTGGTGACGGCGGTTCTGCTGCCGTCTGTCCGCGCCGCCTTGCCGCAACCTGATCTGCTTGCGCAAATCCACTTTGCCGGCGGCGACCGGGTGGCGGCGGACCCCAATTATTCCGCGTTCGCGACTGAATTTTCATCGCCCGAGGCCCTGGCCTTGCGGCAGCAGACGGCAAACAAGCTGACGCCGTGGCTGGCGGGGTGGCTCCAGGCGAACCTGGGCACCACGGTGCCGGACGGTGCGGCCAAACTGCGTCCGCTGTTCGACGACCTGCAAGCCGCGGAATGGTTCCTGGAAGCGCGGGCGGCGGCGGGCGGCAAGCCGGACGTGGCCATTGCCATCAAGCTGGCCCCAACGCGCGCCCAGGCCTGGCAAACAGCCCTGAAACCGTATTTCCCCGCAGCCACCTTCACCCAATCCGGCGGCTGGCTGATTTTCGATTCCGGCACAGGTGCAGTCAAGGCGAGCGACACCCTGGCCCAAAAACTTGCCACGCCGCCAGCCGGCTGGCTAAGCGTGGATGTAAACTGGCCGCGCCTCGCCCAGTGGTCTCCCGAGTTAAAGGAACTGGCCTTGCCCGAGACGAAGTTCGATGTCACCGCCGCCGATGCCAACCTGCACATCAACGGCAAATTTTTCTTCCCGGAAAATCTCTCCATAAAGCTGGATCCATGGCAATTCCCGTCCAATACGGTGCATCAGCCGCTCATCAGTTTGACGGCGGCGCGCGGATTCGCGAATTGGTTGGGCGGACAAAATTGGGCACAGTCTATCAAACTGACGCCGCCCGCCAACCAGATGTTCACCTGGTCGATGAAAGGCATGCCCCTCCAGTCATTTGCGGCGGTACCGGTGCCGGATGGCGCTGCGGCCTTGCGCCAGTTGGATGCTGGACTGGGGCCGGTCGTGATCAACCGGAATGCGCACGGAGGTTTTATTTCACCCCTCGAGTTGGAAGCAACCAACAACCAGATCACCTTGGTGGGCGCACCGTTTATCGCACCTTACCTCAGGTCAATAAACGATTCCAAGCGACCATTTCTGCTGGCCGGCGGGTTTCCAAACGCCGCCACACTTAAAAACAAACCGTTGCCGCCGGAATTGGCCCAGAGCCTGGCCACGCCGAACCTCGTTTTCTACCATTGGGAAATCACCGCCGAGCGGCTGGAGCCGCAATTGAACTTGAGCCAGCTCGCGCTGATGTTGACCCGGCATAAACAACTTGGCGCCAATTCCGCCGCCTTCGCGTGGGTCACCAAAACCGCCTCGACGCTCGGAAACACGGTCACGGAAATCACCCAGACGGCACCGGATCAGTTTGCCTTCACCCGTACCGCACCGGGCGGCTTGACGGCGTTTGAATTCCTGGTCCTGGCAAATTGGCTGGATACGGTGGATTTTCCGCACCACAACATAAGCCTGCCGCCGATGAAACAAATTCACATGCTGCACCCAAAGCCAATGGCGGCACCAGCCCCGGCGCATTGATCGCATCTTGAACAACCGCAAGCTTGGAGCGGTTAAAGAAAAACTGTGGCCGTTTGGAGCGAGGATTTTTGGGTTTTGGCGAGGCTTTGGCGAAGGAGTGGGTTTGCATAACCCCATGACTGAGCCGAAACGAAGCCAAAACCCAAAAAGACCGCCCTCACTTTTTCCCAGCCGAATGGCTACAGTTTTTCTTTAACCGCCCTAGCCCGCTGCGAAGAAAATGTGCGGGGTGGGCTGGGCACCCAAAAAGCGGCAGCCGAGCAGGCGACGCGAAAGCGCCCCCCTACAGGTTGCCCGCCGTCGCGGTGTTTTAACGCGACACGGAAAGCCTCCTGAGCTCAGGCCTTCGGCGGGAGCTTCAGCACTTCGATGCGCATCTCCTTGCCGGCCTTGAATTTGACCATGGCACGGGCGGGGATAGGCACGTCGGTTTCCGGCTTGTTCGGATTGCGGCCCACGCGGGCCTTGCGAACCTTGACCTCGAAAACGCCGAAGTTGCGGAGTTCCACCTTGTCGCCCTTGGCGAGCGCTTCGGCGATGTAGTCCAAGGTTTTTTGCACCACGTCGAATACCTGGGTCTGGATCATTCCGGTCTCTTCACTGATGCGCACCACGAGGTCACGTTTGGTCAATGTCATATTCTTGAATGGTTGGGGATTCGATTAATACGACTGGGGAACAACTCCACCATCCAGCCTGAATAGCTGTAAGTTGAAGTGGCGGAATCGTTCATGCTTCCTGCTGGAATACAATCATTCAGGAATTCCACGGGGAATGTCGAGCAAAATGTTAACGCCTAACGGAATTGATTAATTATGACCACCCGGAGCTGCCGGTGTCGTCGGAGTCTCGCCGTTGAGTTCATTAACGATGTTCCTACCAAGAATCCCGGTCGTAGGCGGAAGAATCGCCGCCGCCGGATTTCCTTGCTGTTTCCAGACGGACCTTTGTGCTTCGATCAAAATCGCCCTTTCTTCAGGTGTCAGGTTGTCGCTTGAATGTTGGGGGTCGGTCGATTTTGCGGCGGAACCAGATGGGCTTAAAGCGGTTGCGCCAGCGCCCAGGCCGGCGTCCGGAGCCGCCCCCGGATTACCCCCACGGGCGCGTCCACCAAAGCCTGCGGGCAGCATGGGTCGGGCACCAACGGGCGGCAGCGGAATGCCGCCTCCGGCGGCCATCACCGGCGCCCCGCCACCCATCGTTGCTGGAGCGGTCAACTTGGCCGTGTCTGACAATTCCACATCCTGCGCCACGCCATGGTTGATAAACGACGCCACATGCGTCTGCATATCTATCTTCGTGACTTCCACGTTTTCCTGCCGTTCGCCTTCACCCAGCATAAAAGACAACTCCTTGGCCGGCTGTCCAGCCGGCGCCTTGGGGGTGAACTTGAACAGCACTTGGGACTTTCCAAACAGCGTCATCATCCCTTGGATCGTGATTTTCGGCGGCGGATCCAAAACCTCCGGGGGAGTTGGCGTCGCCGGCGGCGGAATGGGGACCAAGGCAAAGACATTCCGCTCCGTAATGGTGGAATAGGGATTACTGGCCACCGCCAGATCATCAGCACGGATGACCGGCGAAAGCCACGTCATGGCCGCAAGGCAGAGGCTGAAATGTCCGGCAAATCTCATGGTTCAAATATAATCGCTTCCGAGATTAACACCAGAGGGAACGTAAAGTTGCATTTTCCCGGCGCGCCGCCGGCTGAGCCGGAACGAGGCAGTCTGAATTCAACGCCCAGACCCATGGCCGCCACGGAGACGTCCGGCAGGCTTTCCAGCCTGCCGGTGCGGGCGACTTTCCAGTCGCCCGTTCATAACTTGTTGCCGGCGCAACACAGATTGCCGATGCAACCGTGTAAATAAACCAAACCGGAACACCGGACTGGAAAGTCCGGTGAACCCCGCGGTGGCGGGACTGGAAAGCCCGCCCTGCAACAGTGGCATGCCACTTTCAAGGCCCGGGGGTTCCAAGCGATGGTGATGGCTG
The DNA here is from genome assembly GCA_031290985.1 of Verrucomicrobiia bacterium. GTDB lineage: Bacteria > Verrucomicrobiota > Verrucomicrobiia > Limisphaerales > UBA11358 > UBA11358. The sequence goes on along the minus strand of JARLJW010000054.1, from coordinate 6,800 downwards.
GCCACCTTTAAATTTCAAAGCCGCATCCAGGTTTTTGCGCGCGCGCGCATGGTTGGGATTAAGGCCCAGCGCGATTTGAAACTGGCTGATCGCGGCATCCAACTGGCCTTGCCGGCTCAATGCCAGCCCCAGATTGTTATGGGCATCGGCGTTTTCAGGCTGCAAGGCAATGACTTTCTGGAACAAACTGATGGCCATATCCAACTGGCCCTGGCCGTTGTACGCCAGACCCAGATTATATAACGCACCGGCGTTGTTGGGGTCCGCTTTGAGCGCCGCTTCGAAATGGCTGATGGCTTCAGCCAGGTTTCCTTTTCTGGCCAGGGCAACCCCGAGACTGTTATGCGCCTCGACCAAGTCCGGGTTCAGCTTGAGCGCCTCCTGATACTGGAGCATCGCCTCGTCCACCTGCCCTTTTCGACCCAACACCACGCCCGTCTGGTAGTACGCCCCGGCAAAATCAGGCTTCAGTTTAAGGATTTTCTGAAACAGTGCCGTGGCGTCATCGAACTGCCCTTTGCTGATCAAAATGATGCCCATGGCATACATCGCATGGACGTCATCCGGCTGTAGTTGCAGCACGGTTTGAAAATGTTGGTACGCCTCGTCCAAATTTCCCGCTTCATTCAAGGCCACCCCCAGGTTGTAGTGGGCCACGTAGTAATAGGGCCGGAGCGCAATGGCGGCACGATACTCGGCGATGGCCTCGGCATGTTTGCCTTGGGATTCATACGAATACCCCAGACGATTGTGCAGAATGCCGAGATCCCGGAAATGCACCCACCGGTTGTCCTTGGTGACGTCCATGACATGCGAAAACAAGGTCACGTCATCGCGCCAGTAACGCAGTTGATTTTCCGTCAGCACCAGGCACGCAAGCAGGATCACGCCGGCCGGCCCGGCGACCACTCCGGGCGAAAAGCGCCAGCGCACCGCCACATCCCGCAACCCCAAGGCCACGGCCAAAAAGAGGCCGATGGCCGGAAAGTAGGTGAACCGGTTGGCCATCGCCTGGCCGCCGAACGTCACCAGCCCAATCACGGGCACGAGCGTCCCTAAAAACCAAAGCCAGCCCATGAGCGCGTACGGCGCACGGCGACGCTCCAACCAGACGGTGGCGGAAATGAGGACCAACAGCAGGGTGGCGGCGGCGATCAGCAGCCCGGAAATGCCCATGGGAAACGGATAAAAAACCACCAGATCCACCGGCCAGATCATCTGCCACAGGTACCGGCAATAAGCCAGCGGGATATTGCCCAGGCGATCCGCCCATGGAATCGCATCCAAGGAGGTGACATAGCCCCCGGCTTTCTGGGCCGCGTAGGTGATGGGCGACAGGGCCACGGAAAGTACAAAGAACGGCCACTTCTCCAGCAGCAACCGTTTTAAATCCGCAAAGTTGAGCCCCGGATCGAGGATCCGCCGGAACGGCCAGTAATCCAACAGCAACAGCACGCACGGCAAAGTCACCAGCATGGGTTTGGACATCAAACTAAACGCGAATAAAATCAGGGTGAGGGTGTAATATCTCGCGGAGCCTTTCCCCTCCCCGGCCGCGCTGCCCGCAACGGCCGGGAGCGGTTTCTTGCTTTGCACGTAATACGTGTACGCCACCAAGGCGGCGAGCCCGAAGAACGTGCTTACCATGTCCTTCCGTTCGGAAATCCAGGCCACCGATTCAACGTGAAGCGGGTGCCACGCGAACAGGGCGGCGGCAAAGGCGCTGGGCCAAAGCGCGTTGGTCAGACGCAAGAGCAGCGCCAGCAACAGGACGGTGTTGGCCACATGGAAACAGACATTGGCAAGGTGATGCGCGCCGGCGTTGAGACCGAACACCTGACAAACCGCCATGTGCGAAATCCAGGTGAGCGGAAACCAGTTGCCCGTTTTGCCGGTGGTGAACGCCCAGCCCAGGCCGCTCCAGGTCAAGCCTTTCTGCACCACCTCATTTTTGACCACATAATCAGGGTCATCGAAACTGGTGAATCCGTAACGGGCAAGGGGCAGAAAGGCGGCGCAAGTGACCAGCGCAAGCAGCAAGGCAATGAGACGCGGGCGTGACATCTTCGACCAATCTACCGGTTTCACGAAGCAAGCCAAGGTCATTCCGCGACCAAGGGTTTGGCGAGAAGTTAGAGCCGACTGACATCGGGCGGCTACGTCAGCTTATCAAGTGCAAAACCACCCTGCGTGGCGAAGCGTGGCAAGTTGAGACAACTCGCTCTCCGGCACGGACAAGGCAATCCGCGCTGTCCGGTCACAGCCCGGAGCACCGGTCTCCGACCCGGCCTGTTTCATCAATTCAAAATTAAAAATTTCATGATTAAAAACTGCTTCTCATTGCGTGTCTATGAACGTTTAGAAGTTGCGGCTTGGATCTTCGCCGGCCCCGTTCCTCGTTTCCGCCTCGACATTCTCTACCCTCCAGCCTCGCCCTCTGCCCCGCCCCCCTAACTGGATCCAACGTCACGTTGGCGTCACGTTGGCGTTATTATACGTTGGCCAAGGCAAACATGACCATCGATTACTGCTCCTGCTTGAACAAATCCTCGAAGATAAGCTGGCCCCAAATGCCGCCACGTGCGTGCACCAGCGCGCCACCCTCGTTGAGCTTTCCCAGCTCGACGGGTGCGAACCCGAGCTGTTTGGCCAAATCCGCCACGGGAGCGATCGCATCCTCGTCGTCGCTCGACAGAAAGACGACCCGATGGCCCCCCTCGACGACCGGATCGGTCGCCAGGGTGGCCGCAGGCAGGTGATTAAAACCCTTCACGAACTTGGCGCCGGTGAACGACTTCGCCACGAAAGCGGAGGACAGGAGGCCGTCCAGCTCCTCAAGGGGAACTAACGCGTTCATCGCGTCGATGACCGTCTTGCCTTTCCAGCTCGGCAGGGCCTTCGCGACCTCGCGATGTTCCCCGAACGGGACCGCCAAGAAGATTATGTCGGCCTCGACTGCATGCTGCAGCGACTTGGCGACGACCGTGGGTCCAATCGCCCGAGCCTGCGGCGCCAACGCCTCGGGCGGCCGGCGGCTCGCGACGGTCACGGTGATGTTTTTACGGGCGAAGGCGTGGGCCAGGGCCTGGCCTATTTTACCGAATCCTACAATTGCATATTTCATAACATTTTTCCGATCTCGTGTTAGAACTAAAAGTTGAGAAGCGTGGTCCCGCGACTGGCGGGGGCCAGACACGGGACCGCGCCAGGGTCAGACCTGCGCCATGCCTCCATCGACGGCGAGATCCACGCCGGTGATATATGAACTTTCATCGGAAGCAAGGAACGCGACTGCTGCCGCGACTTCCTCAGGCTGGCCTCTGCGGCCGAGCGGAACTTCCGAGGCGAACTGGGCTGCCACCTGTTTTACCTGTTCAGCGGTGAGGCCCGCGTTCTCCAAGGCCGGAGTTTCGATTGGGCCAGGGCTCATCGAATTCACACGAATCTTGCGATCCTTCAGCTCCACCGTCCAGCCGCGGGCGAAACAGCGCACCGCCGCCTTGCTCGCAGCGTAGGCGGTAAAGGCCGCATCTCCCCTCACATTCGCTACTGAAGAGGTCAGGATGATCGAGCCGCCATCTTTGAAAAGGGGCAGGGCCTTTTGCACGGTGAAGAACGTTCCCTTCGCGTTCAGGTCAAAGGTCTTGTCAAAATGAGCCTCCGTCGCCGTTGCGAGCGGCGCTACTTCACCCCAGCCGGCGTTTGCAAAGAGGACGTCGATGTGGCCGTGCTTCTCTTTCACGACGGCATAGAGCCGGTCCAGATCTTCCAAGCGCGACACGTCGCCCACGACCGTCGTAACGTTTCTTCCGATCAAAGCTGCGGCCGCTTTCAGCTCTTTCTCTCGTCGGCCGGCGATCACGACTTGCGCGCCTTCTTCCACGAAGCGCTTGGCTGTGGCCAGGCCAATCCCGCTGCTGCCGCCTGTGATTACCGCAATTTTTCCCGCCAATTTTTGTCCATGGTTGTTACTCATATGTTTTTCCTTTTTTGTTTTTCGTTGTTTTGTTTGTTGAATTTACGCTTTTCCTCCAAAGCTGACATGGTCATCGAGTTCGCCGAATTCGAACCAGGTTTTGATGTCTTCCCGGGTTTTCGAAAGCCGGCCCAGGTATTCGGCAAAGAACGCAGGCATTTCGGCGGCGTCGCCCAAGCGAAACCGAAAGCTTCGGGGCGGGCGCTGAGCCAGATGAATAGTGCTTTTCATGGTCCTCCAGTCTCAACGACGCTGCAGACGCTGAACAAAGTGAAACTCAATGCCGGACAGCGGAGCGCCTAGCTCTTGCATTGCGCCGCCTGTTCGCAGCGGGCCGAGGTCAATGGCGACTAGTCCGGTGCTGTTGATTAACTCGATTACACTCAGTTTGGCTTCGGCGTCGTCGCCGGACGTGAAGATGACGGTCCGGGGTTTGTTCGGAGAGAAGTCCTGTATCCATTCCATCGGCAGGTTGCTGATTGATTTCACCAGCCGCGCGCCAACGGCCATCTCGGCCACCATCTCGCTGGAGGTGCGACCCTTTAACGCGGCCCGCGAGCGGGTGACGCCCGCCAGACTGCGATCGGGTTTGGAACCCACATGCGCGTTAGTCGCATCTACCAGTATTCGTCCACGCCAATCAACACCTTTGAGCGCCTCAGGCACGTTCACCCAGTTCGTGGCTAGAATCACGATATCGCACTCTGCCGCCTGTTGCCTGGTCCCCGCGATGGCGCCCGGACCAAGTTCCGCGACGAATTTACCCAGCGTTTCCGGACCTCGCGAGTTGGATACGACTATTGTGCGACCGGCGTTTATCAAATGGCGGCCGATGGTGGCCGTTACGTTTCCCGCACCTATAAATCCTGCTTTCATGGTTGAACTCGTTTTCATTTTATTATCGATGATGCAACCTGCGCCCTCTCGAGCCCTGTTGCCAATGCCTGTTTGTGATTGCCGTGATGCACAATTTGCATCACCTTTAAGTCGTGCTGGAAAAGCTTCGTTTGTTCTTGGTGGTCCTTGAGGAAGGCAGCCTCCGTCGTGCGGCTGACCGCCTGCGCATTTCCCAGTCCGCCATCACGCGACAGATGCAAGCACTCGAACTCGAACTCGGTGGGCGCGTTTTGGAACGAACCTCGGCCGGGGTGCGCCCCACGAACGGAGGACATGCCCTTGCCGAAAGGGCAAAAACGCTGCTGGCAGATTATGATTCCACCATGGCGGCAGTCCGCCGGCTGGTTCGCGGAGAAAGCGAACGATTGCGTATTGGCTATATTGCATCGGCCGCCCAGCAGTATCTGGTGCCGGCTCTGGCCGCGCTGCGGCGCGCTTATCCGGGGCTGAAAGTCAAAATGCTCGATCAAACGCCCGGCGAGATGATTATCGCATTGCGGCAGGGTGAAATTGATCTGGCCTTGACCTTGCACGGCATCGACCTGCTCGCGCGCGATTTCTATGCCCGTAAACTGGCGACGGTAAGGAGCCTGGTGGTGCTTCCCGTCAGCCACCGGCTCGCGGCCGAAAGACAGGTGTCGCTTTCACAATTGAAGGGCGAAACGTTCGTGCGGGGATCGGACGATGCGGTGCCGGGATATACCCGGAGGATCATTCAGTTCTGCCGCAAGTATGGCGGCTTCCGTCCCCGTCTGGCCACCATTGACAAAGCCACTAGTTTTGTGGAATCCCTCGCCTTGGCAGCGAATGAAGAAGCGATTTCGATTCAACCCGCCTTCATTTCTCACCTGAACGTTCCGAACGTCGTAATGGTTCCTATTGCTGACGCCGGTGCAACTTGGGATTTGTTCGTGGTCTGGCAGCAGGGCAAAATTGCCAGCCCATTGCGGATCTTGCTGAGCGAACTAAACTTGAAGTCTCAATAAATAAGCCTCATCCGACAACGTTGGGGCAAGGGGGCTCACTTTTGACACAAACTGCATGACTGGGCTGAACCCGGCCTCAGGACACCTTGACTAGTCCCCGCTTTCCGTTTTTTCCTGTCCATCCTCCATCCTCCACCCTCGTTTTTAAATAACCGGAAGCGGCTTGAGAAGATTAACCACGCCACGCGTGCTTTTCCGGCCAATCCATGTTCTATTGGGTGCAAAGCGATGTCCGAGAAAACCAGAAATCTGCCGCACAAGATCGAACTGAACCTGCGCGAGGTCGGCCAGTTGTTCAACACGATGGATCCCGCGCCGTTTCCCGAAAAGGACCTGGACGCCGATGCGGAGGAATTCATCCTGAGCTGGGTGCGCGAGTTTCCCCTCAATGAACCGGTGTCGCTCGTCGTGCATCTCGCGGAATATCCGGCCAATGGCAATCCGCAGGCGGACGTGGAACAGGGCATCCACCATTATTTCACCTATCGCATGCGGTTGAACCGGATGGAACTGCGGCACCTGTTCAAGGACGGCCGGAAAAGCCTGATCATCGGTCTAGGGTTCCTGTCCCTGTGCCTGATGGCCAGCCATGCCATCGGCGGGAACGACACGGGCACCGCGCGCGCCATCGCGCGGGAGAGCCTGACCATCGCGGGTTGGGTGGCGATGTGGCGGCCCATGCAAATCTACCTCTACGACTGGTGGCCGCTGCGCCATCGCGGCCGGCTCTATCAAAAGCTGGCGCGGATGCACATCACCGTGCAGAAAAAAACCTGAGCGAGCGTGTTAGGTGCCGTCAGGTGTCAGTCCTGAATGGCCCTTAGTTAAGGCCTAAAACTTTCTTGGGCAAGCGTTTGCGGCGGACGACGCCGGGGATGTTTTCAAAGAGGATACGGCGGGAAAAGATCTGCATCTCTTCGACGATTTGCTCCAGTTCCCGC
>JARLJW010000053.1 GCA_031290985.1 Verrucomicrobiia bacterium | reverse complement strand
TCCTCTCTTTTGTCCGCCACCCGCCGGCGGGTGGCGGACAAAAGAGAGCCCGCCGTTCCCGTCCCGACATCTCGGCACCTCAAATCTGGTCTCGCTCCATGACGTCAACCCAGCCCGCCTAGCGCCGGAACCCACACTGTTTCCCCGCCCGCCCAATCCAGTTGCTTTTTCTCGGGATTGGGTGACTGTACGTGCTTATGGGCATCAAGCAGCGATTTGGTTTTTACAAATGCGTGGCGTTGTGTCTCGGCGGCTCCTTGCTGCTGACCGCGACCGCCTGGGCGCTGAGTTTTTGGAAGCACGGTCTCTCGGCCGCGGCGGAACAGGTGCAGGCGGATGTGGTGTACGGCCACGCTGGCGGGCAGGACTTGAAGCTGGACATTTATTTTCCCACCAACGCCGCCCGCGCGCATTTGCCCGTGGTGCTGTATCTGCACGGTGGCGGCTGGCGGATGGGCGATAAAGCCATGCTGGGCCTCATGCCCGGCCCCTCCGAACTGTTGCGGCGAAAATATCTCGTCGTCTCCGCCAATTACCGGCTCGCGCCGGAATATAAATTCCCCGCCATGCTGGAAGATGCCAAGTGCGCCGTGCGCTTCCTGCGCGCCCACGCGGTGGAATTTAGCCTGGACCCCGACCGCATCGGCGTGATGGGCGACAGCGCCGGCGGCCATCTCGTCACGTTGCTCGGTTTGACGGACGCCAGCGCCGGTTTCGAGGGCGCGGGCTTGACGAACGAATCCAGCCGGGTGCAGGCCGTGGTGGATCTCTACGGCCCCAGCGATCTGATGACCGGCCCGACCAATAAACCAACCGTCAAGCTGATCAAAGACGCCTTTGGCGCAACGAACACGCTGGACCCCGCGCTTAAACGCGGCAGCCCCGTGACGTACGTCACCAGCCACGCACCGCCTTTCCTGATCTTGCACGGCGACCACGACGGCCTTGTGAACCTTCAACAATCCGTGGAACTGGATGCGAAGTTAAAGGCGGCCGGGGTGGATTCCACGCTGGTCGTCATCACCAATTTTGCGCACGGCTACACGCCGTTCTGGTTAAAATCCTCGCCGGACACCGCGGAGCTGTCCCGGCGCATCGCGGACTTCTTCGATAAACATCTGTAACGGCAGCAACGTAGCGGCAGGCATCCTGCCTGCCGTAGAGCCAAGGCTTCCAGCCTGGCGGATAAAACCTTACGAACAGCCGGGCGCTTTGGGAAGTTGCGAGTGGTGGGCCGGGCCACGTATTTTTCCGGGCGGCAGAGATGCCGCCCTCTACATCAGGCCGGAGACCTGACACTACAAGCTTCCTCATTGCGATTGGGCCGATGGTTTGTACGTCGGCGGGTTGGTCAAAGCCGGGGACTGCGGAGTGAACGTCGGCGGCCGGTTGGTCAAGCCGGGGTGGTGATTGTTCAACACGGGCAGCCGGTTGGTGAACACCGGATATATATTTTTGGCGGGGCGGTGACGAACTCGAATAGGGTGTTAAACTTAATATTGGCCCAGCGGCAGGGCGCGTGGCCAGTCCGGCTCGGACCTCCGCGCGCGCCGTGATTGCCAACCAACGCGTGCTGATTCACCGCGTCGGCGCGCAAAAGAGCAGGGGATGAATCACCTCACGGCCATCTTTTCACCGTCTCGTCCCGGGCAAATAAAGGATCAAGGATGACGCCAATGCTTACGCACAACAAATTCAGCAGGAACCAGCCGATCACGGAAAACGGCAACAGCAGCAGAACGACCCAGGCCTGCCCATCGGTTGCCGACCGGGCCACGACTCTAAAAACCGACAGGTTCCAAATCACCGCCACCGCACACCACACCAGCAGACCGATCCAGCCAGTCAGTCGGCGGAGCCATGTCTCCTCGGCTTCCGGCTTTTTTTCCGCCTGCGGCAATTCCGGCCGGGGCCGTGCAATGCGATACGTCATGATGCCTCCCAACGCCGCGCACGCGAACGTGACAAACAGATTCAGCATCACCGCCGGATTGCTGGCCGTCTTGACGTGTTGAACGGCATGAGCGGCCCCGATGATCCAGCCGAGCGTCCACACGCCCGTCGCCACGGCCCCGGCATATTTTGAAACTGGAGTGCCCGGCGTGTTCACGTTGCCTACAGTGGCAGGCCCGCCGATGCGGGTCAATGCCCGGTGATGACCGGAACCCCCGACGTACACTGATGCCGGGTTTGGAGTTCCGCCTTTAGGCGGCCCGGGTGGGTGAACGTCTCAAACCGCCTAAAGGCGGAACTCCAAACGGGGTAGGATGTACCCATCCCCGTCCTTATTTTCCGCTTCCGTCCAGCGATGAAAGCGTGCGGCTCCAGCGCGGCAGCCAGTCATTTTGCTTGTCGAGCGACAGCACCACGCTGCTCGTGCGGCCCACGATTTGATCGCGCGCCACGGTCCCAAAATAGCGCGAGTCAAAGCTGTTGTCGCGGTTGTCACCCATCATGAAATAATGGCCGGCCGCCACCTGCACCGGGCCATAGGTACGCAAGGCTTGAACGCCGTTGATCGCCATGACCGCATGGGCATGATCGGGAAGCTTTTCCGTCGCGAAAACGCCGCGGTCATGTTCCGGCCCCGACAGCCGGCCCGGAATCTTTGGATCCGCCGCCGAGTAATCCACCGGCTGGCCGTTGATGATGAGCTGCTCATTGCGCAATTCGACGGTGTCGCCCGGCAGGCCGATGACGCGCTTGACCAGCCGCGTGCCGTCCTTGGGCGAAAAAAACACCACGATATCGCCGCGCTGCGGATTGTCCCATTGGGCGATGTGCCAGGTGGTGAACGGCACCTTGAGGTCATAGGCGAGCTTGTTCACGAACACGCGGTCGCCCTCGAGGATGGTGGGCTTCATGGAACCGGTGGGCACATCGTTCCAATCCGCCAGCGAGGAGCGGATGGAGCAGAGCACCACGGCGAGGATCAGCATCGGGCGGATTTCCCGGCGCCACCAGCGGATGGCCACGATCCGGTATTTTTTACCTTTACGATTCATGGGGGTTTGACCACCGGGTCGTAGAGGCGTTCATTCTTGGTGCTTACGGAGTGCGCCCGTCCCCGGGCGCAGCAATATCCAAAGGCAGGTAAGCTTCCGTGAATTCAAAGCGGCCTCGCTCGCGAAGGTTGCTGCTGCCGGGCGTCATACGGTTATCTCTATTCGATTCCCATCAGGATCGAGGGTGACACTCTCGTAATAACCATCACCAGTATGGCGCGGCCCGTCCAGAATCGGAAAGCCATCATCGCGGAGCCGTTGCGTAAGTTCATTCACCAACTGTTCAGAACCCGCGGACATGGCAAAGTGGGTGAGGCCCATGCGCTGCGCCCCTGGTTCAACAATCAGCGGTGATAGCTTTGTGGTCTTCATGATCTCAATCCGGGCGCCCTCCGGGAAACTCAAAAAGCAGGACTCGAATCCTTTCGCCGTATTGACGTATCGGGTCCCCGCCTTGGCGCCAAAATAAGCGGCGTAAAAGCGTTCGCACCGGTCAATGTCAGTAGTCCAAAGCGCGATGTGTTCGATTCTCATGGTCAAAGTTTCAGTGGCAACGGTTGAGCCGGCCGGAGGCATCGGTTAGGCGGTTGTCAGGCCGCAGGCTTATCGGTCTTGAGTTCGTCTTGGATAAACCGGCTCCAAATTTCATCCGGCTGCCAGATGGCATGCAGATCGCGTTCGGCCACCGGGACGGCGACACCCTGAAATAATACCCGGTACAGAAACACAAAAGCCGACACGCGCATGTTGGCGGCGCAATGCACGAACACGGGCCGGTCGGCAAACGCCTCCATGACTTGGCAGAAGGCGCGGAAATCCCGGGACTTGGGCGCTTTGAAATCCACCGGGATATGGACATAAGCCATGCCGAGCCCGGTGACGACACTGCCCTCGTTGGCGATGGCATTATCCGAGGTCGGCAGCGCGAGATTGATGACCGCCTCGAATCCGCTTTCCCGGACGAATTGAAACTGTTCCCGGGTGGGCTGGCCTGCGGTGCCCAGTTTGTCGCCGATGGCGCGGAAACTGTAGATCGCGGATAGGTTGGCGGGGGAATGTTGCATGGTGGCAACCAGCGGATGTTTTACGCTATGCCGACGGCAAGGCGTTGTCTAGTGTCAAGTTGCGGAGGTGTCGCGCGCAGGCTGCGGAGACGGAATCAGCCAACGGTAAAGTGCTCAATGGATACGTGCTTCGGCGCGACCCGCGCGTGCCAGGTCGACTGTCCGATAATCCATCCTCCCACAGATTCAGCGCAGCGCGCTCTTGCCCACGATCACGATTCAGGGGGCTGCTGTCACCCAGCCTCCAAGGCTAAGACCTTGGTTTTCAGGGACAAACGGCGGATACCCGTAAAAGGGTAAATTTGCCGCCCGCTTTGGCGCTCGGCTGGTGCGAATACTGGTATCAGAATAGATATGAAAACATCTCTTTTTAGTGCCTTGCTGGTTCTGACTCTCCTGTCGCGGTCAGCGCGTGCCGGAGACCTGGCGACACCCTTGACGGTGACTTCCGGTTACAATGCCGATCTGGTCGCCGAGGGAACGAATTCCGCCGCCACCACCACGAGCACCGGGTTTGATGTCTACGGCGCGGTTTTTTATGACGCCACCTACGATGCGAGCCACGGCAATCACGGCGGAGCGCTGCCGGTCGGCACGACCATCATGGATTGTGGCGGCAACACCTACAGCCTTGCCCCCGCGACCGGCAACAACGCCTTGCTCATTGGCGACGGCGATTCCGGCACGCTCAATCTATCCTATGCGACCAATGCCTCGCTCACGGGCCTGAGCGTGCTGGGGACCAGTGCGGATGGCGACACGGTTCTGGATTACACGTTGAACTTTGCCGGGGGCGCGACCGCCAGCGGCAGCATTGCTTTCAGCGATTGGTATGACCCGCGCGCCTACGGCACGTTCACGAGTCTGGGTTGCGTCACGCAGGACGACGATTTCAACTCGGAACGGGGCCGCGTGTATTCACTGACCGCCGCGGGCATCGAGATTCCGAACGAGTACGCCACGCTGCAACTGGAAAGCATCACGTTCACCTACAATGCCGGGAACGTGGACAACGCAGGCCTTTTTCCCCGTGCGGCCATCTTGGCCGTGAGCGCCGTTGATCCGCTCATCCCGGCGACGCAGGTGGTCGTGACCAATTTGCCCGCCAGCGCGCCGTTTTTTTCCTCGCCGGCATTTGCGAACCGGCAGTTCTCGTTCACCGTGAACGGCACGACCGGCACCAATTATGTGGTGCTGGCCGCGACGAATCTGGCCATGCCCGACTGGATTCCCGTGCTGACAAATTCCGCCCCCTTTGTGTTCCAGGAATCCAGTCCGTGTCCCCAGCGGTTCTATCGTGCGATGGTTGCGCCCTGAGCGGAATTGTGGGGGTTGGCCAAGGGGGAAAGTGTTTGGCCCGATACACTGCCGCACTTCAAGACGCTACGCGCGACACGATGGCACCAGAAAACGCGCAGCGTCTTGGAGCAGTGCTCCAGTCCTCTGGAGCTTTGTGGTGTCAGCATCAGGCCAGGCAACTTCCGCTTAAAACTAGGTGCGCCAACATCAATCTGAATCGCCAAATATAACTATCGCAGGCGCGGGGCAATGTCATGCTTCGCTCCAATGACGCCATTGACGCGCCGAGCATCCCGATAGCATTTTGAGCTTTGCCCCGTGATCTCAGTCGTTTGTCCGGATTTTCATCCACCTTCATGCAGGGTGGCACCACCTCTCGGTTGACTGCATTGAATTCCTTGCCATGCTATCCCTATGCGCACGACCGCCAAAGCAGACACGAAAGTCAAATTGCCGTCCCTCCATGACTGGCGCACGACCGATGCCGACGAAGTCAATAAACGCCGCCAGCGCGCCCGCGAGGAGTCCTTTGTCATCACCAACACGGATGCGCGCCATCCCATTTTCTCAAATTTTCGCGTCAAGTCCGCCAGCGGCCTGACCTATTCAGTGGAGATTCGCGGTCTGAACGGCCAGCAGTGTGCCTGTGACTGCGTGGATTTCCGGACTAGTGGCCTGGCCCTCTGCAAACATACTGAAGCGGTCCTGCTTTATCTTCAAGCCCGCCATAAAAAACTTTTCAAATCCGCCGGCACATCTGGATCTGATCGCGTCGAAGTTACTGTTGACCCGGCGGCGGATACTTTGCGCGTGCTGAACGGCCGGGGCAAACTGCCGTCCGCGGTCGGCAAATGGTTTGACGACGCTGGCTGTTTGCGGAATGGCTCACCCGAAGCCGCGCTGGACGCGTTACGCCGGTTGCGCGATGCCGGTCATTCGCAAATCCGCCTGTCCCAAGAAATTGAACCGTGGCTGGAAAATCGCCGCCGCAACGTTGAACGCCGTCAACTTCGCCACACCTACGAACTCAAAGTCCAGAGCGGCGAATGGCCGGCGCACGAAACCACCGTGCCGCTGTTCCCCTACCAGCGCGAAGGGATGTTGCATCTGGCCTTCACCGAACGCGCTTTGCTGGCCGATGAAATGGGTCTCGGCAAGACCATCCAGGCCATCGCCGCCTGCGCGCTGCTGCATCGCCTCGGCCAGGCGCGGCGCGTGCTGGTCGTCACCCCCGCTTCGCTCAAAACGGAATGGGAGGAACAAATCAGGAAGTTCACCACTTTGAATTACCAGATCGTCTTCGGCGGCAAGATCGGGCGGCTCAAAGCTTATGACCAGAATTCGGCCACGCCTTTTTTCACCATCGTCAATTACGAGCAAATGGTGGCTGACGCGTTGGATGTAAACGCCCGGCTCGCGCCGGATGTGGTCGTGCTTGACGAAGCCCAGCGCATTAAAAATTGGAGCACCAAGACCGCCCAGGCCATAAAACGCCTCCGCAGCCGTTACGCCTTCGTCCTCACCGGCACGCCCATCGAGAACCGCATTGATGAGCTTCATTCGCTGATGGACTTCCTCAATCCGGCCGTGCTCGGCCCGCTCTTCCGCTTCAACCGGGATTTTTACGAACTGGATGACCGCGGGCGGCCCGTCGGCTGCCGCAACCTCGACGTCCTGCACGAACGCATCAAGCCGTTCATGCTGCGCCGGCGCAAGGTTGAGGTGGAAACCGAACTGCCCGAGCGCACCGATCATAATCACTTCGTCCCGCTCCACGATTTGCAGAAACAAAACTATGCCGTCCACGAACAGCAGGTGATGAGGCTCGTCAACCTCGCGCTGCGCCGCCCGCTCACGAAACAGGAACAGGAAAAACTTCAACGCGAGCTGGCCATGATGCGCATGATTTGCGACACCAACTATATCCTCGATCCGGATGACCGCACCTGCCCAAAACTGGACGAATTGGGAAAACTCCTGGAGGAGTGCGGCGAGAACGACGCCAAGGTCATTGTCTTTTCCGAATGGGAGCGGATGCTCGAACTCGTGCGCGACCTTTGCGAACAGCGCGACCTGGGCCACGCCTGGCACACCGGCAGCGTTCCGCAGCCACGCCGCCGCGCCGAGATTAATTCATTCAAGGACGATCCCGGTTGCCGCGTGTTCCTCAGCACCGATTGCGGGGCGACCGGGCTCAATCTCCAAAATGCCAGCGTGGTCATCAATTGCGATCTGCCATGGAACCCCGCCAAGTTGGAGCAGCGCATCGCCCGCGCCTGGCGCAAACACCAAACCCGCCCGGTCACGGTGTTCAATCTGATTTCCGAAAACACCATCGAACATCGGATGTTGGAAACCCTGGCCCTCAAACAATCCGTGGCCATGAGCGTGCTCGACCAGCCGGGCGAGGTTAAGGCAATCAAACTGCGAAGCGGCCGGCAGGCGTTTGTCGAACGGCTGCAACAACTCGTCACCCCCGCAAAAATGTTTCCCGGCCGTCCGGCCTCAGGCACGGCTTCGGCCGCCGAACCAAGGAAAAAACTGCCGGCTGATCCCGCGCTGGCCTTTGCCCAACTTGCCGCCGAACACATCAACGGCGCGCTCATTCGCTGCGAGGAGCGCTATCCCCAAGCCGGTCCGCACTCCGTGTTGGTGGTGGTCGTTGAGCGTGACCCCGCCCAATGGAGTGAAAAATTGAAATCACTGCATACCGAAACCTGCGGGCCGGGCAAAACCGACCCGCTTGCGCCCATGCAATTGGAAGTGATTGACCGGGCCACCGACGAAGCCATTCAGCGCCTGATTGCCGCGGGTCTTATCAGCAAAACAACTCGTGCCACCCGTCCGCTTTTCCAGGTTTCAGACGGCGCCGGGCCGGCCCCCTTGTCGGCCGAAGAACTGGCCCGGGCAAAATTGCTTCGGGAACACGCCAGCCGCAAGCTCAAGCTGGCCCGCCTGCTCGGCGAAGGCGGCTTCGGTGATGAGGCGCGTCCTGCTTTGCTTGATGCCGCGCTTGGGTTTGCCCGGGCCCTGGCCGTGGAACACCGCTTGCCCGAACCACCTGAATTGAAAGACGCTTTGCTGCCGCCGCTTTCCCATGGCTGGGCGAACGCGTTGCCATCGCTCAAGAAATTCTTCCAAGACCCGGCATCCGACTGGCAGCCTGTGGCGGAGTGTTTGGAGTGTCTTGCAAGCAATTCAAAACTGAAAGCAGCTTCAAACGTTTGAATCCTCCGCTCGCGGCGGAGGCAGTTTCTCGTCATTTTTTTTGGCCGGCGGTTGACTTGCAAGCCGGCGCGGAATCAACAAGTTGCTTGCAGGGTGAATCTTTGCTTCCGTAGCTCAAATGGATGGAGCTACCGCCTCCTAACCGGTTCAATTCCGCGCGGGGCACCACTGCGGGTTGCTGACCCCGCCAAAATCGTCATTGTTTCCCGCCCTGCAACTCCGGCTTCTTCGCCACATCGGCGGCATCGTCCTCGTCGTCTTCCTCGTGATCAAATTCCGCCTGCTCTTCGGGACTGAGGTTGATTTTTTCCTGGCGGCGGGCGACTGACCGCAGGGTGTACCAGCCATAAAGCACCAGCGGCACGCCGACCCCAAAGCTGCCCAATCCGAAAACAAAAGAGGGTCCGGTATACTCTTTCTGTCGCCCAACGAACACGTTGTAAAGCACCCAGCCGATGATCGAGCCGCCACCGACGAGGCAAGCGAGACCAAACAACGCCAGCGGCACGCGGAACACCACATTGAAAATGCGGCCGAACCAAGTGGTGCCATCGTTGGTGCGATAGAAGTCAACCAGTTGCACGATGGCGAACGGGATGAGCAGGAAGATGAAAAGGATGGCCAGCACGGAGCTCGCGGTTTCGTTATGCACCTTCGACGCGGCGACCGGCACGCCGAGATACACCAGCAGATAAGCGGCAACTTTGATGAGCGTTTTAGCATTCATGGCACTCCATGCTGGCTAACGATGCATCTCAGCGCCACAGGGTCGATGACGTGAACCACGAATGTGGAACTGTGTGCCACCCCACGTTGGTTGCGATGATCTTATTCGGCGTCTTCATTATTTGGGTAGACTTTCTCCAAACTCTGAACCCAATGCTGTATGCCAAGCCCGCCGGAATGAAGAACGAAATCGTTCGCCATCCCGGTCTGTGCCTCCAGTAACTACGTCAATCAGAACGTCATCCGGGTAACGCTCGCTACAATTGTTGAGTCGCGAAAAAATCGCGCTGGTAACCCTGTGCTGCACCTCATTGACGCGGCGCACCATTGAAGGATCTGACAAAAGCACCGTACCGGCTTCGTACCCAGCACGTGCCAGCATTGTTAACTCATGTGCGTAAGCAGCAAGCACGAGTGCCTGCTGCTGCTCCGTGAGCGCCGAAAATGCGTGTTTAAGTTCTGCGGTCATATTTGCGACGTCTAACAGATAACAATCAACGGGGTTTGCAGCCATTCCGGGGCATGAAAGACAATTAGGCCCGCCGGGGTGCTTTGTCTAGCAAGAACGGAAGGGCAATTATTGAGGCTCGTATAATGTAGTGGCACGGCGCGGCGCGAGCAGGGCGTGACGTTTACGCCGCTTCAACGTCCCAAACGCCGGCGCGCTGGATGTTTTAAGCGCGTTTCCGCTTTGGGCATGGAAGCGGGCTATGGCAGTTAAACTAAATATTGGCACAGCGGCCGATAGGGCGCGTGGCCAGTCCGGCTCGGACCTCCGCGCGCGCCGCGATTGCCAACCAACGCGTTCTGGTTCACCGCGCCGGCACGCGGCAGTGACGCGCCCTGCCTGCCAGGAACTGCTCTAATGCCCGCGCGCCGTCACCGCATTACGCGCGCCTCGATATTGAAGTTGCGAATCAGTGAGCGTCGAGGGCGCGGAGGCTTTCCCGCAGGGGGCGCATCTTGACACTGTCCTTAAACGCGGGGCGTCTGCCCGTTTGGAGTTCCGCCTTTAGAGCATTTATGGAAACTAGAACCACCTGCCGTATTTTGGGGCGACAATGTGGTATGTGCTATCTTCTGCTTTTATTTATTTCAGCCGATCCACTACTTGCGCCGGGTCGGGAACGTTGAGCAAGCCAATCCTTTGGCCTCTTCACCCGGCCACCAAAAGCAGCGGGGAACCCTCAGGCATGATTCAAACGATTTCGGTTCGATCGCTTGCCGGGCGTTTGCTCCAGTAGTTTGCCAGCATGGAGCCGCTGATGTTCATCCACGGAATGAAGATCGCCGCCGCCAGGCCAACGGTGGCCAGCTTGCCCATCGCGCTCGCGAGGCCGCTGGCCATGCCGCCGTTTTGCAGGCCCACCTCGAAAGCGATGCTGCGCGCGGAATTTTTGTCCAACCCGGCTCCCCGGCTCAAAAAGTAGCCGAAGAAATAGCCCGCCAGATTGTGCAGCATGGCGGCGAAGAACAGCAGCAAGCCGACCTTCAATAGATTATCGCGGCCCGAGGCCGTGGTCATGGCCGTGACGTAAAGGATGCCGATGATGGCGAAGGTCGGCATGAAGCGGTCAAGCCATCCCGCCCGGCTGACCAGCGCGTGATAGGTGGCTCCCATGATGAACGCGCTCAACAGAAACCCAAACAGGCCGATGGCGGTCAAAGCATCGCCGGTGAAGTTGTTTTTCAACATTGCCCAGCCGCCAAAAAACAGGAATCCCAGCCACGCCACCGCCAGCGCTGCGAGGGCCAGAACGATTTTCCTGCCGCGCGGTGAAGCGTGTTTCAAATAATCATGCAGCAACGCCGCGCCGATCGGCACCAGCACGATTTTGATGATGTCTACCATCATGGCGAAGCAGCTCACTTTCACCATGGTGCCGGCGAGCAGCTTCATCCAGAGCGGCGTCATCAACGGCGCGATCATCGTCGTCACCGCCGTCACCGTGACCGAGAGCGCGAGGTTGGATTTGGCGATATACGCCATGACATTTGACGAGAGGCCGCTGGAACAGGAGCCGATCAAGATGACCCCGGCGGCGATCTCCGGCTCAAAACGGAAAATTTTCGTGAGCGCCAGCCCGACCAGCGGCATGACGGTGAAATGGCAAAAAATCCCGACGAACACGCCCCGCGGCGATTTTGCGACCCCGGCAAAATCATGCAGGCTCATCTGCGTCCCCATGCTGAACATCACCATCTGGATGGCGATGAGCATCACCCATTTGTTCTTCAGGTCGAAATCGCCGACATGCAGGAATTGCGCCGGATAAAACATCGCGGCGGTGACCACCGCGATGATCCACGCGGTGAACTGGTAGCCGCGCAGTTTTGGAATGAAGCGGAGAAGAATGGCAAAGGTCGCCGCACAGACAATAATCAGCAGCTTTAGCAACTGGGGGTCGCTCATTACGGTCGTTATTCCCAAAATGACCACAATCGGAGCGAGGGTCCAGGCCAAATATTTTCCCAGTGGATACATTTTCGAATTCGTGAAAATTCGTGTAATTAGTATCTCACAAAACCGTGGCGAGATAATCCACCGCAATGCCCGGGCTGGCGAGGATCGGCACGAGTTTATCTTCCGCCGCAAGCGTATCCACCACGCGCGCCATGGAGGCCTGCGCCAGCACGATGACTTCAACGTGTTTGGACAATTCTTTCAGCGCGGCGGCAACCTTGGCATCGTGCGTTGCCGCATCACCGCCCATCAAGGCTTCAAACGCGCCCTCACACAACCGCGAGGTCAGTTCGATCTCTTTCCCGGCCTGGCTGGCGCGCCGCCGGATCAAATCCGCCGTCGGTTCCAGCGTGGTCGCCAAGGTGGCGATGACGCCGATTTTTTTGGCGGTCGCCACCGCCTGGTCCGCCATCGGCTGGTCCACGCGCAACACCGGCACGCCGATCAGCTTCGCCCCCGCCTCGACCGCCGGGCCGATGGACGAGCACGTGACCATGATGTAATCCGCCCCCGCCAGCTCGGCGGATTCCAGATAACCCACGACGCGGCGCGAGATCTGCGCCGTCAAACTGCCGGCGGCGATGATGCCCTTCACGAGGCTGTCGTCCACGATGTTAAAAACCTCCACGCCCGGCAGTTTGTCTTTGCAAAGCTGCGCGAACACAGGCACCAGCGTGGCCGAGGTGTGAATCAATCCGAGACGTTTCTTTTTCATGAATTTCCTTTCAGAACGGTTTGAAAATAATCCTCCGCGCCGACCTGACCGCCTTTGAAAATGATTTCGCGGCCATCGCTATGCGCTCCGGGCGCGTGTATCCGGCACAATGGCGCACCGGGCGTCAGCGGTGCGAGCATTTCCAAGGCGTTGATGAACATGCCCCGGGCGGCATAACTCGAGGTGTCGCCGCCGACGATGCAAATCCGGCGGACCGGACTTTTCACCAAGATGCTGTACAGCGTCACGCCCAAGGCCACGCCCAAATGGGCCGCCGTCTCGTGTTTGAATTTGGCGGTGATACGTTTATCCGCCCCGCTCTTGGTGGTGTGAATGATGACACTGCGCCCTGCACGCAAGAACTGTAGCGCCATATCCTCGGCCTTCAAAAATTCTTGATGGGAGTTTTTGCCACCCATCAGCGCAATCGTGTTAAGCGGAACTTCCGCAAACCCATGCTTCAGCGCCCAGGCGATTTGGCCGGAAGTCACCGGGGAACAACTGCCGGACCCAATCAATATCTGGCTGGCTGGCTGGACCAGTTTTGGCGGTGCCGACGGGCCCTTGAATTGCGTTGCCAGCGCGGTTTCGATGGCGGAGGAGCCCACGGAAAAGAGCGGGTACTTGATGTCGGCCTGTTCCTCCAGCAATTCGCCGATGCGGGCGATGTGTTCAGCCAAGAGCGCATCGAACAGGATCACCTTGTTCTTTTCGGCAACAAATTTTTTGAGTGCGGCGCGGGCTTCGCTTTTTGGCAGCGCGAGGTTCAAGATATCGAACAAGGCGATGCGCTTCTTCGTCTGCCGGCCCAGATGCACCGATAAATCAGCCTCCGTCATCGGCGTGACCGGATGCTGGCTGATGGAGGGATGCCGGTCGAGCCGGTGGATCGCTCCCGCGCTGCCGATGCCATAGCGCGCGAAATGCTGGCCAAAGATCGTGTAACGCCCCAGCGCCGGCGCCGCCGCCAGCACCGGCACAAACGGGCCGGGGAAAAATCCCGCGCCCACATCGATGGCCCGCCCGATGCTGCCGACCGTGGGCGAGGAATCAAAGGTGGAGCACACCTTGTAATGAACGTGCCGGGGCTCCAGCATTTTGAATTTCCTGAATATCCGGCGCAATTCCTTCGCCAGCGCGTCCGGAGCCAGCGAGCGGGTGATGCCCGCAACCCCGACGGCCTGCAGGCCGGGAAACTTGGCCAGTTGCGCGGGCGAAGGCGGCCGGATGAACAGCACAGTGCGGATGCCCGCCAGCGTCAATTGCTCCAGCGCATCGGTCGAGCCGGTGAAGTCGTCGCCGTAAAATGTCAGCAGGAGTTTTGTCATCCGCCTTGCTTTCCGAATTTTTCCACGGACTTTTTAAGTTCCGGATATTTCTGTGCGGCCTGTTCCAGCGTCAGTCCTTCCACTGCGGCCGCCCACCACTTTTGCAATGAACGGACGCCCGCCGCCGGACCGTGGGGATGCGCCATGATGCCGCCGCCGGCCATGTACAGCAGATCGGTCGTCTGCGTGCGACGGAAGGTCTCACACGCCTGGCCGCCCCATTGGCCGGAAGAGACCACGGGCAAAATCGGAGCGCCGGGCACCGCCCCGGCAAGCTGCGCGTGATTCTGCAGCCGCGCTGGGGCGGCGCCCGGCGCTCCGGACAAATCAAACAACGGCTGCAAACATGCCGCAATCGAGCGTACCACTGAATCGTCGCTTTCCCAGAACTTGTTGGCGATGCCGTTGACGTGAATCTGGTCCACGCCGGCCAGCCGCCAGAGTTTTTGATACGCGGGAAACTCGATGCCCAGCAGCGGATGCCGGTTCAACATGCCCCAGCCGTTGCGATGACCGTGGATGGCCAGCGCGCCGAGATCGCAAATCTTCTTCGCCCCGGCAAACCCGACGCTGTTCAACGAAATCATCGCGCTGGTGCCGCCGCTCTGAACGACTTTCTCGTAATGCCGCTGCATGGCGTCGAGTTCATCGCTGATATTGAAGGCATACATCACTTTTTTGCCGGTGCGGTCGGCATGGGCGTTGAGGACGTGCATCACGGAATCCACGCGCTCGTCGAACGGCGAGTGCGGCGGGTTGCCCATCAGTTCGTCGTCCTTGATGAAATCGATGCCCGCTTCCGCCAAAGTTTTCACCAACGCGGCGGTCTGCTGCGTGGTCAGGCCGATGCTGGGCTTGATGATGGTGCCGATGAGCGGACGATTTTCGACCTGCGTCAATCGGCGGCAGCCGGCGATGCCGAACTTCGGCCCGCGAAAATGGCCGGCAAATGACGGCGGCAGTTCCACATCCATCAGCTTCAAACCGGAGAACTGCGCAAGCTCATAGAGGTTGCCCTGGATCGTGGACACCAGCACCGGCAGGTTCCACCCCATGTTTTCCACCGGCCACGAGACGACGATTTCGGCGCGTTGAAATTTTCCGCCCGGGCTACGAAAACCCGGCAAGCCGGGTTCGGTCACGGTTTCGAGCGGGGTGATCTTTTCAACCCGCGCGGCAAAACGCTGCTTCAACTCCTCGGTCTCGCCCGGCACCGCCACAAAGGTGCCCGAGGACTGCTCGCCCGCGAGCGCAGCCGCCGCCTTTTCCACGGCCAGCGGCGTCTCGATGAGGTAGGTGGCAAAGATGCGTTCCATGTTCGGTGACAATCAGGGATTTTCCGCCAGCACACAACGAAAACCGGTGGCGACGCTGTAGCGGTGGGGCGCGGCGTGTTCGCGATACGATGACAGGAGGCTTTTGGGACCACAATTGATCCAGGCCCCGCCCCGGAGCACCCGCTGTCCCTGTCCCGCATCGTAAAAATCCGCGCACCATTCCAGCGCATTGCCCGCGAGGTCGAACAGGCCAAACGGGTTCGGAATAAAACTGCCGACGGGCGCGGTCGTAACATAACCGTCGTTGTAATTCGTGATGTGCGGCCAGTTGGTGAAATAGTTCAGCGCAGCCTGGTCGGCGAAATTGCCCGCGCCCGGCGGCGGTGGAAATTGCGTGCCCCACGGATAGACATTCTCCAGCCGGGCGCTTTTTTCCTTGGGCGTCGCGCCGGTTTCCCGGCCACCGATGCCGGCGGCCTCGCTCCACTCTTCATCGGTCGGCAGGCGATACGATTGCCGGGCGGAAATCTTTCCCGCCGCGTGCTCGGTCTTAGTCAGCCACGCGCAGAAGCCGGTGGCATCCTGCCAGCTTACGTTCACGACAGGGTAATCAGGGCCTGCGGAAACGGGCGTGACGACGTGATAAAAAGCATGATTCCAGTTGGTGCCGTCCAATTCTGGATCCGTGGCGGCAAACGCGGCGAAATCGCGTACGCGCGTTTCGAATATGGAAAATTTGACTCCGGCCGCCGGCACCGGAGTAAAAATCATGCCCAAGCTGTTGGTCCAACGCGGCGAGGCAGGGGCTGTTTTCGCCGCCACCGGGCACCTTGACGCGCAGGAAACTGCCAGCGCGGCAATGGCGGCGACGGCCAAAATTCTGGCGGCAAAGAGGTTCATTGAGGTGCGGCAAAAGCTTGCCGGAACCCGTGCGGACAAGTCATGTAAAATCTGCCGAAAGACTTTTGATTAGCGCCAACCCGGGCACAGCCTGACACCGCCCCCTTTGCTCGCGCAGCGGCCGGTGCGTGTGGTGGCGGATGACGCGCCATCCCGTATCGAAGGTGAATCGTCCTCCTTCTCGTCCTCGTCCTCGATCTTTCCGTCCCGCAAATTAAAATGTCACCTTGATTAACCTTGATTCGTTTTAATTTGGCCAAATTCCCCTCCATCCGGGCCTCACCCGTCACTGGGACACTGGCCAACCCACGGCTGGTGGAGCCTGTCGCGCTGCGACCGGCTCTGCCTGCGCAGCAGGCACCTTGTGGCTCACTGCCTCCCGGTGAACACGCGTGGTTCCGTTGCTCGTTCGGCATACCCAAGTGTGAGGACGACCCATCCCCACCACCGCCGGAATCATTCACCCGCTCATTTTGTTTTTTAATTTTTAAATTTTTCACCTTGATTAACCTTGATTGGCCTTAATTCAGTTTAATTGACATCCTTTTGCGCCCCCGCCGCTGGCGGGGCGCCAGGACTTTCTCGCATATCCCGCCGTTCCCCATGCAACGCCTGCCATTCCGCCCGTTGTTCCCTCCGCCGTAATGTTGTCACATCCTGCAGCATCACCCGCAACTGACGCCACCGCCGTTTCACCGGCATCGGCGACTCCTGCCACTCGCGCACCGTCGCCAGGTAACGCACCGCCACCACCGTCACCAGTTGCTCCGCCGTGACTGCCAGCGGCCCCTCGGTAGGACGGACCTGCTGCTCCGCCTCCTTTTGCTGCTCGACGAACTTCCCGTCTCCTTGGCCGTTGGACGTTGAATGTTGGGCGTTGAATGTTTCCTCCCCCTCAGCGTTACTCTGTGGCCTCCGCCCCTCTGCGTTTATTACCCCAAACGCCGCAACCTCCTGCTCCACCCGCCACTCCCGGAACCCGCCCTGCTTCCAGTTCGTCAGGTTCTGTTCATTGATGGGGATGCCGCCAAACTCCGCCGCCAGCAGCGCCCGCACCGCCGGCAGTTCATTGAGCCAGGCCACCAGCCGCTTGCCCGGCTCGCCCGCGTCCAGTCGTTGGTTCAATTGCTCGCGGATCTCCCGCGGCAGCCGGTTAATCTTTCCAGTAGCCATATTTCGCCCATTTTGCCACCCCCGGTTGGACAAAGGCTGTCCAACTGAAAAAATAGTTCAAAATAATAAAATGGGTGAAAACGTTCCCCGCGCCTTTGGAAATACCCGCGACGGGATTGGTTCAACGACAAACAAACCACCGTCTTCCGGTCCCCTCGCCCCTCGGAGGGGAGAGGGTTAGGGTGAGGGGTGCCGGAGAGGAAACAGGTGAGGGCGAGCGTCAAAACTAACTTCGCAGCCTGCCCTGGATGATGGACGGGGAGCGAGGCCGGGCCGAAACGACCGGTACAACCGGGGCCGGTGAAAGCAGCTCATGGCGCGTGGTGCGGCAACCTGGAAAATATTTGGGGGAATGATGGCCGATTTACCAATTTCGTTTGTCCTTGCGGGTTTCGTCGCTCAGCGGGCTGGTGTCATTTTTCTAGTACTGACCCTTTTCCGGCGCGTCCAGTGCCACGAGAAAGGCCAATATTGCTCCAGTTTTCATTCGGCTATTGTTTTAATTTCACTGTGTTTAGGTTGCTTGCTTTGGACAACTTGCCAAGTAATTTGTTGAATAAGCATTGCGTCAGCTTTGCTCAATTCACCCATCTTCTTATGACCGCCATCCCGTTGGGCCGTGTAAAGTGTCCGGGACAAACCAACCGGGCTTTTCCCATACAGAACCGAATAAAAAACACAGCCAGCAATGTAGGAACCGATCGGGTTTGGATGGCTGCCATCCTGGTGGTAAATGGCAAGCGACGGCCTTTGTTTCAATACTTCGCTCCAAACGATGCCCACCGGAGCGACGATGGCATTCAGTTCTTTGGCAATGGCGAATATGGTATTGGTCAAGGCCGCCAGATTTTCCGGCTGCTGTTGGCGTGGCCAGGTGAGGAATAAAATAGTCCGGGCACCGTTGGCTTTGATTTCACCGTCAAAAAGTCTCGCGTAATGCGCCATCAATGGCGCGGCTTGAATTGGAATTTGGCTTTGCTCCTGCAACACGACATAATCCCAATTGGTTTGATGCAACCGGTTCATCACGACTCCTGCCTCCCATTGGCCTTGAAGCGTCGCACCAAGTGGAGCGATCATTTCCGCCTCAAGCGGCTGGGCAGTTTTGGCGGAGGCCGCCAACTGCTGGGTGATCCACGGAATATCATCAGCATAGGTGTAGCTGTTGCCCACAAACAATGCTCGGATACATTCAGAACCTGGCAGTGCAGCCTGCCCACTTGTTAGAAATAAAGCGAAGATAATTACGATTGCAATTCTAGTAGTCACTCGATTTATGGCCGGAGGGCATCCGCTACCTTACAAATGCAACTATCTTTAAGTTTACCATTCATGCCTTTGTTTTGTTCCTTCTGTTGGTCTGTTAATTTTTTGCTTAACTTATTGCTACGACATCGTTCGGCCAATACGAAGCAATTATTGTCTGATACCCATATACTGTCATATTATCTTCAACGCGCAGAATCTTTATCATTTGTCAAACATTTCAGTATTGCAAATAATTCTGGCCCTCTCCCAAAATGCATTGGCAGTTGAACATCATCCTGATTGCGTGCCCTAATCAAAATGTATCCGCTTAACTGTGTCACTTTAAGTTCTACACTAATTATATCCTCAACTTTCACTCTAATAGTATGCTTTCCGCTTTTGTATTCAAATAAAGCAGCGTCCAAAACAACATAGGAGGAAAGTAGGCCTTTGTGGAGCCCTATACCCAAAAAAATAAATAGAACGCCAGAAACCATCATAAACTGAGCACCATGTGATGAATGCACCCATCGTTGAATTCCATCTATTAAAATCCCCCACCCCATTAAAAAAAACACCAAGGCTTGTAAATGAGCAAATACTGAAACCCGATATGTGCTCGGCTTCAGCAGCTCAACTTTTGTAAAATTTTGCAATGCAATGTTATACCTTCTTTTTTGAACATTTAAATAAACGGGAACCACCAAAAACATGATGAATAATCCCCACACAACCGTCGGAATGCTTTTCATAAGGCTATTTAACCAAATCTTGAAAATTCAGATGCTTTGATTTCATTTGTTAATTAAATTAGTGGCCATTAGATCAATCTATTTGCTTGGTTTATGCCACTTGCCGATAGCGTCCTGACTCGTGTTCTCGCTTGGGCTAAAAGCATTGATTGCAGCGGATTTAACTGTCAACGCCTCCGGATTCTACATTTTTGAGAAAGGAATCTAACACATCTGCGACATTTTGGTCAATTCGCTTTGACCAAAGTGCCAAGATTCCTTTGTTGCATCGCCGATAGCTCCGTTAAGCATTGACACTCCAACCGCAGATACACCTGAAAGACCTCCAAAAATACCGGCTCTCGAATTTTGATTTGGATCAACGTTGTCTGTTTCTAGCGACTGTGTGGTTGCATCTCCCGCAATGCCTGCTCCTATGCCTGTTTGCAGCCCGTTAAAAAACGGTGATTTTTCCGAAAGCTGAGGCTGAAACGAATTCTAATAGCCATCATGGCCGTTATCAGGAACCAGCCATATTCACCCCACCACGAACTTATTGGCGAATCGATTACCCGACCAACCACCACGGTTGTCACAGCTAGCAGCCACAAAAACATGCAAAAACTAGGCCAGTGTCAGTCCTTTCACTTTTGACACAACTGCGTAACTGGTCTTAATTCTGGCTTAGGCCAGGCCCGTTGCACCGGTTGCCTTCACCGGCGCGATTGCTTGTTACCCCTGAAAAGCGTTAAGGTTTGCCACCACGACATGCTCAAACCGCACCAATGGATTGCCTTGCTGACCCCGCTGTTCGTTCATGCGGTGGCGGCCCTGGCCGATGCGCCGGATTGGGAGAACGAGCAGGTGCTGCATCTCAACACCGAGCCGCCGCGCGCGACGTTCATTCCGTTTGCAACCATTGAGCAGGCGCTCGGCGGCAATCCCACGAATTCGCCCTTCTATTTTTCACTCAATGGCGAATGGAAATTTAACTGGGCGCCCCGGCCGGAACTGCGCCCGACCAATTTCTTTGAAACGAATTTCGACGATGCGGCCTGGACGAACATCACCGTGCCGGCGAACTGGGAAATGAAGGGCTACGGCCTGCCCATCTATCTGGGGTCGGGTTATCCTTTCAAGATCGACCCGCCGCGTGTGACGGGCGAACCGCCGACCAACTGGACGGCGTATGTCCAGCGCGACCCGGTGGGATCGTATCGTCGGACGATTGAATTGCCTGCCAATTGGGATGGTCGCCGCACGTTTATCCATTTCGATGGCGTGGACAGCGCGTTTTATCTCTGGGTCAACGGTGTGCGCGTCGGTTTCAGCAAGGACAGCCGGACGCCGGCGGAATTTAACCTCACGGATTTTGTACATCCCGGCGTGAACCAGCTCGCCGTGGAAGTGTATCGCTGGTCGGACGGCAGCTATCTGGAAGACCAGGACATGTGGCGCATGAGCGGCATCTATCGCGGTGTGTATCTTTACTCCACCGCCGCCGCGCGGCTCCGGGATTTCACCGTGCGCACGGAGTTGGATGCGGATTATCAGGACGCGACGTTGCAGATCAAACCAGCGTTGGCCGCGAAAAACGTTTCGCTCGCGAACTGGACGGTCCGCGCACAGTTATACGACGCGGACAAAAATCCGGTCTTCCAAAGCGAGTTGAGCCATGATGCGGAGGAGATTTTGAACCCGAATTTCAGTTCCAAAATACTGGATGACCGGATGCCGCAGCGCGGCGAGCCCAAATTCGCATGGCTCGAAGGCCGCGTAAAAAATCCGGCGAAGTGGACGGCGGAAACGCCCAATCTCTACACGCTCATCGTGACCTTGAACGACGACCAGGGAAACGTGGTGGAAGCGGACCGTTGCCCGGTCGGGTTCCGCAAGATTGAGATCCGCCAGGGACAATTTCTCATCAACGGCCAGCCCGTCCGCCTGCGCGGCGTCAACCGGCACGAGATTGATCCCGACACCGGGCATGCGCTGACGACGGCGCGGATGATGCAGGACATCACGCTGATGAAGCAGGCCAATATCAATGCCGTGCGCACCTGCCATTATCCCGATGACCCGCGCTGGTATGAGCTTTGTGACCGTTACGGCATCTATGTGCTCGACGAGGCGAACATCTGCACGCACGGCACGCGCGGGATGCTGGCGAACGATCCGCAATGGACCGGCGCTTTTCTGGATCGGGCGCAGCGCATGGCGGAACGCGACAAAAATCATCCGAGCGTCATCATCTGGTCCATGGCGAACGAATCCGGCTACGGCCCGAACTTCGCGGTGATCGCCGGCTGGCTGCATGAATTTGATCCCACGCGGCCGGTACATTATGAAGGCGCGCAGGGACCAACGAACAACCCCCCGACCGTGGACATCCTCGGCCGGTTTTATCCCCGGCTGACGATGGAAACCTACGCCAAGGCGGAGGACCCGTGGAATGTGCGCTGGGACAAAACCTTGGCAATCGCGCGCCGCACCAATGACGACCGCCCGGTGCTGGCGACGGAATACGCCCATGCCATGGGCAACGCCGTCGGCAACCTCCAGGAATATTGGAACGAGATTTATTCCAATCCGCGCCTGATGGGCGGGTTCATCTGGGAATGGTGTGACCAGGGGTTGCATAAGCAGATGGCGGACGGAAACGTTGAAACGGTGTTCGGCGGTGATTTTGGCGACGTGCCGAACCACGGTGGCTTCAGCATCAAGGGGTTGGTCAACGCGGAGCGGACGGCGTATCCGAAGTATTGGGAGGTCAAAAAGGTGTATCAGCCGGTGATGATCGAACCGGTGAACTTGAAGCCGGGGAAAATCAGCGTGCGCGTCACGAATCGGAATTCGTTCTTAAATCTGAACGAGTTTCAGGCGATCTGGTCGGTGATGAGCAGCGACGGGGTGGAAGTCCAATCCGGCATCTTGAACCCGGTTGACTGTGCGGCCGGAAAGAGTTGCGCGGTGAAAATTCCGATTTCAAAGCAGATGCTGGCTGGCAACGAACCGGGCCACGCCGGGTCGGAGACCGGCGCTCCAAAGGAATATTGGCTGCGCCTGAGTTTTCATACGCGGATGGATTTGTCGTGGGCGAAGGCGGGGTTTGAGGTCGCGTGGCAGCAGATCAAACTGGAGACGAAACCAACCGGAAAAGTGGATATTGCTGCGCCCGGGACGGGCGCACTCCAGCGGCTGGTGCTGGTGGAAGCGGGTGATATGGTGGAAATTGTGGCGACGAACTTTTCCGCAACGTTCAGCCGGGTGGCGGGGACGTTGACTTCGCTCAACTATGGCGGGCGCGAAATGCTTGAC
This sequence comes from Verrucomicrobiia bacterium, assembly GCA_031290985.1. Classification (GTDB taxonomy): domain Bacteria; phylum Verrucomicrobiota; class Verrucomicrobiia; order Limisphaerales; family UBA11358; genus UBA11358. The sequence continues at coordinate 73,829 of JARLJW010000053.1, read as the reverse complement.
GGCGGACGCTCCATTTTTGGCGGGTCGGCCAACGTCGCGCCGGTTCAAGCCGGACCTCCGGGCGAAATTGCGGGGCCGGTGCTGCAGCTTTTCCGCGCCCCGACGGACAATGACAAAGGCTTTGGCAAATGGCTCGCACGCGACTGGCGCGAGGCCGGGCTGACGAATCTGAGCCGGCGCGTCAATTCGTTTGGCCTTAGCCGGGCGAAGCCAGACGAGGTTAAGATCACGATCTCGGTCACTAACAGTGCGTTGAACGGCGGCTACAAACAGCTGACGACGTGGACCATTCACGGAGACGGCTCGCTGGACATGGATGACACCCTAAAACCGTTCGGAAGCCTGCCGCTGCTGCCGCGGGCGGGCATCGTGATGCAACTCGCCAAAGATTTTGAAAATGTCCGCTGGCTCGGGCGCGGGCCGTGGGAAAATTATCCCGACCGCAAGACCGGCGCCGACATGGGCGTTTGGACCAGCACGGTGACGGAGCAATATGTGCCGTATGTGAAACCGCAGGAAAACGGGAACAAGGAGGATGTGCGCTGGGTGGAATTGACGGATGCGGGGGGCGACGGGTTGAAAATTGCCGCCGAGACGAATCCGTTTTCTTTTTCAGCGCTGCATTTCACGGCGAACGACTTGGCGGCGGTGAAACACTATTATGAGTTGCGACCGCGACCGGAAGTGATTTTATCCGTTGATGCCCGGATGAGCGGGCTGGGCAATAGCAGTTGTGGGCCGGGAGTTTTGGAAAAGTATTCGGTGCCGCCGCAGGAATACAGGCTGCATCTGAAGCTTTTACCCGCTGTGGCTAATCCTTAAAATTGACAAGCGCGCTCCTATGAATGACGAAAACGAGGACGTAAATCCGGTAAATGAAATGCTGACTGAACTCGAAGAAGCCGCTTTAGGACCTGACCTCCCGGCAGATGCGGACAGTCCAAGAGATGTTTGGTGGTTAAGATGGCTAAAATTTATATCCATAATTGCCCTGCCCGCAATTGTCCTCGGCCTTGGATTCTTATTTGAATACGGGGCAGAACTGAAACACCGGGATATGGATTCATCCAAACGTATCATGCCAAGCGGGCCGGCTGAGCAGGATGTGCATGGCGAGATGAAATTCAGATTTTGGCTGGGTGCGAGCGTCGGTGGGAGCCTCGGGCTAATTTACGTTGCGAAGTGTGTCATTCGGAAAACCGATCCTTGATTTTTATTCAAACTGAAACCCCTGCTGGCGGAGGCGTTGGAGCTTGTATAGCAGCGCGCGGCGGCTGATGCCGAGGGCTTTGGCGGTTTCGGTGCGGTTGTATTGGTGCTGCTGCAGCGCGACGAGGATGGCGTCGCGCTCCATTTCATCCAGCGGCTGCGTGTCCGCCGCGGGCGCGGGCGGGGCTTGCCGGGCGGCTTCGCGCAGTTTCGTGGGGAGATGCTCGGGCAGGATCAATTCGCCCTGTGAGAGCAGGATGGCCCGTTCGATGGCGTTGCGCAGTTCGCGGACGTTGCCGGGCCAGGGATAATTTTTCAGGCAGTCGGCGGCGGCCTCGGCGAGACGGCGGCTGTGGCCGAATTCGGCGATGAACAGGTTCGCCAGCGGCAGGATGTCCTCGCGGCGCTCGCGCAGCGGCGGCAGATTCAGTTCCACGACATTCAGGCGGTAATATAAATCCTCGCGGAAACGGCCGGCCTTGACCTCGGCCTCGAGGTCGCGGTTGCTGGCGGCGAGGATGCGGGCATTGGTGCGGATCTCGCGGTTGGAGCCGATGCGCTGGAATTTTCCATCCTGGGTCACGCGCAGGATCTTCGCCTGCAACGGCGGGGTCATCTCGGCGATCTCATCCAGAAAGATCGTGCCGCCATCGGCCTCTTCAAAGCGGCCGATGCGCAGGGCGCTCGCGCCGGTGAACGACCCTTTTTCGTGGCCGAACAGTTCGCTTTCCAACAAGGTTTCCGGGATCGCCGCGCAGTTCACCTTGATGATCTTGCCGGTGGCGCGCGCGCTCCACGTGTGGATGACATCGGCGACGACCTCCTTGCCGGTGCCGCTTTCGCCGGTGATGAGGACGCGGGTCTCGGACGGGGCGATCAACGCGATCTGCTGGAACAATCCGATGGTCAGCGGGCTTTTGGCGATGACATGCGGCGGCAGTTTTCTTTCCGCGCCAAGGTTCAGCGGGGCGGATTGCGCGATGCCGGTGGTCTGGCGGACGGCGGCGAGCAGTTCATCAAGGTCGATGGGTTTGGCGAGATAATTGAGCGCGCCGTCGCGCATGGCGATGACGGCCTCGCGGATGTCCGCGTAGGCGGTGACCAGCAGGACCGGCAGCGTGGGGAAAATGTGGCGCACGCGACGGAGGGTTTCGAGGCCGGAGAGGCCGGGCATCCGCACGTCGGAAATCATCATGGAAAAATTCCCGGCCGGGAGCAGTTCGAGGGCGCGTTCGCCGGACTCGGCCAGGACGATGTCAAACCCCTGGCTCCGCAGGAAGGAGTCCAGCAGGCTGCGCTGGCCGGGATCATCATCCACAACCAGGATGCGTGGCGTTGCGTTAGGCACGTGGCGAGGCTAAACCAACCGGCGGGCGGCCAAAAGTAATTTTAATGGCGGCGCGCGCACGGGCATCTTGAATGGCTCCAAGTGAATTACAGAGAGAAAGCGGATGCCGGGGGCGGGATTGGCCGCCACGCAAGGCGCGGTTCCAATGTCGGGTTCCCATCCCGCGCTGGTTCACGTTTAGTTCACGTTGTTCGGGTGGTGTGGTGACGTAAACTGAATACTGGTTTTTAAAAACGGACGGGTAAAAACGGACGGGGATTAAATGGGTGACGTTAGAAAGGGGCTGTGAAAATGGCCGGGGGGCGCGTTCTTTGACCTCGAAAGCAGGTAATAAGTTGGCGACTCAGTGAGCTGGTGAATTTGGAGCGACGTCCGTTCACCACCCGGCACTCGCGTAGCGTTTGGAGTGCGGTCGCTTCAGCACCGCTTTCGGTCGCACCGGAGACCTGTCCAATCAAAATCTTCCAGTCGAACCGCCGGCCCTTCTGTCGCTTGTGTCTCACCCTCCCCGGTCCGCCTGAAGTGCGTTGTCAAAATCAAATCCCGGCCAGCGCCGGATGGCGCGGTGGCTAATTGCCCACGGTGAAACCGTGGGTTTCCTCTTGCTTGCCATCTTCCCGTCCCTTCCGGGGCTTTCGAAATACGAGGTCGGGTATCCGGAATGGTTCGCGCCGGCTGGACGCAAAAGGAATTGCCCCAACGTCCGAAAGGCGATAAAGGGAAGGGGAACTCAGCCCGGCGGTTGCGGGCGGAACCCACCGTTGCCGGGGCGGCCATGGGCGGTTGGCATGCGGCTCAAAGCTGTTGCGTGAAAAAGCGTCAAAATAAATTTGGATCGGCAGTGTGGACTCGCCTGAAATATCTCCTGATCGCCGCCGTCTGCCTTGCCGCCGTATACCTGGCCCACGATGACCTCACCCAGCGGGCATGGTTTACCGGTCAGGCGCCCATGATCACCACCAACCCGGCGGACCAAACCGTCAAAGAAGCGCAGGCTGTCACCCTCAGCGTGGCCGCCACCGGCTCCGGTGCGTTGACCTATGATTGGTATCATCTCGGGGAATTGGATTACTCAAATGCCGGGCCGGCTCTCAAAATTAAATCCGTTGAATTGAAGGACGGCGGGCCCTATTTCGTTAGAGTTCATAGTGCCTATGGCGAAGTGGCCAGCCACACGGCCCAGCTTGAGGTCACCCCGCTGCATCCACCCCCGGTTGCCCATCCGCAGGCGGTAAGTGTCGGTCTCAATTCATCGCTGAATATCACTCTGACCGGTTCGGACAACGATGGCAAATCCCTGGCCTACGACATCCGGTTCCGTCCCATACACGGAACCTTGACCGGCAGTCCCCCTGACGTCACCTATGCCCGGGCCACCAATTACAGCGGGGCTGACTTTTTTGTGTTCGTGGTCCGAAATGACAAGGAATCTTCCGGGTTTGGCGTGATAAATATCTTGCCGCTGGGCCATGGCCCTTATGCCTATCCGCTGACCCCCGGCACACCCGAATGGGTTAACGTTGACGGCTTCCAGCGGCTGATCTCGGTTAATGTTCCCCAGGCGTGGATTGACCACGCGACCAGTTGGGACTTGTTTCGCTCCGCGGTGAACAGCCCCTATTTTCATACTTTGTGGATTCCAGGTTATGGCGGCGTTAACAAGTGTTATGAGATTTATCGCCAATGCCCGGAGAATTCGCACCTGAGGAAGGTCGATACCGCGCCGGATTTTGGATCGAACGTGCTCCGGTATTTGGAGGAGATGCAGCTTGGTTCCGTGGAGGCAAATGATGGATCGGATTTTAGCAGCCCATCTTTATTGGATTATATCATGGCCTATCAGCTGGCCGGCTTGGATTCCGCGCTCAACACCATGGATCAGGCTTCCATCCAAAAGCTGTTTCGTTTGGCGGTTTGGGATGCCAATTGCCAGGATACGCCAGCCGGCGCGGGCATGCAGGCGGCGCCGGTGAGGTTGCTCTGTGTCATCTACGGCAAACCCGAGAGATTGCGCGGAAGTTTCCCGGCCGGAGTGAAACTCCCGGCCTTGACTCCGGCTCAACAGGGCCAATTGGAAGACGACTCCATGCCTGAAGGCATCATGTCATCAATCGCTGCTGTTAAAAGCGCCTTGGGCATCAAGTCCAGACCGCAGGTGTCAACCGCTTCCCAGGCTGCGCAGCCATGAACGGGCCGCTTTTGACACAAGCTGCCTGACTGGCTTGACCCAGTTTCAAGAACACCTTGACTGGTCTCCGCTTTCCCGCTGGTTGCCAGTCCGCGTCCGACCTGTCCATCTTCCATCGTCTATCCTCCACCCTCGTTTTGTCAATCGCCCCGCCCCTCCACCGCGGCTTGCCAACCAGCCCGCCATGATTATCATTTGCGCCCTATGAAAAAACTGTTTGTCCTGTTCACCGCCGCCGCCATCGTTTGCGGCGCGAATCAAGCCGCCTTTGCCCAGGCCGATGCCGGGCTCATCGCAAAATTTGTGGATACCGCCAAGTCCGCCAAGGACGGCCAGTTGGGGGTCATTGCCTCCGAGTTGACCGGCAAAATGCAGTCGCTCGGCGCCTCACTCGGTGCAAACGATGCCATCAAGGCCAAGCTCGACACCACGCTCAAGTCGCTCACCGGCGGCAAGGATTCCGCCGCCCTCGAATCCGCGTTTGATCTCGTCAAGGCCGCCAAGCTCACGCCCGACCAGCTCGGCCTGGCCAAGCAGGTCGGCAATCTCGCCTCGGCTTATGTCGTGCAGAAAAATTTCGCCACGCTCGAAGGCGCGCAGGGCGATGTCGGCACCATCGTCAGCTCGTTGCGTGCGGGCAAGCTCACCGCCTGCATTTCCCCGCTCAAGAATGTCGCCGCCAATACCCACATGACCGACGGCCAAAAGCAGCTCATCGGCACCGTGGCCGATAAATACGCCCCCGGCTGGCGGACCGCCAAGGGCGCCGTCGACGCCATCAAGAAACTGCCCGGCTTCTGACGGAGTGGGCCCGTCCCGGGCGCAGCAATATCCAAAGAGCGGAGGGTTTCCGGAATTTCCAGCGGCTTGGCATGCGAACCTTGCTGCGGCCGGGGACGACCGCACTCCGTCACCCCCGTTTTATCGTTTGCCAGCCGCCGTCAGCTTTTCGGCGTCAGCGGCGTGAAATAATTGACCACGGTGTAGCTGGCGGGAACTTTCCCCGGGTTGCGCAGGCGCGTAACCGCGTGGCTCTTGAAAAAGATCACCGAGCCCGGCCCTGCGGTTTCGGTTTTCCCGTCAAAGTAGGCCTCGACCGTCCCTTCCTTGATGATGATGACTTCCTCCTGCAAATGCAGGTGCGGTTCGCTGCTGACTTCGCCCGGATTCAGCACCGTGATGTGGCAGTGCAGCTTGTCCAGGGTCGCCGTGGGGCCGTCAAACACCGTGCGTCGGACGCCGTTGGGCACGGGCACCGGCTTCATCTTTTCCCAGTCATAGACGGCGGAGGTCAGCTTCTCCGGCTGGGCCGGCGCGGGGATGTTGGTTTGGGCCATAAGCTTCAGGCCGAGGATAGTGAAGGCCAGGGTGCAAAGGAATGTTTTCATGGTCGGGTTGGGCGGTTTTTCCAATGAGCTTTCAAGATGGGACTACGGCCGTTAAATTCAATATTGGCACCGCGGCAGGTAGGGCGGGCAGTCCGCTGCCCGCCGCGATTGCCAACCAACGCGCGCTGATTCACCGCGACGGCACGCAGAAGTGACGCGCTCTGCCTGTGCCAATCTTGCCAAGAACTGCTATGGCGCATTTTTGAAAGTGATTTGGGACTAGACGCCCGCGGGGAAAAAGCGTTACGCCTTACTTTTGCTGGCGCACGGGCATCAGGCCAAAATGCAGCAACAGCCACACCGGCACCGCAAACAGCCCGATGACCATCAGCCGGTCCCACGTCCATTCGAGATAGCGCGCCTGGATGGGAAAAATCGTGATCATGAAATAATTCGCAAACCGTGTATGCCCTAAAAACGCGCCATGCTTCGGATACCGCCTGCGCAGGCCGCTCCACAGCGCCACCACGCCCAATATCAGCACCAGAAACGTCACGCACAGGTTCACCGGCAGCATCGCCCCCAGTTCAAGGTGCGGACCATCGACCGCGTGCGCGTTATAAAGCCACTGCGCGCCCGCCCAGACAAAGCTGAAACCCGTCTGGATCGCCGTCCGAAAATTCGCCTTGGCCGAAGTCAGCTCGTTGAGCAGCAGGCCGAAATAAAGCGGCACGATCCCCCAGATCAAAGCAACATGCTCAAACGGCATTTCAATCAGCCGGCTGAAAGTGGCCCAATAATGGTGCATCATCCAAAAATCGCGGCGCCCGCCACCGTGTTCAAAATCCGGAGTGCGCCCGTCCCCGGGCGCAGCAACCTTCGCGAACCGGGCCGCGTTGAATCCGCCCAAAGCGGTCGTGCCGGCGCGAGATTAGCCGCCGTGTTCAATGGGTGAGGTTGTCGATCTTTTCTTTGACCTCGCTGACCACGTTGGTCGTGGCTTCCTTGACGTGGCTGGTGACATTTGTGGCCAGCACCTCCGTCTTGGCCGCAACATTGGTCGCCATCTCGGTGGCTTTCTTCATGCCTGCTTGCAGGGCCAATTTGCCCTGGGCGGCGGCATTCGTGGCCACTTCGGTGGCCTTTTGCGCGCTGTCTTGGGCCATTACCTTGCCTTGGGCCGCAAGGTCCTTGGCCGTGTCGGCGGTCTTGTCCGCCGCCGCCTTCGCGTCCTCCCGGGTCTTGTCCGCTTCGGGACTGTTGCCGCAGCCAATCACGGCCACCAGTGAAAGCAGGGACAAGATCATCAATGGTTTGGAAATCATTTTCATAGGTTGTTTCTTTGACGCCAACGACCGGCGTTTTGTTCGATTTATATCCGCCAACTCCGCATAATAGCGTGGCTGGAAACCGCCCGTGGAGCAACTGCCTTTTAGAGCATTTATGGAAATGCTCCAGCTTTAAGAACCGGAGGATCAGGTTTTACAGGAAGCCGTCATGCTCAAGCTGGGTGACGATCGATTCGACCATTTTGCTCATGCGTCGCCCCATGGCATCCGTGCTGCCGGAATTGACGATGGCGGCCCGCCATAAACGCTTTTTTGTGACCGGGTCAAACAGGCTGGCGTCGTAGTTGATCGTCGGCAAGCCGCCGTAAGGGTCGACGACGACGCTCCGCATGGAAATGGTCAGAACTGAATCGGCGTCAAAGGCGCTGATCCGGTGGTTGTAGCTGTTGTCGTCCAGATCCAGCGGGCTGAGGATGGCCACTTCGATGTGCGTCGGCCGGTTGCTGAAGCAAAGCTCCAAATCCGCCGCCAGATCATGGGCCAGCTTCTGGGTCTTAAGGTCGTCCTGCTTGATGAGAATGAAGATCCGGTTCACCTTGTGAACCGCGGCGGCATCCACGTTCGATTGCAGCGAAATGTTGCTGCACCCGCTCGTGCCCAGCCAAACCACGGGTAAAAGGCTCAACCATAAAAACGCCCGTCTGATTTCTTTGCACATAACTTTATTTGCCATGCCCATCATGAATTCCGTGTTCCATGTGGTTGGAGCATGAACTTGCCGGAGCTGAAGTACAAGCGATTCGATTAGATGGCCGGAGCCATCACCCGGTTGCGGATTAAAAATTTGAATTGTCATTTCTGCCCGGCATTGGAAAATGACCCATGCCTTCGGAACTTATCGGGTTGCTCATCGGGCTGCTCATCGCCTTTGTCGCCCACACCGTGTTATTGACCGTCGCGCTGTGGGTCATGATCAAGCTGCAGGGCCTCAATTACAACTTTCTCGGCCTGCTCGGCTCCGCCGTGCTGGGCGGCGGGTTGGACATGATCCCGTTTGTCGGCCATCCCCTGGCCGTGGTGACCCTGTATTTCTGCATCTGGAAAATGACGCAGGCCTCCATGTTTCCCGACGCCGCCTTCACCGTCGTCGTGGCCTATGCGCTGATGTTCGCCTTCAACATGCTCGTCCTGACCGCGCTCATGGGCGACCTGCGGCCCGATCTCCATCACCCCCGCGCGGGTGAACCGGATGACAGCACCAACGTGATGCTTGAAAGCGCCGGGGTGATCACCAACCCGCCGGTCGCGGCAAAACCGGCCGTCGTGTCCAAGGCCGCCACACAGGCCGCCAAAGATCTGGCCATCAAAGGCGTCACCCGCAACGGCGACAGTTCCTCGGTGGCCATCCTCGCCGGCGGCAAGAACTATTTTGCCTCCCTGAACAAAGTCACCTTGATCCAGACCGGGGACGGCGTGCTCTCCGTCCGCCCCACCGCGTTGGGCGACAAAACCGTGACCATGGAAATCAACGGCGAACCGGTCACCCTGCCGCTGCCCTGATCACTGCGGCGGCGGATCACCGAAATGCGCCTTGTAGGATCCGTAGGCGGCCGCATCGGCCAGCATGGATTCCAAGGCGGCGACCAGCGGGTCCAGCCGCCAGAACCCGGAAAACACCGCGCGATCCCCGATGTTGCTCTCCAAAACGAAGGCGGGCCGCTGCGTCACTTGCAACGCATGAAACGCCGCCGTGCTGGCCCGCACGCGCTTTTCCACCCCGGCCGATCTGGCCTTGGCCAGCAAGGCCGCTTTTTTCAACCCCGCCGCCTTGGCACCGATGCGGGCGGACAAATCCCAGTCCGCAATCTTTTGACCCTCGCGCATGCCTGCCTCCATGAGCGACAGGCGCACCCGGTCATCCGTCACCCCGAAATCTTTCGCCGCCTCCGCCACACAATTTGCCGCGAGGAATTCCGGCAGCACCGGATCCAGCCAGCCGGAGTTGAGCATGAATGGCGATCCCGTGATCGTCCCGCTGCGCCGGTAGAACCACTCCGCCTGTTCGCGCGACTTCGACATGCCCGCCGCGTCGAGCAGCGCGATCGCCCACGTGAACTCGACCGGTGCCTTCGCATAACGCCGCTTCAGTTCCGCCCACGCCGGCTCGGCCCAGTAACACCACGACGAGGTGACGTCGAGATAGTAGGTGACTTTGAGGTTCATGCCCTTCGTTCTTTGATCTTCGCCAGAATATCCGCGATGACCTCCGCCTTTGGCTTCGCGCCCTGCGGCCCGCCGTGGTGCAGGCGTACGCTCACCGCGCCCGCCTCCATGTCGCGCCCGCCGATGACCAGCATCGTATGCACGCGCAACTGCTCCGCGTTGGAAATCTTCGCCTTGAACGGCGTCGCGCTGTAATCCGCATCCACGCGCACCATGTTCGCGCGCAGTTCCGCCACGATGGGCTTGGCGTACTCGATCAACGCCGGGTCGTCGTTCAACGTGATGACCCGCACCTGGTCCGGCGCGAGCCACAGTGGGAAGTTGCCCGCGTAATGCTCAATGAGGAAGCCGATGAACCGCTCATGCGTGCCCAGCGGCGCGCGGTGGATGCACAGCGGCGTCTTGTTGGCATTGTCCTTGTCGCGGTACGTCAGGCCGAATTTGGCCGGCACCGCGAAGTCCACCTGGTTCGTGGCGATGGTGAATTCGCGGCCGATGGCGCTCCACACCTGCACGTCGATCTTCGGCCCGTAGAACGCCGCCTCGTTGGCGACCTCCACAAAGTTGATGCCGGAATCGATCAACACCTTGCGCACCATGTCCTCCGTCTTCTTCCACAGCTCCGGCTCATTGACGTATTTCTTGCCGAGCCCTTCCGCCGCATGCGTGCTGAAACGCATCTGGTATTTTTCGAGGCCGAAGATCTTGAAATACTTCAGGTACATGTCATTCACCGCGCGGAACTCCTCCGCGAACTGCTCCTCGGTGCAATAAATATGCGCATCGTTCATGTTCAATGCCCGCACGCGCATGAGGCCGAACAACTCGCCGCTCTGCTCGTAGCGGTAGCAGGTGCCGTATTCCGCCAGGCGCAACGGCAGGTCGCGGTAGCTCTTGGGCTCCGCCGCAAAAATGCGGTGATGATGCGGGCAGTTCATCGCCTTGAGATAATAACGGTCGCCATGCTCGCGGGCCGCCGTCAGGCTGGCCAGCTCCCGGCGCAGTTTATCCTCGCGGAACTCACCTTCGCCCAGGCCTTCCTCGTCTTCCTCCACGCCGCCGACGGCTTTCTCCTTCTCCTGGATGTTGGTGATGTCGGCGTCCAGCTCGCCCAGCGTCTTTTTCAATTCGCCGATCTTGCGATCCAGTTCGGCGACCTGCTTGTCATCCAGCGCCAGCGACATCGGCGGAAACATGCTCTCCGCGTAATACGGCAGATGCCCCGAGGTCTTGTACATCTTTTCGCGCGCCAGATGCGGCGTGCGCACGCGCAGGTAGCCGGCGGCAAATTCCGTCTCCTTCGCCAGCTTCTCCAGTTCCTCGACAATCATGGTGCCTTTCGGCAGCCACAGCGGCATGCCCGGCCCGACAAATTCCGTGTCGATCGCGAACAGCCCCATCTCCGTGCCGATCTTGCGATGGTCGCGGCGTTTCGCCTCCTCGATCATCGTGAAATATTCTTCCATCGCGGTCTTGTTCTTGAACGCCGTGCCGTAGATGCGCTGGAGCTGCGGGCCTTTTTCGTCGCCCTTGTAATACGCCGCCGCCACGCTCGTGAGCTTGAATGCCCCGACATTGCCCGTGCGCATCACGTGCGGCCCGGCGCACAGGTCGATAAAATCACCGTTCTTGTAGTAAGAAATCGCCTCGCCCTCGGGAATCTGCTTCAGCAGGTCCAGCTTGAACTTCGAAGCGTGGCCTGGCCGTTCCGCCAGGCCGCCCAGCCGGCCGCTCTGTGCGTCCGCGATGGCCTGTTCGCGGGTCACCACGATCTTCTCCAGCGGGTTGTTCGCCTTGATCTCCTTCTTCATCTCCGCCTCGATCGCGGCAAAATCTTCCGGCGAGATGCGGTGCGAGCATTCAAGGTCGTAGTAGTAGCCGTTTTCGACCGGGGGCCCGTAGGCGAACTGGGCGTCGGGCCACAGGCGCAGGATGGCCGTGGCCATCACATGCGCGCACGAGTGGCGGATGCGCTCCAACTCGGTCATCTTCGCGCGGTCATCAAGGGTTTTGCGCTCGGAATTCGGTGCACCCGCCTGTTGGTTTTGATTTTCTTTGGCCATAAATTTTTAACTGTTTTTAACCACGGATGGACACGGATACACACGGATTCGCAACGTGACGTGAAGTTCGCCCATGTTTGCGGGTCCGGCATTCGTGATTTCTAATTCCATCTGTATTTAATTGATTTCTTATCCGTGTTAATCTGTGTCCATCCGTGGTTAAAGTCCCAAACAAAAACGCCCCGGACTTTAAGTGCGAGGCGTTGGCGTTCATTCCGGTCGGGAATGAACGCTAAATCGTAGTCGTGGTGTTCAGGTTGTTGGACACGCCAGTAACCTAGCCAAACCCCGCCCCCTTGGCAAACCGCATTTTGCAGCGGAAATCCCTCCCAAGGTGGGCACCGTCGCGCTGCAACGGTGCCTGCCTGCGCCGCCGGCACTTTAAGGCATGGCCATTTGCCTTGCGGCGTCAGCTTCATGGCTTTGGATTGGGTCTGAAAAATTTAACAGTCGGATTCAGTCGGATTCAGTCGGATTCAGTCGGATAAATTCCATTTTTGGCAGGTTTCGCCCCCTGTCGCGCCGTGGCTTGGCGGCGGATTACCAGTGCAGCTTGCACCCGACCGCTGCCCCCAACCAGCAACCTTGCCAAGCCGGGGTTTGGCCCGGATTTCGGATTTCCGCATTCGGATTTCGGCATTCACACGCGCCATCCTGCCACAGTCAGTTGGACAAAGGCTGTCCAACCCCCTGAAAATTTTTCAGCCCCATCCAGCCCGCCGCCGGCGGCGGATTGGACCGCCTGCCCGTCCGGCGTCAGACCCTTTGCGTCCTTCGCGTGAGGCGTTTTTCCCCGCCATCCTCCACCCTCAATTCTCCATCCTCGTTCGGCCTCAGACCACTTCCAACGCATCGCTCTCACATGCCGCATACCGCTCCACCATCAGGTCGTAAATCTTCGTGTTCTTCTTGTCCGGCTTGATTTCGCTGCCGGCCACCGGCTTCGTGAAATCACCCACCAGCTTGTCCCATTTGGGGCTCTTGCCGGTTTGGACCAGAAAGCCATGGGCCGCCGCCAGCGCCGCGCCCAGCGCGGCGCTCTTGCCGACCTCGATGCGCAACACGCTGCAATTCATCACATCCGCCATCACCTGCAGCAGGCATTTGTCATTCGCCGCGCCGCCGGTGGCGTAGATCGTGTCCGGCAACACCTGCATCCACTGCGAGTGCAACCGCATGGAAAGCATCTGCGCTTCAAACACCGCCCGGCAGTTCGCCGCCGCGTCATTGGTGTTGAGGTCAAAACGGTGGATGCCCGGCTTGTTCGTGCGCGGGACGATTTCCGCCTCGAACCACGGCAGCAGCACGGCGTCATTGTTGCCGGGCGGCGTGGAGTTGACGAGTTTGGCGAACGCGGTCCAATCTTTGACGTCGTAAAGCTCGCGGACTTTTTCCCGGGCGAGCGAACCGTTCTTGAAACAGATGAGCGTCATGTAGTCGCCCGTGGGGGAGCCGAAGACGTGGCCTTCGCCGTTCTCATCCGTCACGCATTTCTGCATGGTGCCAAAGAAAGTGTCGCTGGTGCCAAGGCTCACAGCCACCTGGCCGGGCTTCACCAGGCCCAGGCCGATGACGCTCGCCGGATTATCCCCCGTCCAGACCGTGGCCAGGGCTTCGGCATTGAAACCAAATTTCTGGACGAAATACGCGCTGACCGGGCCGATGACCTTGCCGGCATCCGCCAGCGGCGGCAATTTGCCGATCAGGCTGGGCGCGGTGGCCTTGACCGCGTCGTGATTCCAGTTTTTCTTGCGGATGTCCATCAGGTTCGTGCCCGCGCCGTCACCGAAATCAATCGGGGCGATCTTGCCCGCGAACAGCGAGGCCATGAACGAGCTGACCAGGGCGATGTGCACGGTCTTTTCGAAGGCCTTCGGGTCGGTCTTGTAAAATTTGCGGACTTGCGGCCCGGTGAAGCGTTCAAACGTGTCCGAGCCGGTGCGCGAGGCGGTGAACTTGATGCCGCCCAGCTTCTTGCGGATCTCCGCGCATTCCTTCGCGGTCGAGGAATCCATCCAGATGGGCGAGGTCTTGCGCGCGAAAATGCCTTCGAGATTGTCCATCAGGGATTTCTTGGGATTCAGGTTCGCCAGGACGTCCACCGCCTTGTCATTGAGGTAAACCGAGCCATGCTGCTGGCCGCAGCCGCCGATGGCCGCGATCTTGCCCATGGCCACGCCGTCCTTCTTCATCTGCCCCAGCAGGAGGTCCAGCGCGGCGGCCCAGAGCAGGGGCGGGCTGTGCTTGACCAGCGGGTCGCGGTTGGGCAGCACGCCATGCTTCGTTTTGAATTCCGGAAGCGCGCTGTCGAAGTTTAGTGATTTTTCATAAATCACTTTGTGAGCGTCGAGGTCGATGACGACCGCGCTCAAGCTTTGGGTGCTGGAATCGAGTCCAAGAAAAAGTTTGGCCATTTGATTTTTGAGGTTTGGTTTCCCTCTGATTTGAAGATAATAGAGCATCCCATGCAAAAGAAAAGCCTGCTTTGCAGTTGTCTGTTGACTGTATTTTGTCCGCTGGTGGTCCTCGCCGGGCCTATCGACCGCCCGGCGCTGGTCGCGCGGCACGATGTGGTGGTCACCAATTTCGACGCCGACAACCCGCTCTCGGTCGGGAACGGGCGGTTTTGCTTCACCGTGGACGCCACCGGCCTGCAGACCTTCCCGGAGGCGTTCGCCAATACCATCCCCCTCGGCACGCTGTCCGATTGGGGCTGGCATACCATCCCCAACACCAACGGCTGGGACATCGACCACTTCCAATTCAAGGAATACACCGACCTGACCGGCCGCAAGGTTCCCTACGCCGACGTGCCGCACAACCAGCAGACGCCCGAAATCAAATGGCTCCGGTCGAACCCTCACCGCCTGCACCTCGGCCAGATCGGTTTCGTCCTGAAACACGCCGACGGCTCGCCGGCCACAACGAATGAACTGACCGACATCCACCAGCGCCTCGATTTGTGGAACGGCGAGATCATCAGTCATTTTAAATTTGATGGTGAAACGGTGGAGGTACATACGATATGCGACCGGGTGCAGGATACGATTGCCGTGCATGTAAAGTCATCGCTGCTGACATTCGGGCGGATCGCGATACAAATCCATTTTCCCTACGGTACCGGTGCGACCACGACGGCGGACTGGACCAAGCCAGAAGCGCATGAGACAAAAGTGGTTTTCAAAAAGACCAATGAGTACGAGTTTTTGCGCAGGTTGGATGACGATATTTATTTTGCCAGCGCGCATTGGTCACGTGGTGCGTTGCTGCACCATACCGGCGCGCATAAATTTGAAGTGGGATACGCGAGCTTTTATCGTGATATTGTGCCGACAAATCAAAGCGATCTGGATTTTGTATGCACCTTTTCGAAAAGCAAAATCCCCGAGGAATCTTTGTCAACTTTTGCCAAAATTCAATCAGCCACGCATACAGGTTGGAGCACATTCTGGCAAACCGGCGGCGCCATCGACCTCTCCGGCAGCAAAGACCCGCGCTGGTTCGAACTCGAACGCCGCATCGTCCTCTCGCAATACCTTACCGCCATCCAGTCCGCCGGCCAAAATCCACCGCAAGAAACCGGGCTGACCTATAATACTTGGGAGGGCAAATTTCATCTGGAAATGCACTGGTGGCACGAGGCGCACTTCGCCCTGTGGAACCGCCTGCCGCTGCTGGAAAACAGCCTCGGCTATTACCAAAGAATCCTGCCGCGCGCCGAAGGCGCGGCCAGGAAGCAGGGCTACGCCGGCGCGCGTTGGCCCAAGATGACGAGCCCCAGCGGCGCGGAATCGCCCTCGCCCGTCGGGCCGTTTCTGGTGTGGCAGGAACCGCATCCGATTTTTTATGCGGAACTCTGCTGGCGGGAACATCAGGACCAGGCCACGCTGAAAAAATACCAGGACATCGTTTTCCAAACCGCTGACTTCATGGCGAGCTACGCCACGTGGGACACCAACAGCAGCTGTTACGTTCTTGGCCCGGTGTTGCAATGCGCGCAGGAAATTTTCCCCAAGGATAAAACCTTCAACCCTACCTTTGAACTGACCTATTGGCGTTGGGCTCTGGAAACCGCCCAACAATGGCGCACCCGCCTCGGCTTGCCCCGCGAGAAAAAATGGGACGTCGTCCTCAAGGACCTCGCCAAGCCGCTGGTCGTCGGAGACAAATACGCTTTCACCGAGTCCACGCCGGATTCTTACACGAATCCCAAATGGAACGCGGATCATCCCTCCGTCACGGCCGCGCTCGGCCTGTTGCCCGGCCCCGGCATCGACGCGGAGACGATGCGCCACACGCTCGACTGGATCTGGCAAAACTGGAACTGGCCGGACACCTGGGGCTGGGATTATCCGATGCTCGCGATGACTTCTGCCCGGCTGGGTGAACCGGACCGGGCGATCGACGCGCTGTTGCTCGACACCCCCAAAAATCATTACGCCCTCAACGGCCACGTTTATCAGCGTCCCGGCCTGACGCTCTATCTGCCGGCGAACGGTGGCCTGCTGTACGCCACCGCCCTGATGGCCGCCGGCTGGGACGGTGCGCCTAAACGCAACGCCCCCGGTTTCCCCGACAACGGCCAGTGGACCGTCCGCTGGGAAAACCTCCGCCCGGCGCCTTGATGATCAAGCCGCTCCGTTGTTGCCGATGGCTTCCACCGGACAGCCGGCGAGCGCTTCGTCAGCTTTCAGGCGTTCGTCATCCGTTCCCGGCTGGTGAAAGGCAATGCTGAAGCCGATGTCGTCGTGACGTTTGAAAACCGTCGGGGCGGTTTCGCGGCACATGTCGCAATCGATGCATTCGTTGGTGATGTAATAGGCGCCGGGGGCATTTTCCGGCAGCCGGGTATTCAAGTCGGCCATATTTTTTCTTTCGTTATCTTTGATTTGCGGATCGCACCTGGTTCCCCGCGGGAGGGGCGCAATTCCTGTCACCGTGGATTCTCGCACAAGGCGGATATTGCCATAAATTCATTAGTGACATTATATTGATGCAAAGCATGAATGAATATCTGGCGACTGCTCCGTTTGACCTGTACGAGTTGCATTTGTTTCACCTGGTGGCGGAGACGGGAAGTTTTACCCGGGCGGGGCAGCGGGCCGGTTTGACGCAAAGCGCCATCACCCGGCAGATTCGCGGCATGGAAGACCGGCTGGGGGTGACGCTCTTTGAGCGGACCACGCGGCAAGTCAGCCTCACTCTGGCCGGACGCGCCTTGCATGAGCGCTCGGGGCCGATCTTGGCGGCGACCGATGACGCGCTCAATCATCTCCGGCAAAAATTTAATCTCGTGCCGAAGACCTTGCATGTGGGCGTCGCCCGCACCATCGGCCTGGCCTACCTGCCGGGCTTCTTCTTTGCGTTCCAACGGAAATTTCCGGAGGTGCAACTGCAGGTCAGCCAGCAGACCAGTGACGAAATCATCGAGGCGGTCGCGGCCCAGGATTTGGATGTCGGGCTGCTCTGCCGGCCGCCCCGGCTGCCGCGCGGATTGCAGATCACGCATTGCTTCAAGGATGACTTCACCTTCATCGCCCCGCCGAAGTTTGCGCTGTCGGAAAAATCCAACCGCACTCCGGTCAAGGAGCTGAAGCACATCCTGGCCGGACAACGGTGGCTGATGATCCAGCGGGAGAGCAACACGGGCCGGCATCTGCGGCTTTGGTTGGAGGAACAGGACTGGGAAATCGAACCGGCGATGGAGTTGGACAGCTTTGACGCCATCGTGAACCTGGTCTCGCTCGGGCTCGGGGTGAGCATCGTGCCGCATCGCGTGCTGCCGCTCTATGATCAGCGGCGGGCGGTGAAAAGAATCCGGTCCGCCAGCCGCTTTTCCCGGGAGCTGGTGGTGGTGGTCCGCAAAAACCGCCAGCAGCCCGCGCACTTGTCGGGCTTCGTCGAAAATATTCTTTTTTGATCGTCGGGTGACCGTGGTTCTTTGGCGCTCCTGCGTCGGCGGGGTCAAATTGCGTTGTCGTGGAAGGAATGTCCGGTATCCCCTGAATTGGTGACCGCTCATTGCTTGCGCCGCCGCTATTTTCAGATAGTCTGCGTCGACAAAAATCCCTTAATTAATTTCATCGGACATGAGCATTCAAAAATCTTTTTCACTGGCCCAGGAACGTTACGCGGCCCTCGGGGTGGACGTCGATCACGCCCTCAAAACATTGGCCACCATCCCCATCTCATTGCACTGCTGGCAGGGCGATGACGTCGGCGGCTTCGAAAATTTCGGCGGCACGCTCGGCGGCGGCTTGGTGGCCACCGGCAATTATCCCGGCAAAGCCCGCACGCCCGATGAACTGCGCGCCGACCTGGAAAAGGCCTATTCGCTTATCCCCGGCAAGCATCGCCTGAACCTCCACGCCTTCTACGGCGAGTTCGGCGGCAAAAAGGTGGACCGTGATGAAATCGCCCCGAAACATTTTGCCAACTGGATCGCATGGGCCAAGAAGAACGGCCTCGGCCTCGATTTCAACCCCACCTGCTTCTCGCATCCGAAGGCCGCCGATGGCGCCACGTTGTCGCACGCGGACAAGGGCATCCGCCAGTTCTGGATCGAGCATTGCCTCCGCAGCCGTGAGATCGGCGCGGCCATGGGCAAGGCGCTGGGCAAGACCTGCGTGACCAACGTGTGGATCCCCGACGGCATGAAGGATACACCCGCCGACCGTCGCGCACCGCGCGAACGCCTGCTGGAATCGCTGGACGCCGTCTTCAAAAAAGCGATCTCACCGAAGCTGAACCTCGACGCGGTGGAACCAAAACTGTTCGGCATCGGCAGCGAGAGTTTCGTGGTCGGCTCGCATGAATTCTATCTGGGCTATGCCGTCAGCCGGAAGAAATTGCTCACGCTCGATGCCGGTCATTACCATCCGACCGAAGGCATCGCGGACAAGATTTCGAGCGTGATGCAATATCTGCCGGAGATTCTGTTGCATGTGAGCCGCGGCGTCCGCTGGGACAGCGACCATGTGGTCATTCTGAACGACGACCTGCTGGCCATCGCCCGCGAAATCGCGGTGAACGACTACATCAACCGGGTTCATATCGGCCTGGATTATTTCGATGCGAGCATCAACCGCGTTGCCGCCTGGACCATCGGCACGCGCAACATGATCCGCGCGTTGCTCATCGCGCTGCTTGAAACGCCGCTTATCCGCACGGCGGAGGCTGCCGGCGATTTTACCACCCGCCTGGTTCTGCAGGAAGAAGCCAAGACGCTGCCGTTCGGCGCGGTCTGGGATTATTATTGCGAACAACAGGGCGCGCCCGTCGGCGAACACTGGCTTTCCGAAGTGAAAAGCTACGAGAAGACTGTTTTGAGCAAACGGAATTAATGAACGTGGATCAACATCGAGCCACGGTTGCGACCTGCATGTTTTACAACCAGCACATGGGAAACCGGCAGGTTGGGTGTCACCGCAGAGCGGTGCCAGAAATTAGCCGGGGGTTGAGCGCAGCGACACCCCCGGAAACCGTTCGCCCAATCAATTGCACCCCGGAGGGATGCTAGCAACCCGCGCGCCATCGCCTACCAACATGTTTTCCGACAAATATATCAGCGCTCACCGCGGAGCGGTGTCAGAAATTAGCCGGGGGTTGAGCGTAGCGACACCCCCGGAAACCGTCCGCTCAACCAATTGCACCCCGGAGGGGTGCTAGAACCGGAGACGCCATGGGTTCAACCTTTCTTTCGCTGCATTATCACATCGTGTTCAGCACGAAAGAACGGCGTCCATTTATCAAGCCGGCGTGGCGGTCAAACCTCCATGAATACCTTGGCGGCACCATTCGCGGATTGGGTGGCATTCCCGAAATCATCGGCGGAGTGGAAGACCATGTGCACCTGCTGGTCGGCCTGCGTGCCACCCATTGCCTGGCGGACTTCCTGCGGGAACTAAAAAAGGCATCTTCCACCTGGGCGGCGAAAAACCACGAAAAGGATTTCTCCTGGCAGGACGGCTACTCCGCGTTCACCGTAAGCTGGTCGCATCTTGGCGCCGTCAGTCAATATATTGCCACGCAGGAGGAGCATCATCGGGAAATCGATTTTATCGCGGAGTTGAGGACCCTGCTCGAAAAGAACGGGGTCCAATACGAGGAAAAATATTTGCTGTGAGTTCAGGGCTTCCATTCCGATTTTCTGCCACCCTTCCAGGGTGTCTTATCGTTGTGCCAGATTCCGGGGGTGTCGCTGCGCTCAACCCCCGGCTAATCTCTAGCAACCCTCCGGGTTGCGCTGGCGATGGCAATTTTCGGGCAAATTGTTTCGTCGAAATTTTATCAATTGGATTTCTCCCGCGTTTTTATCGCTTAATTGCAAATTAACCAAAACTGAAACCTAATCATGCAACCAAATCCCTTACTTGGCGTTGTCTTCCACTGGCTTGGCGGCCTGGCGTCCGGCAGCTTTTATGTGCCCTACAAAGGTGTCCGCAAATGGTCATGGGAGACCTTCTGGCTGGCCGGCGGCATGTTTAGCTGGCTCATCTGCCCGTGGATCGGCGCCTTCTTGCTGTCGAAAGATCTGCTGGCTGTGCTGCATGAAACGGCACCCTACACCTTTTGGATGACCTACTTGATGGGGGCGCTGTGGGGCTTGGGTGGTTTGACCTTCGGCCTGACGATGCGCTATCTCGGGATGTCGCTGGGCATGGCCATTGCGCTCGGTTATTGCGCGGCGTTCGGCACGCTGGTTCCGCCGATTGTGAAAGGTGAATTTGCCGATAAATTGCTCAACCATTCCGGCACCAGCGTGGGCGGCCCGATCGTGCTGCTGGGCGTGTTTGTTTGCTTGCTCGGCATTTTCATCGGCGGCTTTGCCGGTGTGCGGAAGGAAAGGGAAATGGCCGGGCAGACCTCGACCATTGCGGAATTCAACCTGTGGAAAGGCCTGGGCATCGCCACCTTCTCCGGTGTGATGAGTTCCTGCTTTTCGTTTGGTTTCCAGTTCGGCGACCCCATCACGAAGATTTCCGCCGCGCACGGCACCGGGCCGTTGTGGGTCGGCTTGCCGGTCATTGTGGTGATCCTGCTGGGCGGCTTGACGACGAATTTCATCTGGTGCGTGCTGTTGAACATCAAGAACCGGACCGGCTATCAATATCTCGCCACCCATGTCCGGGAAGAACACGCGCATCATGGCGGGCAAGGTGGCAGCGAGCACGGCCCGGCCACCGCCGCCGGCGGCGCTCCGACGGACTTGAAGATTCCCGTGCTCGGCAACTGGTTTTTCTGCGCGCTGGCCGGGACATTCTGGTACTTCCAGTTCTTTTTCTACCAGATGGGCGAGAGCCAGATGGGCAATTATAAGTTCTCCAGTTGGACCCTGCACATGGCAAGCATCATCATCTTCAGCACATTGTGGGGCATTTTCTTCAAGGAATGGCGCGGGGCGCAGCCGTTCACCAAAAAGCTCGTCGTATTGATGCTCGCGCTGCTGGTCGGCTCAACCTGCATCATCGGCTGGGGCAACAAGAAATCCGAAGATGCCGAGAATGCGGCAAAGGCGAAGGTGGAATCCGTGACGCCGGCGGCCCAATCTGCCGTTGACGACGCGGCCAAGCAATTGCAGAAATAAGCCCGTGCAGCGCGTCGCCTTCAAGATGCAGTTGAAGCCGGGCGTCGTGGCGGAATATAAAAAACGCCACGACGAACTCTGGCCGGAACTGGCGGCGGAATTGAAGGCGGCGGGCGTTTCCGATTACTCGATCTTTCTCGATGAGGATGCGCTCACATTGTTTGCCGTGCAGAAAGTGAGCGACGGCAACACGGCGGCGAAATTGCCAGATTCGCCCATTGTCCGCAAATGGTGGCGCTACCTGGCCCCGCTGATGGAGACGCATCCGGACCATTCCCCGGTCGCGTCGCCGCTCAAGGAGATTTTTCATCTCGACTAATTTTCCGCTCTGGCAAGTACGCCGGATTTTCCGCAACATGCCGCCGTGACGCGGCTTTCTCTCAACCAGCGAAAATGGTTTTTCAGCCTGCTGCTCGTGCTGGTCACGCTCGCGGTCTACTGGCCGGTGCGCCACCACGACTTCATCAATTACGACGACGACGATTACGTCTACGCGAACGACATGGTGAAAGCCGGTTTGACGTGGCAGGGTTTCGAATGGGCCTTCATGGGTACGCACGCGGTCAACTGGCACCCGCTGACCTGGCTTTCGCACATGCTGGACTGCCAGTTGTTCGGGGTGAATCCCGGCGCGCATCACCTCATGAATGTGCTGATCCATTCCGCCAATGCCGTCCTGCTGCTGTGGTTGCTGGATTTGCTGACGGGGAAATTCTGGCGCAGCGCCCTGGTGGCCGGGTTGTTTGCGCTGCATCCGTTGCGGGTCGAATCGGTGGCCTGGGTGGCCGAGCGCAAGGACGTGTTGTGCGGCTTTTTCTTTCTGCTCACGCTTTTGATGTATGTCCGTCACGTTTACGCGCCGGCGCGGCGGGCCAGGCCCGGATCCGGGATCGAACTGCGGCTGGCGCTTCTGTTTTATGCGCTGGCGTTGCTGTGCAAACCGATGGTGGTGACCCTGCCGTTGATTTTACTGCTGCTCGACTTCTGGCCGCTCCGGCGGTTTGCGGACAGTAATCCGCAAGCTTCAAGCTTCAAGCTTCAACTGCGGGAAAAATGGCCGTTCTTTTTCCTCGCCGCCGTCTTCAGCGGCATCACCGTGCTGGCACAGCACGGCGTATTGCCGGCCCAGCCGGGCAATCCGCTCTTGCTGTTGGAGAACCTGCTGCTGGAGTATGCGGGTTACATCGAAATGATGCTCTGGCCGCACAACCAGTCCTTTCTTTATCTGCGCCCGGAACACATTTCCGGCCTGCAACTGCTGCTCGCAGCGTTGGTCGTCGTGGGGATGTCGATTTGGACGCTGGCGGACCGGCAACGCCGCCCGTGGCTGGCCGTGGGCTGGTTTTGGTTTCTCGTCATGCTTCTGCCGGTGACTGCGGTGCAATTACCCGGCCTGTTCATCGCCGACCGTTACACTTATCTGCCGGGCATCGGGTTTTGCGTGCTGGTGGTCTGGGGCATCGCCGGGTTGCTGGCCGCCTTGCCGGCCCAACGGGTGGTGACCACCTCCGCGTGTCTGTTCGCGGTGACGTTGCTGTTAGTCTGCGCAGGCTTGACGCGCGAGCAGCTTGGGTTCTGGCAGAACACCCGGACCCTGCTGGAACACGCCTTGAAAATCGACCCTCACAACGGCGTCGCGCAAATCAACTTGCGCGTTTATCTCTTTGATCAGGAACATTCAGGCATCTGGCAGAAACGAACGTTGTACCCCAATGGCAACACCAATCAACCCGTTCAGCCGTAAGGGCAGGGGATGGCTTGCTCAGATTTGGAAATCCACCGCGGTGTTCTTGTCCGTCTTGCTGAGGACGCGCATGTCCAGGCCATCGTAGATCACCAATGAATTGGGCTGCACGCTGTCCATGATGAACACATTGCCGCCGATGGTGCTGCCGGCGCCGATGATGGTCTCGCCGCCGAGGATGGTCGCGCCGGGATAGATCGTCACGCGGTCCTCGATGGTCGGGTGCCGCCTCTTGCCCTTCAGCAACTGGCCGCCCGCCGTCGATTTCGCACCGAGGGTCACGCCATGATACATCTTCACATGATTGCCGATGATCGCGGTTTCGCCCACGACCGTGCCGGTGCCGTGATCGATGAAAAAGTGTGAACCGATCTTCGCGCCCGGATTCAGATCTATTCCCGTGCGCCCGTGCGCCCATTCGGTCATGATGCGCGGAATCAGCGCCAGTTCCTTCACGTACAGTTCGTGCGCGAGCCGTTGCACCGCGATGGCCTCGATGAACGGATACGAGACGATGATCTCCTCCTTGCTCGCCGCCGCCGGATCGCCATCAAAGGCCGCCTGCACGTCCGTCTGCAAAATCTCCCGGACCCGGGGGAGGCTTTCCAAAAATTCCACCGTCACCTTGTGCGCCTCGTGCGCCACGTCTTTTTTGGCCAGGCCGTCCGGCGGGTTATATTCCAGCGCCTTGCGGATCTCGTCCTCCAGCGTGCCGATGATGGAGTCCAGCAACGCCGCCGTCTCCACTTTGATCTCGGAGGAATGGATCAGCTTCTCGTCAAAAAATCCCGGGAACAGCAACCGCAGCAGGTCGCACGTCAGGCCGGTGACCACGCGTTTGGACGGGAGATTCTTTCCGTCCAGATGGTTGATGCCGCCCGCCTTGGCATAGGACGCGACGAGTTGGTCGGTGAGTTGCGTGACGGTCAGTTGCACAGCCCGCAGTATTCCGCAGCAAAATCTGAAACGCAAGCGCTTGGAAGCCCGGCCCGGATCAGAGGGTGCATCTCGACATTGTCGTTAAAAGCGGGGCGTCTGCCCGTTTGGAGTTCCGCCTTTAGGCGGCCCGGCGCGTCATATCACCCGAACCGCCTAAAGGCGGAACTCCGAACCAGGACGAGGTCAAGATGCACCCCGCCTCAGACAAATGGCACGCCTTCGCGCCGGAGGCTCTTTAACCGCAGACCCGCGGTTTTGGTCGCGGCCTGGAGCTGTTGAAAGGGGCGCAGCAACTCCCGCTTCACTTTGGCCGGCAATGGCTTTCGTAATGGCGCGGGTTTTGGAGCGACGGGCAATGGCGCGGTGTGGTCAATGGAGCTTTCCATGTCCGGAAAGGTCATCCCGTCACCCCGGTGGTTCCCTTGGATGCACAACGCCGGCATCAGTTGGTACACCGGGTGCAATCGTTCCCGCCCTGCCTTTCCAAACAGGATGCGATCAATCGCGCGATCCGGTCCGACGGTCATTTCCAGCAGGATTTCCGCTCCCCGGCGGCTGACGATGTAGCCGGCCGCCCCCAGATGCAGCGAATGCAGGCGTATGGCCCGCCGGTTTCGGCAGGCGATGTGCCGGCCGGTGAACCAAACCGGCCGCGTCGTGGTCTCAATTTTTACCAGGTCACAACCCGGGGGGATCCAGGTCTCGTCGCGGATGAACTTGGGGAAATCGGGGCTGATGAAAACATCGTCCTCCAGCACACAACCATAACGGTCGGCGCCCGCCAGCAACGCTTGCAACGCCGCCCGGTGGCTGAGGATGCAGGCCTGATGATAGCGCGACAATATCCCCGGGAAAGGCCGGGAACTTTGCTCCGGCCCGTCGATCGCTTTGCCATCCACTGCGGCGATGCGGTGGAATGGCAGCCCCGCCAGCAGCCCCGCCATGCGCTGCCAACGCCCGGGTTTCTGGTCTAGATTGATGACAAAAATTTGCATCCTGGGCCACGGTGGCACATTGTCTACGCCCCTGGCGCGACGAACTGTTTGGTGAGCTGGGTGACCGTTTTCACGGCGCAAAAACTACCACGGAGCCGTGCCGATACAAAGAATTTGCTTCAACGGCCTTCGGCGAAAACATTGCCGAGCAACTGCGGCTTGCGGGAGAAGTCCAGCCACGGCTGAATATCGGGCTGATCGGGCTGATCGCCGTGGTTATTATTAAAATTCTCGGGCCGGTACAACGGCCAAAACCACAGGCTGCCGTCGGCGGCCAGGGCGACCACGCTTTCGCTGCTCCCAGAAATCGCAATCCAGTCCGAGCAGGAACCCAGGCGGGTGGGGACGATCTTGACTGTGTCTTGCTCCGACCACGCCTCGTCCCAGCCGCGATTGGAGCGGTCACGAAAGTCCCAGAGCCATAGCGTGCCATCGTCCTTGAGCGTGACAATTTTTTCGTTGCCGCCGGCCAGGGCCAGCCAATTCGTTGAACTGCCAATTTGCAAATCAGCAGGCGCCCAGTCATAGGTTCTCCGCTTCCCGCCTAGACGCATGTCCGCCCAGATACGGAAAGTCCCGTCCTCCAGGATGCCGACCTTGAATGGTAATCCATGGGTGATTTGGGAGAGGCTCCGGTATTTGCCATGTGCGCCGTCGTAGAGTTGCACCATGGCAAAGCCCAGTTCGAGTTCCAGCACCTTCAACCCGTTGGTATGACTGTGGTCGTTGAGCGAAATCCAGATGCTGCCATTGGTCTTTTGGAGGGTGAATTGGGAATAGTCCAGGCTACCACCCAACCAGTCAGATTCGGTCCCGAGCCGGTAGGGCGTGAAGCTCCGCAGCTCTGGCCATTTTTCATTGACCCGGTGTGTTGCCAACCGCCAGTTTGTTCCCAACCGCCAAAGTGTTCCATCATTCTTTACGAGCAAGGCGGAACGATACTCCGGCAATACGGTGCGCCAGTTGGTTTCCGAGCCGAATTGCACCAGATTTCTCATCTTCTGCTCATCAATTTTCTGAGTCCCGTTGCTCAGTCTGGTCGCCGACATCGGTGCCTCGGAAATCCAGAGTGTCCCGTCGGTCTTGGTGCCAATCAACTCCTTGCTGTAATGTCTGATGTCCACCCAGTTTGACCCGTTGAATAACTTTTTGTCCTCCAAAGCGACTTGGTAGCTGCCGAACAATTGTGCCATGGGTGCGGGGAGGTTCCGCTTGGACGCAAACTGGGCCGTCCATGTTTTCCCATCCGGCAGATGGACGGTGGTTTCTGCCCACCACACATTGAGCCTGGCTTGCGGCGGGTTGGCGAGTTTCAGCCGTGCCGCGCCGTGCGCGGGCTCAAAAGGCGTAAGCTTTTCCCAGAACCGATGATAGATCGCCGAAGTCATGACCCCGGCCAGAACCAGCGCGCCGGTCAGGACCGCCAAATTGGTCCAACCCATGCGCAGACTTGTGCGGGCCTGCTGGAAATTTCTGAACGAGAGCAGCAGCAGCGTCAACGCCATGATGGGGATGCCAATAAAGTAGGGCAGCGGCCCGCTCCACAAAAAGTCATGTATCTGGCTCCATGACTGCCCGGCCATGCCCAACAACGTTGCCGCGAGCATGATGCCTAACACCGCCGGGGCCAGCGATTGCAGCGTGTTCCGGGCGAGCGTGGAGACATAAAACGAAATTGCACAAGTGGTCGCTGCGACAAAAACAAACACCAGTACGGGCAGGGAAAGATTGACCGCCATTATGCAGTTCCAGATGAAAACCTGCCAAGTGGAAAGCTGGTTCAACCAGCCGTTTTGCATTGCCGCAATGGAGAGCGGTGGGCCCGGTACAATGCGCGATCCTTCAAATAAGAGCGGCATCGCTGCGCCCAGCACCAGGGCCAAACCCAGCGCAACGGTGAATTTGATGCCGAACTGCGTCCAGCGGCGCACCGGCAGGCAGAGCTGGCCTTCCAGCGTGCCCAGCTTGCGCTCCTCCGCCACCGCGGCGCAGCCGATGAGCAACGGCATCACGAGCCACAGGCCCCAGAAAATTTCGAGGACGAATTTCAAATCCGGCGACTTGGCCAGGTTGAGGAAGTGCCGCGCCGCGAGCACGCCGAGGTGCAACAGGGCGAGCGCGAAGGCCATGATCAGTTGCGACTGGTGCAGCATGAATTCCTTCCACCATAAGGCCGGCCGTGGACACCATTCACGCCGTACACCCGCCGCCGGCCGGAACCGTGCCAGCCCGTCCAGTTCCGGCAGCACGATGTTGCCGCCCGACCACTGCAAATCCTGCGCCCGCAGGAACAGCCAGCGCGCAAAGAAAACCCCCGCGAGACTATACAGGCCAAGGACGCTGATGATCAGGCCGGCAAACAAATTGCCATCCTGTTCGCTGAATAGCGCGGCCAGGATCACGAGCAGCGCACCGGGGACGAGCAGCGTGAACCAGAAGGCCGCCGCCACCTGTCGCAGCAGCAACACCGTCCACAACCCGCCGGAAAAAATGACCAGGCCAAACACGATGACGAAGGCGAGCAGGTCCAGCCAGTCATTGAAACCGTGGTTCTGATTGCCGTGAAATCCACTGGCGACAAATGCCATCAGCCACAAAAATGCGACGGCCAGCAAGGCGGCCGCCAGCAGCGTGATTTTTGTCTCCCAGATTTTCACGCGGGAAACCGGCTGGGCGAGCAGGTTGGAAAAAGTCCCCGAACCCACCTCGCTGCCAAAGGAACTCAACGCCAGCATGACCACGACCGCCGGACAAAAAATGCAGCCGATGAAATAAACGATGCCGCTGAACAGGCTGTCCGCGTGGTTTGGAAAAAGACCCGCCAGGGCCAGCACGCAGGCGAACCCGAAGTTCGGCAGCAGCAGGCGGATTTCCTTTTTGACAAGCGCGTTCATGCGTTGGCTTTTTTCAGGATGTCCGAGGCCACGAAAATCTCCTCCAGTGACAGCGCCTCGATCTTTAATGCCTCCGGCTGGTGCGCCTTGAGTTCCGCGAGCAGTTGCTCGCTGTTGCCGTTGGCCAGGATCTCCAGTTCGCGCCCGTTTCGTTTCACGCGCAAGGCTCCCGGCAGGTTGATTTTGATTTCCTCCGGCAGGCGAGCGTTGATTTTCTTGAACCGGTCGCGCGCGGCATCGGCTTCCATGGTCAGCAGCTCGCGACCCTGTTCGATGATGGTAAACTCGTCGATCAAGCCCTCGAATTCGGAGATGAGATGGGTGGAGACAAAAACCGTGCGCCGGTTGGGGTCGCCGGATTGATACGCGCCGATGACGGTCTCAATGAACTCGCGCCGCACGATCGGATCGAGGCCGCTGGTCGGCTCGTCGAGCAGCAGCAGTTCCGGCTCCGGGCAGATGGCGCCGATGAGCGCCAGTTGGGTGCGCTGGCCCTTGGATAGGCTGGTGGTCTTCTTGGCGGGGTCGAGCTGGAAACGGTTCAACAAATCCTTTTCGATGTCCTGGTTCCAGTTCTCGCGGAACGAGGCGAGATATTCCAGCGTGTCGCGCACGCTCATCCAGGGATAAAACGCCACCACGTCGGGCACGTAGGCGATGCGCGATTTGATGGTGACTTCGTTTTTGCGCGGGTCGAGGCCGAACACGCGCACGTTGCCGGAATCGGGGCGGAGCAGGTTCAAGAGGCACTTGATCGTCGTGGTCTTGCCCGCGCCGTTGCGACCGAAGAAGCCGTAGCATTTGCCGGGACGGACTGCGAGGGAGAGGCCGTCCACGGCGTCGTGTTTGCCGTAACGGCGCACCAGGTTTTGGATTTCGATCACGGGGGCGTCAGTATTCATGCGGTGTTTCCTGGGTTAATCGCGGGCGGCGTGGTTTTTGCGCTCGAAGGTTTCCAGGCGCTTTTTTACGAGCGCGAGCAGTTCGTCATCCGTGATCTGCAGGTGGTGCGCGGCGACCACGGCGCGGTCGATCTCCTGGACGAGCAGGTCGTTGCGCGCGGTTTTGGTGAGCGGGGAACCGACCGCCTTGAGGAAGCAGCCCTTGCCGGGAACGGTTTCGATGACCCCCTGGCTTTCCAGTTCCGCATAGGCCTTGGCGATGGTGTTGCGGTTCACGCGCAATTCCTCGGCCAGCGGCCGGATGGAGGGCAGCGGTTCGCCCGTGCGCAGCCCGCCCGAGGCGGCGGCATGGCGGATCTGCTCCACCAGTTGCAGGTAAACCGGTGTGCCGGACTTGAAATCGATCTGAAATATCATAACGCCGACTGTCCTATGACACTAGGACAGTCAGGCCGCCGCGTCAAGGGAAAAGTTTTTGGCGGGGGAAAAGTATCAGCCGACGGCCTGCAAAACCGTGGCGGCAACCTGCCCGCTGCTGATGCCGTTCAGGCAGCGGAAATCAATGGGGCATTCGCGGAGAAAGCAGGGCGAGCAAGGCGCGTCCGATTTGATGATCTGGTGGCGGACTCCATCTGCTGAAACCGGCCCGGTGAGTTCCGGCGAGGTGCTGCCGAAGGGAACAACGACCGGCGTTCCCAGCGCGGCGGCGACATGCATCGGGCCGGTGTCGTTCGTCAACAGGACGCGGCAGAGCTTGAGCAGCGCCATCAATTCGCGCAACGAGGTTTTGCCCGCAAGATTTTGATGCTCGATGCCCTGGCCAATCCGGGTGGCCGGCGTCACATCATTCTTTCCTCCGAAGATGAGCCAGAGACAATTTGTGCGTGTCTGGATTTCCTTGGCGGCGGCGCTGAATTTTTCCGCCGGCCAGCGCTTGGCCGGGCCGTATTCCGCTCCGGGGTTCAAACCAAAAACGGGCCGTGAAAGCGCCTCCAGCCCGAATTTTTTCTTCACCGCCGCAACCTCTTCCGGCGTCACCGTCAGTTGCGGAGCGAGCGCAGCCGGATTCGCACCCAGCGCGGCGGTGAGATGGAGATACTCATGGATTTGGTGCGCGCTGGCAGGGTAGGGGACGCGCGCGGCGGGCCGACCTGCGATCAAGCCCTTGATTTCCGCTTCCGTCCGCTTGTGCATCGGGACGGCTCCGGCGCGGGGAGCAACGGTTTGCGTCAGGAAAAAATTCCGCCATGGCCGGGCATAACCGATGCGTGCCGGAATGCGCGCGAAGAAAACCTCCATGGCCGAGCGCGGCGAATTCGGCAACACCAGTGCCAGGTCGAATTTCCCGGTCCGCAACACGCGGCCGGTGACCCACGCGGCCGCTCTACTCTCAAAGGCGATGATTTCGCTGATGGCCGGATGCTGCCACCACAACTCCTTGAGCTTGTCCGGACAAAACAACGTGATGTGCGCGCCGGGAAAATGTTCACGCAGCCGCAGCAGGGCCGGCGTGGTCAGCACGGCATCGCCCAGCCAGTTGACGCCGCGCACCAGGATGCGGCGCGGCGGGTCGAGCTTGGCTGGAACGCGGGTTTTCACACCGGGCTTTCGGAGATGGCCATTTTGCCGTTGAGCATCCGTTTGACTCGCCGGCCGGGCGGTTTCCAGCGGCGATGCACCCAGAACCAGTTGGCCGGGTCGCGCCGGATGGCTTTTTCAAATTCGCGGTTCACCTCCATCGTGATCTCGGCCACGGAACGCGGTTGACCCTGGATGTGCGTGGGAATTTCATCACCCATTTCAATGCGCCAGCGACCCAGGCCGACCCGGTAACAAATGGCGGTATGCAGCGGGCAGCCGTACCGGAGCGCAAAAACTGCGGGGGCGATGGAGGTGGAACATTCGCGGCCAAAGAACGGCAGCCGCATGCCGGTGACCCCATGCTGGTCGGCCAGCAATCCCAGCAGCAAACCGGTGCCGCGCATCGCCTCCTTGAGCGCGGTGATGTCGGCGCGCCGTTCAAAGAACCGGCAGTCGGCGCGGTTGCGCAATGAAACCAAAATTCGGTTCAGCCCGGGCTGGTTCAAGCCGCGATAGGTGGCGCCGCATTGAAATCCCGGCAAGAACTGGCCGATATGCGCGTACAGCTCGAAATTTCCAAAATGCCCGATGGCCACAATCCGGTTTTGCGGCCCGGCATCCGGCTGGAATTTGCCGATCTTTTCCGCGCCGACGCATTCAAAGTGCGGCTTCAATTCCGCGGGACTCATGGCGGCTGTCCGGATGGCGCAGGCGTAGTTTTCACCGAGGCGCCGGAACGTTTCCCCGGCGATTTGCCGGATTTCCCGGTCGCTTTTTTCCGGGAAACACAGCGTGAGGCTTTCAATCGCCAGGCGGCGATAGCGTCCCGCGAGCCGGCCGGCGACGGCCCCGAAGCCGCGCCCAAGGCGGGCGACCAGGAGCAGCGGCAGCCTCTGGATCACCGCCACCGCCAAGCGCGCCGCCCAGTAAATCAACGTGTTCATCACCGGAAACAGATTTTACGCACACAATCCTCAAAGCCGTCCGCGCCGTCCACGATCTTGATCTCGACGCGCATGAAATAAAACGGCAGGTCGCGCCGGTCGATCTTGGGAAAACGCACGGCGTCTTTTTGCGTGGTGACGATGATGTCCGCCCGCCGTTTCTTGGCGCGGTTGATGGCGTTCAGGATTTCCTGCTGGGAAAACCGGTGATGATCCGCGAAGCGCTTGGAATAGACCAGTTCACTGCCGAGCTTCACCAGGCTTTGCTCAAAACCTTCCGGCTGCGCGATGCCGCTCAGCGAGGCGACCTTCTGGCCCCGCAGGAAGTCCAGCCCTTTGCGCTCGCCCGTGAACACGTCCTCGAAATACATCGGGCTGTGCACGCACTCGATGATCGCGGCGGTCGGGTTCAGCTTCGTGATGCGGGCGCGGAGTTCGTGCGTGTTGCGGTCGCTCTTGGTGATGAAGATCGTATTGGCGCGCGCCAGATGCGAGGGCGGCTCCCGCAGCGTGCCACGGGGAAACAGATGCTCGTTGCCGAACGGCTGCTGGCGGTCGATCAGCACCACGTCATGCCGGCGGCCGCGCAGCCGCCAGTATTGGAAACCGTCGTCGAGCAGCAGCGTGTCGCAGCCAAATTTTTCAACCGCATAGCGGCCGCTCTTCACGCGGTCCTTGTCCACCAGCACCACGACATCTTTCAGGTTGGACGCGAGCATGTACGGCTCGTCGCCGGCCATCTCGGAATCCAGCAGCAGCGATTTGCCGTCGGACACGACGCGGGGCGGGGTCTGGTCGTCGCGCAGCAGGATCTTGTTCATGATCCGCCGGTGCAACGGGGTGGGCTTCGAGCGGTAGCCGCGCGAGAGGATGGCCACCTTGCGCCCGGCATTTTGCAGCTCCCGCGCAAACTTTTCCACCACCGGCGTCTTGCCCGTGCCGCCCACTGTCAGGTTGCCGACGGTGATGACCTGGATCCCCAGCGTCTTGTCGCGCAGGATGCGGACATTGATCAGCCAGCGGTGAACCGTCACGACCACCTGGTAAATTTTGGAAAAGAAGAAGAGCAGGGCGCGCGTGAGGTTGGCCTTGTAATCGCGTCGCTCCTCAAAAATAACTTCGAGGAAAAACGTTTCCAAGGCTTCCGCCCAGACGACAAATTTTTCGCGCATCTTCGCTTAATGTGCCAAGCGCGGGCGCGCCGGGCAAGGTTTGCCGCCGGCTCAGGCGTAGCCGAGCTTGGCGATCTCCTGCTGCAACGCGAGCTGGAAATCCTGCACGTCGGGCGCGGATGGCTTGTAGCCCTGCTGCTTCGGCACCACGCCGAGGCGGCCGGTCTGGTCCAGATACCAGTCGGCGATCTGGCCGTCGCTGAAATTCACCTTGCCGCTGATCAAGGAGCCGGGCCGGGTGATCTGATCCACGCTCACGGATACCTTGCTCGCGGGCGGCTGAATTCCGTCGGCGACGGGCGCGGCTCCGGCGGGCGCGGGCGTGGCCGCCGGCGGGGTGACGGCGGCGGCGGGTGGCGCGACAACTTTCGGCGGCTCCGGGTCCTTCGGCGTCAGCTTCAGGTCATCCACCAGGAAGCGCGCCTCCATGTAGGTGAGTTTGATGCCGAGTTCCGAGGCCAGACGGTTCTGAACCTCCGAAAGCTTGGCGCCGTCCGCGATCCATTTCGCGACCGTCTGCCGCTGGTTGTCGTCTAATTTCATGTCCCCAGCTTAATCAAAGCTTCTTCAAGATGCCATCGTAACCATTCGCCTCCAGTTCCAGCGCCAGCTCCTTGCCGCCGGATTTCACGATGCGGCCGTCCGCCATCACGTGCACGAAATCGGGGATGATGTGGTTCAACAGACGTTGATAATGGGTGATGACGAGCTGCGCGGAATCCGGCCGGCGCAATTTGTTTACCCCTGCGGAAACGATCTTGAGCGCATCGATGTCGAGGCCGGAATCCGTCTCGTCGAGGATCGCCAGCCGCGGTTCAAGCACCGCCATCTGAAAGATTTCCGCGCGCTTCTTTTCACCGCCGGAAAAACCCTCGTTCACTGAACGCTTCAGCAAATCTTCATTCAATTCGAGCACCTTGATTTTTTCCTTCACCAGCGAGAGGAACTCGATTGCGTCCAGTTCCGGCTCGCCCTTGTGCTTGCGGATCTCGTTCAGCGCGGCCTTCAAAAAGTAGGTGCTGTTCACGCCGGGGATCTCCACCGGATATTGGAACGCCAGGAACACGCCTTCGCGCGCGCGCTCTTCGGGATCCAGGTCCAGCAGATCCTGGCCGAGATATTTCACCGTGCCCTGCGTCACATCGTAGCCTTCACGTCCGGCGAGGATGGCGGCCAGGGTGCTTTTGCCGGAGCCGTTCAGGCCCATCAACGCATGCACTTCGCCCGCGTTGATCGTCAGGCTGAAGCCCTTCAGGATTTGTTTGTTCTCCACGCCCGCGTGGAGATTTTCGATTTCAAGAATTGGTTGCTTGCTCATTTTCTAAAATTATTCGTAAATTTTACCAGCATACAAAAAGGTGGCAAATTGGTGCCAGCTATTGTCTCTAAAAAGTCCGCCCGGCAGGCTTCTGCCAAAATTCGAATCTGCCGCCCATGCGCTCGCCGCTTCCAAGTAGCTTTCCACCGTCGTGTTTTCCCAACCGTTTGCTCCAGTCCCGATTGGTGGCGAAGATTTTTTTGTTTCTTCTTTTATTTCGTCGAGCCGGTTGGCAATCAGGCATTGTACGAATTTAAGAAAGCTTTCCTCGTTGTGAACCTCATCGAGAATCTTTTTGAGTTCGCTTTCCATTTCCGTTTTTATCCGTGTTTATCTGTGTCCATCCGTGGTTAAAACTTAGCCCACGCTGCCTTCCAGGCTCACGCCCAGCAGCTTCTGCGCTTCCACGGCGAATTCCATCGG
This sequence comes from Verrucomicrobiia bacterium, assembly GCA_031290985.1. Lineage (GTDB taxonomy): Bacteria > Verrucomicrobiota > Verrucomicrobiia > Limisphaerales > UBA11358 > UBA11358. Next base: position 39,683 of record JARLJW010000053.1, on the reverse strand, counting down.
CAGCTCTTTGAACACTTCCTTGCAGAAGCCGTTCACGATCATGTTCACCGCGTCCTGGGTCGAGATGCCGCGCTGCTTGCAGTAAAAAATCTGGTCTTCGCCGATCTTCGAGGTCGAGGCTTCATGCTCCACGCTCGACGACGTGTTCTTCACCTCGATGTACGGGAACGTGTGCGCCCCGCACTTCGCGCCGATCAACATCGAGTCGCACTGCGAGAAGTTGCGCGAGTTCGTCGCGCTCTTGCGGATTTCGACGAGGCCGCGATAGCTGTTCTGCCCGCGACCGGCCGAGATGCCTTTCGACACGATTGTGCTGCTCGTGTTCTTGCCGATGTGGATCATCTTCGTGCCCGTGTCCGCCTGCTGCATGTTGTTTACCACGGCCACGGAATAAAATTCGCCCTTCGAATTGTCGCCGAGCAAAATGCAGCTCGGATATTTCCAGGTGATCGCCGAGCCCGTCTCGACCTGCGTCCAGCAGATCTTCGAGTTTTTGCCTTTGCAGAGGCCGCGTTTCGTCACGAAATTATAGATGCCGCCCACGCCGTTCTCGTCGCCGGGATACCAGTTCTGCACGGTCGAATATTTGATCTGGCCATCGTCCAGCGCCACGAGTTCCACGACCGCCGCGTGCAACTGGTTTTCATCGCGCATCGGCGCCGTGCAACCTTCGAGGTAGCTGACCTGCGCGCCTTCATCCGCGATGATGAGCGTGCGTTCGAACTGGCCGGATTTCGCCGCATTAATGCGGAAATAGGTCGAAAGCTCCATCGGGCAGCGCACCCCCTTCGGGATGTAACAGAATGAACCGTCCGTGAACACGGCGGAATTGAGCGCCGCATAATAATTGTCCGTGTACGGCACCACGGAGCCGAGATATTTTTTGACCAGCTCGGGATGCTCATGCACCGCCTCGCTGAACGAACAGAAAATGATGCCCTTCTTTGCGAGCTCTCCGCGATACGTCGTGCCCACGCTCACCGAGTCAAAGATGGCGTCCACCGCCACGCCAGCGAGGCGTTCGCGTTCGCGCAGGGGAATGCCCAGCTTCTCGTACGTCTCCAACAGCTTCGGGTCCACTTCGTCGAGGCTCTTCGGCGCGTCGCCCTTCGGCTTCGGCTGCGAAAAATAGCTGATCGCCTGGAAATCGATCTTCGGATACTTCACGAACTGCCAGGTCGGTTCCGGCATCTTTTGCCAGTACTGGTAGGCCTTGATGCGCCAGTCGGTGAGCCACGCGGGCTCGTTTTTCTTGGCCGAGATGTGGCGGATGGTGTCCTCGCTCAAGCCCGGCGGCGTGGATTCCGATTCCACATCCGTCACAAAGCCGTATTTATATTCCTGTTTGACCAGGCTTTCGATCGTTTCAGTCGCTGTGCTCATGAAATTGTTAAATTACCTCTTTTTTTTGGCCGCGCAATCCGCGCAGACGCCGTGGGCGGCGATGTCGTAATGATCCACCTGAAAACCTTTGGGCCGGGGCATGGAAGCCGTGTCCGCCGGCATCATGACATCAAAAACCTCGCCGCACTCGCCGCAATGATAATGCGCGTGCTCCGCCATGTTCGGGCAGAAGCGCGTCGCCCCGCGCTGCAACTGCACCTGCCGCGCCAGGCCGGACTGCACCAGCGCATCCAGGCAGTTGTAGACCGTCGCGTGGGAAATTTCCGGCATCGCCTTCTTGGCGCGGATGAACACCTCGTCCGCCGTGGGATGATCCCGCTTCTGGATCAGCACGTCGTAGACGCAACGGCGCTGGGGCGTGAAGCGGAAGCCGCTCGTGCCGAGCTTCTCCGTCAGGTGCCGTTCATTTTCGTTGTTCGCCGGTGCGTTCACTGGACGGCTAAAATAACTTCCCCCCGCCCGCTGGTCAAGATTTAGAATAATTCTAAATTGATGGTTTTTCCCGAGCCCGGCCCGCGCTTTCCCCCGGTTCGGGCAAACGACCCGCCCGGCCGGCCCGGCCGCTCCGTCGCTGGTGCCGCGCCCGTCCGCAAGAACCGTAAATCGCATCCCGTAAATCTACCGCTTTGATTGGATTTAATCTGGATGAATTTTGTTTATTTTCCGGCTTTTTTTTGCAAAGTCCGGGCTTCAAGCATGGTCCCGGCAATGGTTGGATTTACCTGGCTTCCGCCGGATTTTTTTGAGTTTGAGCCCGGAAACGTGGAACCACGTTGCACTGCGACCTTGTCTGCCCGTGCCGCGGGCATCCAGAGCGCAGCAGAACATTAATTTAACAGCGCATCAACTGCCCCGGTGGCCCTCCGCCGGGACCAACTCAAAAATGGACGTCCCAATCCAATTCCAATTCCAATTCCTTGGGGGATTGCACCGTGGCTCCGGGCGTGATCCCTTGGGCCGCCAGCGAGTCGGATACGATGCTGTAAAGCTCGTAAAAACCGACCCGGCTGACGGCCTCAAAAATATCCGTGACAGGCCGCGCACCATGAAACTTCATGCGGTTGCAGCGCTTGATCATTTCCGCCGCCAGGGCGGGATGTTGGTTGACCAAATCCACCACCTGGTCAATGTCATGATCGGAATCCCTGAAAACCGTGAGCAATTGCATGGCCACCACGGCGTCCAGCGCCAGCCCGGTGGGTTGCAGATTATGATGGCTTGCAGGTGTCATGGGCGTTCCTCAAAAATCGTTTGTACCCACTTCATCGGCAATCGGTTGAAGAAGTGAAATTAATTTTTCTTGGACCTTGCGCTTGCACGGATTGGCCGGGATGGGTTTGTGCGGCAGGGTGGGGCGGCGGGTAAACCATGGGTGCAATCAAAACTTCCAAAACGGATACGTTCCACTTGCAGTCGCCGGCGACCGGGCGCATTCTCGCCGGGTGCATTCGCTGGCGGACATGGCCGGGTTGTTGAACCGCTCCCCGGTTTATCTGTCGGGGTTGCAAACGCGGTTCGCCTTGCCGGCTTATGAAGCCGCCGCCTACCCGGACGCGTATCTGGAATTTTTTCGCACCGTGGTTTATCTCCGCAGCTTTGGCATCAGCGAAGAAACCTTGCGCGACCTCTGGATTCTGGAAAAGAAGCTCCTGACCCTGCTGCATGTGGACTCCACCGGCAGCCGGACCTGGTTTTTGGACGCGTGCGGCCGTACCACGCATCGGGAGCGCCGCTTGTTGCTGAGCAACTTTGATCTCGGCATTCCCCTGGATGCCCGCGCCGTCCAGACCGGCCTTGATTTCAGCGACCGGCTCCCCGAACTGTTCGAAGGCCGCGCCATGGGCGAAGATGCCCTGCGCGTGCTGGACGACTGCCTGAAGCTCGAGCAAACCATCCTTCACGACGTGCGGTCGGAACTGCCCCAGATCCGGTCGGCAACCAAATGGGTCGCCCATTTGCCGAAATGAGATCGAAGCGCCGCCTTCAAAAATGGTGAGATGGAGGTGCACAACGGGTCGCGCGTGGTCATCTCCTTAATTCGCCCAGGTCGAACACCGGCAGGACGCCGTTGCTGAAACCGGTGTCGAGGGCAAAAAAGTCGAGCTTGTAAAAGGAGTCGCCGTCAAATTCCGCCACGAAGGCGTTCATGGCCTGCTGCGTCGCCTGCAAGTTGGCGAGGGTGCGCTGGCTTTCCTTGTAATATTTAAAATCTTCATTCACGACGTTGTTCAAGTCCCCCACGGTGGTGGCGAGATCGCCGGTCAACAGGACGCCGGGCGGGGCGAAGCTTTGCGCCCGGGCGCGGGCGGCGGCAACATCCGCGGCACTGGTCTGGACCTCGGCCTGGGCGTTGCTGATGGCCAGGCTGATCTGCGCGGCGTTGGCCTGGATCCAGAGAAAGTTCACGCGGTCGCGCCCCGGCGGATGTTTCAGGAAGATGGCGCGGTTGGTGGCGTGCCCGGGATAATCTTCCAGGCTCGCGGCCATCGTCCAGCCGTCGCCGCTGGTGGCAAAATTCGTGGCCATGATGTGGAGCCAGCGTTCGAGCGGTCGCGGCGGCAGGAGGCGCGCGAGCTGTTCGCCGGTCAGCGGGCCGTTCGTGCCCTGGCTGCTGGCGATCACGTTTTGACTCGCGGACCACCACGCAAAGAGGGGACGGAGATCCACATCTTCCTCGGCCGCGGAATAAAAGGCGCGCGTGGGGAAACGCAGCGGATTGGCGGCGGCGGGCAGAGCCACGCAAAACATCGCGCCCGCCATCACGCCGACGATCAAAAGTTTTATCTTAAGCATATGCCTGAAGTTTCCCCGCTGAAACTGTTCTGTCAAATAAGGTGATGTACGGAGGGACTTCCGGGAACCCGACCCCAAAAATCGTCCTCCTCGTCGTCCTCGTCCTCGTCCTCGAACGACATAGCCGGCTTGGCATCGGTTCCCCAATTCACTAACTCTCTTCCATCGCCCGCTCTTCACCCCTCCGCGCGAAACTTGGCCCCGGCCCCGCTTCATTGGAACTGCAACAAGTAAAATGTCCGGGGCAAAGTGGGATTCATGCCGTTCGTTGCGGAAAAGTTTCCGCTGCCGTCTGTTTGATTCGTGGCGATGTACGTCCATTGCGCCCGCGGCAGCGTCAGGTTCGTGGAGGATAGGACATAATATGCCAGGTTGGCGGGCAGTCCCGTGCCGCTCAATATCAGGTTGCCGTTCCCGATGCGTGCCGCCATGACCGGCGGGCTTACGGTGACGATGCTGAGGATGCCGTTGGTGCTCAAAGTCGTGGTCTTCCAGGCCAGCTTCGCACCCAGCGGCGGCAAAACATATCCCGTGAACGAGCCGGCGTAACCCGCCGCGTTGAACAATTTGAAACTGTCGCCATTGGTCAGCGCCGACGCCCCGATGTTCGTCACGTTGAGCGTGCCGCCTTCGGTCAGCGTGCCGGTGATCTTGGCGGCGCTGTTCGTCAACGGCGAGTGCCGGACCTGCATAAACGTCGTGCTGCCGGCGGCCAGCGTGAGATCGTTGCTGACGGTCAACCCGCCGGTCAGGCTCCCGGGCGCAAAACCGCCGCCCGCATTGACCGCGACCGCGCCGGCGATGATGCCGTTGCCGGCCAGCACGCCGCCGCTGTTCACCGCGACCGCGCCGGTTCCCGTGGCGCTGCCGGTGGCATTGCCCGCCATCAGCGTCCCGCCGTTCACCGTCGTGCCGCCGCTGTAGGTGTTGTCGCCGCTCAACACCAGCATGCCCGTGCCGGTTTTGATCACCGACGTCACGCCCGCATCCGCAATCACGCCCGCGTAAGTGTTCGTGGTGTTCTTTGCCCCGATGCGCCACGTGGGATTGATCGAACCGCCCGCGCCGATGAAGGCCGCCGCCGCGCCGCCGAGTTCGCCGATGTCCGTGGTCTGCCCGTTGGCGTTGATGTTGTAACAGTTCACCCCGTTGTTCAGGAAGATCGCCGCGTTCGCGTAACCGGCGGCGTTGTTGATCCGGAAATCGCCGCTCGTGTAATAAGCCCCGCTGCCATTGGCCGGCGCGCTGACATTGATCCGCCCGGTGAAGGCCGACCAGTCGCCGCTAAAATAGCCCCGGATATATTCCACCGTGACATTCAGCGTGCCGCCGCCGGTGAGCGCGCTCGAGAACGGCGTCGCGTAGCCGAAGCGCGCCGGCAGCAGCAGGGTGCCCGTCTGGCCCGCCGGCACGTTAAAGGTGTTGAGGCAGCCGCCCCAGCCGCTGCCGTTGTCACGGGTTCCGTAGCCGTTGAATTGCACCGTGCCGCCCGCCAGCGTGATCGGCCCGCTGCCCCAGGCCGCGCTGTTCGCGCCGATGTTGCCGGGGTAGACCGTGCTGTTGCTGATGAGGGTGCCGCCGGAATAAAAGTTGGTGTTGTTGATCGTCAACGTGCCGCTGCCGGCCTTGATCAGAATGTTGGTGCCGGCGATGCCGCCCACCCCGCTGAGCGTGTAATTTTTCGTGGCGTTGAAAATGACGAGCGCCGGCTGCGGCGTGCCCGCCACGTAGACCGGCACGTTGTTCGAGCCGGAGTTGTCGAATGTCACCGTGTCGCCGTTGTTGAAAATGGTGTCCACATTGTTGGTCTGCCAGTTCGCGTTGCCGCTCGCATCCCAGATGTTCGCCGCCCCGTCGCCGTTCCAGGTGAGCGCGCGCGGCAAAATAACAACGTTGGTGTCCGGCGTGGCGCTCGCCTCGGGCGAATTCGGGCTCAGGCCCGTGCTGTTGGTGGAGGCGACCACGTAATAATAAGTGATGCCGTTGCTCACGCCGGTGTCCACGTAACTTGTGCCGGAATAATTGGCCGCCACCACGTTCGTTTCATTGCCGCTGCTCGTCCCGCTGAACAGGAAGTAGCCGGTCGCGCCCGCAACCGCGGTCCAGCTCAAGGTCACCTGGGCATTGCCGGGAAAGGCCGAGAGGCTGATGGGCGCAACCGGCGGCGGCACGACGGTCGCCGTGGCCCCGGCTGAAACCCCGGCGGCATTGACCGCCGTCACCTGGTAGTAATAGGTCGCCGCCACATTCAAGCCGGCATCGGTAAAAGTCGTCTCGGTGACGCTCTGCACATAAGTATAGGGCCCGCCGCTGCTCGTCCCGCGCCGGACGATGTAGCCCACGGCCCCGGGAACCGCCGGCCAGTTGAGCAGGATGTTGGCCCCGATAAACAGCCCGGTGCACGAACCCGGCGCGCTCGCCGGCGGTGCCGGCAAGGCCACGGCCGGCGCGGCGGCGGCGGCCGCACTCGTGCCGCCTGCGCTCGTGGCCGTCACATAATAGCTGTAAATGCTGCCGTCCGTGGGCGTCGTGTCGGTGTAGCTGGTGGTCGTGGTCGTGTTGTTGAGGACGATGGTCCCGAGAACATTCGAGGCTCCGCCGCCGTTGTCATACAAAGTGGAACGATACACGGTGTAAAAATTGGCGCCGGCAGATGCGCTCCAGTTCACCGTGACGCTTTGGTGGGCCGCGCCGCCGATGCTCACGCTGGCCGGCGCCGCGGGAATGGCGGCGGAAATCGCCCCCGACGGCGTGACCCCCGAACTTGGCGGCGAGTTGGTGGTGCCAACTGAATTTACGGATTGGACAATATAATAGTAGGTCGTGCCGTTGACGACATTGGCATCCAGGCAGGTCGCATTGTTGAATCCGCTGCCGCAGACGGGACCGGTGACCCCATTGGTGATGGCCGCAAAGCCGCTGCCCGAAGTGGTGGAGCGGAGGATGTTGTAACTCACCGCGCCGGGTTGCACCGGCCAGGAAATCAAGTTTCGACCATTGCCGGCGTAGGCCGTCACACTTGGGGGCGGCGGCGGCAGGTAGCCCGTGAGTTCGAGGCGGAGGTAGTCATACATCGCATGGTTGGCAAAATAGCCGCCCTTGCGCATGTTGATGGTTATGCTGTTCTGTCCGGCGTGCAGCAGGCTGCCGGAAAACGTGAGGCGGTTGTCGGAGAACACCCCGTGGATGCCTTCGCGGATGGAGGCGTCGCTGCCGTCAGCGGATGAACTGTAAGCCGGAAAATATCCCGAACTGCCCGCGAGATTGTTCCCGTTGACCTGCACGATGAGCGGCCCTTGATAATCTGACGACAACCCGATGTATAGCGAGGCGGTGGCGCCCGGGGCGGCGGTCAGGTTGAAATTAATGGTGGAGGTCGAGCCGTTGTAATTGCCGGCGGCGTCCACCACCACCGGCTGGATGAAATTCCAATCCGTGGTCCAGCGGCTGGAGCCGACCGTGTAATTGACGCCATTGGGAAAATCGAAGGGATATTCGAGAAATTTCGTCCACACCGGCATCGGATTCGTCGGGCCGGGTCCGATGTCGCCGACCCACCAGTCATCGCCGTGGCGGAACTTTCCGCCCGTGCGGTCCGGGTAGCCGATTTCAAAAACTGTCGGGCCGACCCGCGTGGGTGTCCAGGTCACCGTGCCCAGATTGTTCGTCCCGCCCGCCGGGACGGTCACGCTGAACTGGGGTGTTGGGATGTCCAATTCATTCGGCGCACTGCCGCCGGTCTGCGCCTGCGATTGAAAGGTTCCCGCCGCGCCCGGCCCGAATGCGTAGAGCGTGTAGTTCGCGCCGGCAATGACGTCGGGAATGGTGAAATTTCCGTTCGCGTCCGTTTTCACCCAGAAATGATACGGCTTGTACCACTTCTCAAAATCATAGGTGATGGTCGAACTGGGATTCGGCTGCTGCTCGACGCCGACCCACAAGTTCGCGGCGCTCGCATTCGGGTTGTAAATGTCGTTGATGACGATCTTGCCCGTGACCGTGCCGCGCCCGGCCGCCGGTGCATAGTTCGCATTGGTGAACCAATAATACGGCCACGCCCCGGTCTCGGCATTGCCCTGGGCGAGGGCATCGGCATACAACGCCTGGGCGGCGGCGTTGGTCGCGGTGATGCTGTTGGTGATGGCGTTGCAATAGATGAAATGCGGGCCGCAAACTTTGGCCCAGACCTCGCCGGCCGCCCAGCTTGAATCGGAACAGAAGCCATAGTGGGCGCCGTGCGGCGTGTTCAGGATCGTCGTGCCCATGTGGCTGGTCAGTTCCCGCCGCATCGGGCCGCTGGCCATGTACTCAAAGCTCGCCGGCACATCCCACAGGCCGATGTTCTTGCCGCCCGTGCCCACACTGCTCCAGCCCCAGGCGCGCAGCGTCCCGTAATCGGCGCTGTATTTGTATTTGTCCTCGTAACGTCCCGCGTAGATGCCGTTCGTCCACAGGGAACATTCCACCGGCGCACCCTGCACGCCCACGGCGCTGTTGTTTGGATTCACCGGCATCAGCTTGTTGCGCATGGCATCCACGCTCAGCCAGTTGAAGATGGATCCCGAATAGATGTTGTCGCGGCATTCGCCCATGCTCATCGCCGCATCCGTGCTGCGGTGGATCCAGATCGGCGTCACGTAAAATCCCGTCGCGCCACGCGGCATGGATAAATGGATGTCCACCTGGCCGCTGCTCGCTGAGGTGAACAACAGGTCCACCTCCGCGTAGTCCGGGCTGCTGGCCACCACCGAATAGGTCGGCGCCCCGCTGCTGAACCCGCCGAACTCCCAGTACAACTGGCCGCCATTGTTGCCCCCCGCCAGCACGTTGACCGTCTGGGTCGAACCGTTGTTGTTGTAGGTGTAATTCATCTGGTCGACATTCGCGCTGGTCTTGTCGATGAGGATGGAAACGATGCCGTTGGCCATCGTCACCGTGCCGTTGCCGTTGTCCACCAGGGTGACGTTGGGACCGGTGCCCGTGCCGCCGCCCGGCACGTTGGCAAAAACGGGGCCGACCACCAGCGCCAGGCCGAGCAGCAGGCCGGTTTTGAAATAAAATTTCACAAAATGTTGTTTTATACGTTGGCCGGGAAAAATCGTGGCGGGTTCGCTCACGTCGTTTCGCCCGGTCGCCGGGTTGTTTTTAATTGCGCCTCGCATGTCAACTTAAGGCCGGGCCGGTTGGTTGCGTGGGGTCTCCCATGAAATGAAGGGCGGGATGGTGCATGGAATGTGGAATTTGGTTAAATAGTTTAGCCCGGCCCGGCATCTGCGCCATAGCCAATTCAGGGGATGCCCGGCCGGTTTGACCGCCTCCCCTCGTCCTCGTTCTCGTCCTCGTCCTCGCGCCTTGTTGTTCATTTCGTGTTAATGCGTGCCGGCCCTTCCGGCATCGGCCTTCGCGCCTCATATTTTTTGGTTGGATTTACTTGGATTCGGTTGGATTGGAGCGCGGGTGGCCCGCCCGCGTAGCCAGCCGGAGCAGGCTGGCCACTGCGGAACTCGTCCCCGCAACCCACGCATCTCGCAACCCGATTTTTGCCTTGCCGCATCAGTTTCATGGCTTTGGATTGGGTTTGAAAAATTTAACAGTCGGATTCAGTCGGATTCGGTCGGATAAAATGGTCTGCCCTTCCCCGGAGCGCAGGTTGGTGGCCGACTGCAAAGTCTCCTCGCCCCAAACGCCCCGTCCGGCTCGCCCCCTGCGCCGCAGGCATTCGAGTTGCCCTGTAGAAAAGATCAAAAACCGATGTGCAACTCATGGTCGTGCGTTGCCGTCGACCCAACGCGGTTCCCTCGCCCCTCGGAGGGGAGAGGGTTAGGGTGAGGGGTGCCGGGTCCCGTGGCCATAACCAACCCATGGTTTCGATAGAGCCGCATTCGAGTGAGCCCCGGCGACATGGCCTTGCCGACCGCGTCATGGACTGCGGTGGCAAGGCGGCAGCCGCGACACCGCTTTCGCTTGCAACCGCCGTCCGCCAAGCCCGCGAGCCCCGCCGCTTCGCCAATGGCCAGGTAAACCGCATATCGTAAAAATTTTGGTTGGATTTGGTTGGATTTGGTTGGATTTACTTGGATTTACTTGGATTCCCAATGTTTTCGGCCTTTTTTCTCATCTGTTTTCATCGTGATCGTCTGTGCGGCTTGCCTGAACGCCACCAGGGGGCGACCGGCGCCTTCGGTCTTCGGCCTTCGGATTTCGTCATTCACTCCGGCCATCCTTTCACAGCCAGTTGGACAAAGGCTGTCCAACCCCCAAAAATAAATAATCAGTAAAAATCGGCCGCCGATCCCTGCCGGGGCGATGGCCCGGCCAATTTCATTAACACCGGGGCTTTAGCCCGGTGCCCCATCATGCTCATTGACCATCGCCCAACCGCTTTCAGCGGTTTCTTGGACTCGCAAATTGATGATGCCCCCATCCCCAAAATATGCCATGTAGCCGCTACACCTGTTTTCGATTTCCAGTAATTGAAGGGCGGCCCCACCACATATTTCATGGTCTGAATCACGATTTCTGCTAGCTTTCCCTCCATGGGCAAACTCGACCAACAACTCGACACTTTTTTACGCAAGCAGCCGAAGCTCGGCAAAAATGTTTACCTCGCCAGCACCGCCGTCGTCCTGGGCGACGTGACTCTCGGCGCGCATTCCAGCGTCTGGTATGGCGCAGTGTTGCGGGGCGACATCAACCGCATCGTCGTCGGCCACCATTCCAACGTGCAGGACAACGCCGTGCTGCACCTCGCCGATGATTTCGCCTGCGTGCTCGGCAACTGGGTGACCGTCGGCCACAGCGCGGTCGTTCACGCGTGCAAAGTCGGTGATGAAGTGCTCGTCGGCATGGGCGCGGTGATCCTGGACGGCGCGGTCATCGGCAAACAATCCATCATCGGCGCGAAGGCGCTGGTGACGCAGGGCACCAAAATCCCGCCCGGCTCGCTCGTTCTCGGCGCGCCCGCCAAGGTCGTCCGCAAACTCACCCGGCAGGAACGCGCCGGCCTGAAATGGTGGGCGCAGAAGTACGTGGACAACGGTGCCTATTGCCTGAAGCATCAGATCAACGTCGGCCGCATCACTGGTTGAGGCGGATCAATAAATTGCATGCCCGTTTCAGCAGACATCGCAATTCTGCCTCCTGGGGAAAGACCGCCCTCTTCTTCCTTGCCAGCCGAATGGCCGCAGTTTTTCTTTAACCGCTCTAAGTGCGGTTTGCGTGTAGCGTCAGGCATCCTGCCTGACGTAGAGGGCGGCATCCCTGCCGCCCGGAAAGAACCGTGTCAACGCCGCCGTCACCCGAACATTTCCCTGCGCCTGGAACCCGCGAGCAGTTTTATCCGCCGGACTGCAAACCCGGCTCTACGGTCGGCCGGAGGCCTGCCGCCATCGCCGCATTCCGTATTTTGAAAATTCGTCTATGCCCGGCAGATTGAACATGTTTCAGCGGACCATGCTCCAGTGGAACGATCTGCATCCCTACAACGCCATCCACGTCGTGCGGATTCCGGCGGCCTTCGATTCCGAACGCCTGGCCCGGGCCGTCAACGGCACCTTGGCGGCCCACGGCCTCACCGGCCTGACCCTGGACCGCGGGCGCGGCACCTATGAATATCGCGGCGGCCCGGTGACCTGTGAAATCAGGATCCTCGCCGCCGGCGACCGGCACCGCGCACCCTGCGAGGAGATCGAACGGCAGTTGAACACCCCTTTCATTCAAGGCGAATCCTTCAACCCCTTCCGGTTTTTTGCCGTGCCGGAGCCGGCCGCCGTTTCGCTCGGCCTCGTTTATTTTCACGCCATCGCCGATGCCGAAGCCATTGTGCTCCTGCTGCGGGACATCGTGACGGCCTATTTGCACCCGGGCGAACCATCCCGTCCGCAGCCGTTCAACCTCCATCCCCCTTACCGCGACGGGCTGTTTTCCCGTCCCGGGCTGCTGGCGGGAAAAATCGCCGCGCTGCCCGTGCACATCCGGAACATGCGGCACACCTGCCGTCTCGTTTGTCGTGACGTGCAGGATTTGACCACCGCCTTCACCTTCTTCACCCTTGGTTCGGAGGATCTGAAATCTCTGGTCACCACGGCCAAGGCGTGGGACGTGAAGCTCAACGACCTGTTTCTGGCGCTGCTCGTAAACAGCCTCTCCCCCACGACCCATTGGCGTCTGGGCGACCCGAAACGCCGGCACATTTCCATCGGCTGCATCGTCAACCTGCGGAAGGAAACCGGCTTGGCCGGCCGGCGGGCCTTCGGGCTGTTCCTGGGTTCCTGGCTGGTCACGCACGGGCTGCCCGAGGGCACCACCTTGCAGCAACTGGCGGGCGACATCCGCCGCCAGACCCTGGCCCTCAAGCAGCGCCGCTTGTACCTGAGCCCGTCATTGGACATGGTCCTGAGCTGCCTCCTGCTCCCCAGGTTTTCCCCGCCACAGCGGATAAAGGTTTACCGCAAAAACTATCCGCTCTGGGGCGGCATCACCAACCTGAACCTCAATTCCCTCTGGGAACGCCCGCCGGGCGAAAAAGCGCCGGACTATTTTCGCGCGGTCTCCGCCGGCCCGGTCACGCCCCTGGTCCTTTCAGTCACGACCGCCGGCGATGCCGTGAACATCGGCATCTCCTACCGCCCGGTATTTTTCGACCGGCCGGCCGTCGAGCAGCTCAAAGCCAGGTTTGTCGAAATGGTGAAACAATTGCAGCCGTGACATGAAAGCGAAAACGCCCTCATGCCTGTTCCTGTGCGCCGCGCTGATCCTCGCGGGCTGCGCCACGCCGCATCCGGACGTGGATTTGTTGCGCCAGCAGATGGAAAAAGCCACCCCGGGCCGCGATTTTGTTTTCCCACCCGGCCTGAAAAATAAAATCCTGGCCCTCGACCCGGAGCGGGTCACGGAAAAGGATGTCCGGGAAGTGCTCGCGCTGGCCCCGGCGCCCCGGATCATCAACATCCACGGCGGCATTTATCCCGTCTATCTGGACATGGTGTCGTTCTCGGAATTTTTGACCGGCATGGGTTATCCCGAAGCCAGCATCCGGAATCCCGGCGACGGCTCATATTCCTTCAGCGGCTACACGAGCAGCGAAAAGATCGCGGGCGCTGCCGCGTGGTATTATGAGCGGGACGGTTTGCGCCCCATGATCGTGGGCCACAGCCTGGGCGGGATGATGGCGGTCAAGGTCCTGCATGAGCTTTCCGGCGATACGACTGAAAAAATTTCCGTCTGGAATCCGTTGACCCGGCAGACCGAGCCCCGCAGCGACATCACCGACCCGTTGACCGGCGAAAAACGCCCGGTGGTCGGCCTGCAACTTTCCTATGTGTCCGCGCTGGCTGCGGGTGGATTGGCGCGGTTGCTCCCCAACGCCTGGGGCGTGGACGCGGAACTGCGGAAGATTCCCGATTCGGTGGAGGAATTCACCGGGTTCTACGTCGGCCTGGATATTGTGGGCGCGGACGGCTTTGGCTACAGCTCGGAAAATCTCTATCAGGCCACCGGCAAGGCCGGGGTGCGCAACGTGCAACTGCCGCCGAGTTACGGGCATTTCACCATTCCGGCCACCAGCCATCTCGTGAAAAACCAGGCCATCAAGGACTGGATCAACAATTACACTCCGACCAACACGCCGCAATTGGATCAGACCTTTGACAGCGACAGCTCGAACATCCTCTGGGCCGCCGACGTCTGGCATGGCATCAAAAAACACTGGGTGCTGGAACTGCAACGGTTGATCCGGGCGCAGGCGGCAAAACAAAAAAATGACCACTGAAGAATTCCTGTTGCGGCGCGCCGTCGTTTTCGGCGCGGCCCTCCTGTACTGGGCCGGCGTGCTGGTCCAGGCGCGCCGCATCCGCCGCCGCATCGGCCGGTCGCCCAACTTGAAACCCCGCAATGCGAAGGAAAAAGTGCTGTTGCTTTCCTGGCTGCTCGTCATCGGTTCCTGGCTGGCCCAGCCGCTGCTGCTCGGCCACCACCTGCCTTCATGGTGGCCGGCGGAGGCTTCGTTCTTCGCGCCGTTCAGCCTCGTATCAGGCATTGTGCTGACGGTGGCGGGCTATGCGGCCACGCTCTGGTGTTATGCCATCATGGGCAACACCTGGCGGATCGGCGTGAATCCGGCGGAGAAAACCACGCTCGTCAACCGGGGGCCGTACCGTGTGATCCGGCATCCCATCTATATGTTTCAACTGCTCATGCTGGCCGGCGCTGCCCTGCTGCTGCCCACGGTCGTGTCCGCCATCACCCTCGTCGTCCATTACTTTTCCATTCTGGCCAAGGCGAAGGATGAAGAGGGGTATCTTCTGACCGTCCACGGCCGGGCATACGGCGATTATTTGGCCCGCACCGGCCGCTTTTTCCCAAAATTATTCCCCCCACCCTCGCAAAATAGATGACCGGGTACTATGGCGTGTTTACAAAATCAAAACCCGCGGTTGACGGAGTGCGCCCGTCCCCGGGCGCAGCAACTATCGTCAATCAGGCCGTGTGAAATGTACGCAAGCCTTCCGCACTTTGGAAATGGCTGCGGCCGGGACGGCCGCACTCCGTATTTTGAAAATACACCCTAATTTTGGCCCGCCACCGGAATTTTTCGCTGGCAATCCGGTTGCGCCACAGGATTTAATGTCCTCAACATAATTAATAATGAACCAACCTCTCGCCGGTAAAATCGCATTCATCACGGGCGGCGCCCGTGGCATCGGGCGCGCGTGCGCGTTGAAACTCGCCGGGGCGGGTTGCGACGTGGCCATCGCCTATCACAACAGCCACGAGGAGGCCGATTCCCTCTGCCAGGCCATCCGCGCCCTCGGCCGCCGCGCCCTGGCCGTGCAGGCGGATGTCAGCGATCCCACCAGCCTGGTCGAGGCCTTCACCGAATTTCGCAAACAGTTCGACCACGTGGACATCGTCATCAGCAACGCCGCCATCGGCGTGCTCAAGCCGGCCATGGAGCTGACGCTGAAGCACTTCCGCCGCTGCATGGAGACCAACGCATTGGCGCTGAACTCCCTCGCGCAAAATGCCGTGCCCATCATGCCGGCGGGCGGCTGCATCATCGGCCTGTCCAGCCTCGGTTCCGTCCGGGCCATCCCGCATTACACCTTCATCGGCGCTTCCAAAGCCGCCTTGGAATCGCTCGCCCGCGGGCTGGCGCAGGAACTGGGCTATACGAAGAAGATCCGGGTCAACATCGTCAGCGCCGGGGTCGTGGACACCGATGCCTTGAAGCATTTCCCCAACCGCGAGCAGTTGCTGGCCGAATACGCCCGCCGCACCCCCCTGGGACCGACCCTGACCACGGAGCAGGTGGCCGATGCAGTTTTCTTGCTCTGTCTGCCGGAAGCAGCCATGATAACCGGCCACACGTTGGTTGTGGATGGCGGTTACTGCATTTCAGGATGAACGACCCCAAATTTAGTGACGCCGGCTTGACCGGCGGTATTGCCATTGTCACCGGCGGCAGCCGGGGAATTGGCCGCGCCATCGTCGAAATCCTCGCGGCGGCCGGGATGGAAGTCATTTTTACTTATCGCGATAACGCGGCGGCGGCGGCGGAAGTCATTTCCGCGAATCCCGGCAAAACGATTTCCGCCGAAAAGGTGGATGTGCGCGATTCCGCTGCCTGCGCCGCGTTCGTGGAAAAAATCGTGGAACGCACCGGCCAGGTGGATCTGCTGGTCAACAACGCCGGCGTCATCCGCGACAATTTGCTGGCGATGCTGGAAGACGACGACGTGAAGGCCGTGCTGGACACCAATGTAACCGGCACTTTCAACATGACGCGCGCCGTCGCCCCGCATATGATATCCAAGCGACGGGGCAAGATCGTGAACATCAGTTCCGTCTCCGGTGAGAAGGGCGGCCGGGGCCAGACCAATTACGCGGCGAGCAAGGGCGCCATCAATGCGTTCACCAAGGCGCTGGCCGTGGAACTCGCGCCGCGGAACATCCGGGTCAACGCGGTCGCGCCCGGCGTCATCGAGACGGAGATGTCGCGCCCCGTCCGCGAGCTGGCCGGCGACCAGGTCCAGGCGAAAATTTTATTGAAGCGCATCGGCCGGCCGGAGGACATCGCCCATGCCGTGTGGTTTTTGAGTTCGAAGTACGCCGATTATATCACGGGCCAGATATTGCACGTGGATGGCGGCTTCAAGATGGATTGACCGATTGAAATTATGAGCAACGAAAACATCACCCAGGAAGAAATCATGGCCATCTACCCGAAGGTGGCTGAAATGATCGCCGACGCGCTCGGCTGCGACGTTGAGAACGTGAAGCCCGACGCTTCGCTCATCAACGACCTTGGCGCGGAGTCGATCGATTTTCTCGACATCATCTTCCGCCTCGAGCGCGGCTTCAAGGTGAAGATCCCCCGCGGCAAGATCGTCGAGCAGGCGCGCGGCGCGCTCTCGGAGGCTGAATTCGAAAGCGGCGGCGTGATTTCCGAGGCGGGCGCGGCGCGGTTGCGGGTCTTCCTGAGCGAAGTCCCGGCGGACCGTTTCAAGACCCCCTTGAAGTCCGCCGAGATCCCGAAGCTGTTCACCACGGAAACCTTTTGCAAGCTGGTCCTCCGCCAACAGCGGGCGGCCGCCGAGGCTCCTCCGGCTGCGTAAGCTGCCAAACCACATGGACGGGCACTTTCGCGCATTTTCGTTCGTGGACCGGATCACCCGTCCCGGCCTGAAGGTGCGCGGCCTTTACCAGATTCCCGCCGGCCTCGCGGAATTTCCCAGCTCGCTCGTGGCCGAGGCCTGCGGCCAGCTCGCCGCGTGGACGGCGATGGCCACGCACGATTTCAAGCTGCGCCCGGTCGCCGGCATCGCGCCGGCCATCGAATTGATCGCCCCGGTCCGTCCGGGCCAGACCCTGGAACTGGAAAGCGACCTCGAAAGCCTCGACGCCGAAGCCGTGTGCTACAACTCCCTGGCGAAGGTGGATGGCCTGCCCGTGTTGTCGCTGGAGCATTGTGTCGGGCCGATGGTGCCGGTGGCGGATTTCGATGATCCCCGGTTGCTGAAGCAGCGGTTCGAATTGCTCTGCGGTGCCGGGGCGGTCCCCGGCGCGTTCAACGGCATCCCCCCGCTGGCCATGGAATTTACCGCCGTTGAGCCCGGTAAATCCGCGCGCGCCACCCTGCATGTGCCGGCGCAGGCGGATTTTTTCGCCGACCATTTTCCGCGCCGCCCGGTGTTTCCGGGAACCTTGTTCATGCACAAGGTGCTGGAGCTGGCCGCGCGCGTGGCGGCCGGTGTTCCGGTGCCGGCCAACCATGCGCCCTGGGTCGCGCGCCGGGTCAATGATTCCAAGCTGCGCGCCTTCATGCCGCCCGGCGGCAGCCTGGCCTTCGAAGCGCGGCTGGCCAAACAACAGGGTGAACTGATCACCATCCATGTTGAGGCGAAGAGCGAAAACCGGGTCACCGGCCATTCGCGGATCATTTTTTCATCGCGGAGCAATACACATGAATCAGCGTAAAAGAATCGCCATCACCGGCGTCGGCATGGTCACGCCGGCGGGCAACGATGCGCCAACCACCTGGGCCAACCTGCAGGCCGGGCGCAGCGGCCTCGGCACCATCCGCCATTTTGACGCCAGCGGCTTCCCCGTCCGCATCGGCGCGGAGATCAAAAACTTTGACGCCGCCGCCGTCATCAACAATCCAAAATTGCTCAAGCACGCCACGCGCCCGCACCGCTTCGCGCTGGCCGCGGCGGAAGAGGCGTTGACCGATGCCGGCATCCGGCCGACGGCGAACGACGGCCATCGCTGGGGCTTTTGCGTCGGGGCCGGCATGATGGCCATGGATTTCAGCGAGCTGCAGGCGGCCCAAAAAGTCAGCGCCCCCGACGGCGAATTTCATGCCGACAAGCTGTTGAGTGATGATTTTCCGGCGGACCCGGTGGCCTTCTCCCGCAACCAGACCAACTCCGGTCTCGCGCTGCTCACCCGGCATTTCGGCATCCGCGGCTACGCCACGGCGGTGCACACCGCCTGCGCTTCCGGCGGCCAGGCGCTCGGCACGGCGCTGAAGGTGCTGCGGCGCGGCCAGGCGGATTACGTGCTGGCCGGCGGCTTCGATTCCATGCTCAACCCGACCGGCTTGTCGGCGTTCTGCCTCCTCGGCGCGTTGTCCACCGACAACGACGCGCCCGAACAAGCCAGCCGGCCGTTCGACGCCACGCGCAACGGCTTTGTCCTCGGCGAAGGCGCGGGATTTTTGGTGCTGGAAAACTGGGAGGCCGCCCGGGCCCGCGGCGCGAAAATTTACGCGGAGTTCGCCGGCGATGGCAATTCCCTGAGCTGCTATCGCATCACCGATTCGCCGCCCAATGGCGACGGCCCCATCCAGGCCATGCGGCAGGCCCTGGCCGATGCCGGGATGACGCCGGACCTGCTGGATTACGTGAACGCCCACGGCACCTCCACCATGATGAACGACCGCAGCGAGTGCGCCGCCCTGCGCGCCGTTCTGGGCGATCATGTCGGCCACGTGGCCGTGAGTTCCACCAAGAGCTGCATGGGCCATCTGATTTCGGCGGCGGGCGCGGTCGAGGCTGCCGTCTGCGCGCTGGCCATCCGCGACGGCATCGCCCCCGTCAACGCCAACTACCATACGCCCGACCCGGACTGCAACGTGAACATCGTGCGCGGCCAGTCCAAGCGGATGCGCATCCGGGCCGCGCTTTCCAATTCGCTCGGCTTCGGCGGATCGAACAGTTGCCTGATTTTCCGCAACCCGGAGGAGGTCCAATGAATCCGCAGATCGTCTTCACCGGACTTGGCGTCGTTTGCGGTGCCGGCTTGAAAGTGGATGGCATTTGGGACGCCATCCGCCACGGCCAATCCAGCATCAAGGAAATCACCTCGTGGGACGTCAGCCGCTGGCCGCTCAAAATGGCGGCGGAGGTCACCGGCGTGGACAACCGCACGCTCGTCGAGGACCGCAAGCTGCACAAGATGATTTCCCGCACCGACCTGTTCGGCCTTTACGCGGCGAACTGCGCCGTGCAGCAATCCGGCCTGCTGGGCCATCGCGAATCGCTTGATCCGGCGGCGGCCGTGCAGTTCAGCGACCGCAGCGGCATCTACGCCGGTTCCGGCGCGGCCAATTACGGGTGCAACTACGATTTCTACCCCGCGCTCGCGGCGGCCGATGGTGACCTGAACAAATTCGGCGGGCAGTTCAGCGAATCGGTCAACCCCATGTGGCTGCTGCGGAACCTGCCGAACAACGTGCTGTGCCACGTGGGCATCCGCTATAATTTCAAGGGCGCGAACGCCTGCGTCACCAACCACTGCGCCGGCGGCATTCTCGCGCTCGCGGAAGCCGCGGCGACCCTCCGCGCCAACGAGGCCGACCGCGCCATCGCCGTCGGCCACGACACCCCGTGCGAACCGGAATCCGTGCTGCACTTCATGCGGCTCGGCTTGATGGCGGCGGAAACCGTGCGTCCGTTCGACCAGCGCCGGGACGGGACCATTTTCGGCGAGGGCGCGGCCAGCGTGGTGCTGGAAAAGGCCGCGGACGCCCAAGCCCGTGGCGCTGCGATCTTTGGTGAATTTCTCGGCTCGGGCTGCGTGACCGAGGCGACCGGCGTGCTCCGGCTCCGCCCGGATGGCGATGGCTTGAGCCGCGCCATCGAACTGGCGCTGGCCGATGCCGGGATCACGCCCGCCCAGGTCGGCCTGGTCGTGGCGCACGCCAACGGCACGCCGGCTTCGGACGCCTCCGAGGCGAACGCGTTGCGACATGTTTTTGGCGAAGCCATGCCGCCGGTCACCGGCTTTAAGTGGGCCTACGGCCATCTTATCGCGGCTTCAGGCATCGTGGATGTGGTGTTTGCGCTGCTGGCCCTGCGCGACAAAATTGTTCCGGGCATCCCCACCTTGCAGACGCTCGATCCCGCGCTTGCACCGTTGACGGTTTCATCCGCCCCCCAAACTCCGCGCAGCGACATCGCGCTCGTTCTTTGCCGCGGCTTTGGCGGCCTGAACGTCGCCGTGCTGGTGCGCGCCCACCCGTGATGCCCGCCGACCCGCCCAATTCACGTTGCGGGATCGACACGGTTGACATCGCCCGCATCGAAAAATTGCTGCGGGACCTGCCGCCCGAGGGGCTGCTGAGTTTTTTCTCCGCCACGGAACTGTCGGACGCCGGGCAGGGTGCCGGCCGCGCAGCAAGCCTGGCCGCCCGCTTCGCCGCGAAGGAAGCCTGCTGCAAATTATTTCCCCGCGAAACGAGCCTGGGCCTTCTTGAACCCACCGACTTCAGCGTGCGCCGCGACGCCTACGGCGCGCCCCAGGTTGTCGCCAACCCGCCGGCGCAGGCGGTGCTGGACCGGCATCGTCTCGGCGCCATCCGCCTCTCGCTCACCCACACGGACACCAGCGCGTCCGCCGTGGCGATGGCCGAAATGCGCCGCACGGAGGTGCCGTGGTTCGGGAAGCTGTTTTATCATCTGCTTCCGTACCGCCGCAAACTGGTGCTGGAAAATTTCCGCCGCGTCTTCGGCGATGTGCTGCCGGAGGCCGAGGTGCTCCGGCTGGTGCAGGCGTATTATGCGCATTACCTCCTTTTTCTCATCGAGTTCATCCGCCTGCCGTTCATGTCGGCCAAAAAAAAGCGGGCGTTCATCCGGGTCGAGAACATGGAATCACCCCTGCGCGCGCATGAGCAGGGGAAGGGCTTGATCCTGTTGACCGGGCACTTTGGCAACTGGGAGGTGTCCACCGTCGCGGGCATCACGCAATTTCCGCAGTTCAAGGGGCTGTTCCACTTCGTGCGGCGGCCGCTCAAGCCGGAATGGTTCAACCAGCTCATCACCCGCCGTTTCCGCCGGGCCGGGTTCGGCACGCTGGCCAAGCGCGGTTCGCTGGATGAGGTGCTCAAGCTGCTGGCCGGCGGCGCGGCCATCGTCTACGTCTTCGACCAGTTTGCCATCAAAAAGGACGGCGTCGTGGTTGATTTTTTTGGCCACCCGGCGAGCACGTTCAAAAGCCCCGCGCTGCTCGCGCTGAGCACCGGCGCGCCGGTCATCCCGGCCTGTAGCTGGCGCGAACCGGACGGCACCCACGTGCTGCGCTTCGAGGACCCGCTGCCGCTCATCGAGTGCGAAAATGCCGGCGAAGCCATCCGGCAGAACACCCGCGCTTACAATGCCGCGCTGGAGCGGATGCTCCTCCGCCACCCTGAACAATGGATCTGGATGCACCGCCGCTGGAAGCCGGTTTGAACCTGAAGCTATCGCACGGAAGAGCGGGTGTAGCGTCAGGCATCCTGCCTGACGTAGAGGGCGGCATCCCTGCCGCCCGGAAAAATCGTGGCCTTGGCAACAACTCGCGAACATTCCAAAGTCTTTCGTCTTTTGTAAGGTTTTATCCGCCGGGCTGGAAGCCCGGCTCTACGGCAGGCAGGATGCCTGCCTCTACCAATCCACTCACGCGTAACGGTCCGGCGACAGCCGGCCCAAATCGAACTGCGGTTTTTCACCGCTGACAGTCTCGCTCACGATCCGGCCGGTCACGGGGCTCAGGCTCATGCCCATCATCGCGTGGCCGGTGGCGAGGATGAGGTTGGAAAACTTCGCGGTGCGGCCGAGATACGGCAGCCCGTCCGGCGAACGTGGCCGCAGCCCGCGCCAGGGTTCGATGCCCGCAAAATCCGGCGGCGTGAACTTCGGAAAATATTTCGGCACGGATTTGATGATGCCCAGCACGCGCGCCGGGTTGATGTCCTCGTTCAGCCCGGCGATCTCCATCGTGCCGCCAAAGCGCAGGGACGGACCCATCGGCGTGACCGCCATGCGCGCCTCGGTGAAGATGGCGCAAAGCTGCGGCAGTTCGCGCGGCTGTGTGAGGGTAAGGCTGTAGCCTTTGCCGGCCTGGATGGGAATCTTCAACCCCAGTTCCCGGACCAGTTGTGGCGACCAGGAGCCGCCGCATAACACCACCTCATCGGCCAAAAATTCACCGTGCAAGGTGTCGACGGCGGTGATCGTTCCGCGTTCCGTTTCCAGCCCGGTCACTTCCGTGTCCCATTTGAAATGAACCTCCAGCTTTTCGCATTGCGATTGCAGCGCGGCGAGGTAACGATCCGGCGTAAAGTGCGCGTCCTTCGGAAAATAAACCGCCCCCGCGACATCCATCGTCACGCCCGGGTCGAGCTTGGCGACCTGTTGTGCGTCCAGGACTTCAGCGGGCACACCGAGTTGATTCGCCTGCGCGGCGAACTTCGCCTCGTCGTCCAGCCCATGCTGCGTTTTGCAAAGCATGAGCAGGCCGCGCGTGGTCAGGCCGATGTCATTGCCGGGCAGCGCGGCAAATTCCTCGAACATGGCGCGGCTGGCGAAGCTCAAGTCCCGCAACAACGGCGCGCTGCGCCGGACGTGTTCCGCCGTGGAGGCGCGCCAGAATTTAAGCGCCCAGTCGAACAGCTCGCCGTTGAGACGCGGCTTGATGTAGAACGGTGATTCCGGGTTCAGCATCCATTTCAAGCCAAGCTTCACCATGCCGGGCGCGGCGAGCGGCACGAAATGGCTGGGTACGATCATCCCGGCATTGCCGAAGGAGCAGCCGTCGCGCTGTGCGCCGTTGCGTTCCACCACGGTGACGTGATGCCCCTTGCGGGCGCAGTGGTAAGCCGTGGAAAGGCCGATCGCACCCGCGCCGATGATGACAATGTTTTTACTCATGGCGTCGTGAAAAACTTTGGACCTCCGATGCAGTCCCCTCTCCCCTCGGAGGGGAGAGGGTTAGGGTGAGGGGTGCGGAAACGGAAAGGCAGAGACCTCCGCTGCCGCCAAAAACCCGGACGTTTTACGGTCGCACTCATGTCCGGATGCCCCAGCAAAATGGGTCGCCTTCATCGAGCAACAGCGTGGCTTCGGCGTTGATGTGCGCCGTGCCGGTGATGACCGGCTGAACTTCACCGCGCGCCCGGTCCAGCCAGCGAAACGTCCCAGTGAACTTGCTGCCGAGGATGCTTTCCTGGACCCACGGCGTGCCCTCGGCCAGCTTGCCATCGGCGGCGAGGCACGCCAGCTTGGCGCTGGTGCCCGTGCCGCACGGCGAACGGTCGTAGGCCTTGCCGGGGCACAGGACAAAATTCCGCGAGTCGCCGCCGGCTTGTGCCGGACCGAACAGCTCAACGTGATCCACCTCGGGAAAACCCTGGCTATTCACCGCCTGCCGGATGCGCCAGGTTAAATCGGTGAGCGCTTCGACATTGGCAAGCTGCAATTCGCGTCCATGTTCGCTCACGAGAAAAAACCAGTTGCCGCCCCACGCGACATCGCCGGTGATTTTGCCCGCGCCGGGAATGTCCACGGTGACAGCCTTCGCCTTCCGATAGCTGGGCACGTTCGCCACGGACACTTCGCCGTTCGCGTGCAGAGTGGCGGTGACGATGCCCACGGGTGTTTCAATCTTGTGTTCACCCGGCTTAAGCTTGCCGAGGTGCGCCAGCGTGGCGACGAGGCCGATGGTGCCGTGGCCGCACATGGCGAGGCAGCCGACGTTGTTGAAGAAAATCACGCCCGCGGCGCAGGATTTATCCGAGGGTTCAACCAACAGCGCGCCTACGACCACATCCGAACCGCGCGGTTCATTGACGACGGCCGAGCGGAATTGATCGTGCTGTTCGCGAAAAATTTTCAATTTGTCAGCGACCGTGCCGCCGCCTAGTTCCGGCCCACCGCTGATGACGACGCGCGTCGGTTCGCCGCCGGTGTGGGAATCTATGATCTGGATGCGTTTCGTGATGGGCATACGTGCAAATTATTGGATGCCGGGCATGAGCCGGCGGATCAGGGGTGAAAGCAGGAGCAACAAGAGCCCTGCGCCGCCGGCAAAGAGGGCAACCTGTAAAAATTGCGCGGGCATCCCGCCAACATTGGCAGTGCTCATGCCGCCGGCGAACATGCCCGCCATCAGATTGCCGAGCGAGGTGGCGAGAAACCAGACGCCCATCGTCTGGCTGGCGAGCCGCGCGGGGGCGAGCTTGGTCACTGCGCTCAAACCCACGGGGCTGAGGAATAGTTCGCCAAGCGTCTGTAGCAGATAAGTGATGCAAAGCCAGAGGCCCGTGACCTTGCCGATGGAGAGCGCATGGCGCGCCGCGAAGTGCATGACCAGAAATGAAGCCGCGAGCAGCAGCAGACCGCCGGCGAACTTGGTGGCCAGCGAAGGCAGGATGTTGCGCCGCGCCAGGCCGAGCCACAACATCGAGACCGGGACGGCGAGGGCGAGGATGAGCACGGCATTGATGGTCAGAAACCAGCTCGCCGGCATTTCCCAGCCGAACATCACGCGGTCGGTGTAGCGGTCGGCAAACAGGTTCATCACCGAGCCGGCCTGTTCAAAGCCGGACCAGAACAGCGCTGAGGCGAAAAACAGGATCACCACTACCAGCATCCGCTTCTTTTCCACGCGGTCCAGCCGCCCGAACAGAAACGCCCAGGCGAACCACAACCCGGCCACGGTGACGATCACGATCTTGGCGCGGTTGGCGAGCACAATGGGATTGATCACCAGAAGCCCGGTCAAGGCCAGGGCCGCAACGATGAGGATGGCCGCCAGCACGGTTGCCACGATGGTCCAGTCCCGGCGCGGTGTTTGGGTCGGAGCGGGCGGATTCAGGCCGGCGTCACCGAGATGATGCCGCGTGAGCACATATTGGATTACCCCCAGCACCATGCCCACGCCGGCGGCGGCGAAGCCGTAATGCCAGTTCACATGTTCGCCAAGGTACCCGCAGACGATTGGCCCGATGACCGCGCCAAGGTTGACGCCCATGTAAAACAGGGTGAACCCCGCATCCCGGCGCGCGCCGCCCTCGGGATACAGCTTGCCGACCAGCGCGCTGGCGTTCGGCTTGAGGAGCGACGTGCCGAGCACCACGATGAGCAGCCCGGCAAAGAACGTGTGCGGATTTGGAATCGCCAGCGTGAAGTGGCCGAGCGCGATGATGATGCCGCCGACGAGCACCGCCCGCTGCGGGCCGATCAACCGGTCGGCGATCCACCCGCCCGGCAACGCCACCAGATACACGGCGCACGTGTAGAGCCCGTAGATTGCCCCGGCGGTCGCCTCGTCCAGCCCCAGCCCGCCACTCGCCAGCCCCGCCACCATGTAAAGGATGAGGATGGCGCGCATCCCGTAATAGCTCATGCGCTCCCACATCTCGGTGAAGTAGAGTGTGTAGATGCCGCGCGGATGGCGCGGCAACTTTGTCCCGGCGGCGTCTGGTTGGGCTGGGTTGGACATCAGTTCGTTTATTTTGGCGGCAAGAGCTGTGTCCGCACAAGTTCCGGCAAATATTTCGGCGGCACGGAGGCGGTGGCCAGCACGGCGGCGTGGTAGCGGCTCAAGTCGAACTGGTCGCCCAGTTCGCGCTCCATCTGCTGGTGCAGGCGGTAATGCGCCATGCGCCCGACGAAATAGGTGCTTAATTGCACCGAGCTTTGCTTGGCGCGGATGAGCTTCAGCTTCGCCTCGCCTTCGGATTGGAACGCCTCCACCGTCAGAAATTTCATGGCCTCGTCATCGCTCATCCCGGTGCAATGCATCTGGTAATCGAGAATGGAATTCGCCACGGCGCGCAGGTAAAACTTCAGTTGCATCAGGCGCAGGCGCAAATCGCCGTCGCCATAGCCCTCATTCAGCATCGTCACCTCGCCATAAACGGCCCAGCCCTCGACATACGTGCCGGATTGCAGCACGCGGCGGATGAGCGACGGATTCCGGTTGGCATAATTGAGCTGCACGTAATGGCCGGGATACGCCTCGTGGATGGTTAGGATTTGCAGCATGTGCTGGTTGTATTCCTCAAGAAAGCTTTTGATCTGCGCGGGCGTCCAGTCGGCGGGCGGCGGACTCACGGCGTAAAAACTCTTCGCCTGGGGATCAAGCGGCGGGGCGTTTTCGAGGTAGGCGAGCGAATTGCCCCGGCGAAACTCCGGCATCTCGATCACGGAGTTGTTGTCCGGTTCGGGCAGTTGCAGATAGTTGCGCTGGCGGATGAAGGTCTTGATCTTCTCCACCGTCGCGCGGGCATCGGCCACCAGGTTGGTGACGTCGCCGTGTTCCTGGTTCACCGCGCCGATGACGCGGGTGATGGCTTCGCGGCGGCCGGCGGCATCGTCCGGCGGGAGGTTTTGGCCGGGAAAATACCGGGGCCAAAGCTGCCGGGCGACGACGAACAGCTCGTTCTGGACGCGGGCAAACTCGGTCCGGGCATCGGCCAGATTTTGTTCGGCGGTGATGCCCGCGCCGGTTTCCAGCTCGAATTTCTGGTCGAACCTGGTCTTGCCCAGACGCCAGTCGTCCGCGGCCTTGGCGCGCAACGGGCCTTCGAGAAATTTTTGGTAGTCCTTCAACGCGGTGGCTACCTTGGCGGCGGCGGCCTTCAGCTTTTCCTGCTGCGGGGTTTCGCCGGTGTAATTGAAAAGGTCGCTTTCGTAGAAATTAATCGCCCCGAGGTTCTGACGGATGGCGGTTTCAAGGATCGGTCGCACCGGATGCGTCAGGGATTTTTCCGCCTCGGCGATGATGCGCGGCATCTGCTCCATGCGCGTGATGGCGTTGGCGATGTTGGTTTCCTTCGGCAGCGTGGATTGCGCAACCAGCAGATAGACGCTGTCGTTCAGATAGCCGCCGTAAGTGCGCGGGTCTTCCTCGTACGGGTGCGTATTTTTTGCGAGCCACAGGCTGCGGATCAAATCATCCCGAAAAATCTCGTAGTCGATCTGTCCGTCGCGGGAAAGTTCCGCATACTTGACCGCCTTGGGCAGCGCGGCCAGTTCCTGCCGCATCCGGGCCTGCCAGCCGGCGCGGGCTGTCGGTGAAATATCGTCCAACTGGTTGTCGAAACGATGGTCGCCCAGTTCCGTGGCTTCCATTGGCCGCTGCCGGAACGTCTCTTCTAAATAGGCCCGGAAGAACGCGTCGAGTTTGGCGTCGGCATTTTGCGCGAGGGACGGGAGCGCGACGCTGGTCAGGGTCAGGATCCCGGCGAGAAGGGCGCGGCGCATATGGGTTTAGCGGGTTGTTTTTTTGGCCTTGGGTAATTTGGGCCGGTGCTTGATGCCGTCGTGGATGATTTTTAAGACGCGTTTGCGTTCCTCGCCGGTGAGGCGGAGGCGCGGGGCGCGGACGTATTCCTTGCCCAGGCCGGTTTCCTGCACGGCGAGCTTGATGTATTGCACGAACTTGGTGCTGACATCGAGATGCAGCAGCGGCGTGAACCAGCGGTAGATTTCGCGGGCCTTGTCCCATTCACCCCGGCGTGTCAGTTCCCAGAAATACTGGTTCTCCGCCGGGAAGGCGATGCCGCTGCCGGCCACCCAGCCATCGATGCCGAGGATGCTCGCTTCGAGCGCGAGGTTGTCCACGCCGGTGAACAGCGCGTAGCGGTCGCCGACGGCGTTGTGCAGGTCGGTGATGCGGCGGACGTCGCCGGAGCTTTCCTTGATCGCCACGAATTTCTTTTCATCCGCCAGCCCGGCGAACATCTCCGGCGTGATGTCGTTCGCGTAGCTCAGCGGGTTGTTGTAGATCATGATCGGCAGGCCGGCGGCCCGGGCCACGGTGCGGAAGTGCGCCAGCGTTTCGCGCGCGTCGCCCTTGTAGAGCATCGCGGGCATGAGCATGATGCCGTCCACGCCCAGCTTTTCCACGTCGCGCGCATAGCGGCAGGCCTCCGCGGTGCTGGTTTCGGCGACGCCGCTCAATACCTTCACGCGGCCGGCCACGGCCTTCACCATCGCCTCGATGACGAGGCGCTTTTCATCCGGGCGCATCGGCTGGTTTTCGCCGAGCGAGCCGAGGAAGACGATGCCGTTGACGCCGGACTTGATCAAAACGTCCACGTGTTGCGCCGTGGCGTCGAGGTCGATGGACTCGTCGGGTTTGAGTTGGGTGGTGATGGCGGGGAAAACGCCGCTCCAAAATGGTTTGCTCATCGGTTCATCTAGGGTTCACAATTTTCAGCGGCGATCAATGGCAACGCGATCAATTCATGTTGCCGTCCGCCATTGGCTGTTGCCAACCTAATAATTGTAATAAACTGCCGGCGCCAGGGCTTGGCGCAAAATGGCGGCTGCACTGTGAAATCTGACATACTTGCAAAGACCGGCGTGGTGGCGGGTTCGATCGCGAACCCGCTTGCCGTGCTGCCGATGATCGAACAGCTCTTCGATCACGTGCCCGAAACCGTCTTCTTCATCAAGGACCGGCGCGGCCATTATGTCGCCGTGAACCAGACGCTGGTCGAGCGGTGCGGTTTGAACGGGAAAAAAGAGCTCATTGGCCGCCACGTCCGCCAGGTGTTTCCGGCGGAACTGGCCGCCCGCTACGCCCGGCAGGACGAAATGGTTTTGCGCACCGGCCGGCCGATCATCGACCGGCTGGAACTGCACTGGTATGTGCGCCGCCAATCCGGCTGGTGCCTGACCACCAAGCTGCCGTGGC
Organism: Verrucomicrobiia bacterium; assembly: GCA_031290985.1. Lineage (GTDB taxonomy): Bacteria > Verrucomicrobiota > Verrucomicrobiia > Limisphaerales > UBA11358 > UBA11358. The sequence goes on along the minus strand of JARLJW010000053.1, from coordinate 11,018 downwards.
GCGATGCCGCCGGCAACATCGCGGGCCTCGTCGGGATTTCGCGCGACCTCCGCGCTCCCGGTGATCGTGAAACCATTCCCGCAAGCCTGGCGGCCACGCTGGAGCATCTGGAAACCCATTGCGCGGATCGTCTCACGCCGGCTTCGCTGGCGCGGCACGCCGGGCTTCCGTCCGTCCGCTTCGCGCGCTTGATCAAGCGCATCTTTCGGATGACGCCGCATCAGCTCATCACCCAGACCCGGCTGGCGGCGGCGGCGCATCTGCTGCGCGAAACCGGCCGGTCGGTGGCGGACATCGCGTTTGCCTGCGGCTTCTACGATCACAGCGCCTTCACGCGGGCGTTCCGGTCCGTGACCGATTTGACGCCGTCGCAGTTTCGCAGTTTGCAGAAAGAATAGGCCGGACTGCGTCAGCGGCGGTGCATCAAATCTTCAATCTCATCGGCCTCGATCGGGATGTTGGCCATCAGATCAAGCTGGCCGTTTTCCGTGACGAGTACCGTGTTTTCGAGCCGCACGCCGAAGCCTTCCTTTTGGATGTAGATCCCCGGTTCGACCGTCAGCACCCAGCCGGGCTCGATTTTGAAATGGCTGTACGTCACGTCATGCACATCCAGCCCGATGGGGTGCGAGACGCCGTGCATGAAATAGGGGCGCACGGCGGGATTATCCGGCGTCTGATTTTTGAGCTGCGACATTTTCAGGAGGCCCAGGTCCACGCACTCCCGGGCCACGTTTTCCTCGCATTCCGTCCGCAAATCCTTCGTGGTCTTGCCCGGCACGAGCGCGGCGACCTGGTCGCGGAAGACACGCAGCACGGCGTTGTAAACCTGCTTTTGCCGGCGGGTAAATTTGCCGCTCACGGGGAGGGTGCGCGTCAGGTCGCTCATGTAATTGCCGAGGCCCGCCGCGACATCCAGCAGGAGCAGTTCGCCGGCCTTGCACGGCTGGTCGTTCTGGTTGTAATGCAGGATGTTGTTGTTCGTGCCGCCGGCGATGATGGGCGGGTAGGCGAACTGGCCCTTGTGCCGGATGAATTCATGCGCGAACTCCGCCTCGACCTCGGTTTCATTCACGCCCGGCTTCAGGAATTTGCAGACGCGCTTGAAACCCCGGCCGGTCAGGTCGCACGCGGCCTGGATGGCGTCCACTTCGAATTGCGATTTGACGGCGCGCAGCTCGTGCATGAGCGGCGCCAGGCGCTGATACTGGTGCAGGGGAAAGTCGCGCCGGCAATGGCGGATGAAACGCGCGTCGCGCGTCTCGACCGTGGCCTCGGCGCGCTGATGTTCGTTGGTGTTGAGATAGATGTTTTCCATCTCGCAGGTGACCTGGCGGAAGGTCCCGGGAAAATCGGTCAGCCACTTCACGTTCTTGATGCCGGAAATCTGTGCGGCCTGCTCCTTGGTCAGCTTGTGGCCCTCCCAGATGGCCAGGTGCTCGTTTGGCTGGCGCACGAAAAGCACTTCGCGCTGATTCGGGTCGAACGCGCCGGGGGCGAGGAGCAGGATGGTTTCTTCCTGGTGGACGCCGGTGAGGTAGAAAAGGTCGGCGTTTTGCAGGTGGCCCATCGCGCCGTCGGCATTGGTGGGCATGATGTCATTGGCGTTCAGCACGGCGACCGAGCGCGGCCGGAGCTTTTTTACGAGACGCTCGCGGTTGAGCGTGAACAATGCGGAGGGCAGCGGAACAGCTTTCATTTCAGAAATTAGTTGAACCACGGAATACACGAAACCAGCGAAAAGCGACAGCAAGAAAAATCCCGACGGCGGAGTGCGCCCGTCCCCGGGCGCAGCAATATTCAAACGCCCGGCAGCTTAAAATTTCTGGGCGCCTTCGGTCATAAATTCATGGCTGTGGCCGGGGACGGCGGCACTCTCCGTATTTTGGAAACCCGCGCCCGGCTCAAACTTTTTGTTTTCGCAACCAGACCAATCCGCCCAGGCCCAGCGTCAGCAGGCCGGAAACCGCCCACGCACCGGCGCCCGCATTTTGCGGCGCGAGCCACAGCGCGGCCGCGCCCGCCGCCGGGCCGAGGCAGTTGCCGATGCCGATGGCGGCCTCGTGGATGCCGCCGTGTTCGCTGCCGGAACCTTCCCCATCCATGGCGTAGAAGAGCGACGAGTAATACATCAGCCCGATCGTCACGCCAAAAACAACCTGGGCGGCCAGGATGACGGCGAGGCTGGGCGCAACGATGATGACGGCGAAGGAAATGATCATCAGCCCGAACGCCGTCACGAGAAAACGGAAGCGGTAATGCCAGCGGGTCCATTGCCAGAACACGACGAACGCCCCCACGCGCGCGAAGCACCAGAGCGAACAGGCGAACCCGGCCAGCATCGGCGACAGGTTGAACCGGTGCGCGATGCCCGGCAGCACCGCGATGAGCGTGTTGATGGCGATGTACGCGAACGGGTTCGCCAGCCACGCCATGCGTTGAAAACTTTTTTTGAGCGCAGTTCTGGAGCGTTTTTCTCCCTCGCCTCCCGACGCAGGAGGGAGGAGAGGGCCGGGCAGATGCGCCAATAATTCCTTGGTGGCGTCCCGTGGTATTGAGCCTGCTCCAACTGGAACCGTGGCGGCGTTTTGCGAACTTCGTACTCTCTCAAGCCAGAAGACCATCGCAAACAGCAGCCCCATGAATCCCAGCGGCACATAAAAAATGCTCTGGTAGCCGAGTTTTTCGATCAGCGTGCCGCCGATGAAAAAGGCGGATGCGTTGGTGGTGGCCCAGGTGATGTTGTAGATGCCCACGGCCCGCGCGGCGTCCCGGCCTTCGCTGACGAAGGCCTCCAGCACGGGCCAGATGAAGCACATGCCGGCATTCGCCACGCACGCGGCGGTGATCGCGCCCGCAACGGTGTGAAGCTGCGAACCCACGGCCAGCGCGCCCGCCATGACCGCGAAGCCGAGCTTCAGCGCGGTGAAATAGCCGCAATGCTTCGCAAACTTCCCCGCGCCCAAGGAGGCGAAGACATAGACCACGCCGATGAGCGCCGCAAGTTCGAGGTTTTGCCGGTCGTTGAAGCCAAACCGGTCGCGGAAGTAGAAATAGAGATAATTAAAATAGATCACCACCGCGAAGGAGTTGAGGCCTTCGATGGTGTAGCAGGCGGCGCGGAATTTGCCGGCGGGGCTCACGCGCGGGAAATCTCCTCGATGGCCTTGCGGCAATACCACTTCACGGCATCGGTCATCGGCGGCGAGAGCTTGTCGAGGTCGGCCAGGCTGCACCAGCGGATGTCATGATGCTCCTCGGTGGCGAGGGTCATTTTTCCATCCTTGGGCCGCGCCCAGTAGATCAGGCCGATGTGTTCGTGCGTGTCGTTGATGCGATGGATGTCGAGGAAGCGCGGCGCGATGAGCGCGCGGGTGCCGGGCGAGGTCGTGGGCGGCCGTTCGCCGAGGAATTCCACGTCAAAGCCGCTTTCCTCCTTGGCCTCGCGCAACGCCGCCTGCTCCGGGTCCTCGTCCAGTTCAATGTGCCCGCCGAGCGGCAGCCATTTGTCGAGCTTGCGATGGTGGATGAGCAGGATCTTGCCGTCGTGAACGACAAAGATTGCGACGGTGAAATCAATTTTTTCGTGGATGTGGGCCATATGTTGCCGGGGAAATTTAACAACAAAGACGCGAAGGCGCGAAGGAAGAATTCAGGCGTCGGGGATGAAGACCGCTTTTCAAATGCACATGATCCGCACGTTGTGCCTCAGGGTGTCTTGATCGCACGGTAGAAACGGTTGCTGAACCGGTGCGCGTCGGGGTCGGAAATTCTTAAGGTGCCGTCGGCGGTCAGGGCGTCGGTGATCGGCCCGCCGGCAGCGGTTTGGATTTCCGCCGGGGATTTGCCGGCGACGAAATTGGTCAGCGACAAAACTTTGCTGCAAAAATTGCCGGTGCCGAGCCCGCCAACTTCCTTTGGAGCGGATGGATCGCTGACGTCGATGACATGCAGGTTTGCACCGCGATCCATCAAACAGGCATGGTGGCCGGCAACCCGCCCATCCCAGCCATTGTACCCAGATTTGAACATCCCCACGGCGTGGGCCGTGGTTGGATCGCTGACATCAAAGATTTCCAATTCCCCGTCCAGAGGAACATGCTGGTGATGTCCGGAGACGTAGACGTCGCTGGCGAGTCCGTTGATCCAGCCATCCCCCCGAACGACCGGCAAATGACCGTCGGTCGCACCAAACGTCTGGAGCCGGCCGCTGCCGGCGGAATAAACATATTTGCCAACCACCTGAAGGCCCGGCCTCCCGCGCTGGCTGCACTCGCTGATCTGTTTTGGCCCGGTCGCGTCGGCCCGATCATAAACCCGAAATTTTTCACTGCCGAAACTGACAAAAGCCAATCCCGCTGAAATCGCATCGGCGTAAACCTGGGCCTGCGGCTGCGGGACGTTGCTGGTGCCTGGTTAAAATGCCCGTTATTTCTTTAGATAAACCACCGGCTCCTGGTTGGTGATCTTTTGCGATTCAAAAATGGTTTGGTTGTCTTCGGTGATCTTCAGTTTGAGCCAGCCTTGATCGGAAGTTTTTTTGACCGTGCAGGATTTGACGTAATCACCCCAAAAGGCCTTGCTGAGGTTGCCTTTGTCGCCACTGAGGTCTTCGGTGGTTTCCTTGCCATTCTGGAGATAAACACACGAACCGGTAAAGGTCACGGGTGCCGGCGTACTGAGCCCCATGATCAGCACGCCGATGCTTTTTTCTTTCACGAAAGGCGCGCCGGTCTTTTCTTCCGTCGTCCCGGCCATGTAGAAGGCGCCGTCTTTCTGGCCATAGGGCAGTTGCAGCGAATTTCCCTCCTCGGCGAACTGCACATCCACCATGCCGACCACGGAGACATTGGGAACATAGCGGACGCCGTTGAGCTCGTTGGTGGCGTGGAAATCCGCCGGCAATGGCGACAGCTTAACGCTCTTAATATTGCTGTCCGGCTTCACCAGGTCATTGAACGTCTCGTCATCAATGGATTTCATTTCCGCCGAAAGGCCGTGTTCATTGAAAAGCGACTTGAGCGCATTGCGATCCTTGGCCTTGATGGCGGATTCCAATTCGCTCCGCAACTGTTCAGCGGAGGTGGGCGCGTCCTTGGCGGAGGCCGACGGCAGGCCGGCGGCAAGGATGACGGCGTTCAAACAGAGGATCACTAATGTGCGTTTCATAAAGTTTTGTGTTCAATGACAAAAGCTGAGTCAGCCGGAACCCGTGACGGTGCCCGCGAAAGCCGAACCCACCCAGGACACCAACCCGGGTTAGGAACACCAACGACTTGTGGCGGCGTTTTCAATCACTTTGCTTGTGCATTCTTTACAAGCACAATAATAATAAATGCGAGTACCAAACCCCCTGCTTGCCAACCGAAGTAGATCCACGCGTTTTTTCGAGCGATGGGATGCTTGCAGGCCAACACACCGATAAAACCCCAGAGCAATCTCGCATCGAGACCCCAAAAGAATATGCCGGACGAATTGGCAAAATGCTTGTCGAGCCCAGTCATCTCGGCATTGTGACCCAACGGGGTGGCGGCAGCTTTGGCGGAAGTAAGCGGGTTGGCATCAAGCTCACAAATGGCTGCACTGTCAGGGTATTCTTTACCGCAGTATGGGCATTTTTTCATGCGCAATATTCTAGCCGCCTAACGAACAAAGCTGAGCACCGCCGACCCGTGACGTGAATCTCGATGCATCGGGAAACTACAGCGCCAACGGCGGTTGGCTCCGGCGACTTGTTAGGCGACAGATTCATGTAACTGTAATCCCATCTGAGTCTCCGACAAGATGAAACCTGCCATCCGGCGACTGCATTTCAATGCGCTCCCGCCGCTCATCTCGCTCTTCGACCGAAATCACCTGGCCATCTATCGGCCCAATGCCTACAGCTTTACCGTCGGTGGGATATGCCAGCACAGTATCGCGAGAAACTCGCTGCCAAGTCTCGGTGGAAAAAACGCCGCGACCGGAATGTGTGACAGTCAGCAAATACTTGCCGCTCGCGTCAAAACCCATCGCTACCAATCCGCCAACGAGAAGATGTTTGGGCTGTGACATGGCAATGACGCCTAACGTCGAAAGCTGAGCCACCGCCGATACATGGCGTGGATCTCGGCCGCAGCGCCAACGGCGGTTGGCTCCGGCGACTGGTTAGCCTGCATAGTCACCGCCACTCTCCTTTTTCCCATTTCGAGCAAGTGTCATGCTCAAACATAGGTCTGCCACAATAGACAGACGCGTGCTGCTTACAATACCCCCAGTCTGAATCTGAGCGCTTGTATTTTCGGCAACCTCCGCACTGCTCCTGATGCCAATGATCTCTCTCGTCATTCGTATTCACAGCGCGGCCACAACGGTCACACCAAATAACAGTGAGATGCGCTGTCTGACCTTGATGGGATGGTGGAGTAGGCATGGCGCGATGATGCCTAACAGATAATGGGCGGCATTGTTTGCAGCCGATCTTTTTCCCTGTGCAGTCCATCCTGTGCCATATCAAAGGTGTATTCCCGGCGAAACTGGTTGTCTAGCAGAAAATTACCGGGCTTATGACACCATAAGCCGTGGCAGCAAACCGGGCCCGCGCTCTTCGTCGGCTCGCGGCTTTAATCCTGATGCATCGGGATTGGCCCGGCGGCGTCATTGGTTTGCTCGGGATTCCGCGTTGGTCCCTTGTGTGACACCCAATCCCCGGCCTTGCCAAAACTCTCCACCTTGCCGTTGACCAATCTTACAAAATACTCCTCGGTCCGATGGTGAAATGCTTCATGGCCGGTCGCCGAGAGTTGATAACGCAACACCTCCACCTCGGCACATGCTGCGGTGCTGGCTGGACGACCCATGACTGCCACCACTTGCTGCTTGCTCAAGCCGAAGGCCAGCCGATTGGTTTTGGGTGCGGTGGCACAGCCCAGCAAAGCCGCCAAAACGACGATTGTGAAAATGCGGGTCATGCTCGTGCGCAGTTCAACGAAAAAAGCTGGGCCACCGCCGACTCGCGACGTGAATCCCGACGCATCGGGATTGGATCCGGCGACTTGTTAGCCGCTGGTTGATTTCTCATGCTGCTCCTTCGGTGGTTTGGACTGCGGCGGAACGCGGACAAACAAACGACCAATCGCAACAGGCGCAATCGCGAGGAATAGGTAAAATATTAAGAAGCTGATCGGCCAAATGATCACGGTGAGGACAAGCCAACCCCAGCCATCACTTGCGTGTTGGCTGGCCGAAATCATAAGCACTGCTGCGAAAAAGGCGCTTGCGCCAACTATCAGGAATTGAATAAACAAATCGGGCCATGTCATGCTCGGGCTTTGTTTGCGGCTCGGCGTATTCATGTATGTGGCTAACAGATAATGGGCGGCGGAGTTTGCAGCCTATCCTTTTCGCTGTGCAGTCTATCCGGTTCCATATCAAAGGTGTATTCCCGGTAAAACTGGTTGTCTAGCATAAAATTATCGGGCTTATGACAGCATAAGCCGTGGCCGCAAACCGGGCCCGCGATCCGCTGGCTCGCGATGTGAATCCGGATGCATCGGGACGCCAACGGCGGTTGGAGGCCGGCGACTTAGGCACCTGTGGTCTCATCCAAATAAAATCCTTCGTAGGTTCCATCCCAGAGCTCATCTCCATAAGTGAACAACTCTATGCAACTCGGCTGACTGGCACGGCACCAAAGAACCGCACCCATTCCGCTTAGAACGGTCGGCAACCGAATCAATGGCTTGAGACCGGGATGCGGGTCATCCGCGCTCTCTGGCAAATTACACAAAAAAGTAGTGTAGCTACCAACTCCAGTAAACTCTCGGCTCAAAACATGCAATCCGGGAGCTGGCATCTGAAGCCAAGGCTCATCCCGCGCGATGCGCTCAAGTATCGCTCTCTCTAACTCGTTCGGTTGTAACTGTCCGGGGCACATGGGCGGCAATTGTCGTCATGTATCCCAAGCAAATCCCATATACTGATGAACCTCCTCGCGTCCTTCTTCCATACGGATATGCGCCTGCTCAATCAGAGCAACTAGGTCCCCTCTCTCGCTCTGTGCTATCGAATCAAGCAAGAACTTGTCAAAACGCTCTGCATCCATCATCCAAATCTCCCATGTGTCCAGAACGAGGTAAGGATGACTTAATGTGCCGAGACGCGCATCGAACGCATCCGCCGCCGCCCAACCTTTGGCTGATAATCGGGTAAATCGCTTCCGTCGAAGCCTCCATCTAGCTACTGCATCCTCTGTCCGACTGGCCAAATATGGAATCCGGGAAAGCTGACCGTCTCCGGCTTCCCGGTGGTCCAAATAACGAAGGCACTCTTCCGTGAATAGCGACGGCCAAAAAACAGCGACAGAATACTTGGTGGCTAGAAAACCGGAATCAACGTCCGAATCGGCGTAGTCCGGTGTTGCCTTATTTATGAGGGTTGCGCGATTTGACATAGGGTCTGCCGCCTAACAAATACTGGGCGGCGGGGTTTGCCGCCGATCTTTTTCCCTGAGCAGTCTACCCGGTGCCATATCAAAGGTGTATTCCCGGCGAAACTTGTTGTCTAGCGTAAAAATTATCAGATCAAATTATGGTGTTTATGCCACGGGCGCATCCTGACGCGGCCCCTGGTCCGCGTTCCCTACCGGGGCGCGACTGTGCTGCCAGCCAGTCGCAGCAACGTGGAAAGCCGGGACCGCCTGCGAATTCGCTGGCGGCGTTCGGTGCACACCTGGCTGCGGCTGGTCTACGACACAGCCGCGCTCCGGGGGCGGGGGCATGATCAGCCGTCGCAGCAACACTGAACGCACTCCGCTGGCGAAGTGGGGGGCCAAGCCCCAAAGTACGCCTCAAAGATCAGCTCCACGATGGCACTCGTTTCTAAGGTGACTGAAGAATGTAAAACTTCCGTCCGGCATCGGCATTGACTGCGTTGGTGAGCGTGGCCGAGAAAAGATTGTTGGTCCGGTTGTTGATGACGTTGGTGGCGACGGTTGACCACTGGCTGACGGGCTGGGCGAGATCCGTGCCTGCCAGCAGATAAAATGTCCCCCCGAATTGGCAGGCGGCGGTGAATTGCAGATTGCTGGCGAAGGAAAGGCTGTTCGTTAATACTGGCGCGGGCGAAGGGTAAATCTGTTCCGGAAGCGCGGAATATTCGTTGGTGAAACCATCACCGAGCTGACCCCACATATTCCATCCCATCGCCCAAAGGCTGCCATCAGCTTTCAGGAACAGGCTGTGATTTTGATTGCCGGCGGCGGCAAGCGCAATGACTCCGCTGGGAACGATCCTTTCCGGGCTATGCACGTCATTAAAGGTTCGGTCTCCGAGTTGTCCATAAATATTCCATCCCATCGCCCAAAGACTGCCATCTGATTTGAGGAATAAACTGTGCCTGTTTCCGGCGGCAACGGCAACGACGTTGCTGGAGACAATTTGTTCCGGTTGGTTGGTATAATTCAATGTTCCGTCACCAAGCTGACCATAGTAATTTCCCCCCATGGCCCAGAGGCTGCCGTCGCTTTTGATAAACAGGCTGTGGCCAAACCCACCGGCGATCGCCACAACATTGCTGGAGACGATTGGCTCCGGCAGCAGTGCGTCATCGAAGGTCCCGTCGCCGAGTTGCCCATCCCAATTGATTCCCACACCCCAAAGACTGCCGTCGGATTTGATAAACAAGCTGTGCTGCCAACCGCAGGCCATGGCAACGACGTTGCTAGAAACAATCTGTTGCGGCAGGTTGACCTCGTCCATCACATCCCAATTGGCACCCATGGTCCAAAGACTGCCATCGGATTTAAGAAACAGCGAATGAGGGCCCGCCGCGGCCATGGCTATGACATTGCTGGATATGATTTGCTCCGGCTGATTGGTATCGTTCCAAGTGCCATCGCCAAGTTCGCCGTAACCATTATGCCCCACGGCCCACAGGCTCCCGTCCGATTTGAGAAATAGACTGAAGCCGGCCCCCGCAGCGACCGCCACGACATTGCTGGCGACAATTTGTTCCGGTCGGTTGGTGCCGTCTATTGTGCCATTTCCAAGTTGACCAGAACGATTGTCACCCATGCTCCAGAGACTGCCGTCCGATTTGAGAAACAGGCTGTGGCCATATCCGGCCGCCACACTGGTGACCGTTATGGCCGCTTGAATTGTAACCGCTTGCAAGAGCAGCACAACCAAGCCGCCTTTGAGAATGGATTTTACGCTCACGATGCAAATTAGTTTTCAGGCATTGACCGGACCCGCCCTTAAGCAAGTGTATTTTCGACAGCTAAAATCAATAGATAAGAGTATTGAATATGATATTTCTATGTGTCAAGCAGGTTTAATGCGCGTCAATATAACTGGGATGCCACGGCCGCAACCGGACATGGTTCCTGATCCACCAGTTTTGCGGAGCGCTGATCTCCGATCCGTACGTTTCCGGGCGTTTTTTGAACTCGCCGGGACGGTGCCCGGCGCTCCGGGGGCGGGGGCAGGCCGGGTTTTCCAAAAAACAGATGTAGCGGCGACATGGCGTTTTTTTTGGAAGGGGCAGATAATTAGTTTGTGAGTTAATGAATTAGTGAGTTGGTGAGTAGAGGCGGGTCGGTGTGAAGTCGCAATGAATCGCAATCTATTCGCAATCTATTCGCAATGAAGGTTGATCGGGACGGGGGTATACTGATGAGTAAATGACGAATGATGAAATCCGAAAACCGAAATCCGAATGCCAAATGTGAGCATTGCGAGGAAGACGAAGAGGAAGAGGAGGATTACAGACAGGTTTATCCGGCCAAATCCGACCTAATCCGGCCATAGAATTTTTTAAAAAATATGAAAACAGGGTGCTGGCGGACGGTCGCGGGGTGGACGGTGGCGAGGGACGGGTGCCAAGTGCCGAGTAATGGCACCTGCAAAAGCGTCCGAGTGTTGGCGGCATTGTTTTTGAGGCAAGGCTGCTTTGGTGGCAGGCGAAAGCGGTGTCGCCGCTGCGCTCTGCCACCGCAGTCCAAAATACGCTGGCGCGTTCGCGGGTGCGACCGGTGAGAG
>JARLJW010000052.1 GCA_031290985.1 Verrucomicrobiia bacterium | reverse complement strand
GGGTTGGTCTAGAAAAAAAATGTTTATTTTTACCCCCCCGGCGGCCGCGCCACCCGGCCGCGGCCGCCTTTGAAACGGCAATGCAATGAAAACCACATTATCGCCCGGCAAGTCCAGTGACTGCGAATATGAAAACCTTGATCATAGATGATTCAAAAGCGATGCGGACCTATCTGACCGCGGTCGCCCAGGAGATGTCGTTTGATGTGACCGAAGCCTGTGACGGGCGCATCGCCCTGGATCTGCTCATCCGCAACGACCCGCGCGAGCCGTTCGCCCTGGCGCTGGTGGACTGGGAAATGCCGCGCATGAACGGGCTGGAATTTGTCCAGGCCGTGCGCCGCAACCGTGACTTCAGCGGGGTGAAGCTGCTGATGGTGACGACGCTGAATTCCACGGAACGGGTGGCGGAGGCCTTGGAGGCCGGTGCGGATGATTTTCTAATGAAACCCGTGACCAAGGAGATGCTGCAGGAAAAGCTGCAAATTCTGGGCATGGTGGATTAGATGATCAGGACTAAAAACTTTGATGCCCAAAATCCGCATATTGGTGGTAGATGATGCTGTGGTGGTCCGCAAGCTGATCACGGAGACGCTGCGTCGCGACCCGGACCTGGAAGTGGCGGGCATCGCGGCCAACGGAAAAATTGCGCTCCAAAAAATCCCGCAGCTTAATCCGGACCTGATCACGCTGGACATTGAAATGCCGGAGTTGGACGGGCTGGGAACATTGCGCGAGGTGCGGAAGCTGTACCCGAAGCTGCCGGTCATCATGTTCAGCACCTTGACCCAAAAGGGGGCGGCGGCCACGCTGGAGGCGCTTGCCTTGGGGGCCAACGATTATGTCACCAAGCCGGCCAACGTCGGCAGCGTGACCGAAGCCATGGAGCGGCTGGAGCAGGAATTGATTCCCAAAATCAAGGTCCACTGCCGCCACCTGCGCTCCGCAGAGACGGCCGGCAGCCAGCAGACCAGCCCCCGCCCGGCACAGCCATCGCCTCTGGCGCCGCCGCGATCCGGCCCGATTGAAATAGTCTGCCTCGGCACCTCCACGGGCGGCCCGAACGCCCTGGCGGAAGTGTTCGCCCAGTTGCCGGCGGATTTTCCCGTGCCCATCGTGCTGGTGCAACATATGCCGCCCATGTTCACCGCCATGCTGGCAGAACGGTTGACCGCACATTCGCCGGTCATTTGTCAGGAGGGTGCCGACGGCCAGGTGATCGAGCGCGGCCATGCCTACGTCGCCCCCGGCGGCCGGCATATGGAGGTGCAACGCACCGGAACCCGCGCCGTTTTGCACCTGCATGACGGAACGCCGGAGAATTCGTGCCGGCCGGCGGTGGATGTCTTGTTTCGCAGCGTGGCGGCGGTTTTTGGCGGGGCGGCGCTGGGCGTGGTGATGACGGGCATGGGCCAGGACGGGCTGCGGGGCTGCGAGATTCTCCGCGAAAAACGCGGCCACGTCGTGGTGCAGGACGAGGCCACGAGCGTGGTGTGGGGCATGCCGGGCTACGTGGCCAGGGCGGGTTACGCGGACAAAATTCTGCCGCTCAACCAGCTCGCCGGTGAAATTATCCGCCGGGTCCGGGAAAGCCGGGCGGGACCCAGGCCATAACGACCATCAAAAATCGAACCATCATGGCCATTTCCAAAAAAGATTTCGACTATGTCAGCCGGCTCGCGCACCGCGAGTCCGCCCTCGTGCTCGAAGCGGGCAAAGAGTATCTCGTCGTAACCCGGCTGGGTCCGCTGGCGCAGCGGGAAGGCTTCGCGTCCCTGGCGGCGTTGATCCAGCAGATGCGATTGGAAACCAAAATCAATGGCCTGCATCACCGGGCCATTGATGCCCTGACGACCAATGAGACGCTGTTTTTCCGGGACTTCCATCCTTTTGAAGCGCTGCGCCGGTCCATCCTCCCCGAGCTGCTGGCCAAGCGCGCCAGCGCGCGCCGGCTGACCATCTGGTCCGCCGCCGCCTCGACCGGCCAGGAGCCCTACAGCCTGGCGATGTTGCTGCTCGAGCATTTTCCGCAATTGGCCGATTGGACGGTTTCCATCCTCGCCACCGACCTGTCGCCCACGGTTTTGAAGGTGGCGCAGGCGGGCAAGTATTCGCAGTTCGAGGTCAATCGCGGCCTGCCCGCCAGCTACCTGATAAAATATTTTACCAAGCAGGGGGATAAATGGTGTGTGAAGGACGAGGTCAAAAGCATGGTCGAGTTTCGCCCGCTGAACCTGATCCAAACCTGGCCCATCATGCCGCCGTTGGACCTCGTATTTATCCGCAATGTGATGATCTATTTTGACGTGGAGACCAAAAAAACGATCCTGAAAAAAATCCGCACCTGCCTCCTGCCGCACGGCTATCTTTTTTTGGGCACGGCCGAGACCACCACGAACCTGGATCCGCAATATCAACCCGTCGCCCATGGGAAAGCCGTGGTCTATCGCGTCCAGCAACCGGAACCGTCAACGCCATTGGCCGCCTCATGAAACCAACGGAAACATCGGCCGGACCGGCGGGGTGGGAGGCGAAAACGGAACGCCGGCCGCCGGCGATCCGGATTTTTCTCGCCGGCTGCCAACGCCTCGGGGCGCGCGCGCGCGCCCTGGTCAAACCCGGCGCCGCCACGCCGCGGTTCGAGGCGCGCGCCTGGAACGGACGGCTGCAGGATGAAAAAGCCGCCCTCTTGTCGCTGGTCCACGGCATGGAGAGGGAATTTCTGGCCACCGGCGACGGGCTGGAGCGCCTGACCCGGCAATTGAACGAAATTCAACGGGAATGCCATTCACTCTCCGACCAGACGCTGGGACGCGGCCAAGATGCCGCCATCCAGTTCGCGTTTCAATTGCTCAAGAAAGCCGAGGACTTTGTGCTGGCCGGGTATGAACAATACGACCACGTGTTCGCCACGTTCGGGGAGTTGCAACAGCGGCTCGCGCGGCTGGCACAGCAGCAGGATGACCTGATGCGGGTCCTGCTGCCGCTGAATTTTGTCACGCTATCTTTCCGCATCGAAGCCAGCCGACACCCGGCGGAAGTGCAGCAGAATTTCTTCACGCTGGCCGACACCGTGAATCAAACGGTCGCCGAAGTCCGCCACACGCTGGTGCGGCAGTTTGAAGATCTGGCGATGAGCGAGCGGACGGCCCGCAGCTTGATGGAACAGGTGGCCAGCTCGGTGCAAACCCATCGGCAGGAAGTGGCGGCCACCTTGCAATCCACCCGCCGCCAACTGCGCGCCATGTCCGAGTCGCTCGCCAGTTTTGGGGCCGATGCCACGGATCTTTTCGGTTTGAACCAGGCGGTGACGCGTCACATCTGCGGGATCGTCATCGCGCAGCAGTGCCAGGACATCACCCGCCAGAGCATCGAGCACGTTGGCGAAGCCATGGAGGAGATGCGCGCCCATATCGGCGAGGCACCGGCCGGCGCGAACGGCGCGGAGACGCGCCAATTTGTCCGCCACGCGGGGCAGATCCAATTGCATCAAGTCCAGAATGTTTTCGGCCAGCTCAATGACGCCGCCGCCAGCCTCAAGTCAGGCATTCAAGGGCTGCGCACCGAGGCGGCCACGGCCGCCCAAGTGGCGGTCAAGATGGGCACCACCACGCTGGATGCCGGCATCACCACCCAATGCCAGGCGGGCATTGGTGAAATCCTGGGGATCGTCGAGCAGGCCGTCCAGAAAATTGCCGACATCATTGCCGCCTTCGCCCCCTTGCAGGCCAGCTTCGTGGACTGCACGAGCAAGGCCACCGGCCTGGCCATCGAGGTGCGCCGGGCGGGCCTGAACGCGCTGGTTTTTGCCATCCACGCACCCAACGGAGCCACGCTCGAAGTGCTGGCCGGCCGGGTGCGCGCCATATCGGAAGAAGTCATCCAGGAGGTCGCGCAGATGGGGGCGGCCCTGGGCCAGACCACTGGCCTGATCAACAATTTGCTGCAACGGCTGGAAGACTTTCAACAATTAAGCCGGTCCGAACAGGAAATCCTGGCCGCTGAATCCGCGGCTTCGCGGGCAAAGCTGGCGGAGTTGAGAGATGCCATCCCTTTGCTGATCCAGCGAGTCAGCCAGCGCCAGGAAGCCTTTGCCCAATCCGCGGAGGCGGTTTTGGCGAACATTCAATTTCCGGTGACCGTGGCGGAAGCCAGTGCGCGGGCCATCGGCTTTTTCCAAGAATTGGCGGCTTGGGGCGGCAAAGACGAGCAGGATCTGGTGGCCGAAACCGCGGCGGCACAGAAAATTGACCGGCTGCAATCCAAGTATACCATGGCCTCCGAACGGCATGCCCACTTGGCGGCCATGCAACCGGGGGCGGCCCCGGCCCGGGCGGCCGGCGCCAATCCGGCCATCGAATTATTTGACGAGTTGGAACCGCCGTCAACCGGCGACGGGTCAGGCGCGGGCAAACCTCCTGACGAACCAGTTCCGCAACCGATGGCCAAACCCGCAATGGAGACCCAGCGGCCGTCGCCGGTCATGGCGGAAGCAACACCTGCCGGCGGTGCCGGCTTGGGCGACAACGTGGAGCTATTCTAATGACCACCTCTACGTGCATCAACGGCGCTTTGCCGCCAACCGGGTCTGCGCCGCAGGCTCTTTTTCCCGTCGGAATAGCCCCGGTACCGCCCGACGAAGCCCGGCGGTTGGAGGCGCTCCGTCGTTACGAAATTCTGGACACCGACCCGGAGCCGGCCTTTGATGACATCACCTTTCTGGCCTCCCATATTTGTGGAACCCCGATCGCCCTGATCAGCTTTGTGGACGGAAACCGGCAATGGTTTAAGTCAAAAATTGGAACCGAAGAAAGCGAAAATTCACGCGCCGTTTCTTTTTGCGCGCATGGGATTTTGCAGGCGGAGGTGTTCGAAGTGGAAGATGCCAGGCTGGATGAAAGGTTTGTGGCCAATCCGTATGTCACGGGACCGGCGAAGATTCGTTTTTATGGCGGCGCCCCGCTCGTGACATCGGACGGCCAGGCTTTGGGGATGATCTGCGTGCTGGACCGGATTCCGCGCACGTTGAGCGAGGTTCAGCGGAAGGCCTTGCAGGCCTTGAGCCACCAGGTGGTGGCGCAACTGGAATTGCGCCGAAATTTAACGTGCCGCAAACAGTCAGCCGCCAACCTGCTGGAATCGAAACGCTTTTTGCAATCCGTGCTGGATGGGCTTTCAGCTCACATCGCCATTTTGGATGAACAGGGCGTGATCATTGCCGTCAACGCGGCCTGGAGCGAGTTTGCGCTCCGGAACGATTTGCCCGGAAACTCGGCCCTCGGCACCAACTATATTCAGCTTTGCACGGCGGCAAAGGGGGAGGACGCAACCGAAGCCCCGCTGGTCGCCCAAGGCATTCGCGAGGTCATGGCGGGGGAATGCGGGGAATTTCAATTGGAATATCCCTGCCATGGTCCGCAAGACGAGTGCTGGTTTGTCGTGCGGATCACGCGGTTCTTTACCGAAGGGCACCTGCGTGTGGTCATGGCGCATGAAAACATCACCACGCGGAAGCAAGCGGAAATGGAATTGCAATGGAAAACCGCCTTCCTGGAAGCCCTGGTCAGTTCCTCCATTGACGGGATATTGGTGGTGGATGGGCACGGCATGAAAATGCTGCAGAACCAGCGGTTCAATGAATTGCTCAAGATTCCCGCCGCCATCGTTGATGATCCGCATGATGTGAACCAGCGGAGATGGGTCAAGGGGCTGGCCAAAAATCCCGAAAAGTTCATGGAAAGGGTTCATGATCTCAATTCGAACCAACATAAATTCAGCCGGGATGAACTTGAATTGAAGGACGGGATGATCCTGGACCGGCACACCATGCCCGTCTTTGGCCCGGAGGGAACCCACTACGGCCGGCTCTGGACCTTCCGCGACATCACGCAGGCCAAACAGGCGGAATTGCAAATGCGCAAGCTCGCAAGCGCCGTCGAGCAGAGCCCGGTATCCATTGTCATCACCGATCGCCAGGGTGGAATCGAATACGTCAATCCCAAGTTCTGCGCGGTGACGGGCTACGACTTCAATGAGGTGCTCGGAAAAAATCCGCGCTTGTTGAAATCGGGCAAAATGTCTTCCGAAGCCTATCGGGAAATGTGGGCGGTCATCACCGCCGGCCGTGACTGGCAGGGCGAGTTCTACAACCGCAAAAAGAACGGGGAGCATTTCTGGGAAGCGGCCTACATTTCACCCATTCGCGATGACAGCGGACAGATAACCCATTTTGTTTCGGTGAAAGAGGATATCACAGCCCGCAAGCAGGCGGAGGATGCGCTACAAGAACAACTAGCCTTGCGGGAACGCCTCGCCAAGATCGCTGCGACCGTGCCGGGGATCATCTATTCCTTTCAACTAAAGCCCGATGGCTCGACCTGCGTTCCCTATGCCAGCCCGACTTTCGGGGAATTTTACGGAGTCAGGGCGGAGGATATAATAAAGGACGCTTCGCTTGTTTTCAAGGTCATCTTTCGTGATGACCAAGCCCGCATACAGGCGTCCATTGCCGAATCCGCCCGCACCATGCTGCCCTGGCACGATGAATTCAGAATCCATCATCCTAAAAAGGGGTTGTTGTGGATCGAAGGCCAATCCGTGCCCGAGCGCCTGGCGGAGGGCAGCATTCTCTGGCATGGGTTCATGAGTGACATCACTGAGCGGAAGCGCACGGCCCGGCAGTTGATTGAACTCGAAGAGAGCGGGGAGCGGTCGCGCCGGGCGCTGGAGCACGAACGGGAACTGCACCAGATCAAAAGCCGCTTTGTGAGCATGGTTTCGCACGAATTCCGCACCCCGCTTTGCGCCATCGGGATGGCCGGCTCCATGTTGGAACATTACGCTGACAAGATGACCGCCGCTGATCGCGCAAATCAGCTCCGCGAAATTGAGGTCGCCGTCCGGCGCATGACCGGGATGATGGAAGACCTCCTTCTGCATGGTAAATATGAGGCGGGGAAAACTGAGTGTACGCCATCACAGATTGATGTCGAGGCGGTGTGCCAGGAGTTGATTGCGGAAATTGCGAAGCAAGGCCGCGAACCCCGCCAGATCGGGTGCAGCGTTGAGCCGGCCGCCCGGGCCGCCTTTCTTGACCCGAAAATTCTGCGCCACATCCTGGGCAATCTCCTGAGCAACGCCCTCAAGTATTCTGCCGCCGGCCAGCCGGTGACGCTGGAGGTCACGCGGCTGACGGGTGGCGCGCCGGACGAAAACAGTCCGGAAGCACCACCCGAAGACCAGCTGCAATTTAAGGTCAGCGATTCGGGCATTGGCATTCCCGCGGCGGATTTGAGCCGGCTGTTTCAAACCTTCCAGCGGGGTTCGAACGTTGGCAACCGTCCAGGCACCGGCATGGGATTGGCCATCGTGAAACAATTCGTTGATTTACACGGGGGCACGATCCGGATCGAGAGCCAGGAGGGAAAAGGAACGACAGCCTGGGTTTGCCTGCCAAGCCCGCCTGACAAGGTGCAGGTGGCCGCCTCCATTTTTGCCGCCTGGGTGGAATTCAATAAATCATAAAAACATGAAAAGCATACTGATCATCGAAGACGACCAGACCTTGCGGGCCCAGATGGCGCAGGTTCTCCGCTACGAAGGCTTCGCCACCCTCGAGGCGGCCGACGGGAAATCAGGGGTTGAGACGGCGATCCGGGCCGTTCCCGATCTTATTATTTGCGACATCATGATGCCGGAATTGGACGGCTTTGATGTCATCCAGCTTTTGCGGGGCGATCCCCGGACGGCGATGATACCCTTCATCTTCCTCACCGCCCTGATCGCGAGCCAGGATCAGCGGCACGGGATGGAGGAAGGGGCCGATGATTATATCACCAAGCCTTACGACCCGCAGACCTTGCTCGGTTCGGTGCGCCGCCGGCTCGAGAAGCGCAGCCGCCAGATTGAGGAAAGCCGGCTGCGGGCCGAGGAAGTCAGCCTGGCGGTCGCCGCCGCGATTCCGCAGGAAATTCTGGAATCGCTTGATCATATTACGACGGTCACCAACCTGCTGGTGCTAAAACATGCGGGGGACGATCCGCAGATCGCGGCGACCCACCAATCGGTGGCCCAAGAAGCCGTCCGGCTCCGGCGCATGATGCGGCGGCTGCATCTCTACGCCCACCTGCCGCAACTGTATGCCCAGCGCTTCGATTTGTTAAAAGAACAGCCGCAGACCGCGCCCGGGGCAACGGTCGGGCGCGTGGCGCGCGAAGTCTGCCGCAACTGGAAACGGGAGCCGGATTTGGTGATCGTTTCGGACCTCACAGAACTGCCCCTGAGCGAGGACTATTTGAAACTGATCGTGGAAGAGCTGGTGGACAACGCCTGCAAATTTTCGATTCCGGGCACGCCCATTGAGGTGACCGGGCATGGCCAGCGTGAGTTTTGGTCTTTGGCCGTAAGCAACCGCGGCCCCGGCATGAGCGCAGATCAAATCGCCCGGATCGGAGCTTTCAAGCAATTTTGGACCGGGAACAAGAAACCACCGGGGCTGGGTTTGGGACTGGCGCTGACGCAAGGCATTGCCCGGCTGCACCACTGTGAGTTTACCATCCAATCCGAGGCGGAGGTGGTTACCGCGACCGTGCTCATGCCGCTCGAAGCTTAAGGAACCAAGATCATGAATAATAACACCACTTGGATCGAACTGGCCCGGCTGCCGGTCGGCAAAATGCAGGATGTGCTCCTCGCCCGGTTCGTCGGGCGGGATGAGGCTGCCAAAATGGGTTTTCCGCCGGTGATTTTAACGCGGCTGGCCACGGTGATTTCCGAAATGACGCGTAACGTGGTTCAACATGCCGGCTGTGCCGGGGAAATCCAGATCGGCAAGGTCGCCGAAGCGGGCAAGGCCGGTTTGCGAATCATCGTAGCGGACAAAGGCAAGGGCATCGAACACCCTGAGCGTTTTCTGGAGGAAGGCAAAATTGGCACGCTGGGATCCGGGCTGGCCGGCAGCCGCCGGTTGGTGGACGGTTTTAAGATCACCTCGGCACCGGGCGAAGGCACCACCGTGATCATGGATATCTGGAACCCGGCGGTGGATGGCATCATTTCTTAAGCCATGCGGCGAGGATGATCCCGGCGGATGATTTTGCGGCGGCCGTGTGAAGATCACGGTCCGCCGCCGCGGTTTGCCCGCCACCGCACCCCCAATGACAATCCGTTCATCGAATCGGTCTTCATAAATAAAACCGGGCCAGACGCCCGCATGCCGCCGGGAGCTTTGCATTTTACCAGCAATGCGGGTAAAATGACCGCCAGGCGGCCGGGCCAGGTGCACCAAGCGGAAATGGTACGAGTCCGGGAAAATCATGCCGTTCGCCGGAGACTGGAAAAATTTATGAATCAATCTGACCTTGAAAAAGTTTTGCGCGACACGCTCGCGAAGTTTAATTCTGAAACCGGCACCATCCACAAGTTGCATGAACCGACGCAACTGCTGCGCCTGCTGGCGCAGGTCGGGTTGCCGCCGCAGTTGCTGGACATGGTGACCATCATTCCCGTCGGCAAGGGCATCGCGGGCGAGACGGCGCAGAAGAACCGGCCGGTGACCATCTGCAACCTGCAGACGGACACCAGCGGCGTGGCGAGGCCCGCCGCCAAGCAGACCGGCGTGGGCGGCGCGGTCTGCGTGCCCATCCGCACGGGCGACCAGGTGGTGGGCACGCTGGGCATCGGCACCGCGCGCGAACATGAATACTCGGCGGCGGAGATCAATGCCTTGCAGGGCATCGCCAACTCGCTGGCGACGCAGTTAAGTTGAATCTCGGGTGAAATTTTCACGCATCTTGCGTGGATTCCACGCATCGGACGGCATCTGAAATGATGTGGCCGGCTTATGTGCCTGCAAATCAGCATCGCATCAGACTGGCATCTCTGATGCTCTGCTTTCAAGGGTTAGCAGACCACATAAATCCTATGAAAACTTGTTTCATGCGGGTGTTGTTTGCCGCCATCATCGCGTGCGGGTTGAACTGGGAAAGCCAGGCCGTTCTGGGACAAAACGTCACTTTTACCACCAACAACTATGCCACGGGCCCGGGGCCATCTGGCGTAGCCGTGGCCGACATTTTTGGCACTGGCCGGCCCGCGATCATCACCGCCAACCAGAATGACGGCACTTTGACCGTGCTGGGGAATTTCGGCAACGGCACCTTTGCCTCCAACGCCACATATAATGTGAGCGGCATCAGATCGGTCATCGCCGCAGACGTGAACCCGGACGGCAAGCTGGATTTAATTGGCACCGGCTTCAGTTCGACCACGGTGCTGACCAATTACAATTTCGGCTTGTTCGGTTCCAATGCCATCCTCAATGCGGGCGGAAATTGTGCGGTGACGTTGGACCTGAACAATGATGGCAAACCTGACCTGTTGATCGGCGGCAGTTCAAGGGTGGTCATTTTCACGAACAATGGCAGCGGACGTTTTGGCTCGAATGCCACCTTGAGCGTGCCCGGCCAGGTTTCTTCGATGGTGGTCGCAGACGTGAATGGCGACACCAAGCCGGATTTAATCGTTGCCAGTTACAACAGTGGTGGCCTCACCGTATTCACCAACAACGCCAATGGTACGCTGGTTTCAAACGCCAGCTATGCCGCCGGCGGTGATTACCAATCGTTTGCCGTAGTGGATGTGAATGGAGATGGCTGGATGGATTTAATCACACCATATGGCGGACCGGCTTTATTGATATTAACCAACAACGGCAATGGGTTTTTTGGGTCGAATGCCACCTTGAACGTCCCCTACGGGAACAGCGGGGCTTACGCTTTCAGCGGCGTAGCAGCGACGGATCTCAATGGCGACGGACTAATTGATTTAATTGGATACGACGGCTCGCAACCCAAGGGCAACGTCTTTGTATGGACCAATGGCATCACAGGTTTTGGCACCTACATCAAGATCGCCGCCGGCGGGGAATCTTCAACCATGGCAATAGCCGATCTGAACGGCGACAGCAAACCCGACTTGGTTCTCGGCAATACCGGGACTTTCGTCACCGTTTTGCTGAACGCAACCCTGTTTGCATCGCCGCCGTTAAACATTGTTTCCGCCGGCAACCAGTCCGTGCTTTATTGGAACAGTCCCGCGCCGAACAGCGTCCTGCAATCCACCACCAATCTGAACAACCCCAACTGGGTGACGGTCTCCAACGGAAAACCGATCATCGGCGTGACACTGCCGAACACATCGCCCGCCCAATTCTTTCGGTTGAAATCACAATAACCTGTCCGATTACAACTTGGCATTTGAAATCTGGACTAAATCAGTGAACCATTCCGGCGAATGAGCCGGCTTGGAAAAATTTCTGAATTTCTCGCGCTGCGGCGGAACACTTCGCTGCTGCTGGTGGCGCTCGTGCTGGCGGGCACGGGGGAAAAGCTCTGGCTCGGCTTCGCGCCCAAATACATCGAAGTCCTTTCGCAAGGCATCCTCACGGCGGCGCAAATCATACTCATCATCGGCTTGTTTGATGCATTGCAAACTTTGCTCGGCGCGGTGTACGCGTATCCCGGCGGCTGGCTGACGGATCATTGGGGGCAGCGCAAATCGCTGCTGCTGTTCAGCGCCATTTCCATCGCGGGCTATGCTTTAGTTTTGGTCTGGCATCATTGGCTGGCGTTGTTGGTGGGGTCGTTCCTGTTTCTGGCGTGGAGCGCGCTTTCACTGCCGGCGACGTTTTCCGTCGTGGCCACGTCGCTGGATAAAAGCCGGCACACGATGGGCATCGGGGTGCAGTCGATGGTGCGGCGCGTGCCGATGATGCTCGGGCCGCTCATCGGCGGCTGGCTGCTCACGCGCTTCGGCTGGACGGACGGCGTGCGTTATGCGCTGCTGCTGTGCATCACGATGAGTTTGCTGACGGCGGCGTTTCAGTGGGTCATGTTTGAGCCGGAGGATAAAGAATCGAGGACGAGAACGAGTACGACGACGAGGACGAATTTTGTCCAGGTCGTCAAATCGTTCACCCCTGCCCTGCGGGAATTGCTGGTCAGCGACATCCTGATCCGGTTCTGCGAACGGATTCCGTATGCGTTTGTCATCCTGTGGGCGATGGACCATGGCGGCGTCACGGCGCAACAGTATGGCTATCTCGTGGCGTGCGAGATGATCGCGGCCATCGTTTGCTACGTGCCGGTGGCGCATCTGGCGGATAAATATGGTCGCCGCCCGTTCGTGCTGATCACGTTCGGATTTTTCACGCTGTTTCCGGTGACGCTGCTGTTTGCGCACAGCTTCGGCTGGCTGGCGCTGGCGTTTGTGGTGCGCGGATTCAAGGAATTCGGCGAGCCGGCGCGCAAGGCGCTCATCATCGGCGAGGCGACGCCGGAACTGCGCGCGCGGACGTATGGCGCGTATTATCTCATCCGCGACTGCGTGGTGACGACCGGGTCATTCCTGGGCGCGTGGCTCTGGCACCTCGGCCCGCAGGTGAATTTTCTCGGCGCGGCCATCTGCGGCGCGCTGGGGACGGTGTGGTTCTGGTGGTTTATCTTTCGGAAGAAAACGGCGCCAAAGATTTCTTGACAGAAAAACGGTCTGGTAGGAAATTCCCACCATGAGCAAGCCGGTGGTTTTGGACAACAAAAGACGCGCGAGTTTCGGCCCGGAATTTAGTCCGGGCGACACGTTCATCCGTTCCGTCAGCGGAAGCCGCGTGACGTTTGAAAAAATCGAGCGCGACGACGTGCCGGTGGTCAAACCTGTGCGGCGCGGCAAGGGCAAATGGCTGATGCTGCCGCGCGGCCTGAAAATTTCCCGCGCGACCATCGCCGCCGCCATCCGCGCCGACCGCGCCGCGCGATGAGAATTTATTGGGATTCGTCCGTGCTGGTCGAAGCCGTCTTGGATCAAAAACTGCGGCAACGACTGGCTACCACCCAATCCATCACACGCGCCCACGCTTTGAGCGAAGTTTTCAGCACGCTCACCGGCGGACGGTTGGGCGTGAAATTTGACGCAACTGAAGCGGCGGAAGTCATGGACGAACTGGCGGCCGATTTGGAATTTGTGGAATTAACCGCCAAGGAAATTCTCATTGCGCTGCATGATGCGGAGCGAAAAGGCGTCCGCGGCGGGCGGGTTCACGATTATCTCCACGCCGTTGCGGCGAAAAAGGCCAAAGCCGGGTTGCTTCTGACTTCGGATAAATTTGATTTCACCGGCCTATTTGACAAAGTTGAAGTGCTTTGATCCCGCGCCTGCCGCAAGGCACGGAGATTTAAGCTCAAGTTACGAAGCACAGTAAGATGGTTACTAAATGACTTGGCCGGGCTTGCTTTTCCGCCCCTGCCCGTGATAATCGCCTCATGCCCGACCCGCTGCTGGCCATTGAGCATTTGCGTGTGGACTTCCCGGAAGTCGTCGCCGTGAACGACTTGACGCTGGTCATGGAGCCGGGCGATGTCTGCGGGCTCATCGGCCCGAACGGCGCGGGCAAGACGACGACGATGCGCGCGGTGTCCGGTCTGCAGGAATTCACGCGCGGCTCGGTGCGCGTCAGCGGCCACGAACTTTCCCGCGAACCGGATGAATTGAAGCGCCGCCTCGGCTTCATGCCGGATTTCTGCCCGACGTACGACCAGCTCACCACCGCGGAATTTCTCGAACATTTCGCCCGCGCCTTCGACGTGCCCAACCGCAACCAGCGCATTGAACATTGCCTGGAACTGACGTGGCTCACGGACAAGCGCAATTCGCTGTGCGAGGAGCTTTCGCGCGGCATGAAGCAGCGGCTGGTGCTGGCCAAGACGCTGCTGCCCGACCCGCAGGTATTGCTGCTGGACGAACCGGCGAGCGGCCTCGACCCGCTCGGGCGGATCGAACTGCGGAAAATTTTGCTCCAACTGCGCGACGCGGGGAAGGCGGTGCTGATCTCCTCGCACATCCTCACGGAGCTTTCCGGTTTCTGCAACAAGGCGGCCATCATGGAGCGCGGCAAGCTGGTGAAATCCGGCACCATCGCGGACCTCGGCCAGCAGATGAACAAGCGGCGGATGTCGCTGAAGTGGCGCGGCGAGGACGCCAAGGCGCTGGACATTTTGAAAGGCGCGGGCGTGAAGAACCTGGAAACCGCCGGCGCGGGGGCGCTGTTCGATTTCGAGGGCGAAACGGACGCGTTGGATGAACTGCTGAAGACGCTCGTGGTCTCGGGCGTGCGCATTTCCGAATGGCGCGGCGTGGGCGACGACCTGGAACAGATTTTCCTGCAATCCGGCGCGAAGGAGCTGATGTGAAACTTTCCGAGAACCCCATATTCCTGACGCACAAACGCCTGGTGCATCGCAGCGGCGTGCTGGCGGCGGTGTTGATTGCCGGGATGATCGGGCTGAGCCTGTTGCTGGGCTTGGTGGAGAGTTTGCGCGAGGGCGCGGCGCATAATTTCGGGTCGCCGCAGGATTCGGGCAAAGGTTTTTACGGCTGGGTCATCGGCATCGAGATTTTGGTGGTGGTGCTGGGCGGGTTCAGCCGCGTTTCCCGGGCGCTGAGCGAGGACCGCAAAGCCGGCCTGTGGGACAGCAACCGCCTGACGCCGCTCAAGCCCGCACAGATCGTCGCCGGGTACTGGTTCGCGCCGGCGCTGCGGGAATTTTACATGGCGGTGGTGCTGGCGGTGTTCGGCCTGATCATCACGCTGGTCGCCGGGCTGCCCATCACGCTCTGGCTGGGCACGCAGACGCTCATCGCGAGCACGGCGTTGTTTTTTGGGCTGATCGGCATCCTGGCGGGCATGGCGTTCCAACGTTCGCAGGGCATCCTCATCTTTCTGGTGTTGCTGATCTCGTATCCGTTTTCGTTCATCGCGCCGAGCCGGATGATCGGGAATTTTCTACTGCCGATCTATGGCATCGGGAACCTTTTCAGCGATGCCGCCACCGGCAGCTACCGCTCCAACCATGACTGGGGAAACCTGCCGGAAGTTTTTGGCCTGGCCGTGCCGCCGGTGGTGTTGAGCCTGGGATTGCAGTTCATCATCGGCATCTTCATCTGGCGGGCGCTGGTGCGGAAGACGGCGAACCCGTTCCAGCCGCTGCTGCTGCGCTGGGAGGCGGTGGTGCTGTTCAGCATCCTCGTCCTGACGCAACACTCGCTGCTGTGGGATCTGTGGCGCGGAAGTTATCCCAATGTGGCGGACAACACCGGGCGCTCTTATGACCATGAAGCGCTGCTGTCCGTGGTGCACGGCGGGTCGCTCCTCATTGGCCTCATCTTGCTGGCCTGCGCCAGCGCGCAGCCGGAACATGTCCGGGTGGAATCTCTGCGGCTCGGCTTTAAGAACCTGGGCGCGATTTTCGCCCGCAGCGCGGTGTCGCTGGCCCTGGTGCTGGCGGGCATCGCCGGCGCGGGTCTGCTGCTGCAAGTAATGGGTTCGCTTCAGGAATCGTATCAAATCCTCGCGGTGGTCGTGGTGAACGTGCTGGAAATATTCCTGGTGGTGGCGTTGCTGCTGGAATTCTGCCGGCTGCGTCACAAGCGGCGGGCGCTGGGATTTGTGGCGCTCTGGCTGTTTGTGCTGTGCGTGATTCCGTTCATCCTGGCGGGGGTTTTGCGGAGCGAAAACCTGGCGCGGGTGTCGTTATTGGCCCCGGGATTTTTTGCCTTGGCGGACGAGAGCGACCAGAACTGGCAGTTGTTGTTTTGTACCCTGCTCGCGCATTTTGGGGTCGTGGTGCTGCTGTTCATCGGCTGGCAACGGCAATGGAAGCGGTTGCTGGAACGGGCGGGGTGAACACCGCAAGTCGTACGTTTACGGCGTTGTCGGTCGTTTGAGGGTTATGAGGTGGTCACTGCCATCGGCCAGAAGCGGCAAGCCCCGGATGGCAGAGAAACCATTCGCTTCAAACCAATAGCAGAGCTCCTCCGCAGGGGCTGAGTTCCATTCAAAACGGCCATTTCCATCCGTACGCGAACTCCAGCTAAACGGGGCATTTACCTGGTTTTTAAAGTCAAAGTCGGTCCGAATCACCGTATTGGTTATGGGATTTCCAGCTTCATCCACCACCCGGCCACGAAAAACATTTCCCATCGCCAAGATGAAATTCACCACATTCGTGGTGGCGGTTAAATCCATGCTGACTTTCTTAGCCGGAACGATTCAGCTTGAAAAGCGGGGCACCGTCTGGCGGGCTTGTGGTGATGAAACCAAAACAAGTTCCTGAGCCTCGACGGGAGGCGGACCAAACGGTGCGCCTGCCAATTGACACCAAAGACAGCCCTTCGTCGATCCGAATTTCGTTTACCGACCAGCGTTTGACGGCGCATGGCGGGATGATTGTTTGGTCACACTTTCTGCACCAGCAGGGTTTTCGGAAGCAACTGGGGGAAGTGCTGCCGCACTGTCCGAGCAGTCCCAACGCCTATGATCCGAGCGATGTAGCGCTGGGTTACATGGGGGGCATTCTCTGTGGGGCCGACAAGCTATCCCGTGTGGCCTGGCTGCAAAGCGATCCGGCTTTGAGCGAGGTGCTCGGGGTCGAAGCCATCGCCAGCCAACCCACCTTCAGCCGCTTTTTTGACGTGTTTGACCAGCCGACCTGCAATGTCTTGAACGGATTGCATCGCCAAGCTGTTCACCGTCTGCCTTCCCACAAGGACAGTTATACCCTGGACTTGGATTCCTGGTCGCTGTTGCACGAGGATGGGCATCAAGCGGGAGTGGCCGTCGGTTACACCCGGCAGGGACTCAAACCCTGCCAGCGGCCGCTGATCGCGGCGTTGGCCGAAGGCAAACTCATCGCCAACTATTGGTTGCGGCGCGGGGATAGTGCCTGCGTCAACGGCGCGGCGGAGTTTTTACGCCAGACCGTAAAAAGCCTACCCAGCCATATCCGGATCGGGTTGTTGCGCGGCGATGCGGGTTTTGGCCATAACAGCGTGATGGCGATGGCGGAGGAACTGGGGTTAAAGTTCATTCTGGTGGCCAAACTGACGCAGAAGATTCAAAGCCTCTGCCGGCATGATGACCAGCAATGGCAAGCTACGGAACTGGCCGGCTTTGAGGTGCAAGAGGTGGAACTGGATCAGCTTGGGCGCCGCCTGATCGTGATTCGCCAGCGAATTACGCAGCGGCCCCAAGCCGGTGGCAAGAGCCTGTTGGAAGTTCCCGGTTATCGTTTTCAGGCACTGGTCACCAACTTGCCCACGAGCGTGGCTGCCCTGACGGTCTGGCGTCGCTATAACGGTCGGGCCGACATTGAAAACCGCATCAAGGAACTGGGCCAGCAGTTTGGCATCAAACGACTCTGCGTAGACAACTTCTGGGGCACCGAGGCCATGCACCATTTGGCCATCGCGGCCTACAACCTCTGCGTCCTGTTGCAGCGGCGGCTGGGACAATTGGAAAAATGCGAACTCAACACCCTGCGCTGGCGCTTGTTTTCGCGCGCCGCCGTCTGGAGTCGCGCCAAGGGCAAACCCACGCTCAAACTGGCAGTCGCTGACCCAAACTTCCGATCTTGGTGGCGCGAAATCTTGGCCAAACTTACGGCATTGCCCAACTGCAATGCAGTTGACTCCCTTCAAGCCTGAAACCAAAAAAACATTCAATGATCACGCTTCAACTGAATCGTTCCGGCTAAGCGCCGGTTTTGACCGCCAGGGCGGGGAACGAAAGTTGTCCGGCTGCAACTTGCTTGCCTCGCAAGAATCATGCCCACGAATCCAGGCTGCCTTCTGTTTGCGGCCATCGCCCAGTTCGGCCTCCATCATGTCAAAGGGCAAATTAAATGCTCAGATGCCCTGCAGATGCCGGTCCAGCCGCGTGGGCGACACCGGAAATGCGGTGCCCAGTTCCTGCGCAAACAGCGACACCTTGAACTCCTCCACCATCCACCGATATTCCTCCTGCAACTTCCGCGTCTCGGCGGATTTGGCCGGATTCGCCCGGATTTTTTTCAGCGCCTCCAGATAAGGCGCAATTTGCTGCGCGCGTTCCTTGTCCTTCAACGGGTTCAACTTTGCCCGCTCCATGCGCGTGGCGAGCGCTTTCAGATAGCGCGGTACCTGCGCCAGTTGCATAAAAGGAATCGTGTCCAGAAAATTCCCAGGCAACAACGATTCCAGTTCCTCCGCCCAGACATTCACCGGCTTGGGCGCGTCTTTCGTGGCAATGTTCAACTGGCTCAAACTCGAAATCGTTTTCGGCTTCGTCGGCGGCAGCACCGGCGTCGGCCCGCAACGCTTCTGGAACTCCTGCCGCAATTTCAGGATTACGCCAACCCGGTCGAGCAATTGCGCGGCGAGCCCGGGAATCTGCAGGCGCGTCTGCTGGACGGCCGCGCGGAAATTCGCTTCCGTCAGCGCGGGGAAAACTTCCGCGGGCAGGATGTGGCGCTTCAGATTTTCATACGCCGTCGCCTGCAATTCTTCATGGCTGCACAGGTTGGCGATCAGCGGGTCAAACTGCGTCAACGCCCGCAAATCTTTTTGCACCCACGCCAGATCTTTCGCCAGCGCGAGTTCCACCAGCCGCTGGATGCCGCCCAGCGTCGCGAGCTTCGCCAGGTCGGCGCTGCGAAACAGCCGGAGACTCACGCCCTGATTGCCGTCATCCTCCAAGCCCGGCCACGCAAACGTCGGTACCGGCCCCTGGTCGCTCACGAGGAGGCGCTCCGGCAGATCACCGAACGTCCATGCATCCAAACCAGCGCGCTCCCACTGTTGCGCCACGCGGCTCCACGCCGAATCGTCCGGCGCGGGCTTGGCCATCGTCTGCTCCAGTTTCTGCCGGAGCTGGCTCAGGTCGCGGCTGGTGCCGAGCGATTTCTGGTCGTTGCCGATGACCTCGATGCGCGGGCGCAGATGCGCCGGCACCGCCTCAATGCCCCACGTGCCCGGCGGAATCGCGATGCCGTATCGTCGGTGGATGAACAACGCCAGGTCCAACGGCAAGGAATCGCCGGCCGGTTGGAAGTCGCGCAAAATCTCCTCCACCTTCGGCGGAAACGGCATCAGCTCGCGCCGGATGCTTTTCGGCAATGCCCGCAGCAACTCGCTGACCAGCCCTTCGCGCAAACCGGGAATGGACCACTCGACGCTCGCCTGCGAAATTGTTTGGGCAAGGCTGAAGCCCAGCTTCACCGTCACACCATCCTGTTCTTCGCCGGGCGTGTACGCGTAAGTGAGGGCCACGGGTTGCCCGCCGAGCGGAACGGCATCGGGAAACGCCTCGGCGTCAAAACTCAAAGTCTGCCCGCCCGCCAGGTCCGCCTCCGTGGCGCACAAAAAACCCGGCCCGCCGCAGTCGCGGATGAGCCGGTTCAATTCATGCACCGACGAAACCTCCGGCAGCCGCGCCGCGTAAAAATCAAAAATCGTCTGGTCCAGATTTGCGAGGTCGTGGCGGCGGACACGCGTCTGCCACGTCTCGATTTTCTGGCGCACCTTATGGTTATGTTCGAGAAAAGCATATTGCGGTGGCAACGGCAGCCTTTTAGTCACCGGCTGCAACACCCGCAAATCGTCCTCGTCCTCGTGCTCGTCCTCGGCCCCGTCCCGCCGGCGTGTGGGCAGCAGGTCATCCTCGACCAACGCGGCGCGAATAAAAATTTCCGTCGCTTCCTTCGGATTCACGTTGCCATGCGACACCTTCACCTTGCGCAATTCCATTCCGTACAGCGTGGTGCGCTCTTCCACCAGCACGTTGCCCGCCGTCACGCTCCAATGCGGATTCTGATGCGTCGTTTTGCAGAGGTGCGGCGCCAATTCGATGATCCATACCGGATCGATGCCCGCCACCGTGCGCGCAAACAGTTGCGACGTCTCCACGATTTCACCGGCGACAATCCATGGCGGTTGCTGCGTGGATGTGGTTTTGGGCGGCGCTTTGCCCCGGTGCGTCGCCGTGGTTTTCAGTTGCTTCTCATTGCGGTCGAACAGCGCCGAGCCGGGGAACATCATGAGCTGCCGGTTGCCGGTGCCCTGATAAACGTTCCGTTCCTTGCGCTGGGCGACATGGCCGAGCAATCCCGTGAGAATCGAACGGTGAATGGCCGCGTAATCCGCGTTGCTCTCGTTCAGCTTGAACCGCCCGAGGTCTTCCAGCGCGCCGTGCAGTTGCGCGTGCAAATCCTGCCACTCGCGCATGCGCAGATAGGAGAGAAAGTTCGCTTTGCAAAATTTCCGGCGCGCGCCCTGCGTCCGCAGCCGTTCCCATTGGTCATGCACCGCATCCCAGATTTTCAGCAACGCCAGAAAATCCGACTGCGGGTCTTGAAATCGCTTGTGCGCGGCGGCGGCCGCTTCCTTCCGGTCCAGCGGACGTTCCCGCGGATCTTGAATGCTCAGGCCGGCGGCAATGATGAGCAGTTCGCGCCCCGCGTGCTCGTGCTGTGATTGCAAGAGCATCCGCCCCAATGTTGGATCGATCGGCAGCCGCGAGAGGTCATGACCAAGCTGCGTCAGCTCGCGCTTTTCATCCAGTGCGCCGAGTTCCTGCAAGAGCAGATAGCCGCCCTGAATCGCCGAAGGCGGCGGCGGGTTCACGAACGGAAACGTCTCGATGTCGCCCAGCCGGTACGCCTTCATGCGCAGGATGACCTCGGCCAGATTGGCCCGCTGGATCTCCGGCTGCGTGTACTGCGGACGGTCCGCAAAATCTTCCTCGGAATAAAGCCGGATGCACACGCCATCCTGCACGCGCCCGCTCCGGCCCTTGCGCTGGTTGGCGCTGCTTTGCGAAACCGGTTCCACCGGCAGCCGCTTCGTCCGCGTGCGCGGATTGTACCGGCTGATGCGCGCCAGCCCGGAATCGATGACGTAACGGATGCCCGGAATGGTCAGCGAGGTTTCCGCAATGTTCGTGGCCACCACAATCTTCCGGTGTGCGCACGGCGCAAACACGCGTTGCTGGTCCGCCGCGCTCAGCAGGCCGAACAACGGAATGATTTCCGCCTCGCGGCCGAAACGCCCTTCCAGCAGATCGCACGTCTCGCGGATGTCACGCTCGCCCGGCATGAAGATCAGCACGTCGCCGTTGCCCGGCTCGCACAACGCCGTCTCCGCCGCGCGCACCGCCGCATCCACATATGTGATGTCGCCGCGCTCCTCCGAATCCGCATCAAACGGCGCATAAATCACCTCCACCGGATACAGCCGCCCGGAAACCTCGATGATCGGCGCATCGTTGAACGCCTTGGAAAAAGTCTGCGTATCAATCGTCGCCGAGGTGATGATCAGCTTCAGGTCGCTGCGCTTGGCCAGCAGACCTTTCAAGTAGCCCAGCAGGAAATCAATGTTCAAGCTGCGCTCGTGCGCTTCATCGATGATGATGCAGTTATATCCCGACAACAGCGGATCACCCTGCGTCTCGGCAAGCAGGATGCCATCGGTCATCAGCTTGATGTACGTCTGCGCGCTGCTGCGGTCGTCAAAGCGGATGGTGCAACCGACCTCGCGGCCCCAGGTGACATTCAGCTCCTCCGCGATGCGCCGTGAAATGGAAAGCGCCGCCACGCGCCGCGGCTGGGTGCAGCCGATTTTCGCCTCAATGCCCAGCCCCGCCTCGAGACACATCTTGGGGATTTGCGTCGTCTTGCCCGAACCCGTTTCGCCCGCGATGACCACGACTTGATTCGCGCGGATGGCATTGACAATGTCATCCTTCCGCGCCGTGATGGGCAGTTCCGGCGGATAACTAATTTTGGGGACTTCGAGTTTGCGCCTTTCCCGGAGCGCCACCGAGGCACGGACTTGCGCGAGCAGCCGGTCGAGAATCGCATCATGCGTCTGCGGATGATGTTGATCGCGCAATAGCCGCACCATCCGGCCGCCCAGGTTTACCCAGTCGGGCAGCATGGCTTGCGGCAGGAGTCGTCGAATTTCTTCAACACGCGCGTCCTTCATATCAGGCCCGGGAGTGTAATGGAAACCGGGTCGCTCTCAAAATTCCAAAACCGGCGGAGTTGGAGTTGGTGGGCCAGGTGAAGTTTGTCGCGCTGCGACATAAAGGCCTGTCCGGCACGGACCAGGCACCTTGTGACGTTGCCATCCCTTGATTCCACAAATACGCGCAGGCGATATGTCCTTGTCCACACGCGTCATGGACTGCGGCGGGAAGCGCAGCGCCACGCCGCTTTCGCACGCGCGAGTGCCAATCTTCATCCGGCAACTCACCGCCCGCACCACCCCTTGCAAATTTTCCGCAACCATTGCTCGTTCTCGTCCTCGGACTTCCCCTCCCCGGATAAAAAATCTCACCTTGATTAACCTTGATCGGCTCCGATTCACTCTGATTTCCCTGTGTCCACGTCCCACCCATCACTGGGAGCGCTGGCCTCCGGCCGGCGAGTCCGGAGCGC
>JARLJW010000051.1 GCA_031290985.1 Verrucomicrobiia bacterium | reverse complement strand
GCCAGCTCACTCAACGCCGCCAGCGCCTCACCCGATATATTGTCTGGATTCAATTTCATGCCCCATTTTACCCCCTCTCAAAGGAACCTTCATTGCGAATAGATTGCGATTCATTGCGACTTCATTGCGACTTCATTGCGACCGTTCCCAATCCTCCTCGTCCTCGTTCTCGTCCTCGTCCTCGATTCAGAACCCACTAAATGCCAACAAATTCCATCATTTCGACCAGCCTCAATCCTCATCTTCCTCTTCGTCTTCCTCCTCCTCGCTTGCTTTAACGGACGGCGGCTGTGTCGCAGACCAGCCGCAGCGCATTACCAACCTGCGATACCCGGAACACTCCATCACCATCGCCCAAACCCCTCGCGTCATGGACTGCGGCGGGAAGTGCCACGCCACGCCGCTTTGGGCGGACATTCGGCTTTAGAAGATGGGTACAGGAAAATTTAAAGGGTGAACATCCTCATCCTTTGCCTTTCTTCTCCGCGCTTCTCAGCGTCCTCCGCGCCTCTGCGTTTATTTTCAGCTCCAAAAACCCCCTTCGCCCGGTATCAAACAACACCCGGTAATCCGCCCTCCGCTTCAAATCATTAAACACCTTGCACGGATGTTGATACCCGCCGCACAACGCCAGCAGCCGCTCATCCTTCGTGCTGACCGGCCCCGCCCCGCTCGCCTGCGCCGCATGCACCAGCGCCACAATCTGCGCCATCGCCCCGTGTAACGTGATCACCGCCCTCCCCGGAATCGTGATCCGCAAAAACGCCGCATCATGCCCCCACCCGCAAATCCCGCAAATCATCAGTTTTTTCGTTCTCGTCCTCGTTCTCGTCCTCGTCCTCGTCCTCGGCTGTTTTCGTCCCCCCTTTCCGTCCGGTGGCCGTACGCAAGTACTGTCCTTTGTGTGAGACAACGCCTCAATCAACCGCTCACTCTGCACAAATTGCGCCTCTTTCGCCAGATGCTCCCGCCAGGAAAACCGTGCCGGAACCACCGCCCCGGATTTTATCCCAACCCGTCCCGCCGCTGTATCCATGGCCACCACATCGCCAGCCGCCACAACCGTGGCTTCCTCCAACCAGCATAGCAACACCTCCTCCGTCAGCAGGATTTCCAGATAATGCGAAACCCCGCTCAAACCGGCTCCTTCTGTTGACGCGCCGGCCGCCGCCGCCCGCCCGCGCCGAAACGTCACCGGCACAAAAGACACCAGCGCCCGGCACCGCCAGACCGTCTCCATTTTCCCATCAATTTCAATCATCATCCCAGAAGTTTACTCCGGCCAGTTGGACAAAGGCTGTCCCCCCCCCCTGCCCCCGGACCGCAGCCTTCAGGCCCCTTCAACGTGAAAACACCGGGCCCATCGGAGGATTTTGGGACGCGTTCAGCCCGGCGGTTATCCCGTCACTGCGGAAACCCGCCTTGAGCCGGAGCGCTGGCCGCCGACCCGCGTGTGCCTTCACATCACCAGTTGTGATGATTGCCCCGCCGCCCGTTTCTGCCAGAATCGATCCAACCACACGCCATGAAACAATCCATCTTTTTTTCGCCCGCCCTGGTCATGGCTGCCTTGTTCGCGGCCGCCTCAATGCCCATTTTTGCGCAATCCGGCCAGTCGCCGGCTTCATTTTCCGTTACCAACTCCAGCTCCGCCCCGCTGGTTTATCAATGGTATAAGGGCACAAATCTCATTGCAGGAGCATCGGCCACCGCCCCCACCGAATGGATTGACCCCGACACCGGCCATCGCGTCGTCCAGCTTTCCACCGAACCGGGGAGCGAGAGCGTGTATTTCAACCTGAACCCGTTCACGCCGGACGGCCAGCGCATGGTCATCACCACCTCCAACGGCATCGCCATGGTGAACCTGGATACCCACGCGGTGGAAACCATCATCACCGGCCGCGCCCACATCATCATGGTCGGACACAAGACGGGGAAAATTTATTTCGGTGAGATCAAGATCGCGGACGGCGAGACCAACCGGCTCATCTGCGCCGTCGACCCCAACACGAAAATCGTCCAGGAAATTTTCAAGCTCCAGCGCGGGCAGGA
Organism: Verrucomicrobiia bacterium; assembly: GCA_031290985.1. Classification (GTDB taxonomy): domain Bacteria; phylum Verrucomicrobiota; class Verrucomicrobiia; order Limisphaerales; family UBA11358; genus UBA11358. The sequence goes on along the minus strand of JARLJW010000051.1, from coordinate 28,790 downwards.
AGTTTCCACGGTCAACGCCGATGAAACCCTGCTCGGCGGCACCTTCACCGAACGCAACGACTGGGGCACCAACGAATTCTTCAATGGCGGGCCAAACCGGCGGAACGACATCGCCACCGTGGACGCTTATCGCGGCAAGAAAGGCACGATGATGGAAGAACGGCTGGCGAAGCACTATCCGATGGAACTCTTCTTCTACAACATCGCCACCGGCGAGACCAAGAAATACAACCGTTGCACGGACTGGCTGGGCCATCTGCAATTTTCGCCCACCGACCCCACCCTGATGATGTTCTGCCACGAAGGCCCTTGGCACAAGGTGGACCGCATCTGGACCATCCGCACCGACGGCTCGGATCTCAAGCTGATCCACCAGCGCACGATGATCATGGAGATCGCCGGCCACGAATTTTTCAGCAGCGACGGCAAGACCATCTGGTATGACCTGCAAACGCCGCGCGGCGAGGATTTCTGGGTCGCCGGTTACGAGCTCTCCAGCGGAGCCCGCACCTGGTATCACCTGCAGCGCGACGAATGGGGCGTGCATTTCAATGTCTCGCCCGATGGCAGCTTGTTCTCCAGCGACGGCGGCGACGACAAGATGGTCGCTCACGCCGACCACGGCACCTGGATGTATCTGTTCCGACCCGAACTCATCGAGGACAAATCCGCCGGGAACGTGGAAACCAAGAATCTCATCCAGACCGGCGTGTTCCATTCCGAAAAACTCGTCAACATGGCGAAGCACGATTACGCCCTCGAACCGAACGGAATGTTTTCGCCGGACATGAAATGGCTCATCTTCCGCAGCAATATGAGCGGCGCGAACCAGGTCTATGCGGTGGAACTGGCGAAGGCGAAACAGAATTGAAGCAACGGCTTTAACGTAGAGTCAGGTCTCCCGGCCTGACGTAGAGGGCGGCATCCCTGCCGCCCGGAAAGAACCATGACCACGCCAATGACTCACGAAGGTTCAAAGCGCCTGTGTCTTGCAGATAGTTTGAATATTGCGCGTGGATTATTGACATACGCCTTGACCGGGCTGTTTGTTTGATTCAGTTTCCTTCCCATCGGGGACATTTTGGTTGAACGCAAAATACCAAGTGAATTGTAGGAATATATTATTATTATGTGCCTTGGTTGTCGTGGGCGGGTGCGGGCAAAAGAACATCGAAAGCCCGACTTACATTCCTTCGGGCACCTCGTGGTATTCGCTGCTTGGTGAGGCCAGTGACCTGAGCACACTTGCGCAGCCAATTGATCCCACAGTGAAAGCCCGGATGGCTTCCAGCGCCTCCGATCCGCATAAAATCATGCTGGCCCATCTCGCTCCTGAAATCATCGGCGATATGGATTATGGTTTTTTTGCCAATATTGCGACAAATGCGGATGGTATCAATGCCACCTTGGCGGAATTTGACGGACCCGGGGTCGTGACCTGGATATGGTCGGCAAATCCGGTTGGCATCCTCAAACTTTACATTGACGGGACAAACCAGCCGGCATTGGCGATGCCGTTTGGTGATTTCCTGAAGGGGCGTTTTCTACCTGTGCCTGAACCCTTCGGAACAATCACATCGCAGGGATACAACCTTCATTTTCCCATCATCCATGCCAGGCACTGCAAGCTGGTCGTGGTGGTTCCGTACAAGATTCAACTCGCCAGACTGTATTACCAGATCTCCTGGCAATCATTGCCGCCGGATGCCACCGTTCAACCGTTCAATCTTACATCTATTCGGCAAGCGGCTGGCGCAATCAGCGCAGTTGGAAACAAACTGGCCGCCATTTCTCAGGCCAAGGGACCATTGGACAATACGAACCAGCCCGAACGCGTCGAATATCTGGTAAACCCGGGTCAAACGGTCGAGATATTTCACGAAAAAGGGCCGCAAGCCATTGCTGCCATCCGGTTCACCGCCAAAACCAAATCCGATCTGAACGAACTGAGGATCGTAGCAAATTGGGATGGTGAAACCGCCATCCAGGCACCTCTTCACATGCTTGCGGGTGTTTCCCCGGATATGGAAGATACTTGTTCACTGCCCGCAACAGTCAGCGGCGCTGGATGAAACGAATGCCCCGGCTGTCCATGGCACTGGAACCGAAGATTACTTCGGGTTTGCCTGGTGTTCTCCAGTTGAATTTGATCATCCATTCCGGGGGCAAACCAAAGTCGAACAAAGCCAGCGCCATTGGATTTCCAACATGCACCGCTACCACTTTTTAGATTGCTTGCCTTATCACCAATGGGGCCTCTTTCAATTTCAAGCGTTAGGCTTGGGAACTGGAGAGATGGATTGGACCGCAACGATGATGTGGTATGGAGCACCAGCCATCCCTGACCATTGATTGGTCAACGCTACGCGCAATCATCCTTTAAGCTTCCGCTCCAGAATTTCCCCGACCAGCGCCGGGTTGGCTTTGCCTTTGGAAAATTTCATCACCTGTCCCTTGAGGGAATTGAGCGCCGCCACCTTGCCGGCCTTGTAGTCCGCCACCGGGTTCGGATTCGCGGCGATGGCTTCGTCGCAGAATTTTTCAATCGCCCCGGTGTCGCTGACCTGTGCCAGCCCCTTTTCCTGCACGATGGCGGCGGGCGCTTTGCCACTCTCGAACATCTCGGCAAACACCTGTTGCGCGGCGGAATTGCTGATGGTCTTGGCCTCAACGAGGCTGACGAGTTCCAGCAACGCCTCCGGCTTGAACTTGAGGTCCGCGAGCGTTGAAAGCTTCATGTCCGCCGGCTCAAGTCCCAGCGCACCCTGCTCGGATTGTTCCCGTTCGTTCAACTCGGCAAGTTTCGCCAACAGGTTGTTGATAATCCAGTTCGCAACCGCCTTTGGATTCTTTGATTGCTTGGCGAGCTGTTCAAAATAATTTCCGAGCGCCACGTTGCTCCTGAACACTTCCGCATCGCCGGCCGGCAACTGATAATCGCGCATCAACCTCTGTTTGCGTGCAATCGGCAACTCGATGGCCTTGGCCTTCACTTCAGCCAGCCACGCATCCGTCGGGGCCAGCGGCATCATGTCAGGTTCTGGAAAATAGCGGTAGTCGTGCGCGTCTTCCTTCGTGCGCATCTGCTCGGTGATGCCCGCCGCGTCGTCCCAGCGGCGCGTGGATTGGATGAGCTTCTCACCGCGCTTCACGGTCTCAATCTGGCGGTTGATCTCGTATTCCGCGGCGCGGCGAACGCCGGAGAAGCTGTTCATGTTCTTGATCTCGATCTTCGCACCAAGACCCTTGGAACCCACCGGCCGCACCGAGATGTTCACGTCGCAGCGCACCATCCCCTTCTCCATGTCGCAATCCGACACCCCGCCTTGGTGCAAAATATCCGTCAGCGCATTCAGGTAGGCATACGCCATGTCCGCGCTCGTGATGTCGGGCTCGGAAACAATTTCCAGCAACGGCACGCCGGCGCGGTTGAAATCCACGCCGCTGGTGCGCTCGAAATGCGTAAGCTTCCCGACGTCTTCTTCCAGGTGCGCGCGGGTGATGCGCACGCGCGCCAGGCTGCCGTTCAGTTCAAAATCCACATAACCGTTCGCCGTGCTGGGCTTGTCGTATTGCGTAAGCTGGTAATTCTTCGAGGCGTCGGGGTAAAAATAATTTTTGCGGTCGAACTTTGCATGGCGCGGAATCTCGCAGTTCAGCAGATAACCGGTCAGCACGGTTTTGCGGAGCGCCTCCTCGTTCGGCACGGGCAAGACGCCGGGCATGCCCAGGCAGACGGGGCAGACGTTGGTGTTGGGCTCGGAACCATATTGGTTCGCGCACCCGCACCACATCTTCGATTTGGTTTTCAGCTGGACGTGGGTTTCCAGCCCGATGACTGCTTCGTATTCCATCGCGGAAAGTTTAACCACGGACGGCCCCGGATGCACACGGATTTTTTAAGCCTTGGCGGGGGTGGCCACCGGAACGGCCGGCTTGCGGCTGAACCGCTGCTGGAATTTTTCGAGATACAGATAGACCACCGGCGTGATGAAAAGCGTGAGGCATTGCGACACCACCAATCCGCCCACGACCGTCAAACCGAGCGCGCGCCGGGATTCGCCGCCCGCCCCGAGGCCCAGCGCGATGGGCAGCGTGGCCATCAACGCGCACATCGTCGTCATCATGATGGGGCGGAAACGCAACAGACAGCCTTCGTGGATCGCCTCAGCGGGAGTTTTGCCATGATTACGCTGCGCATCGATGGCGAAGTCGATCATCATGATGGCGTTTTTCTTCACAATGCCCACCAGCATGACGAGGCCAACGAAGCCATAGATGTTCAGGTCGATCCCAAACACCATCAACGTCAGCAGCGCGCCAAAACCCGCCGATGGCAGGCCGGACAAGATGGTGAGCGGATGGATGAAACTTTCGTAAAGAATTCCGAGGATGATATAGATGACGATGATCGCCACGATGAGCAGCGCCAGCAATCCCGCCTGCGACGACTGGAATACCGCCGCCGCGCCCTGAAAACTGCCGGCCATGGTCGCGGGCAGATGCATGTCGTTTTCGATTTTTGACAACCGGTCCACGGCCGTGCCGAGCGAGGTGCCCGGCGCCAGATTAAACGAAAGGGTGACCGATGGCAGTTGTCCGACGTGCGAAATGCTCGTCGGCCCGACGCTGCGCGTCAGTTTGGCCACGGCGCTGAGCGGAATCAGCTTGGCTGCGCCGTTCGTGCCGGCGGCGGAGCTGGTGATGTACAATTGGCCCAGCGCGGTCGGGTCGCGCTGATACTGCGGTTCCACCTCAAAGACCACCCAATATTCGGCCACGTCGGCATAGATGGTGGAAGCCTGCCGTTCGCCGTAGGCGTCGTAGAGGCCGTTTTCGATCTGTTCCGGCGTCACGCCCAGGGCCGCGGCCTTGTCGCGATCGATCTCCACATTGACCTGCGGCGCGGCGATCTGCAGGTCCGTCGTCACGTCCTGGAAACCGGGTTCCTGCTTCATCCTTTCCATCAGCAACGGCGCCCAGTGAAACAATTCCTGCACATCGGTGTCCTGGAGGCTGTATTGGTACAGCGCCTTGCTCGACATGCCGCCCACGCGGATTAACGGCGGGTTCTGCATGTAAATATTCAATCCCGGCATCTTTGCGAACTTCACCCGCATCTCCTGGATGATCTGGTTCGCGTTCAATTTTCGCTTGTCCTTCAAACGAAAGAACATGCGGCCGTTGTTCAGGCTGGCGGAACCTGTGCCGGTGCCCACGGTCGAGATGAAGCCGTCCACGTTCGGATCGGCGGCGACGATTTTCATCGCGGCCAATTGATGGTCGCGCATGGCGTCGAACGAGATGTCCTGCGACGCCTCGGTCGTGACCATGATCCGGCCCGTGTCCTCATCAGGGAAAAAGCCCTTCGGGATCACCACGAACAAAATCACTGTCGCCACCAGGATGAGCAACGAAGCGACCATGGTCGTGAGCTTGTGGCGCATCACCACCTGCAAGACGCGGTCGTAACCATCACGCGTCCGGTCAAAAAACCGCTCAAAGAAATTGAAAAGTTTTCCGTGCTGCTTCTCCCGATCGGAATGGACGAACCGGCTGCACATCATCGGCGTCAACGTCAGCGAAACGAACCCGGAAAATAAAACCGCCACCACGATGGTCACGGCGAACTCATGCAGCAACCGGCCCAGCAACCCGCTCATGAACAAAATCGGGATGAACACCGCCGAAAGCGACAACGTCATGGAGATGATTGTGAAGCCGATCTCCTGCGACCCCTTGAGCGCGGCTTCCATCGCCGGCTCGCCGTTTTCCATGTGACGGACGATGTTTTCGAGCATGACAATGGCATCATCGACAACGAACCCGACGCACAGCGTGAGCGCCATGAGCGACAGGTTGTCCAGGCTGTAATTAAGGAGCGCCATGGCGGCGAATGTGCCGATGAGGGACATGGGCAGCGCCAGGCTGGGAATGAGGGTGGCCGAAAGATTCCGCAGGAAAAGGAAGATGACCAGGATGACGAGGCACACGGCAAGGAACAGCGTGCTCTCCACATCGGAAACCGATTTGCGGATGGTCAGCGAACGATCAATGACCACGTCCAGCTTGACCGATGCCGGGATCTGCGTGCGAAAGTGCGGGAGCAGCTTCTTGATCTCGTCCACCACCTCCACCGTGTTCGCGCCCGGCTGGCGTTGGACGGCCAGCACCACGGCGCGGGTGCTGTCGACCCAGGCCAGGCTCTTGTCGTTCTGCACGCTGTCCAGCACGTTGCCGAGCTGTTGCAACCGCACCGGCTTGCCGTTGCGATAGGCCACGATCATCGGCCGGAACGCCGCCGCGTCGGTCAACTGGCCGTTCGCCTTGACGGTGAACGCCTGGTGTTTGCCGTACAACGTGCCCAGCGGCTGGTTTACGTTCCCCGCCTCCACGGCCTGCTCCACCTGGTCGATGCCCAGCCCGTACGCCGCGAGTTTGTCCGGGTTCACCTGGATGCGCACCGCGTAAGGTTGCGCGCCAAACACGCCGACTTGCGCGACGCCGTTCACCTGCGAGATCTGCTCCGCCAGCAGATTTTCAGCGTAATTGTCCACGTCGGACATCGGCAGCGTCGGGGACGACATCGCAAGGAAAATGATCGGTGAATCCGCCGGGTTGACTTTTTGATAGGTCGGCGGCGACGGCATGTTGACCGGGAGCTGCCGCGACGCCTTGGAGATCGCCGATTGGACATCCTGCGCCGCCGCGTCAATGCTGCGGTCGAGCGAAAATTGGATCGTGATCGAGGCGCTGCCGAGCGAACTGACCGACGACATGGAGTCCACGCCCGCGATCGTGGAGAGCTGCTTTTCCAGCGGCGTGGCCACGGCGGACGCCATCGTTTCCGGGCTCGCGCCAGGCAGGCTGGCGGAAACGGAGATTGTCGGGTAATCCACGCTCGGCAGGTCGCTTACCGGCAGTTGATGAAACCCCACCACGCCGAAAAGCAAAATCCCGGCCATGACCAGCGTGGTCATCACCGGGCGGCGGATGAACAGTTCCGGGACGCTCATGGCGCGTTCGTCGCGGACCGGGTTGCATTGGTGGCGGACTCGCTTTTATCGCTGACCAGCACGCCGGGCGCGAGCCGCAATTGTCCGTCGGTCACCACGGTTTCACCGGCCTTGACGCCGGATGATATGACCGTCAGGCCGCCAAAGGTGATTCCGGTCTTCAATTTGCGCGATTCGACTTTCATGTCCGGCTTCACCACGTAGGCCATCTCCCCGTTCTGGCCGGTCTGCACCGCTTGCGCAGGCACCACCACCGCATCTTTGAGTTCATCCAGTTGGATGGAGATCGTTACGAACTGGCCGGGCCACAATTTGTCCTCCGCGTTCGGAAACGTCGCCTTCAACAGGATTGTTCCGGTCGTCATATCCACGGCATTGTCCACGAAGGTCAGTTCGCCGGCCACCGGCTCGCCCACCATGCCCTCATAGCCCGCCTTGACGGTCAGCACATGGTCGCGCATCTGCTTCTGGATCTCCGGCAGAAAACGCTCCGCGATGGCGAACGCCACGTAGATGGGGTGGATCTGGTTGATCATCAGCAGCACGTCATCCGGCGACTTCACCACGTTGCCTTCGCGGAACTGGATGGCGCCGGTGCGGCCGTCCACCGGCGAACGAATCCGGGTATATTCCAAGTTCAGTTCCGCGTTGGTGATGGCCGCGCGGTCAGCGGCCACCGTGCCTTTCAGCGCGTCAAAGGCCGCCCGGCTGGTGTCGTATTCATCCTGGGAAACCAGCTTCGTATCGAACAGCTTTTGCTCGCGGTTGAACTGGATCCGCGCATTTTCGAGCTGCGCCGCATCGCGCTGCAGGCTGGCCTGCGCCTGGACCAATGCCGCCTGCGCCGGACGCGGATCGATCGTGAACAAAAGGTCACCCTTCTTCACCTCCTGGCCTTCGCTAAATTCCACCGTGCTGATGACGCCGCCGATCTGCGGGCGGATCGTCACGGTCGATATCGGCATGACGTGCCCAACCGGGGCGGGATCCACCAGCACCGGGACATTTGTCACGCTGGCCTGGGCCGTCAAAACGGGCGCCGTCGGGGCGCCCTTGGCGGCATTGCCGCGGGAACAACCGGCCGCCAGACCGCCCAGGGCGGCCAAAATCAGGACTTGGTAAAAAAATTTCATGGCCGGTCGGGATGCGGTTGCCCGGATGGACGCGCCGGGCGGAAACTGGTTGCAAATTTTTTCAGGAAGCTCCGGTACGCGCGTCGAAACTTGGGGTCGCGGACGGTGCGGCCGGTGACCAGCCGGGTCAGGTTCGGAAAGGCCACCGGAAACATCGTCAGCGCTATTTTCGCCAGGAGCAGGTGGCGGCGGTCGTGCTCCGTGGTCAGCCGGCCGGCGACCTGATGGCCGCGCAGCCGCTCCAAGGCTCGCGCCAGCCCCTGCCGGCGAAACGACTCCTCCTGCACCTGTCCGCCCTGGTTTTCCAGCGCTTCCCAGCCCAGCAGCCGGATCCACTCCTGGTCGCTGCACATCAAGTCAAACCGAAACGGAAGATTTTCTGATGGCTCGCCCGGCGCGTCCTCAAACTGCACCCGGCGCTCGGTGATCTTTTCGCGCAAAACCGCGCGGTACAGCCCTTCCTTGTCGGCGAAGTAATGGTAGAGCATCCGCTTGTTGGTGCCGGCCCGGCGCGCGATGGCGTCCACCCGCGCCCCGGCCTGGCCTTTGGCGGCGAATTCGGCCACGGCGGCGGCCAGAATCCGGCTGCGGGTGCGGTCCGGGTTGCGGACGGACCCGGCCGCCGTTTTTTTGGACGATCGACGCATGCCCAACAAGTAACCGATTGGTTACTTGTTTGCAACCTTGTATTTTCAGACGGGCGGGCGCGGCGGGAACCCGGTGCCGCTGCCGGGACGGTTCAACTCCTCGATCTCCTTCATCATTTTTTCCGCCGCCTCTTTCGACAGGCTGTGCGAAACAGAGATCCCGAACTGGTGTTTCAAAAACTCGTCCAGGCGCAGCCACTGGCCCTGGTACCGCACCTGGCCCGTCCAGGCGCAAACGGTCACAAACTGCTGCAGTTTTTCCAGCCGCAACAGGATGACCACCACGAAGACCAGGGCCACGGCCACGGCGACGATCAGCACCAGCGACATGATCTGGGTGGAAACCACGTCCGTCTCGGCGGCCTGCTGGTGCCGGCTTAACGCCTGCTCCTGCTCCTCGCGCGCGGTGAACAACACGCGCCGCAGGCTTTCAATCTTGCTTTTGCCCCGCGCCGTCACCGTCACCACCGACGCGTTCGTGGAAAACTGGCCGGAAGAAAAGGCGGTGGCCGGGTCAAAGACCAGCTCGTCGGCCACCAGCCGCTCCAAGGCGGCCAGGTTCGCCTGCTGGGCCGGATCGTTCGCGGTGAATTTTTTCAGCTGCGCCAGGTCGTCGTTGACCGAGGTCATCGCCGCATGGTAGGGCTCGATGTATTCCTCGCGCCCGGTCAGCAGGAAACCACGCTGGTTCGCCTCCGCGTCGACGATGTGTGACTGCACCTGCTCGAGCATGTCGAGCATCTTGTAATTGCGGAGCACCCAGTTGAAGGACGTGTTGAACTGTCCGCCGGTCTGGTGCACCAGCCACGTCATGGCGATCAAAGCCACCATCGGCAAGGACAGGCCCAGCCAGAACAACACCCGTTTGGTCTTTTGCGTCGGAATCATCTTCGAATTTTCTTCAACTTAACCTCCTAGCCGTCAAATCGCAGCTTTTTCTTTATGCCATGACGTCGCCTGTTCGAAGGCATAAGCCAGGTTCAACATCGTTTCCTCGCCAAACGGCTTGCCCAGCAGTTGCAGGCCGATGGGCAGCCGGGGATTTTGGGTGAAACCGCACGGGATGCTGATGCCGCAGATGCCCGCCAGGTTGCAGGAGATCGTGAAGATGTCGGAGAGATACATCTGCAACGGGTCGCCGGACTTCTCGCCGAGCTTGAAGGCGGCGGTGGGCGAGGTCGGGGTCACGATGGCATCCACCTGCTCAAAAGCCTTGAGAAAATCATTACGGATGAGCGTGCGGACTTTTTGCGCCTGCAGGTAATACGCATCGTGATAGCCGCTGCTCAAAACATAAGTGCCGAGGATGATCCGCCGCTTCACCTCCGCACCGAATCCCGCGCCGCGGGTCTGGCTGTAAAGTTCAATCGGGTCGTGGCCATCCACCCGTGCACCATAGCGGATCCCGTCGAACCGGGCGAGGTTCGCCGAAGCCTCGGCGGTGGCCACGATGTAGTAGACCGCCACCGCGTAATCCGTATGCGGCAGGGAAATCTCCACGATCTCCGCGCCGAGCTCCTGATATTTCTTCACGGCGGCGTCCACGGCGGCCTTCACTTCCGGGTCCAGGCCGCCGATCAGGTATTCCTTGGGCAACCCGAGTTTCAAACCCTTGATGTCGCCCGTCAGCGCCCGCGCATAATCCGGGACGGGTTGCGGAACGCTGGTCGAATCACGCAAATCGTGTCCGCTCATCACTCCGAGCAGCGTCGCGGCATCCCGCACGTCCTTGGTAAACGGCCCGATCTGGTCCAACGAACTGGCAAAGGCCACAAGGCCATAACGCGAGATCCGGCCGTAAGTCGGCTTCAGCCCCACGCACCCGCACAACGCAGCCGGCTGGCGGATGGATCCGCCGGTGTCCGTTCCCAGCGCGGCGATGCACTCGTCCGCCGCGACCGCGGCAGCGGAGCCGCCGGACGAACCGCCGGGAATCCGCGTTATGTCCCACGGGTTATGCGTGGGCCCGAACGCGGAATTTTCCGTGGAACTGCCCATGGCAAACTCGTCCATGTTGCACCGGCCGAACACGACCGCGCCGGCGGCCTTCAATTTTTCGATGGCGGTCGCATCATACGGCGAAATAAATTTGCCCAGGATCTTGGAGGCGCAATTCAACGGCTGATTTTTGACGGCGAGCACGTCCTTGATGGCGATGGGCACGCCGAGCAGCGGTTTTTTGGCCCCGCGGGAAATTTCCTGGTCCGCGGCATCCGCCTGCGCCAGCGCATCGGCGTCGTCGTGGCTGATGAAGGCGTGGATTTTTCCATCCACGCGCGCGATCCGGTCAAGGCAGGACTGCATTGCTTCGCGCGCGGAAACGTCGCGTTGAGCGAGTTTCGCCGTGAGTTCAGAAATGGTGAGCTGGTTGAGCATGGTCAAAATTACTCAACGATTTTGGGGACAATGAAGAGGCCGCCGGCCTGGCGCGGGGCATTGCGGAGGGCGTCTTCGTGCGACAACGACGGGCGGACCTCGTCCGCGCGGGTCACGTTGACCATGGGCACGGCGTGGGCGGTGGGTTCCACGCTGGTCACGTCCAGTTCGCGCAGTTTTTCGATGTAGCCCAGGATGTTGCCCAGTTGCGCGCCGAGCGTCTTCTCCTCGTCGGGCGTAAGCGCCAGCCGGGCGAGGTGCGCGACATATTTCACATCAATTTCAGCAGATGCCATGCGGGGAAATTAAAGTCCAAAGGCCCAAGTTGAAAGTCCAAAGTCAAAGCCCAGCCGCCGCCTTCCCGGGAAAATTAGCGGCGGACGCAGGTCACTCCTCGTCAAACTTGCGCTGGACGAGGGCTTCGAGTTCGGTGATGGCGGCGGCGGCATCCGCCCCCTTGGCGTGGAGCGTCACCTTGCTGCCGGGGCCGGCGGCCAGCATCATCAGGCCGATGATGCTCTTGCCGTTGATCTTTTCGCCGTCCTTTTCCACGAAAATATCGCTGCCAAAACGGTTGGCCGTCTTGACAAACATGGCGGCGGGCCGGGCGTGGATGCCCGACTTGTTCACAATGATGAGTTCCTTGGTGAGAAACTCGCCGTCTGTTTTTTTAGCGCTCATGTGCTGTCTCAGCAGTAACATAATCGGTGGCGTGGAATTTCGCCATCCGATTTTTTACAATTCAACCGGCGGGGTGCGTTCGGCCGCTTTGTCCGCCATCTGGGCCAGCAGCCGCTTGTTCAGCTCCTCGGCGGCATTATAACCGGATTTGCGCAATTTGACCTGGAACGCCGCGACTTCGATGAGGCGGGCGATGTCGCGCCCGGGCCGCACCGGCAGGGTGACATGCGGGATATCCACACCCAGAACTTTTTCTTGTTCCTGGTCCAGGCCCAGCCGTTCCACGTCCTTGACCTCTTCCCACGGTTTAAGAGTGACGATGAGGTCGAGGTTCTTTTCCTTGCGGATGGCCTTGACGCCGAACATCTGGGCGACGTTGATGATGCCGATGCCACGCACTTCCATGTGGTCGCGGGTCAATTCGGCGCTGGTGCAGAGCACCTCCTTGCCATCCACCAGGATGGCGCGCACCACGTCATCGGCCACGAGGCTGTAGCCGCGTTCGATGAGCGCAAGGACCGCCTCGCTTTTGCCGATGCCGCTTTCGCCGCGGATGATCACGCCCACGCCGAGGATGTCCACCATGCACCCGTGTTCGCTGGTGCGCGGCGCGAACATCATCTCCAGCGCCAGCGTGGCGAGGTTGATGAATTTCATCGTCACGAGCGGGGTCTGGAAGACCGGCACGCCGGACTGCTGCGCGGCCGTGAGAAACTCCTTGTCCGCCTTCAAACCGCGGCTGAAGACCACGCAGGGAATTTTGTAGGCGAAGAGATACGCGTAACGCGCCTCGCGCTCCTCTTGCCGCTGTTCGCGCAGATAATAGACCTCCGCGTGCCCCATCACCTGCATGCGCTTGTAGGCGAAATAGCGCGTGAACCCGCTCAAGGCTAGGCCGGGCCGGTTGACCGTGGGTTCGCGGATGACCCGCTTCAGGTCGGTGTCGGGCGACAGCAGCCGCATTTGCAACGGCTCCGCCTGCTCTTTGAAGAACTGTTCGACCGTGACGGATGGGCGTTCCATAGGGGATTACATGTTGAATTCAGGACCGAGATAAATCTCGCGCGCTTTCGCGTCATTCGCCAGAAATTCCGCGCTGCCGGCCACGAGGACCTGGCCTTTGTAGATGATATAGCCGCGATCAATTATTTTGAGCATTTCCCGCACGTCATGATCCGTGATCAAAATGCCCAGCCCGCGCTCCTTCAACCGCCGGATGATCTTGCCGACCTCGTATTTGGCGATCGGATCGATGCCCGCGAAGGGTTCGTCCAGCAGCAGCAATTTCGGGCTGGTGACCAGCGCCCGGGTGATCTCCAGCCGCCGCTTTTCACCGCCGCTCAGTTGATACGCCTTGCTCTTGCGGATGGGCGTCAGATCCAGTTCCTCCAGCAGGTACGTCAGCCGCACCGCCTGTTCGTCGCGCGAAAGCCGGCAGGTCTCCAGGATCGCCAGGATGTTTTCCTCCACCGTCAGCTTGCGGAACACCGAAGGCTCCTGCGTGAGATAGCCGATGCCGAGCCGGGCGCGCTGGTGCATGGGCAACCCGGTGATTTGGTGGTCTTGAAAACTGACGCCGCCCTCGTCCGGCTTCACGACGCCGACGACCATGTTGAACGTGGTGGTTTTGCCGGCGCCGTTCGGTCCGAGCAGGCCGACGATTTCGCCGGCGCCCACGCTGATGGAGACGCCGTTGACGACCCGGCGGCCGCGATATTCCTTCACCAGGTTTTCCGTGGCGAGCAAGAGGCCGTTTTCGACTGTGGTGGTTTCCATTTCAAAAAAGTTTTAACGGCAGGCCGTTCGTGCCCGATTTCCCGTCCGGGTTGGTCATAAATTCTCCGCGGTGGTTGTAGACCTGGAAATGGCCGGTACCCCGGTCCCAGACGATTTTGTCGCTGCGCATGATGTTCTCACCGTTTTGCACCACGGGATCGCCGGTCAGCGTCACCAGTTCGTTGGTCTTGGAATTCTCCACGCTGTAGGTGTAAACCGCATTGGTGCAGGTCACATGGTAGGTCTTGCCGTTTTGCGTCAGGTCGATCACCACGTTGGTCACGACCGATTCGGCGGAGATGCGGTTGGGGCGCTGGCCTTCCTTGGGCAGTTCCACCACCAGCCGGTCACAGAGCAGGCTGATCTGCGGATCGATCAACACCACATGGCCGAGGTATTCCATCCGGTGCGCGTTCATGTCAAAGTCCGCGCTGTCAGAGTTGATGGTGGTCACCGCCGGGGCCTTGGCGGGCGGCGGCGTATTCGTCTGCGCCCAGATCAGGCCGGCGGTTCCGGCCAGCAATAAAAATAAAATCTTTTTCATGGTTTCAACAATCCTGACTCGATCACGGTATGCACATGGTTGGACAGGTTCAGCGACATTGCATCCGGTTTCAACACGAGCAGAAAGCCGTCCGCCGTGACGCGGATCTTCCCGTCACCGGAACGCATTTCCACATGCCCGGGGGAATCCGCCACCTCGTCCGCATAGCGCAGCGTGCACTGGGGCGACTCCGCCTGGATTTGCATGGTGCCGTTGGTGTTATAGGTCTCAACTTTCATGTCTTTCACGTCCAGAAAGCCGCCGGGCAGCGGCAAGGACTGCGAACCGGACAGCCGCATCTTGACCTTGTCTTCATTGGGCACTTCGTAATACATGTCCGTGCTGAAGGAGGTGGCGCGGGCCGCGGGTATCTGCTGCGCACGATTCAACTCCACCGCGATGAAAAAAAACATCGCCGCCAGTGCCAGCCATAATTGTTTCCGGCCCAATCTCATTCTGAATATTTTTCGACAAACGGCCGCCATTTGTCCTGCGCCCGCAAAATCAGCTCCACAGCCTCACGCACCGCCCCGCGCCCGCCGGCGGCCCGGGTGACATGATGCGCCGCCGCTTTGGCCTCCGGCACGGCGTCGCCCACGGCAATGGCCAGGCCGGCGCGCGTCAGCGGGCCGAGGTCAATGATGTCATCTCCGACAAAGCAGACCTCCGTCCAGTTCAATCTTTCCTGCTGTAATAAACTCTCGATGGCGGCCGTCTTGCTGATCGCATCGCCCTGCTGCACGAGAAAATCGATTTTCAGTTCGTCCGCGCGCAGCTTGGTCGCCAGCGATGGCCGGGCCGAGACCCAGCCCACCCGCAAACCCGCCCGCCGGGCCAGCACGAGCCCCAAGCCGTCGCGGATGTTGAAGCGCTTGAACTCGCGTTCACCGCCGATAAAGATCGAGCCATCCGTGAGCACGCCGTCCACGTCGCACAGGAACAGCTTTATCCGTTTCAGGCGCGCGGCGAGTGGTTTGGAAATTGTTGCCACGACTTGTTTAAGCTCCAAATTCCAAGCACCAAGCTCCAGAGAAATTCCAAGCTTCAAATTTCAAACTCCGCGTCCGTACGGTTCCTGGGAGCTTGGTGCCTGGAACTACTTTGGATGTTGGATGTTGGTTCTTGGAGCTTCTCATTTGGCGGCTTTGTATATTTTGAGCAGGCTTTTCAATGTCGCCGCCATTTCACCCAGCGGGATCATGTTCGGCCCGTCGCTCAAGGCCTCGTCGGGCCGGGGGTGCGTTTCGATGAACAGACCGTCAGCGCCCACCGCGAGCGCCGCCTTGGCCAGCACCGGTGCGAACTCGCGCTGACCGGTCGTCTTGTCGCCGCCGCCGCCCGGCTGCTGGACGGAATGGGTGGCGTCGAACACCACCGGAAAGCCAAAGGCCTTCAGGACCGGAATCGAACGCATGTCCGCCACCAGATTATTGTAGCCGAACGTGGTTCCCCTTTCGGTCAGGAGAATTTTTTTACCGCCGGCCAGCCGCGCCTTTTCCGCCACGCGCCCCATCTCATTCGGCGAAAGGAACTGGCCTTTTTTGAGATTCACAATTTTGCCGGTGGCCACGGCCGCGTCGATCAAATCCGTCTGCCGGCAAAGGAAAGCCGGTATCTGCAGAATGTCCACGACCGCGCCGGCGGTCGTGGCCTGCTCTTCGGTATGAACATCCGTCAGCACGGGCACGCCAAATTCCTCGCGGATGGCAGCCAACGTCTTCAGCCCGTTCGCTATGCCCGGCCCGCGGAACGCCTTGCCGGACGTGCGGTTGGCCTTGTCAAAGCTGGCTTTGAAGATGTAGAAAATCCCGAGTTGCTTGCAGGTTTTCACCAGCGAATCAGCCACGGTACGGCACAGCTTTTCGTTCTCAATCACGCACGGCCCGGCGATGAGGAACAAACGGCCCGGTGAATTGATATTTTTCCAGATGGCGATGGAATCAAGCACGCGCAAGTTGTAGCAGTGACGGGGAGGAAAGTAAATCTCCGCCAGCCGGCGCCCTCTTCGACCGCCGGTCGTCACTGCCGGAGCTGGTGCGCTATTTACTGCGGCTGGTAACCTTGCTTGACCAGCGACTTCACCAAGGCAGACACCAAATCACTCACGGTCTGCCCGCCGTCGTTGGCGGCCTGCGTGTTTTTCTGGAGGAACGAGTAGCTGGACGTCGCCTCGCGCAATACCATGTCTCCTGCGGCCAGGTTGCCGGCCTGGACATTTGGATATGCCTGGGCGCCGCTGTAGGAAAACGTGTTCGGGAACGAATACGTCTTCTTGGTGCCGATCAGCAGACTGGCGTTCTGCCCCTTGTGCAGGGCGAACCAAAGGTGCGGCTGGCCGTTGAGGTCAAACCCGCTGCCCGACCGGCCTAAAAGCGTGTAAGTGCGGCCAAAGGAGCCCGTCACCTTGAGGCACAGATAATCTGTCACCGTGGTCACCCAATACTGCTTCTTGCCATTGATGGTCGCCCAACCGACGAATACGGTATTGGTCGTGTCCGGGATGAAAAACATCTCGCCGGAATAATTGTACGTGGTCTCCTGGCCGGGTGCCGTGGTCTTCTCACTGCCGGAATAGCTGTAGATCAAAATTTTTTGCGTGATAACCGTGAGCATCGCCGGCGCGCTTGTCACCGATCCGCCCGCGCCCGTCACGATCACCGCGTAACCCCCCGCCTGATTGGGATGGACGTCCGGCAGGCTCAAGGCATAACTGGCCGCCCCGGAGATTTTTTTACCGTTGAAGGTCCATTGATAGCTTAACGGTCCGGCACCCCCGACTGTCACGGAAAAATCAGCCTCGCCCCCCTCCACGACTGTCTGATTCATCGGCGGTGTGAAAATCGCAGGCGGAAAAGGCCCGTTGTTGCACTTGCCAGCGGAACCGGCGAGATAGATGGCGGCGATCTCATTGGAAGCGAGCGCGCGATTGTAGATGGCGGGTTCATCCAGGAGGCCGTCGAAAAAGTAAGGCGGGCAGCCACCGGGAGCGCCGCCCCCCAGCCGGACGGGTTCGGATCCGGTGACAATCGGGCCGGTGACCGCCACTTGGCCATCCACAGCCCCGTTGACATAGAGTTTAAGCAGCGCCCCGTCATAGGTCACCGCCACATGATACCAGGTATTCGTCTGCACGACCCTCGCCCCACTAACCGGTACCGCCCCGCTGCCAAGCCAGACGGTGGATTCAAAAATACCCGCCCCGGTACCCTGGCTGTTGTTGTTGTCGATCCCGAGGATATATTGCCGGTTGGCGCATTCACCATCTTTGGTGACCACATCTTGAGGCCAGGTAAAAGCGGCGCGGGCCCGGGGATAGATCCAGCATTCAACGGTCAATTGGTTGGTGGGATTCAAAGCCGGCTGGTTGGGGACGTCGATGTTGGCGTTACCTGTGAAGTTGAAGGCTTGGCCGACCTCGCCGGGGGCAAAAGTCACCCCCGCCGGCACGGAACCGTTGTTGCCGCCGATGATGTCCAGGGCGTTGCTCTCAGCCTGCCACCACGCAACGATGCCCGCGGGCGGCGGAACGCACTGCGGCATACACTTGCCCGCGTTGCCGGCGAGATAGATGGCGGCGATCTCATTGGAGGAAAGGGCCCGGCTGTATAGGCCCACTTCATCAATGGCCCCCAGCATCGAATGGATGCTGTCGCCCGCCGGCCGCCGGCCGATGTTGAAATCATACGAGGTCTGCGGGGTGAACTGGCCGAGGTTCTGCTGGGCCACGATGGCGCCGTTGCAATATAACGTCGCCACGCCGCTGGTCTTATCATACGTCAGCGCGATGTGCTGGAACACATTGGCCGTGATGGTGCCGCCCGGAGCCATGATCCAATGCACGTTACCGTCGGTATCATGCACGTCCGAGAACAGGTTGCCCGCCCCCAAACCCAGCTCGCCCGGTCCCAGAATCTGGACGTGGACACCCCAAGGCACCCATTGGTTGGTGGAGCCGCTGTTCCATTCCACGAATTCCTCACGGCGGGACAGGTCAGCGGGGTTGATCCAGCCCTCCACGGTCATGCCGTCACCCTGGCCGACATCCAAGCCGGGGCTGGCCGGAATGGTCACCCCGCCGTTGGTCGTGGTGAAGGAAAAGCCCGTCCCGACTTCGCCGGTTCCAAAACTGGCGCCGTTAATCAACGCACCATTGTGGCCGCCGATGATGTCCACGACGTTGTTTTCCGCCGGCCACCACGCGACGATCCCCGAGGGCGGCGGCGTGCAGGACGGCGGCGGGGGCACCGGAGGCGTCGGTGGAATTAGCACCGGGGGCGGTGGTGGAACACCAATGCTCATACCCCGTGCCGCCGTGATTGGAAATAACGTCAAAGCCAAAAGACCCAGCCCGATGATGGTTGATACCCGCTTCATAATATGCTTTCGATTAGATTGTTCCCAGAGTGTATTTGGCATCCATGCCCAAGCCGGATTCTGGACTCAATCCATCCTATTTCAATGAATAAATCATCCCTTGGCACCATTTTTAATGACAGATTGAAGACAAAAGATGGTTGGGTGGCTTCAAGTGAGGGCGGCGGCAAAGAACTCGCGCAGCTTGGTTTCATCCAGATGATCATCCGTCCGCACGCTGCTGCACAGGTCAAGGCCGAAGGGTTGGACGGACGCGATGGCTTCCCGCACGTTGGCGCTGCGCAAGCCACCGGCGAGAAAGAGCGGTTTGGAGATCAGCGGTTGGGATAGCGCATCCCGAATCCGCCGGCTCAGGTGCCAATCATGCACCCGCCCTGTGCCACCGAGTTCCTTCACGGCCAGCGACGTGTTTCCCGAATCCAGCAGTATCGCGTCCACGTGCAGCGCGACGCTCTGCGCCAGCGCCACGGATTCCTCACCGGTCACATGGATCACCTGCACCAGGGCGATGCCCGGCAGCGCCGCCCGCAATTTAGCATACACCGGAAGCTCCACGTAATCGCACAACTGCAACGTATTGGTCCGGCAACGTCGTTGCTGGGCGATGATGGCGTCCGCCTCGCGCAGGGAGGTGAGCAGGAACGTCGCGATGGGCGGCGGCACCGTCACGGCGATGCGGGCAATGGTTTCCTCGTCCACGACGCCCGGCCCGCTGGGCATGGATGAAACCAGTCCCAAGGCCGAGGCCCCGTGCGTGATGGCGAGCCGCGCCTCGTCCGGCGACTTGATACAACAAATTTTTATGCGGGGACGGATGTTCATTTTTGCAACTCCTTCAAACCAGCGCCCGGCACGTTCGTAGCCAGCAGCAGCGCGCCTTGATAGCCGGTCATCTGGATGTGGTGCAGCTTCGCACCAACGATGTTCGCCAGCGTGATGCCGTTGGTGCAGGTCCCGCTGATGTTCGCGAGCACCAGACCCTGCAACGGTTTTGCAGCCGAAATATCCCTGGCGTCCACCAAGGGCGGGCAATTCGCCACGCGCACGTTGCGGAAGGAATAATTCCGCCCGAGCGGAATGCCCGCCGCATCCGGCACCGGATCATCCGCCGTGTTCAGGTTGCCCGCGCTGGTCAGGTTGATCTTCAAAAAACCGCCGCCGAGCACGTCCAGATCGTCCCCGCAGATGTTTTCGATGATCCCGCCGCGGCCAATGCGGGTCTTGATATACACACCAAAGGTCCGGCTGGTCAGCTGGCAGTGTTCAATCCGCACATTGCGGATGCCGCCGGAAGTTTCGCTGCCGATGCCCAGGCAGGCGAATCGCCGGCCCACCAAGTTGCAGTGCGTGATCAAAACATCTTCCGTCGGCCGGCCGATGCGCGCACCATCCATGCCTCGGCCCGATTTCAGGCTAATCGAATCATCCCCGGTATTGATGTCACAATTTTCGATGCGGACATGGCTACACGAATCCACGTCGACACCATCGCGCCCGCCGTTGATGCTGACATTTTTGATCACGACACCCGCGCAATACGTCGGATGCGTCGCCCAATTGCCGCCTTGTGTGACGGTCAAGCCCTCCCAGCGCACATCCGTGCAGTTGATGGGCTCCAGCACCACGGCGCCCCGTGGATTTTGCGGCGCGGCCACCGCAGGATTCCCTGCGATACGCCCGGATCCGATGATGCCGGTGTGCTCCACGTTTGCGGAATAGATCAACGCGCGCCGACCCGGCTGCCAGCGGCCTTCCCAACGGATGTCCAACAACGGATAATCATTCGTGTCACCGCTGCCGGTGATGACGCTGTTCGTTTCCAGCCGGAGGATCGTGCGGTTGCCCAGTTGCACGCTGCCGATGAGATAATTTCCCGCCGGCACCAAAACCTCGCCGCCGCCGGAAACAGCGCAGGCATCCAGCGCCTTCTGAAATGCAACGGTGTCTTTGGTGGTACCGTCACCATGCGCGCCAAAGTTGCGGACGTTGAACGTCGCGAAAATTCTTTGCGGCCGGGTGGCACAGCCAGCGGTGCCAATGACAAAAATAATGGCTGCAAAGATAATTGGTTTCATTTGGGCGCCACATTGTTCGTAGAAATCTGCTCCACCGGATACTGGTCAAACTTCCGGCCGTGATCAATGCCACGCAATTGCTGATCGGAAAAATCCAACGCTGCGTTCCAATCCTCCGGTGTCAACGCGTGCCGGTGCGTTTCATAATTCACCCCGACGCGGTCCGCGCTTGCTCCGAGAAACTCATAGACTGGTTTCGCCGCCAGCACGGTTTGTTTCACCGCGTTGGGCACGCAGTTTTGGTCGTCCGTGCCCTCGACCGAGATCCACGGGCGCGGCGCGGTCAACGCCACGAACCAATGCGCATCGAACGGCAGCTTCTCCATCCGGCCGGTGAATTCCGCCAGGCGCGGCACGAAGTAGTAGCCGAACTTCCGCGTCATGTCCTCGATGCCCTCCTTGCCGCCCCGGCCCGGCCCACAGAAACGATAGGCACCAGTGCCCGCACCACTCGAACCCGCCGGTGCCCCCAAGGCGATGCGGTCGTCGAATGCCGTCGCCACCATCGTCAGTTTCCCCAAGCGCGAATGGCCCAACGCGATGAGCTTGGCCTTGTCGGCGAACGGCTGCGTCTCCACGTAATCCACCACGCGCGAAAGCCCCCACGCCCAGCCGTATAACACGCCCCAGTCATAACCGGGATATGCCGGATAAAATGAATTCGTGCGAAAGCTTGGATTATCCTCGCCGCATTGCGTGTAGCGATACGTTACGATGGCGTAGCCGCGATTCAACTGATTGGAGAAACCGCGCGCCGCCCGCGCCGGATCCACCGGGGTGGTGAAATTAAATCGCGGACGTGCGGGGAAATTGGTGCCCGCGGCATTCGTGCTTACCGCCGGAGTTGGTGTCGTCATCCCACTGGTAAAATTCACGCCCGGCGTCATGAAGAATGATGGATTAATGATGGTCGGAAGCGGCCCGGCGTTCGTGGGTGTGAAAATGGCGATATCGAAGCCCAGCTTTTCCTCCGGCCCAAACTTCAGATGCACCAGCCGGAAGTTCGCCGCACCATCCAGCACGGTCTGCGACCAGACATCTTGCCCAGTCACATTACCCGGCGGCGGCGGCGCGTGGCCAAGCTCATAATGCTCCAGGGTCGCCTTCATCTCCTCGCGCCGCGCCGGCCATTGCGTGATATTCGTCACGCGCGTGCCGTCCTGCATCCTCAGCACATCCGGCATTTCCGGCCGGACGGGCAGATCCTTCACTTCAGGAAAAGTCATTCCCGCCGCTCCGCCGGACACGGCAGCCACGGCTGCCGTGACCACCACAAGTAAAGCGATTGCGCGATGCGGCTTCATGGGCTTGGGATTCGGGGCATGATGAAGCGCAAGCCGTGCCGGCGCAAAGCAAAAACACCCCGCCCTGGATCCATGCCAAATTTAAAAATCCCGACTAAAAATATTTCACGCATCAGGCCGCAGCGATTTGGTTGGCAGCGCCGGAAATTATGACTTCCAGTTTTATCTCCCACAAAGTTCGTAGGGTGTGTTTTCAAAATCCGGAGTGAGGCCGTCCCCGCTCGCAGCCATCTCCATCGTGCAGAGGGCTGCGCACATTTCACATGACCCGGTGAATCCCGCGCCATGGCGGGACGCTAAATTCGCTTGCAAGCCCCGCCTGCGACCCTAAAGCTATCCGTGTTTATTTGTAATAGGCTGCGCGAATTACCTAAGCGCCATCGGGGGGGGCGGGCTTCAGCCTTCGGATTTTTATCCGGATCTTTCCGCAATTGGGCGTACGACCTACATAAACTCTTTTTGCGCCTTCTGACCAGCACCAGCGACAGAGAGATGGCTATGCCATTCACCTGTTCTTTACCGGTGCCAGAGGAAAATAGGATATTTTTTACGGAGGCGAGTGTGGCGAACCCTTGTTCGGTTTAAAATACGGCTGAGAATTCAATGGCTAATTTCCCTCTCATCTCACACATTATTGGCCAACCCCCACCTGACATCATAAAAATCACCAAAAAATTGTTGATCGTGGATGATCATCCGATGGTGCTCAATGGTTTGCGCCAGGTGCTGTCTCTACATTCCGAGCTTGCGCTGGCGGGTGAGGCTGCGACGGGCGCAGAAGCCCTGAAACTGACCAGGGAACTGAATCCTGACTTGGTCGTCATGGACATTCATTTGCCAGACATGAATGGCATCGAGACCACCCGGCAGATTCTCGCCGCCCAACCCGCTGCCAAAATCATCATTTATTCCGGCGATCCGTCGCGCGCAAATGTTGACGAAGCCATTCGAGCCGGAGCGCGCGGGTATCTGTTCAAGCGGGGTATCATTGCCGAGCTGTTCAAAGCCATCGACGTGGTGATGACGGGGGAACTGTATCTAAGCCCGGAAGTCAGTCTTGGCATTGTGGAGGATTATCATAAGCGCATGACCAGCGAGGCCGCCCCGGCCAAGCAGGTCTTGTCGGTGCTGGAAACAAAATTGCTGCGACTGGTCGCCGCCGGCCAGCGGAACAAGGAAATCGCCGTGCAATTGGCCATCAGCATCAAGTCCGTTGAGGCGTATCGTTCCCGACTCATCAAGAAGCTGGGCTGTGCCAGTTCGGCAGATTTGATTCGTTATGCCATTCGTGAAGGCATAGCGGCACCGTGAGCAGGTTCCCGGTGAACGAGATATTCAGCCACAAAATCTTCCGCATCAAACAGCGCAATAATTAGCGCGCCTCGGGCAGCCAGCAATCCAGACCACTTCCACGCTTCAAAACCGCTTCCCATCGGCCTCGTTTCTCACGCGCTTTTGCCTTTCCCGCCGATTCACCAAGAACGGGTCCGATCTCATCCGAATGCCTCGCGCGCGGGTTTTCCTACGTCCGCCGAGGGTTTCCCTTTCTATAGCTGACGGCAAGCTTGGACGATAGCAGGCATATCAACGCGATATTTATATCTTTGATTGGCGTGAACAATACCAACTTGGCGTGGTCGTGCGGCGCACGTCCGACTGCCTGGCCTGGCCTCCTGACGCCTTTGTCGTCCGCCTGGTTTCATCCACCGCAGACGTATTCCCGCCCCTCCGTTACCGTCTTGCAACAATTCCAATCTGTCAACGCCACACCAAAATAAAGTCTTGGACCTGATTTTCAAAAAAAGAAATAATATGAGAGCCCTTCTGCTGCAAACTTACGTTGAATCCTTGGTCAAAACGCCATCAGACGCCTTTGCGGCAGGCGTATCAACCGGAGTTGTGTCCAGTTTCAAATCGTGTCTGCACCGTATGCGCCGCCTTTGGAGTTTGGCGCTCGTCGCGTTGGCGACGGCACTCTGCACAGCGGATGCGAATGCCGTGCCGTCCAATTTCTATTGGGATATCAGCGGCACCACCGCCGGCGCGGGCGGACCATCGCCCACGGGAAACTGGGACACAGCCACGGCGAATTGGAACCTAAATTCCGCCGGCACCGGTTCAGCCGTTGTCTGGAGCGATGGGTTCGCCGCCATATTTGCCGCCGGCACAGATGCGACCGGTAACTACACCGTCACTCTGACCGGCACCAAGTCCCCGTCCAGCCTCACCTTTCAATCCGGCATCGCCACCCTTTCCGGCGGAACGGTGGCTTTGGTTGGTGGTGGCGCGGTTTCTGTGAGCCCGGCACCCGCCAAAGGCATCATTGCTTCGGTGGTTACAGGTTCGGTCGGCTTGACCAAGTCGTCATCTGGCGAACTGGTGTTGCAAGGGGCCAACACTTTTACCGGAAACCTTACGAACCGGACCGGCACAATCACCTTGGACAATAACCAGGCGGCGGGCCGCGGTGCCATCATGTTGATCCCCACCGCGCCGGTGATTTTGCACAGCTCGCTCGCTTTGACCACGCTGACCAACAACATTGCAATGCTGGGCAACAATTCCACCATCGAGGTGGATGCGGATACCAATAACACCCTCGTCTTGTCCGGGGTCATCAGCGGTTCCCATAATTGGAACGTCAACGGGCTTGGCTTTTTGAAACTGGCCGGAACCAGTGCGAACACTTTTGCCGGGGTGCTGACGATCGCCCAAGGCACCTTGCTCGTCGCGGCCGATGGCGCGCTGGGCACCACCTTGAACGGGGCCGTGGTCAGCAGCGGTTCGACCTTGTCCTTCATGGGTGACATCACCTATACGGCCAACAAGCTGATCACTTTGAACGGAGCCGGTTTTGCGGGACGGGCGGCGCTGGACAACTATGCCGGCGACAACACCTTTCAAGGCACCGTGATCATGGCGACAAACAGCCTCGTTGGCGCCCAGTCGGGCAGCAGCCTTTCTTTGGTCGGTCCCGTGACGGGCGGCTTCAACCTCACCAAGGTGGGCAACGGCACGGTCGTTTTGGGTTCTGGCGCCAATGCTTACTCCAACACCCTCGTCGGTTCCGGCGTTTTCATCATCGCCTCCTCCGCAAATGGCGGCAGCGGTCTGGTCACGGTCAGCTCCAATGCCATTTTTGCCGGTGATGGCAATGTGGCGTCTGGCGGAGTTGATTTGTTCGGCATGCTTTCGCCCGGTGCCGGCCTGCCCACCACCTTGGGTTCAGGTGCGGAAACTTGGGAGGCGGGCGGCAGTTACGACTGGACTATCAATGACGCCGTGGGAACGCCCGGATCTGATCCTGGTTATGCTCAACTCGACATCACGGGACCGCTGTCCATCAACGCCAATTCCACCACCCCGTTTATCATTCATGTCACTTCGCTGGATGCAACCTTCGACACGTCCGGCGACGCCGCGGATTTTGACAATACCGCAGAATATAATTGGACAAATGCGACCGCGACCGGCGGCATTTCCGGTTTTGATCCGTCAAAATTTACCATTGATGCTTCCGGTTTTTCCAACCCCATGGGCAACGGCGCTTTCGTCTTGCGCCAGTTGGGCAACAGCATCGTGCTGAGCTTTGTTCAGAAACCGCACATCGTCGCCGGCCCGGGCGACCAGACGGTTCCCCGCTTTGGCAGCACCAGCTTCACGGTCGAGCCCTCCGGCACCGGCCCCCTGTATTATCAATGGTCGCATGATGGCACGGCCATCCCCTCCGCCAATTCAGCGACGTACTCGATCAACAACGCTGCGTTCTCTGACTATGGTACTTACAGCGTCGTTGTTACCAACCTTTCCGGTTACACGGCCACCACCGCGGCATATTTGGAAGTCGTCAAGGCGACGCCCTCGATCACGGTGGCCGCGACGGCCTCGTCGCTCAACTATGGTCAGACTTTGGCCAGTTCGATTTTGAGCGGAACCGCTTCGGTTTCCGGGGCCTTCACGTTCTCCACGCCGGACACGGCCCCCGCCATTGGCCTGGCCTCGCAGGCAGTGACCTTCACGCCGGTTAACACGACAGATTATGCGACGGTCGCCACCTCGGCAGACGTGACGGTGAACCAGGCGACGCCATCGCTGACGGACGTCTCGGCGTCCACGATCACTTACGGACAGACCCTGGCGGCATCGACGATCACGAGTTCCGCCAGCAATCCCTACAACAGCGCCAATGTCCCGGGCACCTTCACTTTTACAACGCCGACTACGGCACCCAACGCGGGCACGGCCTCGCAGTCCGTGACCTTCACGCCGGATGACACGACGGATTATCTGACGGTCAGCACCACGGTGAGCGAGGTGGTGAACAAGGCGACGCCGACGCTGGCCGACCTTTCGGCCAGTGCGATCACCTACGGCCAGACCCTTGGCTCCTCAACGATCACGAGTTCGGCCAGCAATCCCTATAACAGCGCCAATGTCTCCGGCAGCTTCACCTTCACGACACCCGCCACCGTTCCCAACGCGGGCACGGCCTCACAGGCGGCAACTTTTACACCAAATGACACGGATAATTACTCTGGTAACAGCGGCACGGTAAGCTTGACGGTGGCCCAGGCCACCGCCGCGTTCTGTGGCCTGACGGCGAGCCAGAGCATTAGTTACGGGACGGCCAATGTCACGCTGGGCGGCAAGTTGCGGGCGACGGTGTCCGGCGGCGGCTATGTGTACCCGACCAATGGTGAGACGGTGACGGTGACGATCAACAGCACCCCGCAAACCACCGCCATCAGTGATGCCACCGGTCATTTCTCGTTGTCCTATTCGACCGCCGCCATTCCGGCTGCCGGCACGCCTTACACGATCAGCTATGCTTACGTCGGAGACGACAACTTCGCGGCGGCCACCCCGGACACGAGCACCACTTTGACGGTGACCCAGGTGACGCCGACGATCACGGTGGCCCCGACGGCCACGGCGATCACTTACGGCCAGACACTGGCCAGTTCGGTATTGAGCGGCACGGCCACGGTGCCCGGGAGTTTCACCTTCGACGCCCCGGCCACGGCCCCGACCGCGGGCGCGGTGACGCCGGCGGTGACTTTTACACCGAGGGATACGACGAATTTCACAACGGTCAGCACCACGGCGAGTGTGGTGGTGAACAAGGCGACACCGAACTTGACGGGCTTGTCGGCCACGACGATCACAAACAACCAGAACTGGGACAGTTCCACGATCACGGGCACGGTGGCCAATCCGTACAACGACAACAGTGTGGCCGGCAATTTTGCATTCACGACTCCGGGCGTGGCGCATACGGGCACCGCATTGCGGGCGGTGACCTTTACTCCGGACGACCTGGACAATTATGTCAGCGCCGACGGCGTGGTGACCGTAAGGGTGAATCCGGCGGCCTCAAGTTGGACTTATGTTGGCAGTATGTTTACGTACAACGCCTCGGCGCAGGGACCGACGGCCAGCGAGAGCGGTTCGGGCGGCACGCAGTCGACATGGTATGTCGGGACGAACCTGCTGGGTGACGCCTACTCAGACGTGGTCGCGCCGACGAATGCGGGGGTTTATTATATTTCGAACACGGTCGCTGCGGACTATAACTACTATGGATCGACCAATAGTTCGGCCTTTATGATCGGCCAGGCGACCAATGTTATCGTGCTGGGCACCAGTGAGTACCCCTCCATCTACGGGGACGAGGTGACGTTTACGATGACGGTGCAGACGAACGGCCTGGCGGGTCTGGCCACGGCGGGAGATGCAACCGGCAGCGTGGTGTTTTCAGTGGACGGAACCGTGATGGCGACGCAGTCGCTGACCGGCGGCGTGGCGGCGTACATCACAAGCGGTTTGACGGTGGCGGATCACAGCCTCACGGTGACCTACGCCGGTGACAATAATTACAGCAACAACCTAACCGCCCTGCCGTTGACCCAGACGGTGAACCCGGCGACGCCGGCCTTCACGAGTGTGACGGCGACTCCTGGCATCGGCTATGGAACCAGCACCGTGACGCTCGGCGGCACGTTGATCGCGCCGAATCAATCCTCACCTGCCTTCGGGGACGAAGTGACGGTGACGATCAATGGCAATCCGCAGACCACCATCATCAGTGATGACACCGGCGACTTCTCGATTGATTTCAACACGGCCAGCATTGCGGCCGGCACCTATCTGATCACGTATGCTTTTGCCGGGGATGACAATTTTAATGCGGCGACCCCGAACTCCGACAGCTTCTTGACGGTGAGTCAGGCGACACCGGTGCTGGCGGGTCTCACGGCCAGCCCGATCACCTACGGCCAGGCGTTGGGTGCCTCGACCATCTCCGGTGCGGCCAGCAACCCCAACAGCGGCGGCGACTTGGACGGCCTTTTCACCTTTAATACGCCTGACGCGTTGCCGTCAGCCGGCACCACCTCGCAGCCGGTTACCTATACGCCTTTGTCCGCAAATGATTACACAGGCGCCAGCGGTTACGTGGATGTGGTTGTGGCGCGGGCGACGCCGTCCGTGAGCGTGGGCGGCGGAACGTTTACTTATGATGGCGGTGAGCATGGTGGCAGCGGCAGTGCGACCGGTGGCAAGGGTGAAGAGTTAACGGTGACGCTGAGCTACCAAGGCATCGACGGGGCGCTTTATGGACCGGTGCCGGAGGCACCGACGCAAGCCGGGACGTACACGGTGACGGCCACGACGGCGGGCGATGGGAACAACACGGGCGGCAGCAGCGTGCCGGCAAATTTGACGATCAACCAGGCGACGCCTTCAGTGAGCGCGACCGGTGGCTCGTTTACCTACGACGGCAGCCCGAAAGCGGGCAGCGGCGTGGCAACCGGTGCTTTTGGTGAAGATTTAACGGTGACCCTGACCTATGCAGGCGTGAGCGGG
>JARLJW010000050.1 GCA_031290985.1 Verrucomicrobiia bacterium | reverse complement strand
GACCAACATCCTCGCGTTAAACGCCGCCGTCGAAGCCGCCCGCGCCGGCGAGGCCGGCATGGGCTTTGCCGTCGTCGCCGACGAAGTCCGCAACCTCGCCCAGCGCTCCGCCCAGGCCGCCAAGGAAACGGCGGCGAAGATCGAAGGCGCCATCGTCAACACCGGTCAGGGCGTGGAGATCAGCGCCAAGGTGGTGCAGGCCTTGAACGAAATCGTCATCAAAGTGCGCCAGGTGGATGAACTGGTGGCCGAAGTGGCCGGCGCTTCGCGCGAGCAGACCGATGGCATCACCCAAATCAACTCGGCGGTGGGCCAGATGGACAAGGTCACGCAGAGCAACGCCGCCAGCGCCGAGGAAAGCGCCGCCGCCGCGCAGGAATTGAACGGCCAAGCGGCCGCCATGAAGGACGCCGTGGAGAATCTCCTACGCCTCGTCGGCCGGAACAGCGAATCCCCTGCTCCAGCCCGCAGGCTCCCGGCCAGCGTGCCGCCCAAGCCGTCCGGGACCGGTAACCGCTTGGAACAGAATGGGAACGGGCATCACGCGCCGGCCAAGCCCGCCGGCAAAGCCCGCACGTCTGAAATCCCGCTGGAGGCCGATTTTCGCGACTTCTGAAGATACTTCTCAACCGGGACGGATTTTTGCCGATGCTTCAGATGAAGCATCGGCATTTTAGTGTCCAGGCAGCGCCGCTGGCGTGGGCCGGCAGCCGGAAAACGTGCGGTTCACCCGGGGGCAATTTGCCTTTCAAACCTCAAACCCAACGAACTCGAAATGAAAACCTGTTTTAAAAAAGCATCCCTGATGGTGGCGGCAATGTTGAGCGCCGGCGTGGCGGTTCTGGCGGCGGACGCCCCCGACCCGGCAGTGCAGGCAAAAGTTGACGCCAAATTGAAGGAAGTCATGGTCTGGGCAGCCGACCCGGTGATCGTCAACGCGGTGAAGGCGCACAATGCCGGCGTGCCGGCGGATCAAGCCGCCATGACGCAGGACGCCTGGAAGGCGCTCTCGGTGATGGACCCCTTCGTCCGCAGCTTTACCAAAAATGACGCGGCGCAATTCTTGAAGGCCAAAAAAGGCGAGGTCGTCTCCGAAGCGTTTTTGTCCGGCGCGGACGGCTTGAAGGTGGCCTTCCTTTCCAAACCCACGAACTGGTCGCACAAGGGCAAACCCAAGCACGATGACGTGATGGCCGGAAAAAGCTGGCAGGGACCGGTCGAACTGGATGAATCCACGGGCTTGCAGCAGATCCAAGTTTCGGTGCCGGTGCTCGACGGGGGCAAGGTCATCGGCTCGCTGGTCGTGGGCCTGAGTCTTTCAAAGCTGGAATAGCCTGGCCGGCTGACCGCCGCCGAACCAAATGAAACCATTCAACATATCACGCAGGCTCATCGGCTTGCTGGCGGCGTTTGGGATCACCGCCGCACTGATGATCGTTGTATTTGTTCTGCTGCTGCGCGGCTCCATCGCCAGTTCCTCGGCCGTCGCCAAAAATACCACCGATAAATTGAGCGGCAACTACCGCCTGCTGGAATCGCTGGGGCGGGCCCATGGCGACGTGCAAAAGCTCATCCGCATCAAAGACCCGGATGAGCTGGAGGCCATGCTCAAGGTATTGGAGCAGCACCAGCAGACGGCGCGCGATCTCATCGGCCAGGCGGATGCGGACGGAGCTTCCGGGCTGAAACCAAAATTTGAGGCCTCTGTCGCGGCGGACAAGCTGGTGGTGGATCAAGTGATGCATGGCAATGTGGCCTTTGCGTTCGAACAGTTCTTCGGGCCGGCCGCCGCGCGCCAGGACGAATTGCTGGCGGCTCTGGCGCAGAATAATGAGGCCGTGGTTTCAGCCACCACCGCCGCCCTGGCGCTGCATCGCACCAGCGCCCGCAACGCCATGGTCCGGCAGATCAGTGTCCTGACCATCGTGCTGGCCGGGCTGCTCGTGTTCGGCTGGCGGCTTAAAAATCACATCGTGGCCGAACTGTCACGCATCGCCGCCAATGTCGCCGGTGCCACCGACCTGCTTTTCAACGCCGGCAGGCAGGTCTCGGTCTCCAGCCAAAGCCTGGCGGAAGGCTCCAGCGACCAGGCCGCCTCCATCGAAGAAACCAGCGCGTCGCTCGAGGAAATGTCGAGCATGACCCGGCGCAACTCTGAAAATGCCCAAAAGGCCAACGACGTCGCCCGGCTAACCCGGTCTTCCGCCGACCGGGGCGCCGAAGACATGCAGGCGATGTCCGCCGCCATGCAGGCCATCAAGGTTTCCAGCGACGACATCGCCAAGATCATCAAGACCATCGATGAGATCGCCTTTCAAACCAACATCCTCGCCCTGAACGCGGCGGTGGAAGCCGCCCGCGCCGGCGAAGCCGGCATGGGCTTTGCCGTCGTCGCCGACGAAGTCCGCAACCTCGCCCAGCGCAGCGCGCAGGCCGCCAAGGAAACTGCCGCCAAGATCGAGGGCGCCATCCACAACACCGCCCGCGGGGTGCAGTTGAGCAGCAAGGTGGCCGCAGCCCTGAACGACATCGTGACCAAGGCGCGGGAAATGGATGAACTGGCCACCCAATTGGCCGGGGCCTCGCGCGAACAGATGCAGGGCATCACTCAAATCAACACGGCCGTTGGCCAGGTGGACAAGGTCACGCAAACCAACGCCGCCTGTGCCGAAGAATCGGCCTCCGTGGTGGGTGAACTCAACGCCCAGGTGGCGACGATGAAATCATCCGCGACTGAATTGTTGCGACTGGTCGGGGCCGGGGCGGTTGAAAAGCCGATGCCCCTGCGCAGCCAGCACAAACCCGCCGAAAAAACCGCCTCCTCGGCTACTGCCGGGCCCGGCCCCGTGGCCGTCAGGCACCCGAACGGCCGGGCAGCAGCCAAACCAACAAACGAAGGCGGCCGGAAGAGCGCGATCACGCTGGAAAGTGCTTTCCAGGATTTTTGACCGCGCCCGCAGTCCGCCCCGGACCGGATTTCCCTCAAGTTTAACGGCCAGTCACCGATACCAAACTGATGGCTAACGAAAACATCCAGCGGAAATCAGCCGGCGTGAACCGCGTTGCCGGAAAATACCTGACTT
This sequence comes from Verrucomicrobiia bacterium, assembly GCA_031290985.1. Classification (GTDB taxonomy): domain Bacteria; phylum Verrucomicrobiota; class Verrucomicrobiia; order Limisphaerales; family UBA11358; genus UBA11358. The sequence continues at coordinate 45,589 of JARLJW010000050.1, read as the reverse complement.
TCAACCTGCAGGCCGAGTCCTATGGCATCGACGTGCTCAAGGTGCGCGAAATCATCCGCGTCACGGCCATCACGGCCGTGCCCCAGATGCCGGCGCACATCCGCGGGGTCATCAACCTGCGCGGAAAAATCATCCCCGTGATGGATTTGCGGGTGCGATTTGATTTTGCGGCGACGAACGCCGAACAGAATTGCATCGTGGTCGTGCAGGTGAAACTGCCGGACGGCAAGAACACGCAGATGGGCCTGATCGTGGACGGCGTGGAGGAGGTCATCAACATCGCCGAGGGCGACATCGAGGAGCCCCCCAATTTTGGCGGCCAGATCGGCACCGATTACATCATCGGGATCGCCAAGGTGAAAGGCGTCGTCAAGGCCCTGCTGAACATCGATGAAGTGGTGGGGGTCCAGGCCCAGTCCTTGGACGTGGCGGGCAGCGCCGCGTAAGCCGGAAGGCCGGGGTCATTGATTCAAAAACGCGCCGCCGGCGATGTCCCGGAATCTTTTCTCCAACCCGGCGGACTCGATTATCTTTTTGGCCGCGCCGGAAAATGGTTTTTCCACCAAATGCGTGCTTGCCGGGGCGCAGTTATTGGTGCCCTTGCACTCCAAGTTTGTGCCGGTGACAAAATTATCCTCGATCTTCAGGTCGTGAATCCGGTCGGTCCACACGAACAGCCACTTGCCGCCTGGCTGCGGGTCAAAGACGTTGTGCGTGATCGTCCAGCCCGCCGAGCCGTCGTCGGGATACACCAGCCGCGAAAGCGAACGGACATGGTTCCCCTCGATCCGCCCGCCCGGCTGCACGCCCAGCACATAGATCGCGCCGCCGTCCTTGGAGAGTTCTTGCTGCGTGTCGAACACCTTGTTGCCCGCGATCACGTTGTTCCTGGGCACCGTCGAGGCCGGAATCCCCGAGTTGCCCCACCACCAGCCCAGCGCGATACCGCCGTAGGGCACACCCGCAATGTCGTTGTGCGCGATCTCCACCGCCTCGGTGAAAAATCCGCTGATGGCCTCGCCTTGCTTGTAATCCAGGCTGACCTTGCGGATGAAGTTGTTCGCGATCCTGTCCCGCGCGCAAACGCCTTCCACGCCGTTTTTGTACAATGGCCCGTCGCCGATCACGTAATGCTGCGGATGCCCCACATTGACGGCGTTGCCGGAGAGGTCGCTGAAAACATTCCCCTCCACCGTTGAATCCACGACATCGTTCACCAGGCTCACCGCGCTGCCGCTGGCGAGGTGGAGAAATTTATTCCGCTCGAACCGGATGTTTTCCGCATTGCGCAGCTCGACCGTGGCCTGCGGCAGGTCGCAGATGTCATAATGGCTCTGATGCCAGTTGCCGTCGTCGCGAAAACGCGTGTAGAGGCCCAGGCTCTGCACGCCCACCATGCCGCGCGAACCGCCAACCTCCTCCAGCAGCCAGTGGTCGTAGGAAAAAGTCAGGCCGGTGAAGACCAGGTTCTGCACCCGGTCATTCGAGGCCGTTCCCGAGATCCGCAACAGCCCTTCGCTTAACGGAGCGATGACCACGGCCCGGCTCATGTCCTCGCCGTCGCGGGCGTAGTAATACAGCGTATGCGTGACCCGGTTGAAATAAAACTGGCCCGGCTGGTTCAGCAGCTCAAAGGCGTTGCGGATGGTGAACTTGTTCGAGGGATTGATATTGCAACCCCAGGCCATCGTCGCCGCAATGGCACCGTAGGGTTGTTGCAATTGGATGACCGTCTTGCCGTCCTCCGAGATCACGCCCCGGGCGCACAGCATGAGAAAATTCCAGGTGCGATGCTGCAGCAATTCCACGTCGTCCGGATTCGTGAGCCTGGGGACATCGGCCGCGTTGAATTTTATCCCGTCGAGCGTCCGGCCGGGTGTCTCGGCCCACGGCTCGTCGCCATTCACCTTGAATTCACCCCAGGCACCCTGCCCTTTGAAATCCGCCTGCGCCATGCTCGCCCGGTTGCCGTTGACGAACAGGTTGCGCAGCTTGCCGTCCCAAACCAGCTCCGCCGAAAAGATCCGGCCATGGTCCAGCCGCCAGCCCGTCACCGGCACCCCGCCGTTGATGACGGGAATTTCCTTTCCGGCGGCGCGGTAAATGATTTTGAAGCCGTTGCCGCCGGAATCCGCCGGGCTGAACGTCACCGGGGCCGTCACCGGATAATTGCCACCGCGCAGGTTGACGATGATGTCCCCCCGCATGTCGGGGGCGACCGTGCGCACGATGTCGCGCGCATGGGCCAGGGTCAGGAATGGCCGGCTTTTGGTTCCGGGACTGGCATCATCGCCGGCGGGTGACACGTAAAATTCGCGAAACACCGCCGCGTGCAGGGAAACGGCACCGCACAACACCGCCAGCCATAGGGTTAACTTCGGGGTCACCCCGGGATTTTGGCCGACCCGCCGCCGGAAGCAATCACGGAAACCGTCGCCATTTTCTGATTTCCAGTGCCCGCCATTGAACTTAAACTCGCGCGCTTGCAAAACATGGACAACCTGCTCGTCGAACTGCGCACAATCCTGGAGCCGCTGAAGCTGGCGGATCTGTTTCCCCGGGCGCGCCCGCTGGAAGTGGAACTCGGCTGCGGCGACGCCTCGTTCCTCGTTGAATACGCCCGGCGGAATCCGGAGATCAATTTCATCGGGGTCGAACGCCTGCTGGGGCGCATCCAGAAGCTGGACAAAAAAGGCCGGCGCACCGGGCTGCTCAACACCCGCGGCGTGCGCATCGAATCGGCTTATTTTTTGGAATACCTGCTGCCACCGCACTCTGCTGCGGCGTTGCACATCTACTTTCCCGACCCGTGGCCCAAGAAAAAACACCGCCGCCACCGGCTTATCAACCCCCAGTTCCCCGCCCTCGCCCGCCGCGCATTGCAGGACCAGGGCACGGTTTATCTGCGGACGGACGACACGGATTATTTCGGGCAGATGAACGAGGTTTTTGCCGCCGCCACGGAATTTGAGAAGGCGGAGACGCCCGCAACCCTGGCCGAAATCACCACCGACTTCGAGCGCGAGTTTAATGCCCAGGGAATCCCGACCTTGCGGGCGGCCTACCGGCTGCGAAAATGAATTGAATCAGACGTCGATCACCGGCCCGTTGCCGTCGCCGGGACCGCCGGGACCTTTGGGCGGACCCCGGCGCTGGACGTTGACCCGGCTGGTGCCGGTGAGGACATTGAGCAGGATGGAAACCACGCTGATGATCAGCGCGCCCAAAAAGGCATAGCTGAAACTGTCCACATAAAAATCCGGCTTGAGCAGAAAACCGACGAAATAGAGCAGCAGCGCGTTGATGACGAGCGTAAACAGTCCGAGCGTGAAAATGAGCAGGGGCAGCGCGATCAGCATCAGGATGGGCCGCACAAAGGCGTTCAGGATGCCCAGCAACAGCGCCGCCGCCAGCAGATAATAGTTGTTCTCGCAATGGATATGCCCGCGCAGAATCATCACCGCGAGCGCCACCGCGAGGGTGTTGATGAGCCAGCTTTTTAAAAAGCGCGCTAATTTGTTGTTTCCAGGCTGCATTGGCAAAATTTCGGCAGCCCCAAGTTTCACCGATTCCGACCGAAAAACAAGGAACGAATTTGATTGGCTGGGCCGCCGCTTCCCGCCAAATTCTCCGCCAGCCATGAAACCATTTTTAGTCATCGTCCTTTCCGCCATCACCCTGCTCACCCAGGCGGAGGGCGTGGTCGCGCCGGGTGCCAAACTGGAAAAGCTCGCCGGCGGCTTTGCCTTCACCGAGGGCCCGACGTGTGACGCGCACGGCAATGTGTTTTTCGTGGACCAGCCCAACAACCGCATCATGGAATGGAGCGCGGCGGGCAAGCTCTCCACCTTTCTCCAGCCCTCCGGTTATGCGAACGGGATGTCCTTCGATGCCAAGGGCAGCCTCATCGCCTGCGCCGACGAACACAACGAACTCTGGTCCATCGCCCCGGACAAGACCGTGACGGTCATCGTCACCAATTTCGACGGCAAATATTTGAACGGCCCGAACGATGTCTGGGTGGCCCCCAATGGTGCGCTGTATCTGAGCGATCCGTTCTATAAACGCAAATGGTGGGATCACACCAACATGGCGCTGCCCAACGAGGAGGTCTTTTACCTCTCGCCCGACCGCAAAAAATTGGTGCGCGTCACGGAGGACCTGCAAAAGCCCAACGGCATCACCGGCTCGCCGGACGGTAAAAAACTGTTCGTCGCGGACATCCGCGCCGGCAAGACCTGGCGTTACGCCATCCAACCGGACGGCACACTGGCGGACAAAACGCTGTTCTGCGGGCTCGGCTCCGACGGCATGACGATTGATGCCGAGGGGAATCTTTACCTGTCCGGCCAGGGCGTGACAGTTTTTGACCAGGACGGGAAACAGATCGACCACATTGACGTGCCGGAAAAATGGTCCGCCAACGTCTGCTTCAGCGGCCCGGACCGCAAAACCCTGTTCATCACGGCCAGCGAGTCGCTGTATTCCATCCGCCTGCGCATCGCCGGGGCGAATCCAGCCAAGTGAGCGGCCCGGTGAGGATAAACGGTGAACTCTTTGTGAATAAGTATTCATTACATTTTAATGAAGGCGGCCGATAGTAGAAGTATCGTATGCACATGAAAGATGGTTCATCCGGGTCGTTGGGGGACAATGACGATGTCGCCATATTTCTAGACGGTCTGCCCGTGGAAGTTCCGGCGGGACGCAGCACCCCGAATTCCATCCGCTGCTATCTCGAAACCTTGGCGCTGGAAAACCAGCGGGTGCTTTGCGCCCTGCACATCGACGGCTACCCAACCAATCTTGCCCTGCCCTTGCCACGGTTTGGAAAATTTTCCCGCATTGACGCTGAATCGGTCGCCTTGGATGAAAGCATCCTGCTGCTCCTCAAGACCGCCTACCAGCAGGCCAACCATGTCCGCGAATGCGTCGAGACGGCGCTCACGCTGGTTTTGATCAACAACGCCCAGGTCGCCCAGGAACTGTGGTGGAATTTGGCCCATCAGTTGAAGGAGCCGGTGCTGACCCTGAGCCTCCTGCCGGACCATCTCTGCGGCCACAGCGGCGGCAGCGCCTCGCTCAAACAACTCCGTAAATGGCAGCTCGAACAGGTGGCGGCGATCATCCGGCATGTGGATGCGGCCTGTCACGCGGGCGACACCATCCAAATCTCCAATGCCCTGGAAAGCCGGGTCCTGCCCTGGCTCGAAAAACTGATCGAACTCATCCTGCTCTGGCACGAGACCGCCATGGCCGGCTCCCGGCTGGGCATCAAGCACGGGACGTTTTGATTCAAATCAGTCTTCTTCCTGATCTTCGTCTCCAAATATATTTTTCAAAAACAGAACCAATAAGATGGGAAACAACCAGCAGACCGGAATGCGCAGATAAGCATATGTAAGTATTGGAGTCATGCCTAGCGCAACCAGCAGATACCCGATGATGATTAAGGGCCGGGTCCGGAAGTTGCGGCTGGTGCTGTTCCTTAAAACTTCGCCTTCAGAAAAAATAAATACATAAGGCATCATGTTATTGTAAGGCCCGACCGCGCTCCCGCAATGCGGACAAAACCAGGCTGTGGTTGCCAGCGGAGTTGAGCAATGGTGACAGGCCTGCGAAGTTTCCGGCTCCGACAATTTTTTATCCGTCTCGGCATCCCACGGGTCTGGTGTGGTCGGCGCCTCACGCACCCAGAAGAGAAAGCGCCAGAACAAACCGATCATCAAACCGCCGATGGCGAGTTTGGCTATCAGCATATTGGGGTCGCTGGCAGCTATCATGCAAGGCACTCTCCCACTTCAAAAGCGTCCGGTCAAGCCGGCGGTGAACTGCGCCGGCCAGGCGCACCAAGGCGAAGCGGAAGGAACGTTGCCCGCAACGCTATTTCCTGGAACCGCGCCGGCCGGATTTCCGGTAGCTCACCGGCTTCGGTTTGTCTTCCGGCTTGCCGCCATCCAGCATGCGCTTCAATTCCTTGATCTGATCGCGAAGCAGCGCGGCTTTCTCGAACTGCAAATCCTCGGCGGCCTTGATCATCTCGCCTTCCAATTCACGGATGGTCTCGGTCACGTCCATGTCGGTGCTGGTTTCGCGCAACAGCCCCGTGGCCGCGTCGCGTTGCTCCTCCTGCACGGCCAGGCTTTCCTCGACCGCCCGGCTCACGCTGCGCGGCGTGATGTGGTGCTCCGTGTTGTAGGCGATCTGTCGGTTGCGGCGGTATTCCGTGATGGCGAGAAATTTCTTGATGCTTTGCGTCATCACATCGGCGTACAGAATCACCTCGCCGTTCAAGTGCCGCGCGGCGCGCCCGGCGGTCTGGATGAGGCTCGTCTCGCTGCGGAGAAAACCCTCCTTGTCCGCATCCAGGATCGCCACGAGTGAAACCTCCGGCAAATCCAGCCCTTCGCGCAAGAGGTTGATGCCCACCAGCACGTCGAACTCGCCTTTGCGCAGCGACCGGAGAATCTCCACCCGCTGGATCGCGTCAATATCACTGTGCAGGTATTGCACCAGAATGCCGATTTCGCGCAGATAATCCGTCAGTTCCTCCGCCGTGCGCTTGGTCAGCGTGGTGACCAGCACGCGTTCTTTCTTTTCCGTACGCTTGCGCGCCTCCTCCATCAGGTCATCAATCTGGCCCTTGAGCGGCTTGATGGTGACCCGGGGATCGATCAGCCCGGTCGGCCGCACGACCAGTTCCGTAACCTTGCCCTGCGACCAGCCCAGTTCGCGCGGCGCGGGCGTGGCGCTGACGTAGATGGTCTGGTTTTGCAGGCCTTGAAATTCCAAAAAGTTCAGCGGCCGGTTGTCCAGCGCGCTGGGCAGGCGGAAACCATGATCCACCAGCACCGTCTTCCGCGATTTATCGCCCTCATACATGCCGCCAATCTGCGGGACGGTGACGTGCGACTCGTCAATCACCAGCAGGTAGTCATCCGGGAAAAAATCGAACAGCGTCGTCGGGCGCGAGCCGGGCGGGCGGGCGGCGATATGGCGCGAATAATTCTCGATGCCCGAGCAAAAACCCATTTCCTCCATCATCTCCAGGTCGAACTCCGTGCGCATCTTGATGCGCTGGGCCTCCAGCAATTTGCCGTCGCGCTCAAATTCCGCGATCCGCACGCCGAGTTCCTCGCGGATGGCCAGCAAGGCGTTCTTCATTTTATCGCCGGTGGCCACGAACTGTTTGGCCGGGAAAATCATGTTCGCCTGCAGCGATTCGATCTTCTGCCCCGTCAACGGTTCAAAGCGCGTCAGCTTCTCGATCTCATCGCCAAAAAACTCGATCCGCAGGCCGTCCTCGCGCCCGGCGGGGCGGAGTTCAACCACATCGCCGCGCACCCGGAAATTGCCGCGCTCAAAGGCGATGTCATTGCGCGAGTACTGCAGGTCCACCATGCGGGACAGCAGTTGTTCGCGCGACAAGGCCATGCCCACCCGCACCGGGATCACGAGGGCTTCGTAATCTTCCTTGCTGCCGATGCCGTAGATGCAAGAAACGCTGGCGATGACGATCACGTCGCGCCGCGTGAACAGCGAGGCCATCGTGGACAGGCGCATCCGCTCGATGTCATCGTTCACGCTGGAATCCTTCTCAATAAAGGTGTCCGTGCGCGGGAGGTAGGCCTCCGGCTGGTAAAAATCGAAGTAGCTGACGAAATATTCAACGGCGTTGTTTGGAAAAAAGCTTTTGAACTCCGCGTAAAGCTGCGCCGCCAGCGTCTTGTTGTGCGAGATGACCAGCGTGGGCCGGTTGATGTTCTTGATGACATTCGCCACGGTGAAGGTCTTGCCGGAACCGGTGACGCCGAGGAGCGTCTGGTGCCGCGCGCCCGCGAGGATGCCGGTGGTCAGCTTTTCGATTGCCTGCGGCTGGTCGCCGGCGGGCGCGTAATCAGAGACAAGTTCAAACACGGTGGTCAAAGTAGGGCCTCAACGCATCAGCGTCAAACGGAACGACACGGCAAACCTCAGTAACGTGTTGAAAAAATACCGCAGCCGTATGAAGCGGGGATTTTTGGTTTTGGCAAAGGGGTCAAACAAGTCGGGGCAGTTCAGGCGCGGGCGGGTTTGTGGCGCAACCCCAGACCGCCGCCGATGAAGGAAAAAGATCAGGTTAAACAAGTTTTCCCCCAAACGCCGGCAAACAAAGCTCCGCCCGGCTGGAGATGGAATGTCCGCAGGAACCAACGCACTGTCCCGGCGAATACGGCCTCAGGGTGAACGAAGCCGGTAGAAGCGTGCAGGTTGATTCGTCCATTGCGGGTCGCTGAAATCGGACGCGCCGTCGGTGAGCGTGTTGGTCTGAATCGGCTGCCAAACAGGATTTACCAAGTCCGTGCAGGCTTCCACCACGACCGGGAGGTTGGTTGCCCAGGAGATGAGAAAACCAAACGCGTTGGTTTGCACGCCAAAACTGGAACTGCGGGCCAGGATCACCGGGTTTGGCAGAAACCACGGTACGGTCGCCAGCCCGGCAAACATCGGGCCCCAATCCGCGGTTCCCGGCAAATAATAGACCGCCGGGCTGCCGCCATTGAACGCCGTCGCATCAACCTCGGGCGAATCACCTTGAAAATAGACGGCCGTCAGGCTGTCGCACGGAGAAAAGGCAAAGGATCCGATATAAGTGACACTGCCGGGAATCGTGACGCTGGTCACGCTGTCGCAGTAGGTGAAGGCAAAAGCGTCGATGACGTTCACACCGTCAGGCACCGTATAACTGCCGCCCAATCCGCCCGGATATTCCACCAGCGTGGACTGGCTCTTGTCGAACAACACCCCATTGATGCTGCTATAAGACGGATTCTGCGCCTCCACGTTTATTGCCATCAGACCGGGGCAGATATAGAACGGTAAGGTCCCGATGCTGGTGACACTGGCCGGAATCGTGATCGTGGCCAGGCTGGTGCAGGAAGAGAACGCCTCGGCCCCGAGGCTGGTCACACCATCGGGAATCGTGAGGTTGGTCAGACTGCTGCAGCTCCAGAATGCATAATCTCCAATGCTCGTGATACTGCCGGGAATCGTCACGCTCGTCAGTTTGTAGCAGAATTCGAACGTCTGGTATCCGATGCTGCCGACGCCGTTGCCGATGGTGGCGTTGGTCAGACTGGTGCAGCCGCCAAATACATCCGCCCCGAGGGCATTAACGCTGCCGGGAATGGTGACGTTGAGCAGGCTGGCGCAACCGGCAAAAGCATTGTTCCCGATGACGCTGACGCTGCCGGGTATCGTGACCTCAGTCAGATTGGTGCTGGCGGAAAAAGCATATGCGCCGATGCTGGTGACACTGCCGGGAATCGAATAACCACCGGCCAGGCCACCCGGATAAGATATCAACGTGACCCCGGTTTTGTTAAACAAGACTCCGTTCGTGCTGCTATAAGCTGAATTGGTCGGATTCACCGTGATGGCCGCCAGACTGGTGCAGTATTGGAACGCCGCCGACCCGATGCTGGCAACACTTTTGCCGAGCGTGATATTGGTCAGGCGGAGGTCGCCATCGAACGCCTCGGCCCCGATGCTGGTCACGCTGTCGGGGATCGTGAAGCTCCCGCCCTGGCCGCAGGGATATTGCACGAGCGTGGTCTGGTTTTTATTGAACAGCGCGCCGTTCGTGCTGCTGTAGGCTGAATTCGTCGGATTCACCGTGATGGCCGTCAGGTTGCGACATTGGACAAACGGCCCGGCTCCGATGGTGACGACTCCGTCGCCGATCGTGGCGTTGGTCAGACCAAAGCAGTTCGAAAATGCCCCCGGCCCGATGTTCGTGATGCTGTCGGGGATCATGACGCTGGTCATGTTCTTTTGATTTTGGAAGGCCCCCATCCCGATGCTGGTGACCGGCAGACCATTGGTCGCGCCAGGGATCACCACTGCGCCGCTTAAACCGGGACTGGTGCAACCGATGATGGTGATCGTGCCATTTTGGGTCAATAAAACAAACTGGGCTTGCGCCATCGCCGGCCACACCAGCAACATCAGCAGCAAGGTTTTAAAGGCTGTCATTGGTTTCCCTTCCGCGCCGGTTTTCATACACCAGCACTATTCCGTGCAACCTTCGCCCCCGCCAGAAGGCGAAATTACGCGAGGACTTTCCCCCGCGTGATATTCCCCTGCGGGTTTTCCCGCAGGGCCGTGAACATGAAGCCCGCCTGGCAGCGGTTGGTGGTGCCGAGTTTTTGGTGGATGGCGCGCCAATGCCCTTCCAAGGTCCGGGGCGAGACGCCCAGTTGCCCGGCAATGACCTTGTCAGGTGTGCCGATGCACGCGGCAAGCAGGATTTCCCGCTGCCGCTTTGACAAGGTGGTCAAGGCTGGTGGTGTCAGCGTGTTCATCTGATTTCATCTGCTAAGGCAGGAGAATGAGCTGGTAAAACTTCATCAGGAACGGCGAATTGGTGTCCGTGAAACTGAACGCCCCGTTGGTCGAGGTGATCAGGTTCGGGAACAAGGTCCAGGTCACCGGCGGCGTGAGATTGGTGCACCATTGCGCCTGGAACACTTCGTACGGCGGCGCAATCCAGTTCAGGGCATAGCCGCCCGGCGCGCTGCTCGCCTTGAAATTGGCCGGCAGCACTTTCGGCCCGATGGCCAGTCCGGGGTTCTTGAACAGCGCCAGCATGCTGTTGGAACTCAACACGGTGTTGTAAACCTGCACGTCATCGATGGACCCGATGAAATTGTGCAGTAATCCGTCGCTGCGGCTGCCGATGTCAAAACTCGCGGCCGTATGGATGGAGTTGGTCCCGAGCGTGCCGCTGAATGCACCGCCGGTGATGGGGGCGGTATCCAGCCGGCCATCGACATAGATCAATATGCTGCTCTCCAGCCCGTTACCGTTGTACGTAAAGGCCACCTGATGCCAGTTGCCATCGTTGACCGGGATGTTGCTGTCCACCTGGATCGAAGCACCCCCCGCCCCATTGCTGGCGACAATCCAGACCGTGAGCTGATGACCGGTGCCGTAGTGGAGTTCATAGCCGCCAAAATTATTTTCGGTCGCCGTGTACTCATGCATCTTGCCGACAATTGTGCTGTTCTGCCCGCTGCCTGGGGGCATTTTGATCCAAGCCGAGATGGTGAAAGCATTGGTGCTTTCAAAGTCAAGGCTGGCGGGATTACCCATGGAGACAAAGCCGCCGTTGGTCTCGTTGAGCGACACGCCCGGAGCCGTGAACGCCAGGGCCGAACCCTCCACGCCGCCCGTCCACGCGTATGTCCCGGTGCCGACATTGGTCACCAGCCCGTCATTATGGGCGGGGCCGACGTCATGCGCCACCACGCCGTTGCTCTCATTCAGCGGCCAGTGCGAGACAAGGTAGCTGGGCGCGATCGCGCCGAAAGTGCCGCTCACAATGACGATGAGCAGGTTCGTGGCGTTCTTCGCCGGCACGCCGTTGTCCGTGACGGTGGTGACGATGAAGTTCGTCACGCCCGCTTGCGTAAAGTCCGGGGTCCAGGTGATGACGCCATTCGTGTCAATGGTTGCCACATTCGGTCCCGGCACGCTGTTGGTGATGGTATAAACCAGCTTCTGCGCGGGAATGTCCCAGTCCCGCGCGTTATTGGTGACACTGAACAAGACTGTCGGCGTGGCGGTGTAAGTGCCGGAACCCAGGATAAATTCCGGCTCGGTGTTCGTCGGTGAATTCAACAACTGCAGCCGGTAGAAACGATGCGGGCCGAAGCCGCCGGTCTGCGAGCCGTCGTCGAAATATTGGAACTCGCTGTTCGTCGCGGCGATGAACGACGTGAAGCTGATGACGCCCTTGAAATTGGTCCAGGTCACCGGATCCAATTCGGGCGTCCATCGCAGGTGGAATTGCGTGCCCGCCGGCGCGAACCAGGTCAGCAGGAAGCCGTTGGTGCCGGTGATATTAGTGTGGACGATGCTGAAGATAGAAAAGTTCGCCGTGTTCGTCAGCAGGAACGTGACCTCGACCGCATTGGTGACGGCCACCGCGTTCGTGTTCTGCACACCCAGATAATATGTTGAGCCGGGCACCAGCCGCGGCAGGGTGGTAAAGTCCAGCACGTGGTCGCCGGCCAGCGAGTTGGTCAGCAGTTCAAAGTCGTAGCTGTTCGTGAGCGTCGGCGGCAGGTTGGTGCTGTACCAGAGATTCAGCGGCAAGGTCGCAAACAGCAGCGAGTTCGTCGCCGCCAGCGCATTGCTCGGCACCTTGACCTGGAACCAGTTGATGCCGCCGGGGGCGACGATGTTCGTCACCGGCATGCCGTCGGTAAGCCCTGGCAGCACAAAAACATTGAAGCTGTTCGTGGCGCTCAACCCGGCGTTGGCATCCGTGGCGATCGTGGTGATGACCACGTTGGTGGGCGCGATATTGGTCGGCACCAGCCAGGTGATAATGCCATTGGGGTCGATGACCACGCCCGGCGGCGGATTGACCAGGGCATAGGCCAGCACCGCCCCGGCATTGGTGTCCGTGGCCGTGTTCGTCACGGTCAGGGTGAAGCCACCGGCGACGGACTGGTCGGGGATCACCGGCAACACCGGCGGCACGAGGCGGTAGCGGAAAGTCACCTGCAACACATTGGTGATCGCGAAGGGGTTGTTGTTCTCCACCCCGAGGAAATACAGCCCGCCGGGCTGCAGCAGCGGCACGGTGTTCGAAATGTCGATGACATTGGTGCCGTTCACGAGGTTGGTCAGCAGCTCGACATCCGCACTGTTCGTGATGCTCGGCGGCAGGTTGGTGCTGTACCAGAGGTTCACGGGGGCGGACGCGGCCAGCAGGGCGTTCGTCGCCGCAATCGCATTGAACGGCACCCGGACGGGATACCAGCCGATGCTGTTCGGAGGCACCCCGTTCGTCACGGGTACGTTGATGGCGAAGTTCGGAAAGGCGATGACCAAAAAGTCATTGGCATCGCCCAGGCCGGTGTTCGTGTCCGTCACTGTCGTGTGGAAGAGGCTGACCGTGACCGCAGTGTTGGTCGGAACCGTCCAAGTAATGATGCCGTTGGTGTCGATGACCGGGTTCACGGCCCCATTCGTGTCAATGGGACCGAACGGAAAGACCAGGAATACATTGGTGGTCAAGTTATAGTCCAACACATCTGCCGGATAGATGTCGAAGGCCGTGTTGGTCACGATGAGCGTGTCACCGCCCTGCACAAACTGGACGAACTCGACCGGGGGCAGCACCGGGGGCACGGCAAGTTCGAACGTTACCTCGATGGCATTGGTGACCGCGACGCTGTTCGTATTCTGCACCCCCAGATAATAAATCCCGCCCGCTACCATCGTCGGCGGCGGGGTGTCGTGATAAAGGATCGCGGTGCCGGACGACTGGTTGGTCAGCAGTTCCGCATCGTTGGGGGCGGTGATGCTCGGCGGGAAATTCGTGCTCCACCAGAGATTCACGGGCAACGTCGCAAACAACAGCGTGTTGGTCGCGGCGATGGCATTGGTCGGCACATCGATCTCAAACCAGTTGATGCCACCCGGCCCGACGATGTTCGTCACCGGCAGGCCGTTCGTGGGAAACGGGATCAGGTTCAAGTTGACCGGGAACGGCGAGGTCAACACCACGTTATGATAAGTGCCGGCGGCCACCGCGACCACGTTGCTGACATCGCCCGGCACATTGGTCTGGCCCAGTTTGTCATCACCCCAGGCCACCACGCTGCCGTCATTCAACAATGCCAGGCTGTGAAAACCACCGGCGGCGATCGCCACCACGTTGTTGGTGCAGACGCTCGGCACCGTCGCCTGGCCGGCGTTGTTCAAGCCCCAGGCCACCACCGCGCCGCTGTTCAGCAACGCCAGACTGTGGTAACCGCCCGCAGCCACCGCCACCACGTGGTTCATGGCGGGCACAGAAATCTGGCCGTAGACGTTGGTGCCCCAACCCACCACCGTGCCGTCGTTCAACAACGCCAGGCTGTGTTCAGCGCCTTCCGCGACCGCCACCACGTTGCTGTTGCCCAGCCCGGCTGGAACATTGGTCTGGCCAAAGGTGTTGTCGCCCCAAGCGCTGATCAGGCCGTTGTTGCGCAACGCCAGGCTGGCAAAGCCGCCGCCGGCCACCCGGACCATGTTGGTGGCACTGGCCGGCACCGTGGACTGGCTGTAGGTGTTATCACCCCACGCCGTGACCACGCCGTTGCGCTGCAAGGCCAGGCTGTGCGAGAACCCGCCCGCCACCACCACGGCCACCGTGTTGGTCAGGCCCGCCGGAACGTTGATCTGGCCGCTCCCATTGTTGCCCCAGGCCTCTACTTGGCCATTGGTCAGGATCACCAGATTGTGGGCCCCGCCGGCGGCGACGGACACCACGTTGGTCAAACCGTCGGGAATCGTGGCTTCACCGGAGGAATTGTCACCCCAGGCCTTGACTCCACCGGCCACCAGCCACTGATCAAAACCGTAGGTCACCCCCACGTAATTGCTGACGACGAGCTGAAAATGGCAAGTCTGGCCTTGGCGCAATCCGCGGACCCGGTTGGTCACCAAGACCACGTTAAAACCGTTGCCGACGTCAACCGGTGGCGTCTGGAACGCATAATTGGTGCTGGTGCCCCAGCGGAACCAGGCGGTCACCTGCGTACCGTTGGTGGTGTTGGGCGTGGCAAAGCCGTTGAGTTGTGCACGCGTGGCAGTCACCGCCGTCGCCGGCAGGGTACTCGCATACGGCGGTAGCAGCGGCGGCTCCGCGGTGAGCACCAGGTCATGACGGGCACCGCAGGCGACTGCAAACACCGGGCCCAGACCGGGCGGCACATTGGTCTGCGCTGAACTGTTGTTGCCCCAGGCCACCACGGTGCTGTCGTTCTGCAAAACCAGGTTGTCACCCAGGCCGGCGGCGATGGCCACCACCGTGTTCAAATTGGTCGGAATCGTGGTTTCACCAAACGTGTTGTCGCCCCACGCGAGCACTGCCCCGCCGTTTTGCAAAACGAGGTTGTGGAAACTGCCGCCGGCCACCATCACGATGTTGCTGACGCTGCCGGGCACATTGGTCTGGCCAAAGGTGTTGTCACCCCAGACGACCACCGAGCCATTGTTCAAGAGCGCCATCAGATCCTGTTCGCCGGCAGCCACGGCCACGACATTGCTCAAGCCGGCGGGCACCGTCGCGGGCTCATAGGTGATGTTATCCCACGCGCTCACCGTACCGTCCTGCTTCAAGGCCACGCTGTCCACCCCGCCGCCCGCGATATACACCACATTGGTCACGCCCGCCGGGGAACCGGTCAGGCCGGTAAGATTGTTCCATTCCAAAATGGTGCCATCGCCGTTCAACACCAGGCTGTTGGTCGTGCTGCCCGCGATGGCCACCACATTCGTCAAATTCGCCGGCACATGGACATCGGCCAGGCCATCGTAACCCCAGGCCACCACGGTGTGATCGTCCTTCAAGGCCAGGCTGTAAAACACCCCGCCGGCGACCGCCACGATGTTGCTCACTCCCGCCGGTACATTCGTCTGCAGCGCGGTATTATCCCCCCACGCCACCACATTACCCGGCGCGAACTGCTCGTCCGCCCCGTAGGTGACGCCCACGCTGTTGCTCACGACGATCCGGCAGTGATAGACCTCCGCAAAGTACAAATTGCTGATGGCGGCGTTCACATACACCTCGTTGAAGCCGATCCCGACATTGACCGGCGGCGTCACGTTGCCGTAGGCGGTGGTCGCGCCCCACTGGAACCGCGCCGTGGCCGGCGAACCGTTCGTGAGGTTGGGCGTGGCGAAGCCGT
The DNA here is from genome assembly GCA_031290985.1 of Verrucomicrobiia bacterium. Taxonomy (GTDB): domain Bacteria; phylum Verrucomicrobiota; class Verrucomicrobiia; order Limisphaerales; family UBA11358; genus UBA11358. The sequence continues at coordinate 29,858 of JARLJW010000050.1, read as the reverse complement.
TCAACTGCGCGTTCGTGCCGGTCACTCCCGTGGCGGGCAGCGAATTGGCATAGGCCAGCACGTTGGTGGTGCCGTAGGGCGGAACGGGCACGTTCGTGAATTCAAAGGTCACCTCGATGGCGTAGGTGGCGCCGAACGAGTTGGGATTTTGCACCCCCAGATAATTCGTCGTTCCGGGCACCATCGGCGGCGTGCTGGTGTGATAGACCACGGTGGAACCGCCCACTGAACTCCCCAGTTCCAAGGTGCTCAACGGGCCGTTGGTGGTCGGCGGATTCGTGGTGCTGAACCAGATGTTCAATGGCAGGGTCGCAAACAGCAGGCTGTTCGTCTGGGCGATGGCATTGGTCGGCACCTTGATCGCAAACCAGGCCAGGCTGTGGGGCGGGGCGAAGTTGGTCTCGATCAAACCATTATCGAGGCTGCCCAGCGGTATGGTGTAATTGGTGTTGGCGTAAGTGAAGCCCAGGTTCCAACTGACGAGCGTGGGCGTGAAGTTGGTGGCCCCGGCGCGATTGTCCAGGATCTCCAGGGTCCAAATCCCGATATCGCCGGCAACGCCGGTGCCGTTCGCGGGCGTGTCGTTGAGCGGCACCAACGACTGCTCGGGCTGGTAGTACAGATTGCCGGGCAGCTCCCGCAGCACGAGATCGTCCAGCAGCGTGTTCGTGTCGAAGCTGATCGACTGCGCGTTGGTCAGCGCCAGGCCGGCCAGGACATCCGGCGCTGACGCCAGCACCAGCGGGGTGTTGGTGGCCACGGCGGTGAATCTAAAATTTTGCGCCCGCCAGTCGGCGTTGGTGACAACGTCGCCGTTGTCCGAGACATTGTTGCCACGCTGATAGGACAGATTATACTCGCGGCCCGGCACGGTGGTCAGATTGGTGACGATCACGCCATGGTCCAGCGCCAGGTAGTTGGGCGCTGAAAATGCGGGCGGGTTCGTGCCGGTGCCGACATCCACCTGGTTGGTCAGCACGGTCCAGCCGTCAAAGGTCTGGCCATTGGTGTAGGTCTGCACCACGTCGGCATCAAAGTTATTCGTCAGCAGCGGGGTGGAGGTGACTTGCGGCACGAACGGAGGCGGCGCAAACTTGATCGGCGTGGTCGTCAGATTTGTGTCCTCGGTGAACGTGAGGTAATCGTAATTCGTCAACACGCCGCCGACGGTGTAATTCCACAGGGTTGCGGAGGGATGATTAGTGGCGTCCATCACCACCTCGATCTGGGTCGAGGCACCGGGACCGAAACTGATGTTGGTGGATCCGCCGCCGCTGACCAGGCCGGTGCTGAAGATCAGCGTCCCCTGGTAATAGACATCCATCTGGTCTGGCACCTGGTAAAATTGCCAGGTGATCGGAACAGTGCCGGCGGTTTCCTGCAAATCATAAAAATTCGTCGCGCCTTCGCGGCCGCCGGAGGCGGTCGCGGCGAAGGTGTTCGTCACGATCACCGTCGTGCCGCAGCCGTTGGTGCTCTGGCCGCCGCGATTTTCCATCAGCAGATAGCGCGTGCCATCGGGGCCGATCAACGTGATGACCAGGTCCGAAATGCGCGGATGATCAATGCGCAGGCCGACGTTGAAATCCTGGATCAAATTCGGGTCCGACACCTGAATGCTATCCGTCGTCACCGCGTCATCGAGGATCTCCAGGGGGCCAGAGCCATTAAAGTTAAACGTGCTGATGGCCGACTGGTTGAACGACAAGATCGCGCCGATAAGGACGTCGTGCGAAACAGTGTCCGGGTTGTACAGGCCGACAAAGTAGCGGTCGGGCACCAGCGGCGGGCCGACGGAGATTTCGTTGCCGGGATCCAACCCCGTCGGGTAGGTGCCGACGGGACAATTGGTGAGCCAGGCCACGTCGTTGGTGTCGGCCAGCGTGGGCAGGTCGCCTTCCTTGACATAGAGCTGGATGGGCGGCTGCGACGTGGGCGGCAGGTTGGTGGCCACCACCAGCATGTTCGTGTAGCCGACCGGCACGTCGATGTAATCATAGAACCAGCCGCCCGGCGGAATGGTGACGGTGAGGAACGCCGGGTATTTCAAATTACGGTGCGGCTCGATCTTCATCGTGAAGCTGGTGACCGCGCCGGTCTGCGAGAAGGAGTCGTCCACCTCGGTCAGCAGCCACAGACCCGCACCCTGCTGGCCGCGGAAATTCGGCAATGCACCGGGCCCGTCCGAATGGATGGCGCCGGGCACGTCGCCCTGCCCGCTGTCGTCGTAAATAAATTGCTGCGCCGGCGTGACGGCACCCAGGCCGTCATGGTTGTTCAGCGTGACGCCGGTGCCGAGATGGCTCAAGCCGCCCACGAGGTCGCCGAAATTCTGGTGCGTAAAGGTGTTCGTCACGATGACGCGCTTGATGTCCAACGGCTGCACGCAGAGCCCGATGACGTAGCCGACGCCGGGATGGCGGTTGTTGCCGTCCGGGATGTTCACAGGCACGTTCACGCCGTGGATGTAGGCGTTGCCGTTCTGGTCCGTGGTGCTGAAAGGCTGCTCGCTGAAGATCGGGACAAACGCATACTCGCCGGCCATCTGGTCCTGGCATTGCACGCCGATGTAATACACCTGGTTCAACGTGGAATTGGAATAGGCGATGAATTCCGAACCGCCGCGCCCGATGGCCGCCGCGTCGCCGTTCACGTTGAAGAGGCAGTTGGAGACGATGACGCCGTTCAAGTTGGTGATCGTCACGGCGCTGGGTTCCGTGGTCGGACTGGTGACGAGCATTTCGAGGTCCGCCTCGGGCCGGGTGCTGTTGGCATCCGTGCTCTGGTTCACCCCTTCACGCGGGATCGCGGCGGTGTTCGGGAGGAAGATGATGAAGGCGGCATTGGTGAAACCGGTGGTGTTGGTGACGACGTAGAAATGCCACTGGTTGGTCTGGCCGATGTGGAACACGGCACCCGGATCGAAGCCGTAGCTGTTGCCCGCGCCAAACTGCTGGTCGTTCGTGCTGATCCACGGGGCGTTGGCGCCGGCGTACTGGTTGAAATAAATCCCGTTGGTCGAGGCCAGATAATCCACGCGGGGCACGACCGGCGTCGACAGGGCGGGCGGGACCGGCGTCACGACGATGCCGTTGGTGTTGTTGCCGTTGCCGGAGGAGATGACCAGGGCGAAATCCTGCACGATGTTGGTCTGATTCAGCGTGACGGCGTTCACGTTGACCGCATGGCCGATGACCGTGACGGTGTAATTCGAACCCTGCGTGGCCGGGAGGTAGACGTTTTCAACGTTGTTGATGTTGTCGCCGATGGAATTGGTGCCACTGGGCGAGGAATACGGCGGCGAGCCGAATGAGCCGAAGTTGTTGCCGTAATACACCACCGGATTGGTCGGATCATCGTTATTGGTGACGACGAGGTCGAGATCGTTGACGAGTTTGATGGCGGCGGCGGGGTTGCCGGGCGGATCGGTCCAGGCGAGCGTTATGCGGAGCGACTGGGCGCGGGCGGCGGCGGTCGGGAGGGTCACGTTGAAAGTGCGGCGGTCGCCGGTGGCGAGCGCGTTGGTGGGGTCTTGATCCACGAAGAAAAACGGCGCGTTCGTGGCGGTAGCGTTCGTGGCGGCGAGGGCTGCGGGCAGCGAGTTGGGCAACTGCACCTGGCCCCAGCCTTCAAAATTCAACGTGTTCGTGACGGCGAACTTGTAATTGCCGGTCAGGCGCGCGCCGTTGATGACCATGGCCTTGAGGAGCGCCGGACTGGGGTTCGTGGTGAAGTTCGGATTCTTCTTGTTCACGAAGAAGTCCTGCATCAACGCCAGCACGCCGGATACCGCCGGCGTGGCCATGCTGGTGCCGCTCTCATACCGATAGTAGTGCGGGTTCGAAGAATCGTGAGGATACGAGGCCGGCCCGCCGCTGATGAAATTATTCAGGTTGCTCAGGATGATCAACTCGTTGCCAAGGTCATTCGTCGTGATCACGGTCTCAATGACGTCAAAGCTCATGGGGGCGGTCCGGTTGGTCGGGTCGCCGACGGCATAGATGAAGCCGATGTTCCGCAAATTGGCGATGGTGCTGACCGCGCCGCCGCTATCCGGCGGGACGGCTAGGAAATTGGTATTCCCTTTGAAGATATCGTAGCTCGTGGTATCCGCCGGGTTCGGCACGCCGGTCGAGGAAAGATAAATTGGGAACTGGGTGGGGAACGGCGTCGGTGATGAAGCGTTTGCCACCACCTGGATGGATATGCCCACGGCATTTTGCGGCACGGTGACAAACCCAAAAGCCATCGCATTGCTGGTCACGAAATCCGAGGCGATATTGACGTGATAATTGGTCGGGTTGTAATACGCCAGCTCATCCCACTGTTGGGAACGGAGCGAAACCGTGAACGTGCCCGGCGCAACGACGTCCGGCTTGAACCGGCCGTAGGCGCCCTCGGTCTGCACGCCCACGTTGCCGCGGGAAGAATAACCCGGCACCTGAAATCCGCTGTCCGTTTCCGCCGCCCAGATCGCGTTCGACGAGCCGTTGAGGCCGGTGACGATGTTGGTGATGTTGCGCAGCTCCTCGAGCGCGCCGACGGTGATGACGTTCTTGGCGGTGCCGGGCGAGCCGATGCTGTCCGCGTTGCCGGAACTGCCGTTGTCGTTGCCGCCGCCGTCATTGCCGGCGGCGAACACAAAAAGTACCGGCTGCGGGCCGGTGGCTTCCGGGACGGCATCGCGCACCGCGGCATCGTAGCTGGCCGCCGCGAGGTCATAGGAGTTGTCGCCATAGGTCCAGCTATTGTTCGAGATGAGCGCGTTGGTCAGCCGGACCGCCGCCTCCTGCATGAAGGAATCGGACGTGTTGAAATCATGACCGCCGCCGATGCCGCCGACGGATAAGATCGCCGCGTCCGGTGCCTTGCCGCGAAAATCCGCATTGGTTACCGAGCCCCGTGCATGTGCGCCTACATTGAATGGCGTCCGGCTCATGCTGCCGTTGCCGGCGATGATGCCGGCGACGTGCGTGCCGTGGCCGTCGGTGTCATTGGTACTGCCCGGAACGTCAAAAAACACACGCGTTGGCGGAGTGGAGCCGGGGCTGCCGGCGGAGCCACCCACGCTGAAATCGGGATGCCCCGCGTCCACGCCGGTGTCGTTCACTTCCACGGTGATATTTTTGCCGGTCAGGCCGAGGTAATTATTGGTGGCGCCATCCGTGGTGTTGGTGGACACGCCGACGGCCACACGGGAAAGATCGTTGGCGAGTTTGCGGCGATAAACCGGTTCAAGGATCTGCACCCCGGCGAGTTTGGCCAGGGCGATCCAGTCCGCCGGTGCCCGCACCCGCACGATGGGGCCGAACGGCGAGCGGTCCCGTCCGAGAATCTCGACGCCAAGCTTTTCCAGTTGCGCGATGGTGGCATCCGCGCCCGTGCCGAAGAGGCCGAGGGTGAGATACGTTCCGGGCGGCAACGGCTTTTGATTGATCGCCAAATCCAGCAGGGAGGCCTGCACCTTGTAATAGGGTTCGTACGGCAGCACCGCTTGCACGCGGGCATTGGCCGCGAGCGCTGACGCGCCGGCGGCGGTCACCTGCACAAGGAAGGCGTTGTTCGGGATGTAGGAAACGATCGTGCCGCCCGCATCGGTGATGACATTCCGGAACGCACCGTCAATCACGCCGCGCGCCTGGACAATATAAGCGCCCGGTTCGGCCTCGGCGCGGAGGTGGGTGGGAATCTTCAGGTCGAGCGTGGCCGTGGTGTCAATGAACGCATTCTCCAGCAAGATGGCGTGGCGGTCGCCGGTCAATTGGGTGATGGATTTGGGCGTATTCGCCAGGCGGAATGTGAGGCGGTTGGTGCTGGCGGCGGAGCGGGAGCCGGAGTCTTCGGCGATGGGCGCATTGGTGGCGCTGACCGCCGGGGCGGAACTGCTGACGGTGGCCACGATGGGTGCGGCGGGGGGGTGCGCCGCCGCCGGCCGGCCGGCGCGCGGCCATAAATACCAGACCGCTCCCAGTGCCAGCAGGCACAGCAGCATCGCCAAAATTTTATAACGAACTTTCATAACAAATTAAACCACCTGGCGGTGGGGCCACCACCGGCAGGCATTCCGCCGAAAGACGACTTGCCAGTCGTCCCTTGGAACACCGGACTGGAAAGTCCGGTGAACCGGCAGGCTCGAAAGCCTGCCCTACGTTATCGCCCCTACCCTCACCCATTTTGGCCACAACGCCAACATAGACTTCATCCAAAAATCCAGCCAGCCAACCGCCCTCAGTCCGGTGGCAGCACGTTAAAGCTTTCCACCTTGATATTATAATTCGTGGCGGGACCGGTAACGGGAACATAACTGCCGTTGATCAACTGGTTCATGACGCCGTTGGTCACGACGGGCTGGACGGAGATGACGGCGCGGGTGGCGCTCTCGGCCACGACCTGATAGTTGGTCACGAGCCCGAAAAACTGGCCGGACAGGACCGTGCCGTCCGGCGCGGGTTTCAAGGTCTGCCCGTAGGTGTAAATCACATAACGGGGCGCAACGGGGGATCGCACCAAGCCCATGATCTGCTCCGGCAGCCGTTCGTACGCCTCATCGCTAAGGTCAAATTCGGTGCGGGAGGAGTCGCTCTGGTTGAGGAAGGGTGATTGATCCGAAAGCAGGGGCACACGCAGGATGTCACCGGCGTGCGGAAAGCCGCCGGGATACATGCCGGCCCGGATGGCGTTGATGCCGTTCACCCCGTTGTTGACGATCTGCCAGACGGGGGAATCCACCAGGTCCACCCCGGCCGGGTCGGCGAGCACGTTGCCATAGACCGGCGGGAACCGGTAATCGGGCGTGGAGGTGATGTTGGTGATGACTTCAAGACCGCCCAACACAGCCGACCAGGCGGCGGGATGCTTTTGGTTCACGGACAGCGCGCCACGCGAGGCGTTGGCGTTGGGCGCGGCGGTGAAGATGTCGAACAGCAATTCATCCTGGATGGGCTTGGATTTATCCGCATCAAATTCATTGAAGTCACCCGTCCAAGTTTTCCAAGTGACCAGCCCTACCCTGGAATCGGCCTGGGCGGAATCGACGAAATCAAGCAGGTTGGTGGACTTGAGATAAACGGTCTGCCACGGCGTGCCGCGATGCACCCGGCCGAGCCAGCCGACGGTGGGATATCGATTGGTGGGGAAATCCCAATTATCCGAGCCCCACACCAGCGGGTCGCGGTAGGCCAGATTATAGCTGGCATTCCCATAATCATCACGCAACACCCCGACCACGCCGTTCATCTGTGCATTCATGCCCCACGGCTGGTAACGATCGGGCGGCTGGCTTAAATTCGGGATGGGAACCGGTGGCACGGAAGGATCATCACTTTTCGCCACGCCGTTTGTGACCGCGCTCGATTCAGGCACGGGCTGGGTCAGATCACTACTCAAATTATGCACCAAAGGATCATTAACGATCCAAAGAGTCGGCGACACCACCGTGCGCGTCGGGGTATAGGGCGCCTGCTGAACCAGATTGGTATTGTAGTAAGTCTTGGTGGGCGTGCCGGAGTAAGTCCACGACGCCAAAAAGAAACCTTTAAACATGGCCGCCTCGGCGGGTTTGTTGCCTTGAAGACCGGCGGGCATGTTGGGTGGATCCACCCAGGCTCCCGGCGGGAGGTTCTGACCGCTCTCAGAAACCTCAATCTGATGCTGCACCCCCCAGTTGACACCGGTGGCCGGCGAACCGAGGCCCGTGCCATTGGTGCTCCACATATAATGGTCATAGGAACCCGAATTTGGATCACTTATATCATCCCCCAAATTCCGCACTGAGACCGGACCGTAAAACTGCACGTAATCGAGGACGTGGCCGTTATCCAAGATGACCGCCTGAAAGCGGTTGGTCGTGTCTTCTTCATACGCCGGAAACGGCGGCAGGGTGGTCGGTGCGCCAACAAAAGTTTCCGTCTTGAAACCCGTGCCCTGCGGGTTGCCATTCTGATCCAAATCCAGCGACGCCTCATGGACAAACGGGAATTCAAACGCCCCCGCCCAGAACGAGTTGCCGTTATTGAACTTCCGGGGCTGCACGCTCGTATCCCAGCCCGATCCGATCCAAGGACTGGGGGTTCGGGCCCAGATGAAATTGGTGGAGTAGGTATAGCTAAACGAGCCATAGGACAGCCGCATGGTGATGTAATCCTGGGCATACACATAAGGCAGGCCGGGATAATTCGCCGCATAGGAATTCCAGAACGAAAAGCCGATGTGATTGGTGATGCTCAGATTGAGCATCTGGTTGGTGGTATATTTTGCCTCATCCGTCCCGCTCCAGGCGATCGGTGCCTGCGTGCGGTTGAACTGGAGCTTGCGGGTGACTTGCGCCGTGTTGAACGCATAAAACTCGTTGAAGTTGGGCATGAACTTCTTGGCCCCGACGATCCACGGGATGCCATAAACATTGCCAAATTTATTACCCAAGCCAGACGTGACCCCAAACGGCAGGAAGGACAAATCCACCGGCTGATCCAGCGGCGGCAGGCCGAGCGAAGTGGTGGTTGGCGGGGTAAACCCGGTCAAGGACGACACTTCTTGATAGCCGTTGATATAGACATTTCTCCCGCTCCATTCATTCGTCACCCAAAACGTGGGACGGAAGACGTGCGGATAAAAATCATTGGTGCCGGCGTCAAAGATGTTCGCGGCGAGCTGGAGCACGCGGTTGACGGCGGGCGAATACACAAAATTACCGTTCACCGACACCGGGATGTTCGCCAGCCCAAAGGCGGGCACCTGGTTGGTCACGCCAAAATAGGGCACGTTGGTCAGGCCGAAGCCGGTGTAGCTGTCGATCGGGATGGCATAATTGGTTCCAAAATAGGTGACCAGATAGTTGCTCGGGCCGGCCTGGAACCAGTTGGTGGTGTAAACCTTCAGCATCTGGTCGGCGGCGGCGCAGAAGAAATCACGCGGCGTCCATTCATACAGGTTGGTCTCCATGTCCGGCACGATGGTGGTGCTCACGTAAATGTCACTGGCCGGGTCTGGGTTGTAGGTGACGATGGCGTTCTTCCAGTTCAGGTTCAGCTTGCCGGCGGAGTCCGGCAGGCTGTCAGTGCCCAACTGGTCGAGCATGCGGTAGAACGTGTAGCGGTCGTAGGTCGGAATCGTGCTCTGCGGGGAGTTGTACGTGTTGGTGCCGGCATTGTTCAGGCGGTCGGTGAAGCCGAACACGCCGCCGGGAACCCCAAACTGGGTTTTGCTCCGGTCAAAGAAATCGCTGGGCGTGTAAAACCGGTTGGCATTATCCGCCCCCGCCCACGGCAGGGTGACGTCATCCCTCAGCAAACTTTCCATGATGTTGGTGGTGGCGAATTGCTCCGGGCCATCGCTGTAGAGATCAATGTTGTCAAACGGCAGGACGCCGGCGGCGATGAGGGGCTTCCATCCAAACAAATTGCCGGCCGCGGCGAGCGAGGTGTAGGTGTTGTTGTAGCGATAATCCAGCAGGCGCTGGGCATCCAGAAACGCCCAGCCGCGGTTTTCCGGAAAAAGGTACTGATAGTAATAATAGGTGGTGTTCCCGTTCACCGGGTTGCCAATGACCTGCCCCCATTGATTGGTGTTCAAGTCCGCCAGAAACGCGGCCAAGTTTATCTCCCACGAGCCGACGCCCTGGTTCCGATAATACGGATCGTGGATGTTATAAGCCATCGTCCCCGGAGAGCCCAGGTTCTCATCAAAAACCTGATTGTGAATGGCATTGATATCCAGCGACTCGCCGATCGGCAGCGCGATGAAGCAGTAACGGGAGGTGAACTTGTTGTCCGCGGAGTGCGGGAGGCCGGGACGTTCCAATACACCGATCCATTGGGGATCGCCGATGGCGTTGGGAAAGGGGGTATTGAAAACTGTGCCATCGATGCCCACCGAGAACGGCAGGACGCCGGTATCTTCAAACTTGCCATTGCGGTTGAGGTCGAGATAGAACCGGCCATTGGTATCGGTGGCGGAGATCAGGACCGGGGCGCGGGGCAGGATTTGGAGGTTGGCGACGTTTTGATCGAAGTCCGCACCATTCAACCCCACGCCATCACTGCGATAATCATAGTTCACGTTGGTCGGGCTCTGACTGCCGATGACGTACCCGAACGGGTTGATGTAGTTGGTGGAGACCAGCAGGTTGTAATCGTAGAACGCGGCATTGGTGGTGGAATAGATGTTCGCGATGATCTGTGATTCGGCGGCGGCGAGCCCGGTGTCCGTGGCGAAGCGCGCGACCGTGCCATCCGTGCTGGAACCGACGGAGATGCGTTCGCGCCGGGAGATGGCCAGAAACGCGATGGCCATGATGAGCGTGACCGACAGCATGATGAGCGTGATGACCAAGGCCATGCCCGAGCGCGAGGCGCGCCGGGAATGACTGACACCTGATGACGAATGACGAATAGGGGTCACTGCCGGTCCTTTTGAAATCGGGGTTCGCAATGGGGGGTTTGGAAGTGAAATTTTCATTGATAGACCGAGCGGTCGACGTTCGGGATGGTCACGGTCTGGCGGAAGACATGAACCGCGCCGGACTGGCCGGAAAGATAGATGGTGCGCCGGTCATTCGACAGCGGGACGGGCGTAGTGAAGGGCAAGGAGGTGGCCCGCGCGAGTGCCCGGTCTTCCATCACGGCCATCTGCACTTCGACGGAGCCCGGGACGGCCGCGCCGGAAAAATCAACATTCAGCTCGTTTGGGGAGGGGTTGTAGAAAAAAGCACCCAAGGGCGGGAACTGCCCCAAATTGTAAGCGTTGCCCAGCCAGACGCCGTTGGCGTCCGAGGGCCGGACGACGAGATGCACCACGCCATCCAGCAGATGGCTCATGTTGGTCCAGGTGCCATTGTTGATCTGGGCCAGAAAATTGGTGAACAACATGCGCGGCGGATTGACGGTGGGGATCTCCCAATGATAGCGGTAGAGCGGGTAGAGCGGATTGCCGGAGGTGGTGTCCACGACGTAACCGGTGCCGGTCCATTTGGTGTTTTCGCGGCCGAGGATGAAAAAGTATTGCAGCAGATTGGTCCGGCTGCTGTTGGGGGAGCCGGGCAGGCTCTGCAACAACGGCAGGTAGGACGGGGAGCCGTATGGCGTATAGTTGAAACCATTTGAGACGGTGCAAAAATTGACGTCCCGGTTCGCATAACTGGTGTTGCCATTGGCAACCGTCATCTTGCGCAAATCCGCGGTAATCATGTCCATGGCAGCGCGGCTGCCCTCAAGGATGTCCGACTGGGTGACGCTGGCGCGGAAGGCGCGCTGGGTGCTGCTGAAAACATCCATCAAGGCCAGCACGATGAGCGCCAGCAAGGTCATGACGATGAGCAGTTCCACGAGCGAAAAGGCGGAGCGCCCCGTAGGGCAGGCCTTCCAGCCTGCCGGTGCGGGCGACTTTCCAGTCGCCAGATACGGAACTGGAAAGTTCCGTGAACTGGCAGGCTGGAAAGCCTGCCCTACGGCCGAATTGGATGTGGCTGGTTTCAGGTTCACGGCGAAGTGGAAAAGGATTGCGGACGGTAAAAATAGAGATCGCTGTTATTAACGTACTGGTGTTCGACCTGGCCGGCCACGGCCGTGCGGAAATTCTGCGGTCCCCCGCCCCCCACCTTGCGGTTGGGCAGCACGGGCCAGGTGAACTGCAGACGCAAGTCGTGGTAAGACGCGGCAAGCTGCCGGTTATAAGCCTGGTCATTATAGTTGGTATCCTGGGCCAGCGGGGCATTCAAGATGAACAGGCGGTAGGAGAAGGTATCGTCGCGCATGATCTGGTTGTTCTGCGGCGGTTTTTCCGCCGCCAGACCGCTCATGGAACGGATGTAAGCCACGATATGGTTGCTGTAGCCGCCGCTGAAAATGTTGTTCGTGATGTGATATTGAATATCGACGAACTCGGGGGTGCTCAACAGACCGATGATCTTGGCACCACTGGTGAGCGTGGTCGAGTCCCAGCCGAGGGGCCCGTTGGGAACCGGAGCCGTCAGGTTGGTGGGATAGAGAACCTGATAGTTCGTGATGGCGTAAACGTAATTGGTGAGGTCATCCGCGCCGCGCGCACCGTTGCGGATGAGTTCGACCAGGACATTGGCATCCTGGCCGATGACGGTCTCCTCGCGGTTGTCGCGCTGGGTGTTCATGCCGTACGGCAGCACGCCGATGATGCCGACCAGGGCCACGCCGATGATGGCGAGGCAGATGGCGATCTCGATCATGGTAAACCCTTCCTCCCGGTTACGGGGGACGGGGGACGAGGGACAAGACTGCGCGGCGCGCGAGGCGGCGGGCGCGGAGTGCGCCCGTCCCCGGGCGCAGCAACGTTCGCGAACCAGGCCGCGTTGAAACCACCAAAGCTCTTTGCCCTCTGGAAATTGCTGCGGCCGGGGACGGCCGCACTCCGTATCAGGAACAAACGTCTCAGCCACCGGCGTCTGCGGGCGGATGGCGGCGGGAGATATGGCGGTTGAAATTTTCATTGCACCTTCTGGAATTCGAGCCGCGCGCGACCGGTGAGCGCGTCGATATGGACAAGGGTGAACATGGAGTTGGTGCTGTTGCCGGACGGAGCTTCGGTGACGGCCTCGGGAGGGACGTAGGACAACTGGGGCTGCTTGGTGGCGCCATCGTAGCCGAAGCCCACCGCCCCTTGCGCGAGGGGGATGTATTCATCCGCCGTGGCGGGATCAACACCGTTATCCGTCAATTGGCCGAGGTAATTAAACGCGATGTAGGGCATCTGAGGCCGCGGCATGGAGGCGGCGGCATCGGGAAACGGCAGGCCGGGAGGTGTCGTCAACGTGGGGGAACTGAAATTGAAAGGGTACACCGTAAATCGCTGCGCGCCCGCCCCAACGATGGTGGGCACGGTTGACGGCTGGAATTTCCAGCCGGCGATAAAGGAGTTGTCCGGCAGGGCCTGCCAGGAAGCAAGGTATTGCCAGACATGACTGCCCGGCTGATCGCCCAAGGCACCGTAGGAGATGTAGGTGTACCCCGTGAGCTGCTTGTCAATGAGCCCCGTCAGGACGCTCATCTCGTTCGAGCTATAGCTATTGGTGATATTAGGCTGTATGAGGTACGGAGACAGCCAGTAGTTCGTGGACACGAAAACCATGTAAACGGTCGTGCGATGGGTGATGGCGAGCTGGCGGGCGCGGCCGACATCATCAAGCATCTGGCGAGCGGCGCTGACGGCGACGTTGGACTTGCCAAGATTTTTGAGCGCGGGGACGGTCAATGCAGCGAGGATGCCGAGGATGGAGATGACGACCAGCAACTCGATGAGCGTGAAGGCGCGGGACGAGTGACGGGTGACAGGTGACGCGGGACACGCGTGAGCATCACCGCCCGGGGCGGGCGACGACCGCCGTTCCAAACTGTTACGACTTAGGTTCACAACATTACTGCCAGCTCAGGACGTTATCCTTGTTCACGCCCGATTTGGCACCCACGGTGGGATCGTAGGTTTTATCCGGACCGGCGGACCAGACCATGACTTTGCCGTGGAAAAGGTAATTATTCGGGGGGTTGGCACCGGGGTTGGGATTGAACAAGCCGTAATAACCAGTCTGTAGATTGGCCGCCGTAGGGTCCTGCGAAACATTTTTCAGGGAATACAAAATATCACTACACTGGTCATCGTAGCTCGTGTCCATGGTGATGATGTAAGGCTGACCCCACGGGTCACGATAGATGCCGTCCTCGTCCACACCACCCTGCGGATTGGGGTCGCCATGTTTGGACTCGGACATCTTGGCATGTAAGAATCCCACCTGTTTGGGGTTTTTAATGTGATTGAAATCCGCCGTCTTGACACCGTTGGGATAGGTTTGTAAATCCATGAGAACAGCAACGACATTGCTGTTGTTATCGTAGCTGAAACCATTGGGCCCAGCCCCCTGACCAAAAACCAGCCCGGTGGTGAAGTCATAGCCATTTGCCGCCGTCTGTTCTTTGACGGTGATGGGGTCGCCCGGCGTTGATTCTTCAGAGATGGGGAACCGGCCATATTCCGTGTCGTAGGCATTGACAGCATTGACGATGTCGGCGATCTCGGTCCGGGCCTTCATCACCAGCGCCTTTTTCTTCACCGCCGCGAGCACCGGCAGAAGCATGGCGGCGAGGATGGCGATGATGGAGATGACCACGAGGAGTTCGACGAGGGTGAAACCGGCGCGATAACGGCGCGCGGCGGCAGGATGCTTTTTCATGAGTTTAAACAGGTTTTTACGGCGCGCAGGATGGGGTAAAAATGTGGCTGGAATCAATGGTTTTATGCGGGCTTCCCGGCGCAGCCCGAGGGACGGGCGGGCGGCAAGGTGGCGCCGGCGTCCCGCCTGCCCGGCGAGCGCGGCAGCGCAAGCCAACGGAAGAAAACCCTCGCCCGCAGGCGGGACGCCGGCGCTACTTTTGCGGATGGCGGGCGACCACCGGTGATCCTGCCATTCAACGGCCAAGCGGCGGTCCAGAACGGCGGACGGGCTGGTTTGGGGGAAGCACATAAATCAGGTGTCAGTGATCGGCGGTGTTGACTTGGACGGCCTTGGCCCAGTTACAGACGAGGTATTTTTTGCCGCCGACCTGCAACTGCACCCACAAATCGTAGCTGGTGGGATTATTGATGCCGGGGTAGAGATAGCGGACGGGGTTCGCGTCTCGCGCATTCAACGGCGTGTAGGTGTCATCCGGTCCGTTGACAGAGGTGACGAGCATGCTAGTGATCGGCCCGTTATTGGTGTAACCGCGAAAAACCTGCTTGCTGCTCAAACTGAGCAGGAAGTTCTTGGCGGGAACGGTTTCGTCACCCGAGCCCTTGGAGCAATTGATGAACCCGCCGACACCGTAGGCGGCCATCACATTTTTAGCGCCGTTGACCGGAACGGAGTCGCTGCCGTCCAAGGTCACAAAACTGACGCCATCGTTGGTAGTGCCGGAAAGCTCGTAGTAGAGCTGGCTCATCTGGGAGTGGTATACCACGTTTGGCGAGGCGTTAGCATAAGCGGGCGTGGTGTCCGGGTTCTGATTGCAGGGCGGATAGACGCCGTATTTGGCGTGGTAATTTTCCAGTGCGGTCTCGATCTGCGCGAGTTCGCCCCGGGCGGCGCTGGTGGCCTTGTGTACTTTGATCGGGCCCAAGGCAGCAATGATGAACCCGGCGAGAACACCGATGATGGAGATGACGATGAGGAGTTCGACGAGGGTGAAGGCGCGGCGAGGATGGAGGATGGAAGATGGAAGATGGCAAGGTGTGAACACCGCTCGATTTTGACGGGTGAGGGGTGACACGGGACAAGTGACGCGGAGGGTGGCGGGGATCATTTTCATGGGGTTGATTTCATCGTTCGCGGAGTTCCTGTTCCATCCGTTCGCTGAGCCATTGCTTGACCATGCTCTGGTAATTGAGATAGCGGGCGCGGGCGAGGCGCTTGATGCGGGCCAACATGCGGGGGTCGAAGCGGAGGGTGACGGTGACGGATTCGGAAGCTTCCGCGCTGCCGGAGATGGCGGATTCCATGAGGCGGAGGTCGGGCCGGTTCTCGGTCCAGAAGACGGCCTCGGCATCTTCGCTGTCGAAGAGCGGGACTTCCTCCCATTTGGCAAATGTTCTCATGGCTAAATTTTAGTTTGACCCGGCTTGACCCGGTTTGACCCGGTTTGACCCGGTTTGACCAAGTTCGTTTACCGCCGCTACTGCGCCAGGTTCTGACCCATCTTCCGCTGGTAGAAGAATCGTTCCTCCGGATCGAACGGCCGGGCCAAGAGCACCCGGACGAGCCGCCCGTTGGTCCGATAAACGCTGACAATGCCAATGCCGCCGGCGGTCATGCCCAGGTTGAAAAACCTGGCCTGCACACCGAAGCGGGGCGAATCCGGCATCAGCCGGACCGCAAACGCGTCTTCGAACGATTCCTCTATCTCCCGCTGGGTCAAAGAACCAAGTTCAAAGGGCGGATTATTCCAATCGAACTCCATATCGGGTCAGTTGTAAATAAATCGCCCATGCAATGTGAATACAATGTATTTACATGCGATCGCGATTTTTGTCAAGTTCGAGTTCTGAATACCGGTAAAAACGGACATATTGGCACCGTATGGCAGTGAAAAACCGTCAAAAACCAGCCGATCCGGTTTTGGAGGACGATTTTTGCGGATTTTCACCGACTAGGGTTATTCCTTGCCTTTGCCACCGCCGCTGTCGTCACCGCTCAGGTTGGTGATCATGGCAATCAGGGGCAGGAACATCGCGATGACGATGCTGCCGACGATGACGGCGAGGAAAATGATCATGATGGGCTCGAGCAAGGAGGTCATGGCGGCGACGGCATTGTCGACCTGTTCATCGTAGTCATCGGCAATGCGCAGGAGCATTTCCGGGAGGGCACCGGTCTGTTCGCCGACGTCCACCATGCTGACGACCATGGGGGGGAAGACGCCGGAGCCTTCGAGGGGCGCGGTGATGGTTTCACCTTCCTTGACGCTTTCGTGGATCTTGACGACGGCGCTGGCGATGATGACGTTGCCGGCGGTGTCCCGCACGATGATCAGGGCCTGGAGGATGGGCACACCGCTGCTGACGAGGGTGCCGAGGGTGCGGGCAAAACGGGAGATGGCGACCTTGCTGATGACCGGGCCGATGGCGGGCATGATGAGCTTGAACTTGTCCCACAATCTCCGCCCGAACTTGGTCTTGATGAACAACAGGAATATGATGACCACGACGGTGAGGGCCCCCATGGTCATGAGGATGTTGTTCTTGATGGTGTCGCTGACCCACATGACGAACAGGGTGAAACCGGGCATCTTGACACCCATGCCGGCGAACACGTCCTTGAACTTGGGGACGACAAAGCACATGAGGAGGATCATGATGCCGACGGCGACGATCATGACCGCGATGGGGTAAAAGAGGGCGGCCTTGACCTTGCCCTTGATCTTCTGGGCCTTCTCGGAAAATTCCGCGAGGCGCTTCAAGACGACTTCGAGCACACCGCCAAGTTCGCCGGCCTTGACCATGTTGACGAACAGCTTGTTGAAAGTCTTGGGATGCTGGGCCAGCGCCTCGGAGAAGGTGCTGCCGCCCTCGATGGAGACGGCGAGTTCACCGATGATCCTTTTCAGGGTGGCGTTGCGCTCCTGTTTTTCCAGCACACGCAGGCCGCGCAGCAGCGGCAGGCCGGCGTCCACCAGCGTGGCGAGCTGGCGGGTGAAAGTCATCAAAATCTTGGGCTTCACCTTCCCACCCATGCCGGGGATGGAAATATTGATGTTCATGCCGCCCTTTTTCTTGGCACCGGGCCGGGCGGGGGCCTTGCTCTTGGCGGCTTTTTTATCGGCGGACTTGTCCTTTTCGGCCTCGGCGATCTTGGTCGGGAAGAGGCTCATGTCCTTCACGCGCCCGATGGCCTCGTTCTGGCTGGCGGCTTCTATGCTTCCCTTGGTCTCATTGCCACGGGAATCGAGGGCGATGTAATTGTACTTGGGCATGGCGCAGATGGATCAGGTGTATTTAACGACTTCTTCAATACTAGTATCACCATCGAAGATGCTGCGCAAGCCGTCCTCGCGCAAGGTGACCATGCCGAGCTCGACGGCCTTCTGCCGCATGACAACGGTGGGCGCGCGTTCATTGATGAGCGTGCGGATGGGGTCGGAAACGACCAGCAGCTCAAAAATGCCCTTCCGGCCCTTGTAACCGGTGTCATTGCAGGTGGAACAGCCCCGGCCGTAATGGAAAACCTTGTCGCCCAGGTCGTGCGGCGAGAGGTTGAGCAACGCGAGCTGCTGCTCGGTGGGCTCAAACGGCGTGCGGCAGTTCTTGCAGTTGGTGCGGACCAGCCGCTGGCCGAGCACGGCCATCAGCGTGGAGGAGATCAGGAACGGTTCCACGCCCATGTCCACCAGACGGGTGACGGCGCCGGGCGAGTCGTTCGTGTGCAGGGTGCTCAGCACCAAGTGACCGGTCAGCGAGGCCTGGATGGAAATTTGCGCGGTTTCCAGGTCGCGCATTTCCCCGACCATGATGATGTCCGGGTCCTGGCGCAAAAATGATTTCAACGCCTTGGCAAAGGTCATGCCGGCGGCCTCGTTGATGGCCACCTGCATGATGCCGTCGATGTCGAACTCGACCGGGTCCTCGGCGGTGAGCAGCTTGGAATCGATGACGTTCACGCGGCGCAGGCAGGAGTAGAGCGTGGTCGTCTTGCCGCAACCAGTCGGGCCGGTGACGACGAAAATGCCGTTCGGGCGCTGGATGACTTCCGTGACGAAATCGTAAACGTACTTGGGGAAGCCGAGCGACTCGATCTCGAGATTGACGGAGCCGCGGTCCAGCACGCGCAACACGACCGATTCGCCGAAGGCGGTGGGCAGCGTGCTGACGCGCAGGTCGATCTGCTTGCCCAACACGGTGAGGCTGATACGACCGTCCTGGGGCAGGCGCTTCTCGGAAATGTTCAGGTTCGCCATGACCTTGATGCGCGAGATCACGGGCAGCGCCAGGTGCTTCGGCGGCGGG
This sequence comes from Verrucomicrobiia bacterium, assembly GCA_031290985.1. Lineage (GTDB taxonomy): Bacteria > Verrucomicrobiota > Verrucomicrobiia > Limisphaerales > UBA11358 > UBA11358. The sequence goes on along the minus strand of JARLJW010000050.1, from coordinate 11,363 downwards.
GCCATCTCGTACAGCGCGCCGTCCACGCGGTAGCGGATGCGGAACTCGGTCTCGAACGGCTCAAAGTGGATGTCCGAAGCGCGGTCCGACACGGCCTGCTGCAAAACCAGGTTCACGAACTTGACGATGGGCACCTCGTTGGCGAGCGCGGCGGCGGCCTTGGCGTCCTCGCCGGCCTCATCCACCTCCTTGGCGATCTTTTTATCCGCACCGAGCTCCTTGAGCACCTCGGCAAAACTTTCGTTGTCTTCCTGGCCGTAAAAACGCTCGATGCCGCGCTGAATGTCGCCGGGGTCGGAGACGACGATCTGCACTTCGCGCTTGGCGGCGAACTGGATCTCATCGGCCATCTGCGGGTTGAACGGGTCGGCCACGGCCACCTGCAAAACGCCGCCGCCGTTCACGCCGACGGGCAGGCAGTGGTACATCTGCGCGACCTTGGCCGGGATGAGCTTGAGGGTTTCCGGGGAAATTTCGCGGTCCTTCAACGACACCACCTCGGTGCCCATGGTGCTGGCGATGACATGGAGGATGTCATCCAGCTTCATGATGCCGAAGTCCTGGAGAATCTGGATGGAGGGCGTGGCGTTGCGCTTCAGTTCGCCGGCGACTTCTTCAAACTGCAAGTCGTCCAGCATGTTCTGCTCGTGGAGCAGGTTGAGCAATGGATCTGAAATTTCGTCGGACATGGCGGGTGGCTTCGGTTACTTCTTTTTGCCCTTGTCCACCGCCGAGGCGAGGTCGAGTTCCTGCAATTTCGCCATGATGGTGGTGGCGTCCTGCGCCTTGTTGATGACTTCCTCGCGGGCGATGAGGCCCTTCAGGTATTTCTCAATCAACCAGGCATCGAGCGTCACCATGCCGTATTTCATGCCCGTCTGGATGTCGGACTGGATGCGGAAGGTTTTGTTGTCGCGGATGAGGGCCGCGATGGACGGCGTGTTGATCATGATCTCAAACGCGGCGACGCGGCCCGGCTTGTCCGCGCGGGGAATGAGGAGCTGGGAGATGACCGCCTGCAAGACGGTGGAAAGCTGGATGCGGATCATTTCCTGCTGGTTCTGCGGGAAGGCGTTGACGAGGCGGTCGATGGTCTTGGCGGCGCCGGTGGTGTGGAGCGTGCCGAAGACCAAGTGGCCCGTTTCGGCGGCGGTGATCGCGGCCTCGATGGTTTCCAGGTCGCGCATTTCGCCGACCAGGATCATGTCCGGGTCCTGCCGCAGCGCGCGGCGGAGGGCCTCGCCGAAGTTAGGCACGTCCACGTGGACTTCGCGCTGGGTGACGAGCGCCTTCTTGTGCTTGTGATAATATTCGATCGGGTCCTCGACGGTGATCAGATGGACCTCGTCGCGGGTTTCGTTGACGATGTTGAGGAGCGAGGCCAGCGTGGTGGACTTGCCGGAGCCCGTGGGGCCGGTGACGAGGATGAGCCCGCGCGGCTTGAACAAAAGCTCCTTCACGGATTCGGGCAGGCCGATCTGCTCAAAGGTGAGCATCTTGCTGGGGATCTGGCGGAGCACCATGCCGAAGTTGCCCTTTTCCTTGAACACGCTGACGCGGAAGCGGGCCGCGTCGCCGAAGGCGAAGGCGAAGTCCGCGCCGCCGCGTTCGCGCACCTGCTGGATGTGCTCCTCGGAGGTGATGCTGCGCATCAATTCCTCGGAGGTTTCCGGCGTGAGCGCCGGGCCCTCAACCCGGTGCAGCGTGCCGTGGACACGGATCGTCGGCGAACAACCCACGCGCGTGTGCAAATCGGACGCGCCTTCGGACACCACCAACTGCAACAAATCTGACATCGAGTAAGACATAAATAAAAATCAAGCTTCGTCACCGACGGTCGCGCGGATGACCTCCTCCGGCGTGGTCATGCCGGCCAGCACCTTGCGGATGCCGTCCTCGCGCAGGGTGCGCATGCCCATCTCGCGGGCGCGCTGGCGGAGCACGTTGGTCGGCACCATGTCGTAGATCAATTTGCGGCCCTCGTCATCCACCACGAAAATCTCAAAGATGCCCATGCGGCCGCGATGGCCGGAGCCGTTGCAGTTGGAGCAGCCCTTGCCCTTCATGATGCTGGCGTTCTTTAAATCCTCCTGCTTGATCCCCAGGGAGCGCAGCTCGGCATCGGACGGCACGTAGGGCGCGATGCACTTCTTGCAAATTTTGCGGACGAGGCGCTGCGCCATGAGGCAGCGCGTGGAGGAGGCGATCAAGAACGGCTTCACGCCGATGTCCGCGAGACGGGTGACGGCGCCGGGCGCGTCGTTCGTGTGCAGCGTGGAGAACACGAGGTGACCGGTGAGCGACGCGTTGATGGCGATGGACGCCGTTTCGATGTCGCGAATTTCCCCGATCATCACGATGTTCGGCGCCTGGCGGAGGATCGCGCGCAGCGCGGTGGCGAAGGTGAACCCGACAATGTCGTTCACCTGCACCTGGTTGATGCCCGCGAGAATATATTCCACGGGGTCTTCCACCGTGATGATCTTGCGGTCCGGGCGGTTGATGAAATTCAGGCAGGAGTACAGCGTGGTGGTCTTGCCGGAGCCGGTCGGGCCGGTGACGAGCAGGATGCCGTCGGGCAGCGCGATGATGCGCTCGAACGTCTGCTGGTCGTCGACGAGGAAGCCGAGTTCCGGAAGCCCGAGGCGGAGGCCTTCCTTGTCGAGAATACGCATGACGATGCTCTCGCCGTGATTCGTCGGCAGGCACGAGACGCGGAGATCGATGAGCTTGTTGCCGACCTTGGACTGGATGCGCCCGTCCTGCGGGATGCGATGTTCCGAGATGACCATGCCGGCGGAAATTTTCAGGCGCGCGATGATGGCGGCCTGCAACTGCTTGGGCGTCTTGCCGGGAACCTCCTGCAACATGCCGTCGATGCGGTAGCGGAGGCGGAATCTTTTCCCGAGCGGTTCAAGGTGGATGTCCGAGGCGCGCAGCTTGAAGGCGTCCACGATGATCTGGTTCACCAGGCGGATGAGCGGGGCGTCGGCCTCGACGGCGATGTCGTCATCCCCGGCGGCCTCGACATGATCCAGCGTCAGTTCCTTGATGACCTCGGTGAACTCGGCATTGTCGCCCATCGACCGTTTTTTATCGCCGCCGTAATACTTGTTGAGCGCGGCTTCGATGTCCTGCTCGGAGGCGACGCGGAGTTCGATGTCCGCGTTGAGGAGGTGATGGAGCGTGTCGAGGGTGTTGAGATCGGAAGGGTCGGCGATGGCGACGGCGACCTTGGTGTCGTTCTTGTGCAGCGGGATGACGCGGTATTTTTTGGCGATGTCGCGGGCGATGATCGAGATGACCTCATCCTCGATCTTCATGTTGGCGAGGTGCACGACCTCGGCGCCGAACTGGGCGGCCTTGGCCTGGGTGACGTCCCCGGGGCGGATGGCCTTGTTGGCGACGAGGAAATCCACCACGCCGACACCGGCGGCATTGGCCTCGGTCCGGGCGCCGGCCACAACGTCGGCGCTGGTGAAACCAAGGTCGACCAAAAGGTCCAATAAATAATCGTCTTTTTCTGCCACGAGATTGTTTTGCGCGTCCCCTACTATTAAATTCGGGAGACGCGCTGTGCAAAAGGTTTCACTTGCAGCCAAAAAAGTCAATCCGTCGCTGAAGAATTTCCGTTCAGTCCGGGGCGGGCGGGAAACCGGCGGTGCTTGCGGCGGCGGCGTTTCCAGGCCGGCTTGGGCCTGCTTAATTGGGTCATTTTTCACCGCCGGGTGACCGGCGGCAGGTCCGGGCACAGCGTGGTTTTAAGGTCCGCGTGAAAGCCGTGGCGGTCACCGCATGGGTTGTGACTGGACAAACCCCGCGGGATGGCCACATTCATGGGATAACGAAATCAAGCGCGCATCCTCTATGAACGATTACGAAAAACGATTAACCGGAACCAAACGGCACTATCCGTTTGCAGAATGGCAGGCGAGCGGGCTGGAACAATATACGGAGGAGGCCTGCGCCGCATTTGCGGAGGTCTTCGACCGGCTGATCGAGAAACTCGCCGACCTGGGCGAGCACGCCGCCGAAACCCAAAAGCTCGCCGCGTTCCAAAAAGCAGTGGCGGCGCTCAACACCCTGAACGACGAGGACGAGAGCCTCATCGAGACCGGCGAACGGGAGGAGTTGTGTGAGTTGTGCAACCTCGTGGCGACGGCCGCAGGCATTGACTGGAAAAAATATGGGGACGGCGAAGGACCGGCAAGTGAATGGCGGGACTGGTAAAATGCCCGCACCTTCACAGACCAGGCATTCACGCGCCGGCAGCTTATGGAAAATTTTAGACGCTTTAAATCCACACCTATGAGAGTTCCAATCCACGCGGCGTTGCTGGGGGCAATGGGCGCGGCATTCCTTTCCTTGACGGGCTGTGAGCAGGAGCGGCCGGCACCTGCGGCGCAGAGTGTCCCGAGCAGTCCGCCCCTTTCCGCCGGGGATGCCTCCGCAAAAAATACGAATGCGGCGGCGGCCGCACTTCCCCTCTACACCTACGAGGTCGTAAACACCTATCCGCACGATCCGGGCGCGTTTACCCAGGGCCTGGTGTTTCTCGATGGCGCGCTGTTGGAAAGCACCGGCCTGAACGGGCAGTCCTCGCTGCGAAAAGTTGACCTGCCGACCGGCGAAGTGCTGAAGCGGGTGGAGGTGCCGGCGGAATATTTCGCGGAAGGCTTGGCGCTCCTGAACGGCAAGTTGTTTCAGCTCACCTGGCAGAACCACAAAGGCTTCGTTTATGATCTGGCGAGTTTCCAATTGGAAAAGGAATTCACCTATGAAGGCGAAGGCTGGGGTCTGGCGACGGATGGCCGCTCGTTGATCTTAAGCGATGGCACGGATCAAATCCGGTTTCTGGATCCCGCGACCTTTGCGGTGCAGCGGACCATCCGCGTCCTGGCCCATGACCAGCCCGTGGAACGGTTGAACGAGCTGGAATATATTAAGGGAGAAATTTACGCGAACGTCTGGGGCTCGGATTACGTGGTGCGGATCGACCCGGCGACGGGAACGGTCACGGGGGTGATCGATTTCACGGGTCTGCTCCCGGCCGGGGACCGCAGGATTGATACCGATGTGCTGAACGGCATCGCCTATGACGCCAAGGGCGACCGCCTGTTTATCACCGGCAAAAAGTGGCCCAAGCTGTTCGAGGTGCGGTTGAAATTGAAATGATGCCACCGCCGTTACCACTGGACAAAGCGGGAAGCAGGGCACAAAGTTGGTTTTAAGGAACCGCTTGCCCTCAATTTCCTGGCGGCTTTATCCGCGTTGGTGGCCGTTCACGCATGAATACCACAAAATTTATCTGGAAGCGCTGGTTGCGCGCCGGTCTGGTATTGCTGTTTGCGACCGTGCTGTGTTGGCACCAAATCAGCGCGGCCGGCCGGATATTTTTTCTGATCGCCACACCTTGTTCGCTTGCCGCTGCGTTTTACTTTTGGCGAATTGATTACGGCCAACAACGAAAGCAACAAAAAACCAGAAAGCTGGAGCGGGAAAACCGGCCGACCAAACGAAATCCGCCAGCCATTCTGCCACCTTTACGAAAGTGAAGGCAACGCGCCCATCCGGTTTCAACTCCGCTGAATCGTCCCCTGTTTCACCGTCCACCGCTGCAAATCTTTGCCAAGTTCGCTGGGCCAGTTTTCATCCGTGCAGGTCATGAAGACCTGGCCGCTGGCTTCGCGGGAGCGGGCGAGCAGGGGCAGCAGGCCGCTGCGGCGTTTCACATCCAGCTCGCCCATGACGTCGTCGATGAGCAGCACCGGCGGGGAGCCGTGGATGCCGGTGAGGAATTCCGCCTGCGCCATCTTGAGGGCGATGGCGAGCGTGCGCTTCTGGCCTTCGCTGCCGAATTGTGCGGCGGATTTTTCGTGGAGCAGCAGCTGCAGGTCGTCGCGGTGCGGGCCGACGAGCGTGGCGCGGAAGCTCCGTTCGCGAGCGCGCGCGGCGGCAAGTTCCACGGCGAAATCATTTTTCACGCTGGGCTGGTATTCGATGCGCAGCTCCTCGGCGTCGTTCGAGATGCGGCGATAGGCAAGGCGGGCGAGCGGGGAAAATTTCGGCACGAGCTCGCGGCGGGCGCGGATGATGCCGTTGCCGAGCTTGACGAGTTCGGCGGAAAAACTTTCGAGCGCGGCCTCGTCCGTGACGCGCGCCTTGAGGAGGGCGTTGCGGGCGCGGACGCTGTGCATGTAGCGCTGGAGCAGCGCAAGGTAGCCGGGCTGGGTCTGGGCGAGCAGCAGGTCGAGGAAGCGCCGACGCGAGCGCGCGGTGCCCTTGACGAGTTGCAGGTCTTCGGTGCAAAAGACGACGGTGCGCAGCGCGCCGAAATAATCCGCCAGTTTTTTGACCGGCTGGCCGTCGAGGGCGAGCTTCCGTTCACGGGCGGACCAGTAGATCTTGATCTCCCGCTCGCCCTGCCCCACCACGTTGCCGCCGACGAAATAGCCCTTCGCGCCGTGGCGGATCATATGCGCGCCACCGACGCCGCGGAAAGAGCGCAGCGTGGCCATGAGATAGACGGCTTCAAGAATGTTGGTCTTGCCCTGGGCGTTGTCGCCCAGCAGCAGATGGAAGCCGGGCGCAAAGCCGGTGTCCAACCGCGCGTAGTTGCGGAAGTCACGGAGTCGCAGATGGGCCAGATGCACGCGGAGACGATAATTGGAAACAAACCGGCGGCGAGAAGTTTTTTGACGGGCGGTTTTTAACCAGCCCGCAGCACTGCGCCAATCCGGGCCCACATGCGCCGGAAGCGCGCGCCTGAGTTTGCCATCCCACGACGTCACCGCTCCGCCCACCTGACTGGATTTATATACAAGGGCGATTTAAATAACTTACGACCATTCACCTTCAGCCAAAGGAACGAGCAAGGGCTTCCCCTGGGGATCGGCGGCGCTGACGTAAATATTCCCTCCGAATTCATCACAGGCGGCCACCAGCACCGTGCCGGCGGCGATGGAAATGGTGGTGGAACCTGGCACGCCCCTCTGAGCGTAGAAGGCAATGCGGTCTTTGATTGCTTTCAGCAGCGTGACGTTATCTCCTTGTTTTTTCATAGGGAAATATTTCCTTTTAGCTGATCAATTCAAATACGGCTGGAGCCGGCGGACAAGGTCTTTCCGGATGACATCCGCCTTGGCCGGATCGGTTGGAAAATTAACCAGGGCGCCGACGGCAAATTTCTTCAAGTCTTCCAGGTTTTTCTGATCCTTTTCATTCTGCAGTTTCATCTGGGTCTGGGTGGCCGTCATGGTGGAGTAGTCGATGGTTTCACTGTTGGACTGCGACTGGCTGGCCGCAAGGCTGGTCGGAATGGGGACGCCAAACGCCTTGGTGGCCACGCCCGCCAGGGAGACCAGGCTCTGGGCGACCTGTCTGCCAATCCGCATTCGCGCTTGAATCACCTTGGTGGGATCGACGGACACAAAGTTGAATCGCCCGTCCAACTGGTCTTCGAAAACCGCGATAAATTGGGTGTCGCCATCACCGGCAACAAGGCCGTGGTTTGGTATCGCCAGCCAGCGTTCGGGATGCTGGGCGATGTAATCCAGGAAGGGATCGGAAAGATCCTGATAGACCGTGTATTTCCTCACCAGCAGATCGCCGCCGGTTTCCTGCGCGTCTTTGACGGCATCCTGGGTGCTGGCCGCGAAACTTGCCGCCGGCGCGGCCTCCTGCTTCAGTTGCTGCTCCTTGTCAGCCTGACCCTTGCCTAAAGGCTCAAGCGAGACCTGGACAAATTTCAGGGCGGCCTGCACAGCCTGCCGGTTCAAGGCCAGCTTGTCGATTGCCACCGCCGCACCCTTTAATTGGACTTTCACATCCAAACCGCTGGTTTGTAATTGCAAAAGCACGTTGCTTATCTTTGCCGCCAGCACATCCGGATCATCGCCATAATCCTGAACCGCCAAAATTTTCTTCAAATCATGATATTTTGCAATCACCTCCGGGGCAATCGGCGGCGCGGGCATGGCTGTTCCATACCGGGCGATCAACTTGGCAACCAATTCAAGATTGTCATTTACCGCTCCTTCGACCGGTGCAAAATCGGCGTCAATGATCGCCGCGTTGGAAGGTGACACTCCGGCGGCTAGCTGACGCATGGTTTCATCGGCGGCCTTTACCCAATCTTTATAACGACCAAGCGATGATTTTAAATTCAGCAATTTGACGTTTAAATCTGCCAGCGTGTGAAGCGGCGGATGCCATCGCAGGTAGTTGGTCCGGGCGGCATCATCCAGACTGTATCTCTCGACGATAAACTCGATCTTTGAACCGTAGGAAGGATTGTTGCTGTTGCGGGCTGCGTTTTGAGCGGCCTCGCCCGCCATAGCCGGGGAAACGCCGGCCAGCACGACCAAGGCCAGCGCGTACAGGGAAAGTTTCATAAGGCGTGACATGTTTCAGTTGGAAAGGTTGGCCACGGTTTCGAGCAGTTGCTTTACTTCGTCCGGATAGGCAGTGTAGGCCGGCGTGGGCGGGGCACTTACGGCCGGAGCAGCCCCCAAAGCGGTCGCGTCGGCACCCACTTTTTTCAATATGCTTTTATTGTTGTCGACCTGCTGTTTCTGCACCGAGCTGGCAATAAAATCATCCCGTTTGATTCCGGCGATGGCCGAATTCACGGTGTCTTGTGTCTCCTTGGCTTCAACCATGTCGGCGATGGCCTCTTCGACGATGGAAGCGTTGGCCGAAAAGATGACCGCAAATTTTCTTTGCGGCTTGATCAGGCCTTGCGGCGTGGCGTTCGCGGCCACGTCGTATGGTGAGGCGAAGGCCTGCCCAAGCCGGGCCGCAAGGTCGGAGATTTGCGCCTGCGACTGATTGGTCTGAGCCAGCGCGGCATAATATTCGCCGCCGATTTGATTGATGGCCTGCTTGCGCAGACGCGTTATCGCCTGGCTGGAGGTGTCGCCCCCGTCCAGTTCGGAACTGGTTTCCCCCATCAAAGCATCCAAGGCTTCGGCATCATACAGCCCGGCCCGATAAGTGGTCTTGGCCATGTTGGCATCTCCGGCAAGGGTGAGCCGGTAGTAGGAAATGTTGCCCTGGTTATCCTGGGTCGCCATGAGGTGGGACTCCCGGATCGTGGTGGTACCACACCCGGAAAGGAACAGGCCGCAAAATAAAACCAGTGCGCATTCATACCAGCTTCTGTGAATGCCCGGCCCAAATTTTAAAAAAATTTGTTTCATCCTGTGAATTCTCCAAGTTGTTCAGCCGCCTCAAAAGACTACAAGAAGAGAACCCAACAAGCTTCCCTGTGAGGCACCATCAGCAAATAAAGTCATCTATTTCATCAGAAATGTCAATCATTTTCAGAGGCCTCCAGCGATTCAGAAATTCAAAATCCTGCGCTCGTCACCGGCAAAACGGCGGAGGGCGCAGGTTCTGCCCGGGCGCGGATGACAGTCTGTCCAAAAAGGATGTCACCGTCCCCGGATTTGCCCCAGCCGTTCGCGGACGCGGGTTTTGAGCTTCTTGCCGAACTCGGCGAGCTTCAAGCCGGGCATTTCGCGGAGGAGGAGATATTTCACGTGGGGCAGCGGCGAGTTGACCACGTCATGAGGGGCGGTGTTTTTCTCGCTCACGCCGGGCACGATGTCCAGGCCGGCGGCGGCATACAGGCGCTTCACAAAGGCCGAGCAATAGACGGAACGGTCGCGGGCGAGGCGGTTTTCCTGCGCGCGCAACTCGGGCTTTTTCAAGACGAGCAGCGTGCCAATGAGTTCGCGCAGCGAGTAGCGCTCGTGGCCGGCGACCAGTTCCAACCCTTCGCGCAGCAACGTGGCGACCTGCGTTTCGTTCAGGCCGAAATCCAGCACGGCGAGCGTGGGAAACATTTTTTCGTCGAAATATTTGTCCGCGCGGTTCTCCTGCGCGCCGAGCTGGATGTTTTTGTGCAGGATCTGGATGTCCGATTCCATGACCCAGTGCTGGCCGTCCACGCGGCGGCCCTCGAAGAGAAAGGCGTGCGACCAGTCGCTCCAACGGTTCTCCGCATGCAGGTGGCGCTGGGCGACGCGGATGGCGAGGTCGATGCGCGTGATGCCGCCGCACAGGCCGATGCGGCCGGGCGCGGCGTAGCGTTCGATGAATTCCCGGTTGGTAAGACCGGTGACGAGGATGGTTTGATTGTCCATGGCGTGATGAGCTTATTTGGGCGGCCGGAGGGAAATGAGCGTCGGCTGGTTGCGGTCGCAGGTAAGCCAGCCGTTGGCTTCATGCAGTTCGGTCACCTGGATGGAACTGCGGCGGTGATCGTGTTCGTCGCCGTCGCCATGCAGGCCGGGATGCGTGAAGTAAAACAGGAACGCGCGGTCGCCGCTCACCACGACGTCGCAATGGCGGCCAATGTCGCGGTCGTCCGGGCCGGTGCCGGGCGTGGCGAGGAGATTTTCCGCCTGCTTGCCCCACAGCAAGCCATCGGGCGAGCGGAAGACGCCGAGGCCCTTCCATTCATCGATGATGACCCAATAGGTTCCGTGCCAGCGAAAGGCTTTTGGACCTTCGCCGCGGCTTTTAAACGCGAGGCCTTTGTCCGTCCAATGTTGCAGATCCGGGCTGTCGGCGTAATGGATGGATTTGCCGGTGCGTTCGTCGTTGTACCAGAGCCGCCAGGAACCGTCCGGCAGCCGCAGGATGCTCGGGTCGATGACGCGGTCGGAGGCGAGGGCCAGCGGGCGGGGATGGTTCCAATGCACCAAGTCCGTGCTGGTAAGCTGCACAATGGAGCGTGGATGCTGCCAATCTTCAAAGATGCCGGGGACAAGGGTGAGGAACATCTGCCAGGTGCCGTCTGGCGCCCGGATGATGTCCGGCGCCCATTCGGTGACGTTGGTGCCGCCGTAACTTTCGGGCAGATCAAACTGCGCCATCCCAAGGAATTTCCAATGTGCGCCGCCATCGGCCGATTCCGCGATGCCGATGGGGGTGCCGTGAACCCAGGTGACACCAGTCTGGCCCGGCGCGTTGGCGCGGCGGTCGGTGTAAAGCATCCACCATTTTTTGACGTGCGGATTCCAGACCAGGACGGGGTCAGCGGCACCGTCGTATATGGGGTCACGGTAGAGCGGCTTGGCCGCCACGCGCCCGGCGGTCGAGCAGCCGGCGACGGTGAGCGTCAGCAGCGCGAGCAACAGCAGGAGGCGGATGGATGGCACGCGAGGAGGATTACAAAGCAGGGGCAAAATTCAAAATTCAAAATTGAAAATTTAAAATGGGGGGGGGGCGGGCGTTTTTGCATACAAATCAACCAGTCGCCGGCGGGGGGCGTTGGTCCGCGCGCGCCGACGTGGCAAGACGGGACGGGTTTAACATGTTTGAGATGTCGTCAGGCTTTGGCTGGCAAATGAAGT
>JARLJW010000049.1 GCA_031290985.1 Verrucomicrobiia bacterium | reverse complement strand
TATCCAAAGTGCGGAGGGCTTCCGTAAATTTCACGCGGCCCGGTGGACGACAGTTGCTGCGCCCGGGGACGGGCGCACTCCGTCAGCCGCGGGTTTTGATTTTGGAAACACACCCTGAGGCCGGAGGGCTGACCGGCGCGCGTTAAAAAAACGGAGTTGGCCGTGATTGGGCTTTGCCTGTGCCGGGGTGGCTGCATTACCTTGCTCAGCATGGAGCAACAACATCTGGAGGAACCGATCAGCAAGTTTGCAAGCAGGGATTTCACCGCGCTGGCGGAGGATCTCACTGTCGCCGGCGCCCTCGCGCAGATCCGCGAACGCGGCGTGGCGCAGCAGATCATTTATTTTTACGTGGTGGATGGTGAACAACGGCTGACCGGCGTGGTGCCCACCCGCCGGTTGCTCGCGGCGGCGCCCGAGGCGCGGCGCGGCGACATCATGATCACCCGCGTCGTGACCGTCCCCGAGACGGCCACGGTGCTGGAGGCGTGCGAGATGTTTTTGCTGCACAAGTTCCTCGCATTCCCGGTGGTGACCGCGGAACGGCGGATGACCGGCGTGGTGAACGTGGGCCTCTTCACGGAGGAGGCGCTGGAGCTTTCGGAACGGTCCCACCTGGATGACGTGTTCGAGCGGATCGGTTTCCGCGTGGCGGAGGTGCAAAGCGCGTCACCGCTGAAGGCGTTCCGCCTGCGGTTTCCCTGGCTCCTGGCGACGCTCGGCGGCGGCGTTGGCTGCGCGCTGCTGGCGGGCCTTTACGAGGCGACGCTGGCCACGAGCATCATTCTCGCGTTCTTCCTCGCGATGGTGCTCGGCTTGAGCGAAAGCGTCAGCGCGCAATCCGTCACGGTCACGGCCGAGGCCCTGAACAAGCTGACGCCGGATCGGAAGTGGCTGCTGCGCGCGCTGCGGAAGGAATTTTTCACCGCCTTGATGCTGGGCGGCGCGTGCGGAACAATCGTGTGGCTGGTGGCGTGGCTCTGGCGCGGCCATGCGCTGCCGGCGCTGGTCATCGGCGGCAGCATCGCCATCTCCATGGTGGTCTCCTGCCTCATCGGCCTGCTGGTGCCGGCGGTGCTGCACCGGCTCAAGCTCGACCCGAAGATCGCCGCCGGGCCGGTGAGTCTCGCCGCGGCGGACATCTTCACGCTCCTCGTCTACCTCAACCTCGCGACCTTCGTGCTTTGAATCCTTCCGGCGGGCCGCCCCTTGGCCAAAGTCCGCCGTGGCCAACTGGATTTTGGTGACATTCGGCTGACCAAACCGCCGGCCGCGCTTACAGCCGGAAGCGTGAGCGGAGTTCGTACAGCAGCGCGCTTTCCCACGAGGTGACATGGGAATCACTATTGATGATCTCCTCCACGGCGGCATAGACCAGCTTGTGCTGGGCGCGGGTCGTGAAGACTTCCGCCAGGGCGACCGCCTGCAGGCGGGCGGTTTGGAGGGACTGGACGTGCGGGCGCATCCGCGTCACGGCACCGTCAAATTCCCGCTGGCGGTCGCTCTCCTCCGTGAAACCCATGGCCTTGAGCAGCGACTGCAGGTGTTCATCTTCAAAGGAAGTGAGGTGGCCATCCGCGTACATCGCGAGTATCAGGAGGTCAAACAGCGCCTGCTGCTGGGGCGCGGTAAAAATAGAAACATCCATGTCCATGCAACCATGATGCGGCAACCCGGCGGAAATAACAATGCAGCCGGCGACAAACAAATCACCGGCTGAAGGCGGACCGAAACGGTTCGGGGAGAACGCCGCGCCACTTTGCCATTGCCTAAAAATCCGCCCGCCCTACGCTGCTGGACATCATGCCAGAGCCCATGTCCCATCCCCGCGATCCGTTGCACGGCATCACGCTGGAAACCATCCTCAACACCCTCGTGCAGCGCCACGGCTGGATCGAAATGGGCCGGCGCATCCCCATCCGCTGTTTCCAATTCAACCCCTCCGTGAAATCCAGCCTCACTTTCCTGCGCAAAACCCCCTGGGCGCGGAAAAAAGTTGAGGACTGGTTCATTGGCGAACTGGAGCCGCCATCGCCCGCCCAGCAATAAAGCCGGTCGTCCACGCCGCCTGAAAATTGAAGCCGCCGGTGATGCCGTCGATGTCCAGCAGTTCGCCCGCGAAGAACAGCCCGGGGCAAACCTTGCTCTCCAGGCTCTTGAAATCCACCCCGGACAATTTCACGCCGCCACACGTCACGAACTCGTCCTTGTTCAAACTCTTCCCGGTCACGGCAAATTCCGTGCGGGTGAGCTGCTGCACCAGCACGTGCATCTGCGCCCGCGTCAGCGCCGCCCAGCGGGTTTCGCGGGCCAGCCCCGCCGCCAGCACCAGTTGTTCCCACAGGCGCGCCGTCAGGGGGTGCAGCGGGACGTTCACCAGCAGCCGGGCCCCGGCACTTTCGCGGCGCGCTTGGAATTCCGCGATGATCTTTTCCGGATTGGAGGCCGGCAGCCAGTTCACCAGCAGCGGAAACTTGTAATCAATCTCGTGCAACGCCCGCGCGCCCCACGCGGACAGCTTCAGCACCGCCGGCCCGCTCAAGCCCCAATGCGTGACCAGCAGCGGCCCGCGCTCGCGCAGCTTCACCGCCGGCACGGCGACCTCCGCCGACTCCAGCGATACGCCCGCCAGCGAACGCAGCCACGGTGATGCGATCTGGAATGTGAACAGCGAAGGCACCGGCGCAACGAGGGTGTGGCCGAGGGCGGTGGCCAGTTGGCCCGCCGCCGCGGCCCGGCAGCCGCCGGTGGCCAGCAGCAACTTGTCGCCGATGATCTTTTCACCGGCGGCGCCGGCCAGGGTCAGTTCAAACTGCCCGTCCGCCAGTTTCACGGCAGATTCCACGGCGCAGTTCAGCCGGATTTTCACGCCCGCCTTTTCCGCCGCGTCCGTCAGGCAATGCACGATCGTCTCGGAGGAATCAGTCGTGGGGAACATCCGCCCGTCGCGCTCGGTCTTCAGCTTCACGCCGCGTTCCTCGAACCACGCCACGGTGTCGCGCGCGGAAAATTTCTGGAACGGCGAGAGCAGCGCCCGTTCGCCGCGCGGATAGCGCGCGGCAAAATCGCGCGGCTCAAAACAGGCGTGCGTCACGTTGCAGCGTCCGCCGCCGGAGATGCGCACCTTTTCCAGCACCCGCGAGGTTTTTTCGAGGATGGTCACGTCCGCCCCCTGCTCCGCCGCCGCGATGGCCGCAAAGAAACCGGCCGCCCCGCCGCCGACCACGATGATTTTCATGGCCATGGCTTAATGGCGAAACAGGCCGTCGGTCAGCTCATAAGCCACGGCATAGGCGACGAAAATGGCCGCCCCGGCAACCACACCGGTCGTCACAGCCGTAACGACATTGCCGCGCCGGAATTTCAGCACGAGCCACGCAAACGCCACGGCGATGAGAAATTCCCCCAGAATGATGTAAAGCGGCGTTCCCGAAACAATCCGGCAGCCGCTGTATTTCCACCAGTGGATGCGCCGCGCCATTTCCTCGTAGTACGGAATGTTGACCGCCCCCAAAACGCCGATGATGACCAGGCCAAATTTCCCGAAATGCTCCTGCAGGCGCAGGCCCAGGTAGCCGAACTGCACGGCGACGACCTCCCAGGCAAACGGCATCCACAGCGGCGACCGCCACAACATCGGTCCGCCGCCGACGGAATAATCCAGGGTATGCGTGTGGTCCACCAGCCAGGCATCCGCCGCCAGTTCGGTGCAGCCGGCGACGAGCCCAAAAATCATGAAGCGCGTGAGCAGCCCGTCGCGATGCAACATGACGAAACCGAGCAGCAGCGCGTTGTCGAACAGGTTGAGCGCCAGGCCGGTCCGCCAGTCGGACCACCGCACGAACGTCAGCAACGCCACGGCGACCACATTGATGATGATGGTGGCGATGACGACACGCAGACGTTTCGGTTCGAGCGGATCCAGCGAGAGGCTGCCAATCGGTTTGAGCTTCAGCATTGAAAAACACTTAGCAAATTTGCGCCGCCATCACACGAAGATTTTGCACCCGGGGCGATTCTCAAGGTTGCGTTGCCGGTCAAAAAATAATTATGCTGCCCCCCGGCAGATCGCAACCAGGCCCGAAATCCATTTGTCATCCTATGAACGCACTCGAAACCAACAAGGCGGTGGTCCGCAGCTATGTTGAGGCTTTCAACCGCGGCGACTTTGCGGCGCTGCGGGAAATTTTTGCGCCCGAGGCCGAAGTCCAGGGCGTGCTTGGCCAGGGCACCATGGACAAGGTCATCGGCATCTGGCAGGAGCTGCACGCCGCCTTCGGCATTGAATTGACCGTCGCGGAAATGATCGCCGAGGGCGGATGCGTGGCCGTGCGCTACACGGAACGCGGGACTTTTCGCGGCACCTTTCGCGGCCAGACACCGACCGGCAAAGCATATGAACTCGTCGCGATGGAATGGTTTGAACTGCGCGCCGGAAAAATCCAGCGCCGCTGGGGTGCGCGGGATGCCGCCTCCCAGGCCCGGCAAATCGGCCTGCCGCTGGCTTGAAACATTGTGAGCGAAGAACCCATCAGCCCGATACCGCACAAACGCCGCGTGCGGTATGGCGGAAAAAATCCGCGCCGCTTCGAGGAGAAATACAAGGAGCAGCGCGGCGACGCGGCGACCATCGCCAAAGTCATCGCCTCCGGTAAAACGCCCATCGGCACCCACCGCCCCATCATGGTTGCGGAAATCCTGGAGGTCCTCGCGCCCAAGGCCGGTGACATCGCCGTGGATTGCACGCTCGGCTATGGCGGCCACGCGCAGGAGCTGCTTGCCCGCATTGCACCCGGCGGAAAATTGCTGGGGCTGGATGCCGACCCGTTGCAATTACCCAAGACTGAGGTACGACTGCGGGCGCTGGGGTTTGACGAAACCGTTTTCACCGCCCACCGCAGCAATTTTGCCGGGCTGCCGCAGGTGCTGGCCGCGCAGAATATTTCCGGCGCGGACCTGATCCTCGCCGACCTGGGCGTCTCGTCCATGCAGATCGACGATCCGGCGCGCGGATTTTCCGTGAAGCACGACGGCCCGCTCGACATGCGGATGAACCCGCAGCGCAGCCAGCCCGCCGCCGCCTTGCTGCAAAAGATCAAGCCGCCGGCGCTTGCCGAAATGCTCGCGGATTTCTCCGACGAACCCCAGGCCGCGACGCTCGCCCCTGCCCTGGCGGGGAAAAGTTTTGCCACCACGCGCGAACTGGGCGACGCCATCCGCGCCGCCCTGCCGCGCCTGGGCAAAGATGAGTCCGACCTCACCGTGCGCCGGGTGTTTCAGGCCCTGCGCATCGCGGTGAACGATGAATTTTCCGCGCTCGAAACCTTGTTGCGCAACCTGCCGGCCTGCCTGAAGCCCGGCGGACGCGTGGCGGTCCTCACGTTCCATTCCGGCGAGGATCGCCGCGTAAAGAAGGCGTTTGAGGCCGGGCTGCGCGACGGGCTGTACGCCGATATCGCCCGCGAAGTCATGCGCCCCACGGCGGAGGAGCGCAATTCCAACTCCCGTTCCGCCCCCGCAAAACTCCGCTGGGCCAGGCGCGCGGATTAATTTGACCACAAAAAAGGACGGGCAAATATTTGCCCGTCCTGCGTTAAAAGTTACGCTGCGTAATCTGGTTTATTTCACCACCACTGCGAACACCGCCGCCGCCGCGTTCGCCATGTTCAAGACCGTGTTCGGGAACAAGCCCAGCCAGAAAATCCCCAGGATGCAAACCCAGGCCGTGACTTTCGCCGGGGCCGAGAGTTCGATGATCGTCAGATCCTTCGCTTCCTTGCTCCAGTACATCACCTTGATGACCCCAAAATAGTAGTAGAGCGAGATCACCACGCCCGCGAGCGCGGTGAAGATGAGGCAATAGTAACCGTGGTTGCATGTCAACTGCGCGGCTTCCACCGCGGATTTGATCAGCAAAAATTTACCAAAGAATCCCGCCAACGGCGGAATGCCCGCGAGCGAAACCATGGAAATCGTCATCGTGGCCGCCAGCAGCGGCGAACGCTGGTTCAAGCCCGCCAGGCCGGAGATGTCCTCCGTGTCCAAATGGCGCAGCACCAGCGCAATGACCAAAAAGCCCGCCAGCACCGTGAACAGATAGCCCGCAAGGTAATACAAGATCGCCGCCTGCCCGCTCGCATTCAGCGCCGCCACGCCCAGCAGCAGATACCCCGCGTGCGAGATGCTGGAATAACCCAGCAACCGCTTCAGGTTGCGCTGCGGCAGCGCGCAGAGGTTGCCGTACAGGATGGTGATGCCCGAGATGACGATGAGCAGGTTCCCCCACTGGGCGGTCACGCTTGGAACGGCGGAGAACAACACGCGCAGCAGCAGGACAAAACCGGCCGCCTTGGATCCGACCGCCAGAAAGGCCGTCGTCGGGGTTGGTGCGCCCTGATAAACATCCGGGGCCCAGATCTGGAACGGAAACGCCGCGATCTTGAAACCCAGCCCCACCAGCACCAGCAGCACGCCCAGCAAAAAGATTTTGCTGTCCCCATACTGTCCGGCCACGGCGGCGAGTTCGGTGAAATTCAATTTGCCGGTCGTCCCCCAGATCAGCGCGATGCCGAACACCATGAACGCCGAGGACAACGCGCCGAGAATCAGGTATTTCACACCCGCTTCCAGCGCCGCGATCTTGCTGCGTTGATAACTGACCAGGACGTAAAACGTGATGGTGATCAGTTCGACCGAGACGAACAGCATGACAAAGTCATTGGCCGACGCTGCAAACAACATGCCCGCCAGCGCAAAAACGATGAGCGAATAATATTCCGCGATGCTGCCCTCCGACAGCCGGTCGGAAAATTCCGCCGCAATGAACAGGACCAGGATCGCCGCGACCAGGAAAAAGCGCTTGAAAAACAGCGACAACGGGTCGTTCACAAAAGAACCGTTAAAAACCGACCCGAAAGTGCTGCAACTGCCGTCGCCACCCAGGCTGAAGAGGAGCAAAAGTCCCAGCACGCCAATGCCCAGATAGCCGATGAACCGGCGCCGCTCGGCGGGCACGAACAGGTCCGCCAGCATCAGCACCAGGCCGAGGCCGATCACCGAAACTTCCATGCCGATAAAATTGAGTGATGAATTCATCAGTTACGAACTCCAGAATTGTCAGCTTGCACCAACACCTTGTCCATGGCCTTGGCCGGGGCGGTGACCCGTTCGACGATTTTATCCGCGTCAGGGTTGATTTTATCCGTCAACAGCCGCGGCCAGAAACCAAACACCAGCAGGCTCGCCAGCAGCAAGGCATACGGCAGCTTGCGCCACACATGCGACGCGTCTGCCATCGTATTCCACTTCTCCGGCAGCGGACCGTGCAACACGTTACGGATGGCGCGCGTCATGTAGATGCCGCCGATGACCAGCGCGCCCCACAAGGCGATGAAGGTGATCGCCGGAAATACCTTCCAGGCGCCGAAAAACACCGTCACTTCACCCGCGAAATTCGCAAAGCCGGGCAAGCCGCAGCCCGCCATCGCCGCCATCAACAACGCCGTGCCGATGAACGGCAGCTTGCGGCAAAGCCCGCCGAGCTCGCTCATTTCCAGCGAGCCGGTCTGCTTGTAGATGTAACCGCTCAAGGCGAACGTCAGCGCCGCGAGGAAGCCGTGCGCCACCATGATGAGTATCGCCCCGCTGATGCCGATGAGGCTCAGGCTCGCGATGCCCAGGAAAATGAAGCCCATGTGCGCCACGCTCGAGTTACCAATCAGCATGTTCAGGTCGCGCTGGCGCATCGCCACCCAGCCGACGTACAAGATGTTGCCGACACAGAGCAACGCCAAAACATAAGGCCAAGTCAGATTCAAAAGCCAGTGTTGCGTAAAAGCAGGCAGCCAGCCAAACGGAAAATGATTGAAGAAGCTTGGACTCAAAATTGGGGTCGTCAGCGCCGCCGGCAACACGGGCAGCGCGATACGGATCAAGCCATACAAGCCAAATTTTTTCAGCACGCCGGCATGAAGCATCGCGGTGGGCGAAGGCGCAACGCCATAGCCCAGCGGCGCCCAGGAATGGAACGGCCAGAGCGAGACCAGGATGCCAAAGCCGAACAACAACAGCGGGAAAATGAAATTTTGGACGTTGGTCGCCAGCGGATTCGTCTTGGCGTGTTCGATGATCTTGGGGATGTCAAACGTATTCGCGCCGGATGCCACATACAGCGCGATGAGGCCGACCAGCGCGATCAGCGCACCCAAGCTCAGGTACAACGTGATCTGGAAGGTCGCGTAGTTCTTCTTTTCGCCACGACCCCACACGCCGATCATGATGAACGTCGGGATCAGCGCCAGCTCGTGCAGGAAATAGAAGAAGAACAGGTCCAGCGAGGCGAACGCGCCCAAGATGCCGCCGCTCATCACCAGCAGCAGGATGTAAAATTCCTTCTCCCGCGTCTGGATTTCAAAGGAACAAAGCGTGGCGGCAAACGCCACAATCGCCCCCATCAAGATCAGCCCCACGTTCAAGCCGTCCACGCCCACGTGATAGCTGATGCCCAGCGAATCCACCCAGGGGATTTGCTGCTCGAACTGGAATCCGTTCGCGCCGGGGACGAACTGGCAGAACATCTTCACCGCCAGCACCGCCGAGATCAAGGTGGCCAGCACCGCGATGGCGCGGATGATGACCCGGTAATTGCGCGGCACCACGAGCAGCACCAACGCCGCGATGATCGGCCAACCTGCGATATATGTTAAAATGGACGTCGTCATTTATTTCCTGAGCACAAAATAGAGCACCAGCGACACACCCAGCACGAACAGGAAGGCGTAGGTCTGCAGGTTGCCGGTTTGCAGGTGGCGCAACATGCGCCCGCTGAGATTGGTGCCGCCGCGGACCAGTCCGATGCCGCAGCCCTCGAGAATCCACTGGTCGATCCAATTCACCACCGCCGCAATGCCATCATGCGCCCGGATGAACGTGGCCTCGTAAAGCTCGTCGAAATAAAATTTGTTCTTCATCGCCGTGGCCATTCCGCCGAGTTTGGCCGGCAGCGGGTCGGTTGCGGCCTTGGCATACAGCGCCCATGCGGCCACCAAGCCGATGGCAAACGCCAGGAGCCCGAGCAAAGCGGCCACCGGTGAAGCCTTGAACGGCTCAAACAAAGCCGCAATAAAACCGGCGGATTGCTCCCCTTCAATTGGGAAGTTGTAATGGTAGATGCCTTCAATCCCGATCAGCCCGCCGATGGCGCTGAATACGGCCAGAACAATCAATGGCAGTGTGATCACCAGGGACGATTCATGCGCATGCGAGGCGGCTTTGGATTTTTCCTGGCCGAAGAAAACGACAAAGAACAGGCGGAACGTATAAAAGGTTGTCAGCCCGGCGATGAACACGCCAATGATGAAAAGCAGGTAATTATGCTGCCCGTACGCCTGCCCAAGGATGCTGTCTTTGGAGAAGAATCCGCTCAACGGCCACAGGCCGGAAAGCGCCAGCGCGCCGATGAGGAAGGTGACAAACGTGATGGGCATCTTCTTGCGCAGATTGCCCATCTGCCAGATGTCCTGCTCATGATGCATGCCCAAGATCACGGAACCGGCGCTCAGGAACAGCAGCGCCTTGAAGAAGGCATGCGTCGTCAAATGGAACATCGCCGGCGTCGGGCCGGCAAGGCCGACGGCCATCACCATGTAGCCGAGCTGCGACAGCGTCGAGTAGGCGATGATGCGCTTGATGTCGTTTTGCTGGACGGCGATCAAGGCCGCCAGCAGCGCAGTGAAGCCGCCGATGTAGGCGATGACGTGCAGCGCATCGGGCGTGTACAAAAACAAGGTGCGGCAGAGCATGTACACACCGGCGGCCACCATCGTCGCGGCATGGATCAGCGCGGACACGGGCGTCGGGCCTTCCATCGCGTCCGGCAACCAGACGTGCAGCGGAAACTGCGCGGACTTGCCGACCGCGCCGCAGAACACCAGCAACCCGGCAATCGTGGCGCAGCAACCCAGCGCCGCGGGATTTGTCTCCATGGCACCTTTCAACACCCCGAAATTCAACGAACCCAGCAGACCCCAGACCATCAGGATGCCCGCCAAAAAACCAAAGTCACCGAGGCGGTTCGTGATGAAGGCCTTTTTCGCGGCGTCACCGGCGCTGGGCTTTTCATACCAGAAACCAATGAGCAGGTAGCTGGACACGCCGACCAGCTCCCAGAAAATGAACATCATCACGAAATTGTTCGCCAGCACGATGCCCAACATGGAGAACGTGAACAGGCTCAAGAACGCGAAGAAGCGCGCCTTGCTGGGATCCTCATCCATGTACCCGTAAGAATAGATATGGATCGCCCCGCCGACGCCGGTCACGATCAGCAGCATCATCAGGCTTAACGCATCGAGCTTCAGCCCGAAATCGATCTGCAATGGGCCGCCGAAGTTCAGCCAGTTGGTCATTGTCTCCGAGACCGCCGGGTGAAAGCCGTTGGCATTGATGAAAACCACCGTCATCACGAAACCCGCCACGATCGCGCCAATGGAAATGAGGCTGCTCGTCGTTTTGCAACGGAGCGTGAACAGCGTGATCACCGCCGCGGACAACAGCGGCAGGAATAAAATCAGCCAGGGTAAAATTTCGTATTTCATCCGTCAGAGTTTCATCGAGGTCAAATCTTCGACATGCGCCGACTGGCGCTTGCGGAACAGCGCCACGATGAGCGCCAGCCCGACCGCCACCTCCGCCGCCGCCACGGTGATGATGAAAAACACCAGCACCTGGCCGTCCAGCTTGTCGTTGAACCGCGAAAAGGAGACCAGCGCGAGGTTCGCCGCGTTAAGCATCAGCTCCAGCGACATGTAGATCACCAGCAGGTTGCGCCGCAGGATCACGCCCAGCAGACCCAGGCAGAACAGGATCATGCTGACGGCCAGATAATGTTGTAGTCCGACGTGCATTTAAATTATTCGAGTTTCTTTTTGCTCAACAAGATCACGCCGATCATCGCCACCAGCAGCAGCACGGAGACGATCTCAAACGGCAGGGTGTAGTTCGTGAACAGCAGCTTGCCGAGCGCGTAGGTTTCGCCGTCATGCGCGTTGGCCGGCGCTTCGGTGGCCAATTTGGCCGAACTGAGACACTTGATGAAAATTGAAAACACGATGCCCACCGAGAGCAGCCCGGCGAACAGGCCAAAAAACCGGATCCGCCGCCGCTGCTCCTCCTTCAGGTCCAGCAACATGATGACGAAGATGAACAGCACGATGACCGCGCCGGCATAAACCAGGATCTGCACCGCCGCGAGAAAGAACGCGTGCAGCAGCAGGAACAGCCCGCTCATCGAGATGATGGTCAGCACCAGGAACATCGCGCTGGTGACCGGGTTGCGGCTGAACGGATTGGCGATGACGAGGAGGCCGCACAGCAGCGTGAGCGCCGCGAAGACGTAAAACAGCAGGTCCGTGACCGCGCCGCCGCTGATCAAATTGTTGATTTGTTCCATTTCTGATTAGAGCTTCACCGGAAAATTTTCCTGCGCCTTCGCCTCTTCCAGCTTGTGCTTCCATTTCTGGATGCCGGGGCTGACGCCGCCGAGGGACAGGAGCTTTTCCTTGTTGTAAATCAATTCGCTGCGGCTCAGGGCCGTGAGCGAGTAGTCTTTTTGCAAAAAGATCGCCTCTTCCGGGCAGACTTCCTGGCAGAAGCCGCAGAAGATGCAGCGCAGCATGTTGATCTCGAATTCCGCCGGCATCTTTTCCGCGTTGGCGCGGTCGGCCTTCTGGCCGGCCTGGCCGGGCGGCGTGATGCGGATGGCCTTCGGCGGGCAGACAAATTCGCAGAGCTGGCACGAGACGCATTTCGTGCTGTCTTCCTGGTCCTTCACCAGGTAGGGCGCGCCGCGGTACCCCGTGGGCAGCGTCCATTTCTGCTCGGGATACTCCATCGTCACGACCTTGCGCTGGATGAGCGTCGAGTAGGCGTGCTTGAGCGTGACCTTCAACCCGCCGACAATCGCCGGCAGATAAAGCTTTTCCCAGAACGTCAATGGTTTGCGGTCAACAATCATCGTGAATCCTCAGTCAATTTTTTCCTTCGCGCCGACGAACTTCACCAGCGTTTCGAAGGGGATGTCCACAATCAATTTCTGCCCGTCACAAAAGGTCAAAATGGTGGCGATCCGCGTCGGCTGCATCGCCATCACATGCTCGGTGTTGAAACAAAACTCGGCGTTCTTGCCGGTGATGTCGTCCGTCAACGTTGTTTTGATGAAGGGCATGTTCGTTTTAGTTTGCCGATTTAAGCCACAGCCAGACGGCCGTGGCCAGGATGTTCACCAAGGCGAGCGGCAAAAACCGCCGCCAGCCCAGGTCCATCAACTGGTCGTAACGGAAGCGCGGGAACATCCAGCGCACCCAGATGAACACCACCATGAAAAACAGCATCTTCGCCAGAAACACCAGCACGTGGGCGATGCCCATGCCGACCGACGTCGCCGCGTGATCCAGGCCCCAGAACGGCAGCGTCCAGCCGCCGAAAAACAGCGTCACCATCATCGCCGACGATGAAACCATGTTCGAATATTCCGCCAGGAAGAACAGCGCGAATTTCATCGAGCCGTATTCCGTGTGGTAGCCGCCAACAAGTTCGGTTTCCGCTTCCGGCAAGTCGAACGGCGTGCGGTTGGTTTCCGCAAACGACGCGACCATGAAAATGATGAACGAAACCGGCGCGTACACCACCAGCCAGCCGTTCGCGGCCTGCCAGCCGATGATCTGGCTGAGGTTCAGCTTGCCGACAATCAGCAGCACCGGGATGATCGACATGCCCATCGAAATTTCGTACGAAATCATCTGCGCGCTCGAGCGGATGCCGCCGAACATGGGATACTTCGAGTTCGCCGCATAGCCCGCGAGCACGATGCCGTACACGCCCATCGAAACGATGCCGAACGTGTAGAGGATGCCGACGTTCAGATCCGCGATGACCATCTTCTGGTCGCCGATCATCGAGCCGAAGGGAATCACCGCCACCGTCAACATCGCCGGGATCACCGCGAGCGCCGGCGCGAGGAAAAAGTAAATCTTCTTCACGCCCGCCGGGGTGAAGTCTTCCTTGATCAGAAACTTCAACCCGTCCGCGAGCGGCTGGAAAATTCCCAGCCGGGTCAAAAACGGCCCGAGCACCGGGATGAATTTTACAAACGGAGGCGCGGTGCGGTTCGGACCGACGCGATCCTGGATCCAGGCGGAAATCTTGCGCTCCGCCAGCACGGAATACATGACGATGCCCTGGACCACGCCGATGACAATCGCGATCTTGACGAGCGACCACAGCACCATCTTGCCATCCGGCGTGAGGCCGAAATACCAGCTTTGTATGGATTGGGGGATGAAGTCCATTTTAGATTTGCACCGTCACGCCGGTGTCGCCGAGGCCCGCCCAGGTCAGGCCGTTGAAGGCGGCGACTTCCTTCGCCATTTGATTGAACAAGCCTTCAATTGTCACATAGCCGTTCTGGCCGGTGACGTTGTGGACGAGGTCATGTAAAAATTCCCACTCGGCGCGGGCATCGCCCGGGGCCTCGACGGCCTTCATGAATTTCTGGACGCGGCCCTTGCCGCTGGTGAACGTGCCGCGTTTTTCCGCGTGCGCGCAGCCGGGCAAAACATAATGCGCCAGCTTCGTGGTTTCGTTGGGCAAAATGTCGCTCACCACGAACGTGTCCAGCTTCGCCAGCAATTCCGCCGTGAGGCCGTGTTCCTCCACGACTTCGCTGATGGTCTCGCGCTCGCGCAACTGTTCATTGCTGACCGCGCGCTTGACGATGTTTTCGCCGAAAACGATCAAGGTCTTGATTTTGCCCGACGCGATGCCGTCGGCGATCTGCGCGAGGTTGATGCCCATCTCGGTGAAGCAGATGCCCGTGAGGCGCGCGCCGTTCGTGTTGGGATTCTTGTCCGCGCTGACCAGCAGCTTGTCGGCCGGGCCGACGCGCGGAATCGAATCGCTGACCGCGCCGAGTTTGGCCTTCAATTTCGAGATCAACCACAGCTCCTCGTTCGTCTGCCGGGCCGAGGCGATGATGGCGACCGAGCCCGCCGGGGCCTGCTTCAGCTTGTCGGAAATCTCGTTGAGCGCCGCCGTCCAGGTCGATTTTTGGCCGCGGATCAAAACATCCTTCAAGCGGTCGGCCCGGCCGATCCACTTGTAATTCAAGCGGCCGGCATCACACATCCACGAGGCGTTCACCGCGTCATTGTCGCGCGGCGTGTAGCGGTACATCTTGCCTTCGCGCGAACCGATGAGCGTGTTGCAGCCCGTCGCGCAGCTCGTGCAGACGCTCTTGGTTTCCTTGAGGAACCAGGCGCGCATCTGGAAACGAAAATCCTTGGTTGTCAACGCGCCCACCGGGCAGATGTCCACGGTGTTCAGCGTGTAATTGTTGTCGAAGGGCATCCCCGGGAACGTGGCGATGGTGTTGAAGCTGCCGCGATTGATGATGCCCAGCGCATCGTCGCCCGCGATGTCGCGCGTGAAACGGATGCAGCGGGTGCAAAGGATGCAGCGTTCCGCATCCAGCATGATGCGCGGTCCGAGATCCACGGCCTTCGGCTTGTGGACCTTGGCCTCCACGAAGCGGCTCGCGCTCTGGCCGTAATCGACGGAATATTCCTGCAGCTTGCATTCGCCGGCCTGGTCGCAGATCGGGCAGTCCAGCGGGTGATTGATGAGCAGCGATTCGAGCACGCCTTCGCGCATCTGCTTGACGGCGGGCGTCTTTGTGTAAATTTCCATCCCCGGCGAAATCGGCGTCGCGCAGGAGATCGCCGGACGCGGCGACTTGGCGATCTTGAACGAGCCGTCGGGATTAACAATTGGTTTGCGGTCGGGACCCAACGCGGGGGTGCCGAACTCAACAAGACACATGCGGCAGTTGCCGACAACCGGCAATTTCGGATGCCAGCAATAATGCGGCACATCGGTCTTGGCCAGCTCGCACGCCTGGATCATCGTCGTGGGCGTGAGCTTGCCGGACCAGTCGGCGGTCAGGCGCGGCACTTCGATTTCGCGACCGTCCACCTTCACCTTGATCTTTTCGATCGCGGGTGCGGCGGGCTTCGTTTCAGTTGTGGCGGCGGTGGACATTGAAATCAGTGGTGCGCGGCTTCCAGTTGTTTGGGCTCCGACGGCGACGCGGCTTCCTTCGCGCGACGGGCTTCATCGGCGGCGCCTTTGGCGACGAATTCATCCTTGAACTTCGCGACGAAACTTTGCACCGGCCAGGAGCAGGCTTCGCCAAACGCGCAGATCGTGCGGCCGCCGGGGATGTTATCCGCGGTCTTCACGAGGTAATCGGCGTCCTGCGCGCGGCCCTCGCCGTGCGTCAGGCGGTGGAGCGTTTTGCTCATCCAGAGCGAGCCTTCGCGGCAGGGCGTGCACTGGCCGCAGCTTTCGTGCGCGTAAAACTCGGAAAGATTGGCCAGGGCCCCGACGATGTCCACGCTGTCGTCCATCACGATGATCGCGCTGGAACCGCTCATGGTGCCGGCCTGCGCCAGTGAATCAAAATCGTACGGCAGATCGAGCATGTCGGTCTCGACCAAAATCTCCTTGCCCTCGGCGTCCTTCTTCTTGAGCTTGAATTTTTCGCCGGCCTTCAAAATTTTCGAGGAGGAACCGCCGGGGATGATCGCCTTCAACTTGCGGCCATCCCGCAGGCCGCCGCCGAATTTCGGGTCGTTGATCAGCTCGCCGATGGTCGCCTTGCCGGTTTCGATCTCGTAGTAGCCGGGTTTCTTGACGTGGCCGCTCAAACTGACGATGCGGGTGCCGGTGTTGTTCGGCGTGCCGAGCTTGGCGAAGGCCGCGCCGCCCATCGCCACGATGTGCTTCACGTTGCACAGGGTCTCGACGTTGTTGACGATCGTCGGGCACATCCACAGGCCGAGCACGGCCGGGAAATACGGCGGCTTGATGCGCGGATACGGGCGCTTGCCCTCGAGCGATTCGATGAGGCCCGTTTCTTCGCCGCAGATGTAGGCACCCGCGCCGCGATGGACGTACATCTCCAGGTCGTAGCCGGTGCCCAAAATATTCTTGCCGAGGAAATTTTTCGCGCGGGCCTCCTTCAGCGCCGCGTTCAAAATTTTGGCGCCCTCGGGCATCTCGCCGCGAATGTAGATGTAGGCCAGCTTCACGTCGTTCGCGAAGCAGGAGATGATCATGCCCTCGATCAACTGGTGCGGATCCTTGTGCATGATCTGGCGGTCCTTGAACGTGCCCGGCTCGGATTCGTCCGCGTTGCAGATGAGGTAGATGGGCTTGCCGCTCTTGCGGTCGACAAAGCTCCACTTGAGGCCGCAGGAGAAACCGGCGCCGCCACGACCGCGCAGGCCGGAGGTCATCACTTCCTGGCGCAGTTGTTCCTGCGGGGACTGGGTCTTGCCATCCGGCAAGGTCTTGGGCGCGAACGCGAGCGCCTTCTTCAGGTCCGCATAGCCGCCATGACGCAGATAGCACTCGATGTCCGGCGTATAGCCCGGCTCATCGGCATGCTTTAAAATTAATTTGTATTCTTGCGCCATATCAACAACTTGACTCTTTAAAAATAATCTCTAGCTTACTGCGTCCCGTCATTGCCCGATGGTGTAACGGTAGCACAACAGACTCTGAATCTGTTTGTCATGGTTCAAATCCATGTCGGGCAACCATTTCATTTGCATCCCAGCACGATCTCGTCCGCTTTCGCGTGCGAAACGCCTTCGTAAAATTTATCGCCGACCATCATCACGGGCGCGGTGCCGCAGCTTGCGAGGCACTCGACAAACTCGACCGTGAACCGGCCGTCTTTCGTCGTCTGCGGGCCGTGCTTGTGCGCGTCCAGCCCGAGCTTCGCGCAAAAATGCTGGTGCAGCTCGTACGCGCCGCCGAGCGCGCAGCTCAGCGTGCGGCAGACCTTGATGGCGTATTTGCCCTGTGGCTCCTGCCGGAGCATCGGGTAAAACGTCAGGATCTCAAAAACGTTGATCGGCTGCAGCTCCAGCTTCTTCGCCGTCCATTGCACGGCGTCCTGCGAGATCCAGCCGAATTTTTCCTGGATGGCGTGCAGCACCATGAGCGACGCGGCGCGCTTGACGGGATAATGCGTCATTAGCTCGTCAACTTCTGCTTCCAATTCTTTGGTGGCGGTAAAACTCATACTACTAAAGCTCCAAATTCCAAGCTCCAACATCCAGAGAATATCCAAGAACCAAACTTCAAAACCGAAGCCGTGCGCCCGAAGCAAACTGGAGCTTGATGCTTGATGCTTCTCTGGAGCTTGGATGTTGGTGCTTGGTGCTTCTTCATCGGTCGCTTTCTCCCATCACAAAGTCCAGCGAGCCCAAAATGACGGGCACGTCGCTGATCATGCTGCCCGGAATCAGCTCGCCGAGGATGCTCAAATTGATAAATGAGGGGGCGCGGATCTTCAAACGATACGGCACGCCGCCGCCCTTGCTGTGGATGTAAAAGCCCAGTTCGCCCTTCGGATTTTCGTGGCCGAAATAAACCTCGCCGGGCGGGCAGTTGACGCCTTCCGTCACGAGCATGAACTGGTGGATCAACTCCTCCATGCTCGACAACACCTTCTGCTTCGACGGCAGCGTGATCTTGCCATCGTCAATGTTGACGGGCTCGTGCGACTGGTTTGCGCCGCCGCCGGGAATCTGGTTCACGCACTGCTCCAAAATCCGCATGCTCTGCTTCATCTCCTCCATGCGAACGAGATAACGGTCATAGCAATCACCGACGGAGCCGAGGGCCACGTCAAAATCCAGGTCCTTGTAGCACAGGTACGGCTGGTTCTTGCGCAGATCCCAATTCACGCCGCTGCCGCGCAAATTCGGCCCGCTCAAACCGTAATCGATGGCCATCTCCTTCGAGACGACGCCGAGGTCGCGCAGACGATCCACCCAGATGCGATTACGCGTGAGCAAGGTGTGCGCTTCAGCCAAGGCCACGGCAAATTCTTTGAGGAACTGGCGGACCTGGTCGCACCAGGTCGGCGGCACGTCACGCATCAAACCGCCGATGCGCGTATAGCTCGTCGTGAGGCGCGCGCCGCTCGCGGCTTCGGCGAGGTTGTAAATTTTTTCGCGTTCCGTGAACGTCAGCAGAAACACCGTCACCGCGCCCGTGTCCATCGCGAAGGCACCGAGACCGAGCAAGTGCGAGGAGATGCGCGCGAGTTCCGCGACCATCACGCGGATGTATTGGCAGCGGGGCGGCAGCTTGTCGTGGATGCCGAGAAGTTTTTCGACCGCCAGCGCGTAGGCGACGTTGTTCGCCAGCGGCGCGAGATAATCCAGCCGGTCCGTGTAAGGGATGAACTGGGTGTAGGTCATGTTCTCGGCGATCTTTTCGTCGCCGCGATGCAGATAGCCCACGTCCGGATCCGCCTTGGTGATCACTTCGCCATCCAGCTCCAGCACGATGCGCAACACGCCGTGCGTGGCCGGATGCGACGGCCCCATGTTGAGAACCATCTTCTCGCCATGAATATCCTGCGACTCCTCAATCGCCGCAGCCGTGCGGGCGGCGGTATCGGGAATCTGAATGTCTTGAACTTGAGCCATGAAAATTATTTTAGCTTCCCACCAACAAGCCGTTTGTCGCTGATGCCCGGTTCGGCACCTTCCGGCGTCCGCACCCGCGGTTCGCGCGCAATCGAATCACCACTGCTGGGCAATGTCACAAACGGTCCGCCTTCGAGCGGCGTCACCTTGGTGAAGGCCACACCCGGCAGATCCGTGGGTTTGCCCGCCAGCGGAAAGTCTTTGCGCAAAGGATGATAGGGATAACCTTCCCACATCAAAATACGGCGCAAATCCGGGTGCCCGCTGAAACGGATGCCCATCATGTCGTAAATCTCGCGCTCATGCCAGTTGGCCGTGCGCCAGACCGGCAAAACGCTCGGAAGCTCGGATTTCTCCTCATTTACGTCGGTTTTTAGGCGAATTTCGATTCCGTTAACGATATTTCGAAGGTGATAGACCACTGTCCAGCGGGGATCTTCCCCGTAGTTGTCAACGCTCGTAATATCCACCAGATAGTCGAACCCAATGCTCTTGGCGTAGGTGCATACTTCAAAAATCTTCCCGGCATCGCCGATCGTCAAGGTGATTTCACCACGAAACTCCGTTGGTTCGGAGATGATGGCGCCGAACTTGGACTTGATTTTATTGACAGATTCGAGGGCGGACACAAATTTATTTGTCGAGGTGCAACAGCTTGGCCGCAACCGTGCCTTGCAAAATGGGTTGTTTACCGATCTTTTCCTGGATCTTCATCAGGGCATCCAGCACGGCTTCGGGCCGGGGCGGGCAGCCGGCGATATATACATCCACCGGCACCACGTTATCCACGCCCTGCAAAACGGCGTAACTGCGATACATGCCGCCGGTCGAGGCGCACGCGCCCATGGCGATGACCCACTTGGGTTCCGGCATCTGGTCATAGATGCGTTTGAGGAAGCCGGCCGACTTGTAGGTGACGGTGCCGGCGACGATCATGCAATCCGCCTGGCGCGGGGAAAAACGCATCACTTCCGAGCCAAAACGGGAGATATCGAAGCGGGAAGCGCCGACGGCCATCAATTCGATGGCGCAGCAGGCCAGGCCCATGGGCATCGGCCAGACCGAGTTCTTGCGGAACCACGCCAAGGCGGCGTCGACCGTCGTCAGCACGACGTCGCCTTCGATCTTTGAGTTGTAGCCGTATTCGGTTTGGGACTGCATTTTCTAAAAAATTGCGCTGGAAAAAGCGCTCGGCAAGCCTAGCTCCCGTGAAAAAAGGTCGCAAGTTTAAATTGTGATTTTTTTCACAAGCTAAGCTAACTATCCCCCAAATTTAACCCGTCACCCACAAAATAGGGGCAGGTTGAGGCAGGTTCGGTAGCGCCGGTGGGCCGGCAAATGAGGGGTCAAGCTCCCAGCGTCCGCCCAAAACAGGGCGGAGGCGTTTAGCACAGGAACTGCCGCGCAGATTATGACGGGTTGCGCCGTCAGCGGGGCAGCCGCAAATCATCGAGTTGTGAAGTGCGGCCCGAAAGCCATTGGAGGATCTGACTGAGGGCAAAAGAAACGGCCTCGTCGGAACTGCGGGGGATGGGAAACCCGGCCGCACGAAGCTTGGAAGAGTCCATGCGCGACTGGGCAACGTCACCTGGCCAGCCTTGGGTGGCTTCGCCATAGTGAATCTTGGTCCGGTCGGAAAAGCCAAGCTGCCGCAGCAGTTCGGTGGCGATAAAGCGCACGCTCGTGGCCCCGTCCGGCGCGAGATTAAAAACATCGAACTGCGAGGGCGGCAATGCTCTGCAACGCTCCTGCCCGAACATCAGGCCCGCCGCCAGATCGCGGACATATACGTATGGCTTGGCCTGATGGCCGTTGCCCAGCACCTTGAGATCAGCCGGATTTTTTGCAAGCTGCCGGATGAAATCATACATGACGCCATGCGTGGTGCGCTCGCCCACAATGTTGCCAAAGCGGAAGATGATGGCGCGCAAGCCGAACGTGGCGCAGAACGCGGATATCAATCCTTCCGAAGCCACCTTGCCCGCGCCATACAGGCTGACCGGCAGGGCCGGGCCGAGTTTTTCATGCGTGACGGTTGTGCCCACGTCGCCATAGACCGTGCCGGAACTGGAAAAGACGATGCGCGGGACTTTTTGCCGGCGCATGGCTTCCAGCACGTTGTAAGTGACGATGGTTTCCTGCTCGAGATCCAGGCGCGTGTTTTCAATCCCCCAGCGGGCATCGGGATTGGCGGCCAGATGAAACACCTGATCCACGCCCAGGAAGTGCGGCACGACTTTATCCAGCTCCAAAAGTTCGACCGTGTGGATCTTGAGCCGGGGATCATGCTCGTGGTGGGCGAGATGTTCCTGGCGACCGGAGGAAAAATTATCCAAAACCCGGACTTCCTTGGTCGCCGGATCCGCCAGCAACAGGTCAATCAGGTGTGAGCCAATAAAGCCCGCCCCGCCCGTGACCAGATAATACGTCGATGGATTTGCCATTGCAATAGGGTATCAATAAGGGTCGAGGCAACTTGCGTCAATTGATTATTTTCCGGCCTGAAACCGGGCTGAAACCGGGCTTGTCAAAAGACCGCGTTCTTGTTATCAGCTTGGCAATTGTGAAATTGCGACTCGCACCAAACCGCTCCATCCGGCAGCCCCCGGGCATGGTGGACAACCGCCAATGCCATGTTTAGGGTTTTGATAAAGGTGCGGGAATACCATGCGCTGCTCGGTTTAAAACAGGTGGCGGGAGTATTGCTGGCGCTCTTGCTGGCGAAGCTGTCCAGCAAGCGGCTGTCGAACATGTGGAGCAACCTGCCCTTGTTCAAAGTCCGGGTGCCGCGCATTGCGCACCCGGTCCAGATGCGCTTTGGCACTTCGGACGCCTGGGCGTTGAAGGAGGTCTTGTTGGATGGCGAATATGATTTTCTGCCGGCCATTTCCCCCAAAATAATCATTGATGCCGGCGCCAACATAGGCCTCGCGGCGATTTTCTTTGCCAACAAGTTTCCCGATGCCCTGGTGTATGCCTTGGAACCGGAGGAATCCAATTTCAATTTATTAAAGACGAACACGGCGCCCTACCCGCAAATCAAGCCCCTAAAAACCGCCCTTTGGAATGAGAACAAACAGATCAAACTGTTCGATTCGAGCGGGGGCCATTGGGGGGTCACCACGCATGATGTGGATGCCAATCCGCAGACCCAATTGGGCCAGGTCGAAGCCGTGACGCTGGACGGCTTGATGCAAAAACTGAATGTGGACCAGGTTGACATTCTGAAGATTGACATTGAGGGCGCCGAGAAGGAGGTTTTTGAAAATTCCAAAAAATGGATCGGCAAGGTGCAAATAATCATGGTGGAATTGCACGAACGCTACCGGTCCGGTTGCGAGCAGGCCTTTACCGAGGCCACCCAGGAGTTCCTCCCCAAAGTTGTCCGCGGGCAGATTGTGATGTGCCTGCATCCGACCTTGGCCGCTTGAGCCATGCGCGCGCTTGAAGCTGATCATAATCATGAACCCCGCCCGCCCGGCGGCGGAATCCGCGCGGTCACCCCTGGCGCCAGTTAAACCCCAAAAGTAAAGCGAGCCCGTCAATGCAAGCATCCGTCATCGTCTGCACCCGCAACCGCGCCGGCTCCATTTCGGAAACCTTGGAGGCGCTTGCCCGCCTGGAAGGGGTGGAGTTTGAAACTTTGATCGTGGACAGCAGCAGCGGCGCGGACAAAGCAAGAACCGCGGAACTTGCAAATAAATTCGGCGCCCGCTACGTGGCCGAGCCGCGTCCCGGGCTCGCCCTCGCCCGCAACACCGGGGTGGCCAACACCTCCGGGGCAATCATCGCCTTCACCGACGACGATTGTCTTCCCGCCCGCAACTGGCTGGCGGAAAAAGTTAAAAACTATGCCGACCCCAAGGTCTGGGCCTGCACCGGCCGGGTCATCCCGCACGACACGGGCGGCGCCTCCGCCCTGTTCGAAGAAGTTGCGGGGCAGGATCTGGGCGGCGAAAAACGCACCTTCACGCCGGAAGATGTCCGGGGCGGCCCCGGGTTCCTGCTGAAAAACATCGGCAAGGTTTTCGCCAAACACATGAAATCCCGCGCGCCCGCGCCCTTCGGCATCGGCCACGGCAGCAGCCTTTCCTTCCGCCGCGAATTTTTTCAGCAGACCGGCGGCTGCGACGAACGTTTTGGCGCCGGCGCGCCCTTCAAGGGGTGTGACGATCTGGAGATGCTTTACCGCGTTTTGAAATCCGGCCACGCCATTGTTTATGAACCGGCGGCGGTGGTGCGGCACAAACATCGGCTGACGTCGGATGCCGCGGAGTCTTCCGCCGTCCGGAACGAGGGGGAAGCCAGCGTGAACGAAGTCTATAAGACACGCTATGTTTACAGCTTCGCCGGGGCGGCCATGCTGCGCGAATTCAAAAAGGACCTGCCGATGTTTTTCATGTTCTACGGACGCCTCGTGCAGCTCGTCATCAAAACCGCCCAATATAAGCTGACCGGCAAGCAGGAGCTGGCCAAATCTTTCGGTTCCGACTTGCGCGGATTTTTGGACGGCATCGCCGCCCACAAAAAGTTTTCCCGGGCCGCAAAATAATTCCGCCGCCGGGCTTTAAAGCCCGGTTGGATGGTCAAGAAACACCCACGGCACGCGGAACTTTTTGGACAACACCGCCGCGAGCGCCTTCACTCCGAAAGTCTCGGTGGCATAGTGGCCGCCGTAAAAGACGTTCACCCCCAGTTCCTCCGCCAGCGCAAAGGTCCAGTGCGGGCCTTCGCCGGTGATGAAGGTGTCCACGCCGGCGGCGGCGGCGGTCTTCAGGTCGCCGCCCGCGCCGCCGGTGACGATGCCGATGCGTTCGCAGATTTCCCGGCCGCCGGGGAGGACCTTCGGGGGCGCGCCGGTGGCGTACTCCAGTTTTTTTGCCAGCCCGGCCCGGGAAATTTTTTGCCGCGTCCGCAGGCCGATGGCCTGCCCGTGGCTGAAGAAGAACGGCTTCAGGTTTTTGAAGCCCAAGGCGGACGCCAGTTGGGCGTTGTTGCCGAGCGCGGGGTGCGCGTCCAGCGGCAGATGGGAGCTGTACACCGCGAGGTCGTTTTGCACCAGCAGCCGGAGCAGTTCATGGCGTTTGCCGGTCCAGGGCTGCGGCTTGGACCAGAACAGCCCATGATGGACGATAAGCAGGTCCGCCTGGGCGGCCACGGCCATTTTGACGGTGGCCAGGCTGGCATCCACCGTGGCGGCAATGCGCGTGACGCGGCCGGAATTTTCCACCTGCAGGCCGTTGACCGCGCCGTCGTAATCGCCGGTTTCGGCGGTGCGGAGGAGCTGGTCACAATACGCAACAATGGCGGGCAGCGGCGCTTTCGGCATGGGGCGATGAAAGCAAAACGCCGCGAAACTGCAAGGCGGGAAATCCCCGCCAAATCCAACACGCCAAATCTATCAGTTGCCGGGAAGGTGAACGTGCGGCAAAATTACCGTTCATGGTTCGCACCGAAATCCGGTCCCTGCGCCCCAGCCGCCTCGAGATGAGCCGGCTGACGATGGCGCTTTTGATTTCGCTGCTGCTGCACCTGGGCACCTGGGGCGGCTACCAGTTTGGAAAAAAGCTGGGCTGGTGGCAGCGGCTGCACGCGCCGGCGTGGGTGCAGAAGCTGGAAAAGAAAATCACGCCGGTGCCGGTCGCGAAAAAAGACAACGAGCCGCCGGTGGTTTTCGTGGACGTGAGCCACGCGGAGCCGGAGCCGCCGAAAAAGACGAAGTATTATTCCAACAAAAATTCCCAGGCGGCGAATCCGGATGCCAGCAAGGACACGGGCCAGCCCAAGCTGGACGGGAAACAGAAGGACGTGCCGAAAACCGAGGATGTCCCGACGCTGCCCAAGCTGCAGCCGACCGCCCCGCCCCAGCAGCCGGCGCCGGAAACCAAGCCCGCCGAGGAAACCCATCCGCACGACCCGATGAGCCTGGGCGATCTGAAATTGAGCAAGCCGGTTGAACCAAAAACCGCGGACCAAAAATCCGACCAGCCGGTGCAGCGCCCGCGCACCTTGAAAGAAGCCCAGGCCCAGCAGCAGCAACAATTGCCCGGGCAAAAATTGCAGCAGGAGGGCGGCGTGCGCCGCCAGCGCATCTGGTCCTCGCTCGACGCCAAGGCGACGGCCTTCGGCGATTACGACCGGGCCATCGTCGACGCGGTCACCACGCGCTGGTATGACCTGCTGGACAGCCGCCGTTTTGCCATGGACCGCACCGGCAAGGTGATCGTGCACTTCAAATTAAAATTCAACGGTTCCGTCGAGGAACTGCAGATCCAGCAGAACACCGTCGGGGAGCTGCTCGGGTACGTCTGCGAGGAATCGGTGCAGGAAGCCGCGCCTTTCGGCAAATGGCCGAGCGACATGCGCCGCGAGATCGGCGCGAATTATCGGGATATCTCTTTCACGTTTTATTATTATTGAACCGTTCGTTTTTGGAAAAACCATATGGATACACTTGTTTATATTTTGCTCGGCGCAACTTCCGTGACCGGCCTGGGCGTGGTCATCTGGCGCGCATGGGTGCTGCGCTGGGAAAAGGTCGTGCCGGCCAGTCTCGCCGCCGCCGCGGACTGCGAGAATGACAACGACCTGGAAAACCTCCGCCAATCCTGCGCCGCCGAACCCTCGCCGCTCGGGCGCTTGCTGCTGCTGGCCAGCGACCATCGCGACCGGCCCAAGGCGGAAAACGAGGCCGTGGTGGAAACCGCCGCGCGCCATGAAATCATGAAACTCGAGAGCGGGCTGGTCATCCTGGAGATCATCGTCGGCATCGCGCCGTTGCTCGGCCTGGTCGGAACGATCATCGGCATGATGGGCGTGTTCGGGGACCTCGGCCAGACCGGCTTGAACAACATGAATGACGCCTCGAAGCTGGCGCAGGGCATCAGCCTGATTTTGCGGACGACGCTCATCGGCCTGCTGATCTCCATCCCGTCGCTCGTGACCTGGAGCTACTTCTCGAAAAAGGTCGAGGTGCTCGCCGTCGAGATGGAAACCATCTGCGCCAGGTTCATCCGCAAACAGTACGTTGCGAAAAAGTGACCGACCCATGCGCTTTCTCATCCGCAAACGCCGCACCGCCCCCGCCGTCATCATCGTCGCGCTGATCGACGTGCTGATCGTGCTGGTGATCTTTCTGCTGGTGACCACGACCTTCAAGCAGCAGCCGGCGCTCAAGCTCGCGCTGCCCTCCTCCACCTCCGCGCTGAAATCCGGCGCCAATGAAAACCCGCCCCAGGTCGTTTTCATTGATGATAAAAACCTCCTGCGTTACGGGCCGAATGCGGACGTGGTGACGCCGGAGCAGTTGCGCAGCCGGCTGATTGTGGATGCGGAAAAGGTCCGCGCCACCGGCCGGGAACCCATGCTGGCCGTCCGGGCGGACAAGGCCGCGCACTGGGAACGCATCGTGCAGGTGATGGACATCGCCAAGGCGGCCAATATCCGCGTCTTGAGCGCTTACACCAAGGAAGCGGGGAAATAGAAAAAGCTCCAAGCACCAACATCCAAGCACCAGAGAAATTTCAAGCCGCGGCCGGCTGAGGTTTGGAGCCTGGAGGTTGGGGCTTGGAATTTTAATTTCAATCCGTCTTGCGCCGCATGTAGATGGCCTTCATCGGGGGCGTGGCCGGATAGGTCGCCAGCAGATCAGGAATCCGCATCAACATCCAGGGCTGGCGGTAGTTGTTGCCGTTCTTCGTGAAGACGATGTCGTCCGCCAGGAAGACCGCCGAGTGCTTGACCTCCTGCTTGTCGTTCATCAACAAAAGGATGTCGCCGCAGAGCGAAGGGGCGGCAATCTGGTAATAATTCTTCCGGATGTAATCCACCGCGAAAGCCGGGTCATTGAAACGGTTGTCGGGCGTATCGTTGCCGAAGTTGAACGTGGACCAGTGGCAGTCCATCGTGGGTTCGCCGGCCTGGGGCGGCAGCGGGAAGGTGTACAGCCGGTCGCGCGCAAACTTGGGCAGCAGGTAGAACAGGCTCAGATTGCCGCCCTCGGGCAGTTGCTTGAGCGCCTCCATCATCGGCCGGATGTCCGTGAAACGCACATTCGGCAAGTTGCCCCAGTAGCTGGCGATCTTGTCGATGTCCGTGTCCGGGTTGATCACCAGGCCGGCCAGCACCGCCGACTGGCGGGACATGGAACGCGCCAGCGCCACGCGCCGTTCCGCCGTGGGAATTTTGGTCAGCAAAAACGGGTAGTCACTCAACTGGCTGACGCTGCCGTTGAGATAGATCAACTGCTTGAACAGCGCCAAATCCTCAGGATTTACCCGGCTGTCATTGTAAATGGACTCGATGACGTTGCCCGGAAAGATGTAGGGATAATCCAGATACAAGTTGACCCCCGAACCGGCCAGCGCAATGTAGAGTTTCGCGCGCACCGGGCCGTCCAGCGACAATAGAAATTTCTCCGACGGCTGCAACACCGTGCTGTTGCCCGTTTCCGTCACCGTCCCCGGCGCAAACGCCCCGGCCACCTGCGCGGCGGACAATCCGTTCTGGGCGAAAAACGCCTTCACGGCCTCCGGCTTCATCCCGTTGAAGGTCCACACTTCCGGCTTCGGGCTGGCCACTTCCTCGGTCAGGTATTCCACCGGCCGTTCCAGGTCGATATCCCGGGTGATCAACGCCCCCCATGCTCCCGTATGCACGGCCTGGGTTTTGTCCTTGGGGTTCCTGGCAAAAGTTTCCGCCAGCTTCGGCTGGTTTTTAGCCGTCAGCTTGTAACCCACAAACGAGGAAATCCCGATCAAGGCCAGACTGAAGATGATCAGGCCCGCCAGCGAAAACTGGAACACATTGGACGCCTGCGCCGCCTCGGGTTTGCGGGGCCGTTTCATCGGGAGAAAACCGGCGGCAACCCTGCCGCCGGCTGGTAAAACAAATGGTACGTCATGTTCGCCCGTGAAGGACGGGCCAAACATAACAGAGGTTTCATGAAATTCAACGGATTTGCGCTAGTTAGTAACCGGATGGTTACCAGCGTCAGGCAGCCGTCACTTCAACGTGTCACTTCATCAGCTCTTCCGCGATCTGCACAGCGTTGAGCGCCGCCCCTTTGAGCAACTGGTCGCCGCTCACCCAGAAGCACAGCCCGTTGTCCAGGGCGCAATCCAGCCGCAACCGGCCCACCTGGCAGTTGTATTGTTCAGAAGTGAACAGCGGCATCGGATACTTCTTGTTTTCCGGCTCATCCACGACGTCCAGGCCCGGCGCGTGCTTCAACGCCGCGCGCGCCGCCTCCAGGGTCACGGGCTTCTCAAATTCCGCGCTCACCGCGATGGAATGGGAACGGTACACCGGCACCCGCACGCACGTCACGCTGGCGCGGAACTTGTCATGGTGCATGATCTTGCGGCCTTCGTTCTCCATCTTCATCTCCTCCTTCGTGTAGCCGCTGGGCAGGAAGGAATCCACGTGCGGCAGAACGTTGAACGCGATCTGGTGCGGATAGACCTCCTTCGTCACCGGCTGATGGTTGACGATCTGCGCCACCTGCCGCTCCAGCTCTTCCAGGGCCTTCGCGCCCGTGCCGGAAACCGCCTGGTAGCTCGAGGCAAAAACGCGCTTCACGCCAAAGGCCTGGTGCAGCGGATATAACGCCATCAGCGTGATCGCCGTCGTGCAATTTGGGTTCGCGATGATGCCCTTGTGCTGCTTCACGTCGGCCGCGTTGATTTCCGGGACCACGAGCGGCACGTTCGGGTCCTGACGGAACGCGCTTGAATTATCCACCACCACGCAGCCCGCCTTCGCCGCGATGGGCGCAAACTCCCTCGAGATGCCGCCTCCCGCGCTGAACAGCGCGATGTCGACGCCCTTGAAGGAATCCTTCGTCAATTCGGTCACCGTGATGTCTGCACCCTTGAACTTCAGCTTTTTGCCCACGGACCGGGCCGAGGCGAGCAGAGTCAGCTTGCCCACCGGGAAATTTCTCTTCTCCAGGGTCTTGATCATCTCGATGCCCACGGCTCCCGTGGCACCGACAATTGCGACATGCGGATTACGATTCATAAAAGGCCTGACACTTTAGCAGAAAAACCGGCAGCGTCAATTTTGCTGTGGAACTGGCCCGGCGGGCCGGTGCCGTTGGTGTAGAAACAGGGTGCGAACGGCCCGCAAAGGCTTGAAAGTCCTAGGCAAACGGCTACGCTGACGCAAGTTTTGAGGGTTTTAACCAAGTTTCGAGCTTTTTTATGAAGACTTTACACGGACAGTTCTTTTTTGCCGCCGCCATGGGAGTTTCGTTGCTCCTCACCGGTTGCAACAAACCGGCCGGCTCCAGCGCGGGTGGCGAAGACACCATCAAGGTCGGTGAATTTGCGTCGCTTACGGGCAGCGAGGCGACGTTCGGGCAGTCGTCGCACAAGGGCACGCAACTGGCCATTGATGAATTGAACGCCAACGGCGGGGTGCTGGGTAAAAAGATCCAGCTCATCACCGAGGACAACCAGTCGCAGGCCGGCCAGTCCTCGACCGCGGTGCGCAAATTGATCTCGAGCGACAACGTGGTGGCGGTGCTGGGCGAAGTGGCGTCGTCACGCTCGCTGGAGGCCGCGCCGATCTGCCAGCAAAACAAGATCCCGATGATTTCGCCGTCCTCGACGAATCCGAAGGTCACGGAAGTGGGCGATTATATTTTCCGGGTGTGTTTCATTGATCCCTTCCAAGGCACGGTCATGGCGAACTTCGGGCGCAAGACATTGAAGATGAATTCGGCGGCGATCCTTTCCGATGTGAAGAGCGATTACAGCGTGGGCCTGGCGAAATTTTTCAAGGAAGGGTTTCTCGCGAACGGCGGCACCATCATCGCCGAACAAAAATACAGCGGTGGGGACAAGGATTTCAATGCGCAGCTCACGGCCATCAAGGCGGCGAACCCGGACGGCATCTTTGTTCCAGGCTATTATACGGAGGTGGGATTGAT
Source organism: Verrucomicrobiia bacterium (assembly GCA_031290985.1). Taxonomy (GTDB): domain Bacteria; phylum Verrucomicrobiota; class Verrucomicrobiia; order Limisphaerales; family UBA11358; genus UBA11358. Next base: position 6,660 of record JARLJW010000049.1, on the reverse strand, counting down.
CGCGCTGCAGGCCAGGCAGCTCGGCATCACGGTTCCCCTGTTTGGCGGCGACGGCTGGGAATCCGCCTCGCTGGTGCAAATCGGCGGCGCGGCCCTGGAAGGGGATTATTATTCCACCCACTTTTCGCCGGAGGACACGTCGCTGGCCGTGCAGTTCTTCGTGAAGCACTTCAAGGAAAAATACGGCGAGACGCCCGATGCCATGGCGGCGCTGGGCTATGATTCCGCAATGATCCTGGCGGATGCGATGAAGCGCGCCGGCGCGACGGATGGCGCGAAGGTCCGCGATGCGCTGGCGGCCACGAAGGGTTTCCATGCCGTGAGCGGCAACATCACGATCGACGCCAACCGCAACGCCTCCAAGCCGGCGGTGATCCTGCAGATCAAGGACGGCGCGTTCAAATACGTCGAGACTATTGCTCCCTAGTTGATGGTTTTTAGTTGATGGTTGATAGCTGAAATCCATACCGAACCAGAATGTTCAATTTTGAAAAACTCGAAACATGGCAAAAGGCAATCGCTTTTGCCGATATGGTCTATGAAGTCACACGGGATTTCCCCAACGATGAACGGTTTGGCCTGACCAATCAGATGCGGCGGGCGGCAGTATCCATTTCGTCAAACATCGCCGAAGGGACGGCACGAAATTCCAAGCCCGATTATGCCCGGTTTTTGGAAATCGCCACCGGCTCCTTATTTGAGGTCGTTTCACAATCTTTCGTTGGCCGGCGCCAGGGCTTTATCTCACCGGCGAATTTCCAAAAACTTTATAACGCCGCCGAGGAACAAGGCAAGATGCTGAGCGGCCTGCGACGTTCGGTCCTGGATATGAACTGACGCCCCGCCTTTTTCCATCAACTATCAACCACCAACTATCAACTCTTTCTGACTGAATTTCTCCAGCAACTCATCAACGGCCTGGCGCTCGGCTCCATCATCGCGCTTATCGCGCTCGGCTACACGATGGTTTATGGGATTCTCCGGTTCATTAATTTCGCGCATGGGGACATCTTCATGCTCGGCGCGTTTGCGGGGTATTATCTCGCGCCGAAAATCGCGCGGCTGCTGCCGCTGCCATCCATCGCCGGCGGGCTGGTGGTGCTGGTCGCCTCGATGCTCATCTGCGCGGCGCTGGGCGTGCTGATCGAGCGGTTCGCCTACCGGCCGCTGCGCAAGAGCCCCAAGCTCACCGTCCTCATCACGGCCATCGGGGTCTCGCTGTTCCTCGAATATGCCGGGCAGTTTTTCTTCGGCGTTTCCATCAAAAAATTTCCGGACATCTTTCCGGTGACCACCATCGCCCACATCGGCGGGCTGAGCTTGAACAGCAACCAGGTGATGGTGCTGGGGGTCACGATGTTTTTGCTGCTGGCGCTGCGGTTCATTGTTTTGAAAACGCGAATCGGCACGGCGATGCGCGCGGTGGCGTTCAATCCCGAGGCGGCGGCGCTGATGGGGGTGAACACGGATGTGGTGATCTCGTTCACGTTTGCGCTCGGGTCCGCGCTGGCGGCGGCGGCGGGCATCTTGTGGGCGATCAATTATCCGGCGATCGATCCGCTGATGGGCATCCTGCCTGGTTTGAAGGCGTTCGTCGCGGCGGTGCTGGGCGGCATCGGCAACCTGCCGGGCGCGGCGCTGGGCGGATTGGTCATCGGCGTGGTGGAAACGTTCGTGAAAGGCACGCGCTGGTCGACGTGGGCGGATGCGATTGCGTTCGCCATCTTGATCCTGATCCTGCTCGTGAAACCGTCGGGGTTGCTGGGTAAAAAGGAGATTGAGAAGGTATGAAAAGCTCCAAATTCCAAGCTCAATATTTCTGGGGGCACCTTGGCACCGTAGTGGTTTGGAGTTCCGCCTTTAGACGGCGTTGCCCGTCATTTTGCCCGAACCGCCTGAAGGCGGAACTCCAAACTGGGAAATGTGCCCCGACGTCCAAAGGCGCTTCAAATTTATGAACGTCCGCCACGCGAAAACCTGTTTGCTCGGCGCGCTGGCGCTGTGCCTGGTGATTTCGTGTTTCGCGGACCGGATCAACGGCTACTGGCTTAATAATCTGTACGACATTGGCATCAGCATCATCCTGGCGGTCAGTTTGAATCTCATCAACGGCTACACGGGACAGTTTTCGCTGGGGCACGCGGGTTTCATGGCGGTCGGGGGCTATACGGCGGCGGTCATCACCAATGAGTTTGGCGCACTGAATTTTTTGGCGGCGAACGGGGTTTTTGTCGTGGCACTGTTTGCGGGCGGGCTGGCGGCGGCGGTTGCGGGGTTGCTGGTCGGCATTCCAACGCTGCGGTTGCGGGGGGATTATCTCGCCATCGTCACGCTGGGTTTTGGCGAGATCATCCGCGTGGTGTTGCAGAACGTGCAATATGTCGGCGGCGCGCGCGGCCTCAGCGTGCAGCATGGGTGGACGAATTTTTTCTGGGTGTTCGGCCTGGCGGCGGTGACGATCTACGTGATCGCGGCGCTGGTGAACTCAACCTATGGGCGCGGATTCATTGCCGTGCGCGACGACGAGGTGGCGGCGGAGGCAATGGGCATCAATACGACAAAGTACAAGGTGAGCGCGTTCGTGGTCGGCGCGTTTTTCGCGGGCATCGCGGGCGGGCTGTACGCGCACTCGAAGCAGTTTCTCACGCCCAGCGGGTTTGGCTTCATGCAATCCATCACGTTCGTGGTGATGGTGATCCTCGGCGGCATGGGGAACATGATTGGCGTCATCATCGCGGCGATTTTGCTGACGCTGCTGCCGGAAGGGTTGCGGATGTTGTCCGGCGTGAATCACCTCGGCTGGATTGGCGAGACACGGATGATCATTTATTCGCTGCTGCTCATCGTGTTGATGCTCACGCGGCCGCAAGGATTGTTCAGTTTTAAAAAGCGAAGCCATTGAACCACGGATGGACACAGATGCACACGGACAAAAAAACAAGTTTCGAGTATCTTGGACCGCAAAGAGCCGCGGAGAATTTTTTCTCCGCGTTTCTCCGCGTACTCCGCGCCTCTGCGTTTCGCCCCATCCGTGTGCATCTGTGTCCATCCGTGGTTGAAAATTAATCCATGTCCAACCTGCTCCAACTCGACAAGGCCACCATCCGCTTCGGCGGATTGACGGCGGTGTCGGAACTGGACTTGCAGATCGGGCGCAATGAACTGGTCGGCCTCATCGGGCCGAACGGCGCGGGCAAGACGACGGCGTTCAACCTCATCACCGGCGTGTACCAGCCGACGAGCGGCGGAATTGCCTTTGACGGAAAGTCCATTGTGGGCAGCAAGCCGTACCTGATCACGGCGCGGGGCATCGCGCGGACGTTTCAGAACATCCGGCTGTTTCCATCGTTGAACGTTTTTGACAATGTCCGCGCGGTGTTTCACCTGCATCTGCACGGCGACATCCGGCATGCGCTGTGGCGCGGCAAGGGATATCATGCGGAGGAAAAATCCATCGCCGACCGGGTGATGGAATTGCTGGAGATTTTCCAGCTCGGAAAGTTTCGCGATGAGCCGGCGAAGAGCTTGAGCTACGGCGACCAGCGGCGGCTGGAGATCGTCCGGGCGCTCGCGGCGAAGCCAAAATTGCTGCTGCTGGATGAACCGGCCGCGGGCATGAACGCCACCGAGAAGGTGGAACTGACGCGGCTCATCCGTTTCATCCGCGAGAAATTTCAGATCTCCATTTTGCTGGTCGAGCATGACATGCACCTGGTCATGGAAATTTGCGAGCGGCTGGCGGTGCTGGATTACGGCATCAAGATCGCCGACGGCCCGCCGGCGGAGGTGAGGAAGAATCCGAAGGTGATTGCGGCGTATCTGGGTGAGGAAACAAAGAACGAAGATGGAGGATAGAGGATGGAAGATGGACGGCGCGGTTCGCCATCCGCAATCTTCCATCCGCCATCCTCGCTTAAAGAATGCTTGAGATCAAAAATCTGACGGTGTGTTACGGTGCCATCAGCGCGCTGCACGGCATCTCGTTGTCCGTGCCGGCGGGCAGCATCGTCACGCTCATCGGCAGCAATGGCGCGGGCAAAACGACGACGCTCAAGGCGGTTTCCGGGCTGCTCAAGCCCAAGTCCGGCGAGATCATTTATGACGGCAAGAACATCGCCGGGCTGCCGCCCCATGCGGTGGTGGCGCGCGGGTTGTCGCATGTGCCGGAGGGGCGGATGATTTTTGCGAACCTGAGCGTGCGGGAAAACCTGGCGATGGGCGCGTATCTGGTGCGCGACAAGAAGATGGTGCGGCGTGAACTGGAATCCGTTTTTGCCGCCTTCCCGCGCCTGCAGGAACGCGAGCAGCAGGTCGCCGGGACGCTGAGCGGCGGCGAGCAGCAGATGCTGGCGATCGGGCGGGCGCTGATGTCGCAGCCGAAATTTTTGATGCTGGACGAGCCGTCGCTCGGCCTCGCGCCGCTGCTGGTGAAGGCGATTTTTGAGAAGATCGTGGAGATCAACCGTGAGCGCGGCTTGACGATCTTGCTGGTGGAACAGAACGCCAACCGTGCGCTGGAGATCTCGAACTTTGGTTATGTGCTGGAGACCGGCAAAATCACGTTGCAAGGCGACTCGGCCTCGCTGCGGCAGAATCCGCAGGTGAAGAGCGCGTATTTGGGAGGATGATATGAAACGAACCCGCCAATTTCTGAGCGATAACAATTCAGGCATCTGCCCGGAAGCCTGGGCGGCGATGGCCGAGGCCAATGTCGGTCACGAGCCCGCCTACGGCAACGACACCTGGACGCAGCGCGCGGCGGACCTGCTGCGCAATATTTTTGAGACGGATTGCGAGGTCTTTTTTGTCTTCAACGGCACCTCGGCCAATGCGCTGTCATTGGCGGCGCTGTGCCAGTCGTATCAAAGCATCCTCTGCCACGAGTTGTCGCATGTGGAATCGTCGGAATGCGGCGCGCCGGAATTTTTCACGAACGGCAGCAAGATCCTGCTGTTGAAAGGCGCGGATGGCAAAATCGACCCGGCGGAAGTCGAGCGGGTTGCCCGCAATCGCACGGATATCCATTATCCGAAGCCGGGGGTGTTGAGCATTACGCAGTCCGCGGAGACCGGCATCGTCTATACCCCGGCGGAGATCGGGTTGCTCGCGGAGACGGCAAAAAGATGCGGGCTGCGAGTGCAGATGGATGGGTCCCGTTTTGCGAATGCGATGGCATCGTCCGGCGTGTCGCCGGCGGAGATGACCTGGCGGGCGGGCGTGGATGTGCTTTGTTTTGGCGGCACAAAAAACGGCATCGCCGTGGGCGAGGCGGTGATTTTTTTCAATCGCGACCTGGCGCGTGATTTTGCCTATCGCTGCAAACAGGGCGGCCAGCTCACGTCGAAGATGCGTTTTATTTCCGCGCCGTGGGTGGGCATGTTGAAGGATGGCGCGTGGCTGCGTCATGCGAGACATGCGAATGAGATGGCGCAGCGCCTGGCGGCCGGCGTGCGCGGCATTTCCGGCCTAGAGATCTCATTTCCGGTCCAATCGAACGCGGTGCTGGTGAAGCTTGCCAAGCCGGCGGAGGAACAACTGCGCCAGCGCGGCTGGATGTTCAGCACGGGCGGCATCACCGAGGTTGATTCGCGGTTCATGTGCGGCTGGGATACGACGGCGGAGGATGTGGATGCGGTGCTGGCGGATTTACGGGAGATTGTGCGGGGGGCGTAGGCGATGCCGCGCTGGTCAGAAGCCGTCATGGAGTGCGCCGGCAGAGCGGGAGCGGCGACGGCGCTTTGGAGCGGGCGGAAGTCAAACTGGATTCGAATGGTTTTCGTGCGTGCGAAAGCGGTGTCGCGGCTGCCGCCTTGCCACCGCAGTCCATGACGCGCTTGGGTTTGCGGTGGATTTTGGAGTCAGTATCGCGGTCGTCTGCACTCGCGAATTAGGGAAAGCTCCGCTGTGTATTGTGGCCTGGATTTGTGTGTGACCTGACCTTTTTATGGGCCCCCAACCGGCAAATCTCATTGTAATCCTTTGCTCTTTTTCCAACGCTCATACTCCTCAAGGGTGCTGTCTTTAGCGGGTGCCTGAACTTCTTGAATCACTTGCTCCATTGCTGGCTGGCTGTTAACTGGCTCAAGGTCTCTGCCACAATGCTTGCAAACCTTGGCCTCAAGTTTCACCGTCTCAGCACAAAAGGGGCACTTCTTTACGGGGTTTTTCTTCAGTTGTTCTTTTGCCTCTGAACTCCTGACCCAAGCGGTCAAAACTGCAAAAAGCAGGGCACCTAACACAAATACGACGGCAAATACTGTCTCGCCCATCTGCGAAATGATGTCATTCATAGGTCGATAATGTGAATACGGGCCCAGACGAGAATGGGGAGCGGGTTTTGTACCCTCGCCTCAGCCCATGCTGCCTGCCCTTGCCATGGAAAAGTAATATTCGGGGCAAATCCCGTTGTCTAGAGTCAAATTATCGCACTCCTAACACGGAAAGGTCCCAGCAAACACTGTTGTAGTGAAGAAGGCTTATTGGGCAAGGCGAATTGCGGCGGTGTAGCAGTCCAAAAACCGTCATGGAGATGGCATGTAGTTGTTGGCGGGCGAGCACCGAAGTGCTACACCCGCCAATGTATGAACCAACGTAAGACAAATAACTCCGAAGTTCGCGCGGAGCAAGCCGCGAGCAAGAAGTATCAAACCATCAAGCTGG
>JARLJW010000048.1 GCA_031290985.1 Verrucomicrobiia bacterium | reverse complement strand
GATGTACCACTGCTGACTTTCCTTGCGTTGAATGAGCTGAACTTTAGTGGGAGAACCCATAGAAGACAATACTAGTTATATAACTAGATATGTCAATAAAAAAATAAGGGGTTTAGCTAGTTAAAGCCAAACTCCAGACCCAGGGCGTTGCCCTGGGCTATCAATGTGTCGCCCCGATGGGGCTTGGCGTGAAGTGGCCTGCCGTAGAAAGCCTGCGGCGGCGGGAACTGCCGGTGCGTGGCGCGAACCGTTCCGCTCCGGCGACGGGTCAGGCGCTTTTGATGCCACCAAAGGCGGCAAAACAGCTATTTTTGTGCAAAATCTCAACATCGCTGAAGCCAACCGAACGTAACAGGTCGAGCTGAAACATCAATGGCCGGGGAGAGTCTTCCTGCGTAATGTAATCAAACACATGGTCGCGATAGGCCGCGTCCTTCAGTTGGGACAGATAATTTCCATAGCGCTCCCACATCAATGACTGGATGCGCGGGTCCGTATGCTCAATCAAATCTGAAATCCAAAGCGAGCCGCCCGCCTTGAGCGAGGTGTGCAGCTTGGAAAAAACGCGCCGCCACTCGTCGGCCTCGCGGAGGTGATGTAACACGGCGGCGGCGCAAATGAGGTCAAACTGCGACCCGCCCAGCGGCAGCTCCCGGACATCGCCTTGCAACGCGGTGACCCGGCCGGTGGTCGCCCGGCTGACCCGCGCGACGGCGCGATCCAACATCGGCCGGCTTAAATCTATCAGCGTGACATCCAGGTTGGGCAACCGTTCCAAAATCTTCAGCGCATAGTTGCCGGCACCACAACCCACGTCCAGCAACGATGACGCAGCCGGGGTGACCCGCGCGGCGGCTTCCGCAATCAAGGCCAGCGACAGCGGGGCATCAATCGTGGCCGATTGACCGGTCTCAAGGTTGGAAAACCGCTCGACGTCGCCGTCGAAGCGCTCGCGAATTTGTTCTATGGTTGATTTACTCATTGGTAGAGGAGACTAACGTGAAAATCCCGCGACTGCGGGACACCGCCGGCTCGCGACGGAATCCCAATGCAGCGGGCCGGCAATGGCGGCTGACGCCGGTGATTGGTTTGGCGGCAAATAATTCAAATTCATGTTTAATCCGCAGCGTCCTGGTCAAACCATCGGTCTTGCGGCGTCTGCATAGTATAAAACTGATCCAGTTTCATCGCTTCACCATGCCCGTCGATAAAGGCGAGGTCGGTCCGGTTTGCGTGCCGCAAGGCGGGACGCGCGGCATCTTCGTCGTCTTTAGTGTGCCTTAAGGGCGAGGTCGGTGCCAGCATGACAAGGGTGTCCGGCCGTAACGTCTTGAAATCATCCTCGGTTCCCAAGTCGCCAAGGCCGATGATGTTGCCGGGTGACCTGAATGCGGTGAGGCGATGCGGCGTGGTATCTTGCGGGTCAGCGTCAGCCAGATCAGGCAGGGCAGCTTCATTCGCACCAAAACTACTGTTGGTGGACGCGCGGTCAACGGGGCAAAGCAGGACGCGGTCGTTGTGAAGTTGATTCATCAATTGATCCTGCCACGAAACATCGTCCTCGCCGACCACGGATGCCTTGGCATACATGGGCAGCACCGCATCGTTATTGTCCGTGGAATAGGTTTGCAAGCCCAAAGACAATTGCCGGAGGTTGTTGAGACAGATGGTCTGCTGGGCTTTCGACTTGGATTTGGCCAGCACCGGCAGGAGCAGGGCCGCCAGAATCGCGATGATGGCGATGACCACCAGCAGTTCAATGAGGGTAAAGGCTGACTTGCCGCGCATCCGTGATGGCTGGATCATATGTTTTAAGTAGCGATTAATTTGCTGCCAACGAACAAAGCCGAACCACCCGGAACCGGCGGTCGGGTGAACCGAAAGCCGCTGCGCGAAACGGAACGCGCCAATCCGGCTCCGGCCATTTGACGGGCATCAGGGGACACCTCTTTGCCACACTGTCTCCCCGGCGTTCTGCCAGCGCACGGTGAACCCGCGCGCGTCCGAGTGAATAATCTGTCCAGTGCCGGCATGGGGCGTAACTTCGGTCGGGTTGGTGCTGCTTTTTATCGTCTCAATCAAATGTCCATTCTTGACCAGCCAGGTGCCAGTCCTCCGATATGTATTGGTGCGGTCAGCATGGCTGAACCATGACAGTTCCACAAAGCTGCCATCGGCGGCGACGGTGTTGGTGCAGCGCATACCCAATGGCTTGCCCACTCCGGGCGGAAGATCAAGCTCCGCTCGCAACCAAACGCCGGCCAGCCGCTCCCGAAAGGCTTCATCGCCGGCTGGGGACAGCCTGGCGTGAGACCGAAGCAACCATGCACACGCAACGATAACGGCAGCCAAGAATCCAATGATCGCAATTTTTTTCATGGCGCGCAATGATGGCTGGCGGCCAAGTTCCACGACGGCGGGACACCGCCCGCTTGCGGCGTCGATTGCAACCGTATTGCCAACGGCGGTTGGCTCCGGTGGCTGGTTCGGCCACGGCTCCACCATGGAACGAGATTAGGTCGGCGGTGCCGGGATGTCTAGCCGGGAACGAGCGGGCTCTCTTTCACTCTTTCGCCCCGATGGGGCTGTGAAGCGGCTTAATGATCCAAGCTCAGCGACGGCAACCACGTGGCGCGCCGATTGCAACCGCGACGGCCCACCGCCGTTCGCGGCAGCGCATGGTTAAGAGACATCATCTCGCGACGATCCATAAAATCAAAAGGGCGAAAACAACTCCGGTAATAACGCTGACAACTCCAACTCGCAGCCACTCATATCTGTTCGTCTTTTCGGGGTGTCTAACCCGCCAAAAATCATAAAGTGCGCCGGTCAACGCAATCATAAGTGCTCCCAGCGCAGCCAACCCCAGAAACCCCGCCTCCATCCAATCGTGCGGATGAAAAACATCCCACAAAATCACGGCTATCGCCATCCCAAGCAAAATATGGCACAACCGCATCCAAGCTCGCGCGCGTGCCGTCCGAACATCCCGCAGCTCAATTCCTCGCATGAATCGCCAAAATGTCATAAGTGCTCCAATGGGGCCAAACATATGAAGAGCCACGTCGCACCAAAAGGCAACAACAACCTGATGCCTCCCGCCAATCTAAAGATGCCCTGGGCGTTGGCGCCGGCTTGCCAGGCCACAGAGCTCACAAATCTGAAATCAAGACCATGCCCCCATCCGGCCTCCGGCAAGCCAGTTTGCGCGGGCCGAGCAATGGTGAAGGGGCGTGATAATCGGCGTTAGAGCGGTTAAAGAAAAACTGTGGCCCTTCGGCTGAGAAATAGTGAGGGCGGTCTTTTTGGGTTTTGGCTTCGTTTCGGCTCAGTCACGGGGCTATTTAAACCCGCTCCTTCGCCAAAGCCTCGCCAAAACCCAAAAATCCTCGCTCCGAATGGCCACAGTTTTTCTTAAACCGCTCTAAAAATTTTAGTGTCATTTTTCTAGGACTGACCCCTCGGGCGGAGACGTGACCGTCGCGCAGAGCGGCGACGGGTCAGGCGTTGCGGTTTCCAAGGATTTCACACCAAGCCTGGGCAAAGATGGCGTCTGGATGCCGGCTCCACTCACGGAGAGCTTCCGCTTCCGCCAGGGCGCCGGCAGAAACCAACCGCAACGCGAGATACTCGCCGATCAAGGGCGGCGAGGGATAGCATTCGTACGTCGCCGAAAAGGAGGGCGAGGCAAAGCCGGACGCGCGCAACAGGCCCGGAAACTTGCGGCCGACATGCACATCGCCACCGTTGGCGGTTTGAATCGCAATGTAACGCCGGAGGGCCGATTGCAGGCCGGGCGTGTCCGGGGCCACGATAAATCCGCCCCAGTCCGGACTGCGAAGCGCCACCAGGCCGCCGGGAACGAGCACGCGGCTCACCTCGGCGAGCGCCACCGCCGGAGAAGCCAAATGCTCAAAGACGGCGTGGGCGAAGACAATATCGAAGGAGGCATCTGGAAATGGCAGCTCATAAATTGAGCCCACCTCAAATTTTACGTTCGTGAGCCGGAGGCCTGCGGCATGGCTCCGGGCACGCTCAACCTGGGAGGTTTCACGGTCAACCCCGACCACCTGGCCTGAAGGCAGGAGGCGCGCAAAGTCACAAGTCACGGAACCCGGGCCACAGCCACAGTCGAGCAACCGGGAGGAGCTGCGCAGATGCGGAAGCAGAAAGGCGGCGTGGGTTTGCGCGGAGCGCCGGGCCATGAAGTCACTGGCGCTCTGCGTGTAGCCGGGAGTGTAATTTTCAGCGGTTGGCATGGTTTGGATTACAGTGTGTGGTGGCAAGGCCCAAGTTCAGCGACCCGGCACCCGGGACGTGAACCGCGACCGCAGAATCCCGAGGCATCGCATCGGGACGACGGCGGCGGGCGGGCGACGGGTCAGTCGTCATGGTCAGGCCTTTTTCGTTTAGTCACATTTCTGGTAAACGGAGCCGGAATAAACATGCCACGCACGGCATAGGGCAGACGCGAACTCAACATCAGGCAGGCGATAACCAGAACCAGCAGCAACAGCATCGGAGAAACCACCGCAACCATTGCCCCAATAACGACTAAACCGCACCAAATAAACCATGGCGACCGGGGAACCTTGTCACCCGGCTTTTTCACCTCGCGCTCTTCCTGGAAGTCCATTTCGTTCATGGGGTCTCGATGAGGCCCAACCTGATGGCGAGCCACTTTCATGGTTTGGTTCTAATGGCTTTGTTCCGGGGTGTCCAGCGCTATTTTGTCAGTTAATGAATTTGTGAATTAGTGAGTGAGTGAATTGGGGGCAAGACCGGTTTGCGGAGCGCGGCTGTGCCCGGCGGAAGCAATTTCCAAAGTACGAGGCGCTTTCGGACATTTTCACGCACCCGGGTTGACGAGCGTTGCTGCGCCCG
>JARLJW010000047.1 GCA_031290985.1 Verrucomicrobiia bacterium | reverse complement strand
TTCGCGACCTCGCCGATGCGCCTTATGTTCTCGACGCGGTCGGCGTCGGTGAAGCCGAGATCCTTGTTGAGGCCGTGGCGCACATTGTCGCCGTCCAGCAGAATCGTATGCGCCTGGCGTTCGTGCAGTTTCGCCTCGACGTCGATCGTTTCGAGATGAGACAGCAGGGTCGGGCTGTCGCGCCAGCGGCTGGAATCCGGCGTCCTGGCGTCGCGCAAAAATCCGGTCTCGCGTTTTCGCGGCGGCCTCCGCGTAGAGCGGCTCCAGATCCTCCGGCGCGTGAACATAATCGATCCCGTCGCGGGCCAATCGGCGCTGGAGGCGCTCTTCGGCGCGTCCGGCGGCGACAATGCGCACGTCGGGCGCCAGACGCCGCAATTCCGGCAATATCGCCTCGCCGAACCAGAGCATCGCGTCTTCGTTCGGCGGATAGAACAAGGCGCCGACGAACAACAAGGTTCTGGACCCCGCTTGCGGCGGAGGGGGCGCGAGCCCGGACACGGCGACGATCTTGTTTGGGCTCGCCTGAATGGCGCGCGCGCCGGCTGACCGGCGCAACCGGCCCACGTCCTCGAAGGCCGAGACGTGAACCAGCGCATAGGACGGCAGAATCTCCCGCTCGAGGCGCGCGTGTCGTCTTCGCGTGATGATGGGCGATTCTCTTTCGTCGAAACAGCCGGTCACAATGCTGAAATATTGCGTCGTGGCCCTGAAGGACGAGGTTCTCAGCGCACACAGAATTGGCGGGTGCTATATCGGTATTTCCTCAATCGCCGTCTGTTCAAATTGCGGGACAGGCTCAAATCGAGTTCGCGCTGAGGCGATGCGTCCCGAGGCCCAGCGCAGCGTTCAACTTCGCTTCGAGATCGCCCGGTCCGTCATGGTCGGCGGCAAAACGAGCGAAAATCCCGGCGGCGGCCTCGAAAAAGCCTCTTGCCGGATCGCCGCGCTCGAGAAAGGCGGCGATCTCATGCATTTCCCCGACCCAGCGATAGGCCTTGGGATACATGTCGGGCGCGCCTTTCGTGAGGCGGGCGAGGATGGCGGGCAGCGATTCGCCCATTTCCTCGCGCAGGGACTCGGCGCAACCGGCATTCGAGGCGGCGAGGAGCATCGCGGCGCCAAGCCCAACCAGGCCCTTGTTGATGCCCGCATAGACCATTTTCAGGGTCTTGGCCGCGCCGACCGGGCCGTCGACGCGCCTCAGCCTCAGGCCGAGATCGGCGAGGGGCAGGCTCAGCCCCTTCGGATCGCCGCTCACGTAAAAACAGGGGTTTTGCGCGACGGAAGGCGGCGGCCCGATGATGGCGCAGTCGAGCACGTCGCAACCCGTCGCGGCCAAAGCGGCGGCGATGTCGCGCATGGTCTCGGGATTGACCGCGTTGCAATCGATGAAGACCGGCTTGCGCGGCGCGGCGCCAAGAATCGACGCCAGCGAATTGGCGAGGCCCAGTGCCTCCGAAGGCGGCGCGATGGAAAGAATGAGTTCGACGGCGGCAAGCTCTTGCGGCGCGACGGCGACCATGCCGGCCTCGCGCGCCCGCTCCGCCGTGCGGGCGCTTCGTCCTTCAAGGACGGTCATAACCTTCGCGCCGTGTTCGCTCAGGCGTTTCCCCACCGCCGCGCCCATGGCGCCGGCTGCGACGATGGCGATGGTGGGAGCGGTCCCGTCGTGCGGCATTTGAATTCCTTGGGCGTCGGCTAGCCTTGGCGCGGCGCAACCGAGACTAACAAACCGCACGTCGAAACCGAACGAAATCCTTTCCGCCTAGGCCATTGCCGCCGCGCGGGGCGCGGATTAGTTTGCGCGCTCTTGAGGGAGAAAAGCCTTGGTTGGTGCGGGGACGGACAGGACGAAGACGCTGTTCGAGGGCGGGCCGTCGATCATATTGGTGCGGCCGCAACTTGCGGTGAATATCGGCATGTGCGCGCGCGCCATGGCCAATTTCGGCCTGTCCGACCTGCGGCTGGTCAGCCCGCGCGAGGGCTGGCCGCGCACGGGGGCGCGGCGCAAGGGCGCCTACGCCGCCGCCGCCGGCGCGGTGCATCTGCTGGAAAAGGCGCGCGTTTTCGACAGCGTCGCGGAGGCCGTGGCCGATCTCAATTTCGTCTGGGCCACCACCGCGCGCGAGCGCGGGCAGACCAAGCGCGTCGAGGTTCCAGCCGAGGCGATGGCCGAGACGGCGGCCGCAGTCCAGGCGGGCGAGAAACATGGGATCCTGTTTGGCCCCGAGCGCACCGGGCTCGATAATGACGACATCGCCTTGTCGAGCGCGGTCCTGACCTTTCCGGTCAATCCGGCCTATGGCTCGCTCAATCTCGCGCAGGCGGTCCTGTTGTGCGGCTATGAATATTTCAAGGCGCGGCAGGGCGGCGCGGCGCCTTTCGACACGGGCGAGCGCTCGCCGCCGGCGCAGCGCGAAATGACCTTGTCCTTTTTCGAATTCGTCGAAGGCAAGCTGGACGAGGCGGGCTTTTTCCGGCCGGTCTCGAAACGGCCCGTCATGCAGCGCAACCTGCGCAACATGTTCCACCGCATGAACCTGACACAGCAGGACGTCCGAACTTTGTGGGGCGCAATCGTGCGGCTGGTCGAAGGCCCGCGCGCGGCTCCGCAGACGCGCAAAAGGATCAAGCAGCCCAAACCAGCGTTGCCTGCCGAGCCGGGCGGAAGCGGCTAGAGTCGAGGGGGGTTGGGGTGGTTTTGAAAAGTCCCAAATTTTAGGCGGTTTTTGGGGGAGAATTGCGCCCCGCTCCGGTCCGTTCGGAATCTGAATGCACGCACGGCGGCTGCGGGCTGCACAGTTTGTTTTAACGCTCGCCCTCACCTGTGTCCTCTCCCCCGGGGAGAGGAACGCGTGTAGATGCGCTCGGAGAGATTGTCGGTCGTGGGGGCCATCCAGTCGCGGATTATTCGGTTTGGTTTGGCGGTTTAAACAATGGACGGCGGCTGCGTCGCAGACCAGCCGCAGCGCGGCGCTACGCCCGAACGCGCCCGCACCGAACACGCGCTGCGGCTGGCCCGTTGGGTACAGCCGCCGTCCGTTCGGAATTGCCTTTTGGCCGTTCCTATCTGCGTTTATCGGCGTTCATCGGCGGTTGAATTGAATCGTGCCGGCTTGGGTCCACGGAGCAGGATGCTCCGGGAACTCGCAGGCGGGACGCCTGCGCTACGGTGGCGGCGCGGCGCGGCGGGCGGATGATCCGGCGACTCAGGCTATGTGTAATAAACCAGCAGTCCCTGATTTCGGCGGCGGGCCTCCGCCAGCACGGCACGCAGGCGCTCAAAATGGTGCCAGATGTAATCGAAGCCCCGATCTCCATCGCGCGCCCAAATCTTGGGATAAACCCCCTGTTGATCCATCGCCTTGGGCTGGTACCGCTGATACAGCGTGGCGCGATCCAGCCCGTTCAATGCCGCAAAAATGGCGGCCACCTGGTCGCTCGGGTAGGCCCGGGGCGGGCCGTAACCCACATCCGTCCCCGCGAGGGTGAGGCCGCCGGAAATTAAAAAACCCAGCACGTTGTCCGTCTCATCGGCGGTGCCGGTCAGCAGGTAGTGAATCGCCTGCCAGGCCTTGTCAACATCGCCCTCGTCATCGTCCTCCCGGGCATCCGGTAGCGTGAGCGGCGCGGCGGGCGGAGATGCGGGTTGGGTACGGCCAAATAACCGCGCCAGGAAACCGCCGGACGGTGGCGGCGGCACCTCCGGAAAATCGAGCAACGGGTAAACCAGGTCCGGCTGCCGGACCAAGGTCTCAATGTTCCGGTCACTCAGCCGGATAAAGGCACAACAAATACCCATAAAATAATCAAGCCGGCGAGTCAGGCGGCGGGAATATTTTCAGGTAATCGCTTTCCCATGCTGACTCGCTGCTCAACGGTGAACCCGAGCGCAGCATAGAAGGCGGCCACGCTCTCATTGCCCTCCATGATTTGCAGATTTAGCTTCATGCACCCCCTGTCCGCCAGGGCACGCTCGGCGAAGCGCACCAACTGCGAGCCGATGCCGCGCCGCCGGTGCGCCGGGGAGACGGCCACCGAATAAATCCAGCCACGATGACCGTCATATCCCGCCATCACGGTGCCAACCACCTCAGCCCCCGCCAGCGCCACGAAGAAAAGCCCGTCAGCCGCGGCGACCTTCTTCCCGATCACGAGCGCCGGCCGGTTGTGCGCCGCCTCATAGCCGAACACCGCGTGCCAAAGGGCGATGACTTGTTCGCGGTGAGCGATCTCTGAAAAAGGCGTGATGATGATTTTATCCATGCGCGTAACGCCGCCAGATCAACGGTCAAGGCCGGGCCGCGCGGAAACTGTGGCACGGTGAACCCGCCCACTCAAGCGGGAACCGGCGATGGCCCGGAGCGCGGCTGGATGGCCCCAACGGCAAACGAACTCCCGGACGCAACTCCTCGCGCTCCTCTCCAAGGGGGAGAGGACACAGGTGAGGGCGGTCGTCAAAACTAACTTTGCCTCTTCGCGCGACATCACTTGGGCTTGATGCGCCACGTGAAATTTACGGAAGCTCCCCGAACAAATGCGCTCAAAAATAGTCCCCAACAAAAACTCTGCACTAACATGGCTGGTAAGATGAGGCCCTCAAAAGCGAAGGCCATGCCGGCATGATCCACCAGCCAGTCGTATGCCGGCCCAAAAGGAAAGGTGAAGATGTCCGCCGCAATGATCCAACCGTAGCCGTGCGGCTGGCCTAAACTGTCCTCCTGGCCGGCAGCGCCTAGCGAGGTGACAAAGCCAATGCCAAAATGGAAAAACGCAATGCCAAGGGCGACTGGCAGATGTGGTTTAAGTTTCATGGCATGTAAACGATGCCTGACTGTGATCTTCCAGCATCAATCCGAAGGTTCACACTCTAAACCCAGAATAGCGCGGTCGCCCCCAATCACAAGCTCCGCAATGCGGACAGGCCGTGTGCCGGTGGCGCGACGTCATGCGCCAGCGCGGAATCTGCCAGAACAGCCACGAGAACAAGGCCAAAAATGGAAGCGCAAAAATCAAACTGTCCTGGCCCATGACATCGGTGTGATTTTCAAAGATGACGCCACTGAGCGGGCCGCCCAGCAACCCGCATAAGGCACCGCTGATCGCCACGGCCGGCAGGACTATGAAGACACCGCGAGCCGGCTGCGGTGTACCCGCCTGTGCGTGACAACTTTTGCATTCGATGACCATGGGCGTGCGTCAGCTTGCTCAGTAAAAGCCTGGCCTGCGCGGGCACTGTGCCACGGCGAACCCGTACGCTCAAGCGGGAACCGGCGCGGTGTCAGCCGGCACCGTCTCCCTCCGCTAATTGCGTGAGCCGGCCACAACCGGGACACAAATAAAGCTGACGGCCCTCGACTCGCGGCCAAACATCGGAACACTCTGAGCACTGTAGCCAGCCATCGCCCGCATCGCGGGCCGGGGTCGGCGGCGGGTCAATCTCCACCGTCCGCCACACACCGTCAGGCGCGGTGCAGCGAACGCCAAAGCGCGAACCGTCGAAGTGGTAACCGCACTCACACTCGCCGCCGTAAATCCAGAACTCCGGCGATACCCGGAGGGTCGCCAGCCTCTCCGGTAACGCGCGAATTTCTGGATCAACGCGCTGGTCAACGGGTGCGGCGACGCCCTGCCGCCACACGAACAATGCCGGATGCACGTCCTTGCCCTGCCAGCCGGTTAATGGGGCACCGCACTTGGGGCACAAGATTGGCGGGTCAGGCTCATAATGGTCGAAAAGGGACATATCTCTCACTCTTCTGGCCGGTAAGGCCGGGCCAGCAGCATCAAAACTCCCATCACGAGGGCGACAATCCCGGCAACCAACGGCATGGCCTTGATCCACGGATCATTGCTCGGCACTCCGTCCACATCAAACGTGGCATTAGGGTCGAAAACAATTGCCAAACCCCAGATGGTAAAAATAACGCCCGCAATAACGGCCATCACGCCAAAGATCCGCGCCATTGTGTTCAACGCTGCCGCATGTATTTTTCCGAGTTCTGACATAAAAACGCGCGCGGCCGCCCGGCCGTTAAAACCCGGGCCACGCGGGAACGATGACACGGTGCACCCGCCCGCTCAAGCGGGAATCCCTGCGCGGCGGCGGGACGCCGGTGACTTGTCAGGCCAAAGCCCCATGCTCATCTCATTGCTTGGTCAACTGGCTCAGAAGATATAAAACCTTCTGACGATCAAGGCCAACCCAGCCAGTTCCCGTGCTTTGTAAAAGTAGTCCACCCATGACGGGTGCCCGGTTACACATCTCCAAAGCATCCCGGCCTGTGATCCCCGCAAAATGAGGCCCAATCTTTGGATGCGTAGATGAAGTGAAAAGCAAAAACAGATCGTGGCCCTGAAGATGAACCGATCTTGCTTTCAGGTTCCAGCCCGCCTTGACTTCGGTTTTTATGCCGCGTGGAATGGCATCGGGCGGCGCTTCCACGAGCGACATAAAGAGTGATAGCCCGGGAAGCACACGAAACAGCTCCTCATAATCCAGAGCCTTTTGATGGTCGGCTATATCACGGATCAGGGTGTCAATGTCCCTTGGTGCCTTGGGTTTTCCAAATAGAGCTTTGAACATAAGAGCGGTATGTGATGTGGCCTAACGTCAAACGCCGGGCCACGCGGGAACTGTGGCACGGTGCACCCGTCCGCTCAAGCGGGAATCCCGGCGCGGCGGGCTGGTGACTCATCAGGTCGGCTCGTTCTCATCTGTAATAGAAAATGTCCCGACTTTGGCGAGCTGCTTGCCGTCCGTGTATGAAAGCTCTTCGCCGTCCTGAAAGTCCAGAATGCGGATCGACTGCGACAGCCCGCCACCGAGCTCCGGCAGAAGAAAATGCTCGATGTAATAAATCACATCGGCGGTCTTGAACCACGTCTGCGCGATCAGCTTCGCCGGCGTGAGATGTGTCCGGATGATGGCGTAGCGACCGGGCGTATTGCGTGCAAAACCCGGCGGGACATCAATGCCATGCCGGGCGCAATAATCGCCGATGAGCCGCTTGTATTTGGGTGGCATAATCAATTACATGGCCGGGCGCCCTGACGACCAAACCCGGGCGACGCGGGAACGATGGCATGGTGAACCCGCCCGCTCAAGCGGGAATCATGGCGGTGGCAATCCCGCTGGGCGCATCCTGCCCCCGTTTGGAGTTCCGCCTTTAGGCGGTTCGGGGCGTTCACCCACCCGGGCCGCCTAAAGGCGGAACTCCAAACCCGGCCTCAGGTACATTTCGGCAAAACCAATTTCTCCGCCTGCTCGCGCAGCGCCCGCAACTCGACCGGATGCGCCAGGCCGTCCTGCGGTTCAATCCAGAGGCCGTCGCCGCCGGTGTCGCCGCCATCAGCCACCTGAAACCGCAGGCCGCGAAACTGGAACTCGGCGTACGGGAGCGCGCCTGATCCCAGCAGACGCGGTTTGCGGGTGAACGTCACCCCGGGAAGTCCGGCCAGAATACGACAGAGCCGCCACCGCGTGACCCCGCTCACGCGAAATGAGTGGTCGGGATTGAAGACCTCAACCTTGGGCGAAAACAAATTTGTCGGAAATGCGCGCATGGCGACAATGCCTATGAAAAAATCCCACGACGGCGGGCCGTGCGGGAACGGTGGCAGGGCGAACCCGCGCGTTCAAGCGTGATCACGGTTCAACCGCCACCAACGGATAAACCGCCACAGGTAAAAGATGATAACCGTGCAGGCCATCCACGGCAGCACATACAGCACCGTGATCAATAACAACACCCCGAGACGATGACCGCTGGCAAATAAAATTCCCGGCAAAAAAACTGCAAAACTGAGCGCCGCCGGACCGGGAACTCCAAACAGGAAAAAATCACTCATGACGCTCGGGGTCACCAAGAAGGCGAGCAAACTGGAACGCAGCCACGCTTGCGAGTGCGGGCAGGTCAAACAATCCTGACGATGACGCCACAAATGACGGATGGCCACCACGACCGTGACTAAATACAAAACGACCATGCAAATGTCGGCCAGCTCCCAGATGGAATCCATTGTGCTCATAAGCGCCCGACCGCTGATCAACCAACGGTGGTTGGGCTATCAATTGAGAAGTAGGGCGCGCCGCGCGGGTTGTCGAGTCAAAAGCGGATGTGATGGCTGGACGGGGAACGGGAAGGTCTCTTTTGTCCGCCACCCGCCGGCGGGTGGCGGACAAAAGAGAGAGATTTTTTTGTGGCGGTTACCCGGGGTAGCCCGGCTCCGCGCCGGGCAACCCCGGGCTGATGGCTGCAACTCCGTTGGAGTTGATTGCGGAGTGCGGCCGTCCCCGGCCGCAGCAATGTTCAAAGTGCGAGTGGCTTTCGTATATTATACGCGGCCAGCACGACCGGGTGCGATCGCGCCACGAGTTGGAACAACCAAGCAACCAAGGAACGAAGAAAAATTATAAGCTGCTGGAAATTTCACGCACCCGGATTCATGAAAGTTGCTGCGCCCGGGGAGTGCGAGCCGCACGGGCAGGCGCACTCCGGGGCGGCGGAGCGCGGCTGTGCCCGCAGGGTCAGCCGCAGCGCGTGGCCAGTGCGAAGGCGTGCGGAGGTTCGAAAGTGCTGCGGCTGATCCCGCTCCGCGCGGGACACAGCCACGCTCCGTTCCGAACCCGCACCCCATCCAACGCCGCCAAAAGATCGCCGCGCGGCGGGCCGGTGATGGTTTAATCGACGTCATATCCCAGCAGATGCATATAAAATGAACCCACGGTCAAAATCCCATAACTCAAGGCCGGAACCATAAACAGCAGCGTCAAAAGTTTCGCGAACCAGCGGTGCCAGGGACAACTCCAAAACGCCCAGAGACAAATCGCGCTGACGATCGTGCCCAGCACCGCGCCTCCCAAACCAAAATAACCGCCGGCATGGTGCGGGGAATGCCAGAACAATCCGATGTACGAACCCAGGCCAAGCCAGGCCGCGAAGGAAATCACGGGATATAGCCAGGCCAGATCTTGCGCCGGGGTCGACGGCTGGGCGGTGCCGGCACATTGCCAGCAACTGTCGAATTGATCTTCGATGCGCTCGTGGCATTTCGGACAGGTCCACATAAAACGTGCGGGGGCGGCGGCCTAACCGGCTGCCGCCGGTTCAGGTGCCGGCGGATCGCAGATGGCGCCAGGCATTGCGAAATCCTTTTGGGTAAAGGAGCAGCAGCGCGCCGGCAACCAACTGGGCGGCGACCGCGGCGGCATACAACCAACTGCTGAAAACCTGGCCGGGCGGATTCGTGCCGCCTTGTTGGTATTGCGCATACACAGCCAGCAGACCCTGCCCTGCCCGCCCCACGTTGGGCAACGCCTCCGCCAAAATCAAAATGCCCGCGATGCCGAAGGCGATGGCCTGAACCTGCTCCACGGTGCAACCGTTCCCGGCCGGCTCCGGGGCGGCCGGGGCGGCCAGCCGCCGCGCGAGCGGCGGGGAATAAACGAACAGCAGGATGGCCAGCAATAAAAGCAAACCGCCCGGAAGCAAACTGATAAAAACAGCCGATGGCTGCAAATGGTCTGCCGACTGCGGAGTAAACACGACGGCCACTACGCCGAAGGTTGAAAACATCAGCATGGCCTGGATCGCGCAATAAATTGCGAGGAGTCGCAGGCCAACGAGGGCAAAGGTGATGGGTGACATAAAATCAAGATTCAGGCATGTGGCCAGCCCGGCCAACGCGGACTGTGGGCGGATTAAAGCCAACTGTCAATCGGCGGATATTGCGTTGCGCAGGGCAATTAACGGATTGCGGCGGGGGCGAAGGGTACTGGCGTACGGCCACCATGAATGGCGGAGGCGGGTGCGGCGGCGGAAGCTGGCAAGGTTAGTTTTATTGCTCACCCTCACCTGTGTCCTCTCCCCCGGGGCGAGGAGCGCGTAGAGATGCGTTTGGTGGGTGCGCTGGTTGTGGGAGTTTTTCAGTCGCGGGTGGCTCGTTTTTTGATTGCGGAGTGCGGCCGTCCCCGGCCGCAGCAATTTCCAAAGTGCGAGGGGCTTTCGCATGTTTTACACGGCCAGCACGACCGGGTGCGGTCTGGCCAGGAGGTTGAACAACCAAGCAACCAAGGCACCAAGAAAATTTATAAGCTGCTGGAAATTTTACGCACCCGGGTTGATGAGTGTTGCTGCGCCCGGGACGGGCGCACTCCGGGGGCGGGGCTCGGTTTGGTTTGCGGGGGCAAACAATGGACGGCGGCTGTGTCGCAGACCAGCCGCAGCGCGTCGCCATGTCCGCACGCGCCCGCACGGGCCACGCGCTGCGGCTGGCCCGGAGGGCACAGCCGCCGTCCATTGGGAATTGCTTCCGCGGAGCAGGATGCTCCGGATACCCGCAGGCGGGACGCCTGCGCTACGGCGGCGGGGAGCAGGCAGTTTGCCGCAACGGCGGAACAGGAACGGGCCGATCGGGAGATCGGCGCTCCTTACGCCAAAGAGATGCAGCGCGTCGGAACTTCCGCACGCGCCCGCACGGGCCACGCGCTGCGGCTGGCCCTCCGGGCACAGCCGCCGTCCATTCCTTGCGGAATTTGGGTGCGTTGATCGTGGAGGTTGTCCCGGCGCGGATTTTTCGGCTTGGTCGGCTTCGCCCCCTTCGCATCCTTCGCGCGACCTCCTGTTGGTGGTCAATGATGGGTTTAGACTCGACGGTAAAATCGCCGGAACCCGCCTTTAATGCCTTAAACAGGCGGGCTTCGGCGTCCGGTCGATACACAGTGGCGGAGGCGGGGTTTTTGAAATGGTTTGTACTGGGCACCGTCACGCCCAAGTGAGTCGCGCGACGGACGCGAAGGGGGCGAAGGGTACTAGCGTACGGCCACCATGAATGACGAAGCTCGAATGACGAATGACGAAGCTCGAATGACGAATGACGAATGACGAATGACGAATGACGAATGACGAATGGCAATGCGGGCGCTGTGGGTTTCGGGCTTGAGCGGGCGTCGGGGGCGTGCCAGAGTGGGTCATGAAATTGCGGAGCCTGGCGGCGCTGATCTTCCGGTTCATCGGCCTGTTTTATATCATCGATGGCCTCACCTTCGATCTGGTGTCGGCCATTGCGAAGCATGACGGTTGGCAAATAGTGAACGTCGTGCTGGAACTGGGGCTGGGGGGTTTGCTTTATCAGGTTCAGCAAAAAGATCGCGGGCTGGTTTTGCCGGGGCTTGGAGGATTGAGGCGGCGGGACGAGGCTGTGTCAGGCGGCCGGTTTGTCTTTATCTGAATCTTTCCGGACGCGAATGCCGAACAGCTTGCAAAGCAAACAACCGGCGCCATAGAAAATTGCCGAGCCGACCAACACGGGTATGGCCATGAACGCCAGCGGATAGTGACCGGCGGGAAAATTGTCGTTGATGAAAATTACGTTCCAATAAAAAAAGCCGCCGGCAAAAACAATCGTGGCGACGACCAGCACACGACCGGCGAGGGTGAAGTTCTCCAACGGATTTTTTGGTGGTTGCTCTGACATAAGTGCTCAAGCCGCCTAGCGTAGAAAGCGCGGCTGTCGCTGGTTGGCCGGGGTTGGCTTGGGCCGCTCAGGCGGCGGGTTTCTCTTTTCGCAGGCCATAGATGATATAACCCAGGATGGCGGCGATGAAGGCCTGGAGATAGGAAGCGTCGAGCATGGCGCCGCTCCCTTGGTGCAGCCGGTAGCTCTTGTCGCACCACTCTTCGAAATCGAGTTCGCTAACCTGAACCGCGTAGGCGCGGATTTGGGCGATGTCGGTCTCCGTCTGGATCATAAGTTTGGTGGCAGCCAATTTCTCGCGCATGGCGGACGCTTGAACGTTGAGCGCCGCCGCCTCGTGCTCGAAATGCCTGGCCACAACCAGCGAGACGATCGCCATGCCAATTTGAAGCGCGAGCAATGTCCAGAGCAGCACCCTGGGTCTGATCTTTGGTGAGGTCATTTTATCGTGGTGATGGTTAGGGATGGCGGCGGCTAGTTAGGCGGCATGTTTGTCACAAGCAATCCGCAGACGAAGGGCGGCGGCGATGTAATTCTCGGTCTGCGATGGGAAGTCACGGCAAGCAACCGCGATGCCCGTGGGCGTGTGCACCAGTCGCACGGCGGGATCGATCACGGCGGGCTCGGCACTGAAAACGGCTGGCAGCGTCACCTGCGTCTCGACGGTTCCCTCGGGAAACAACTGCTGCGCCGCGGCGTAAATCTGGCTTGGAAAATCTGCGTTCATATAAAATAAAGTGGGGCGCTGGGGACTGACTCCGCGCTGGCGGCGACGAATGGTTGGCTCACGGGTGTCTCATCTCCACTCTCGCTCTCTTGCTCGCTGCTCGCGGAAAGCCTGACGAGCCTGCGTCAAGCTGTACGAGCCGTTTGGTCCGCCGCGAACCTCGTCTGCATCATGCTCATCCTGCCCGTCATCCTCCCATCCGCAAGTGCCGCAAATGTCGTAACCGCCACGCTCCGGGAGCATCCGCTCACCACAGCACGGACAAGGATACAAACTCCCGTCACTCGCTGGTGGCTTGATGATGTTGGTAAATGCCATAGGCGCGCCCAACCTGATGGTGAGCCACTTGTCATGAGTCTGGTTCTAATGGCTTTGGGCGGGGGTGTCGAGTGCCAATTTGTCAGTTAGTGAGTTGGGAGGCGGTTTGGCCGGAGCGCGGCTGTGCCCGGAGGGTCAGCCGCAGCGCGTGGCCGGTGCGATGGCGTGCGGGCGTGGCGACGTGCTGCGGCTGATCCCGCTCGGAGCGGGACACAGCCGCGCTCCGGGCAAACCGCGTTGCCGAGGCAAATTTTCAGGCCGCACATTTAGGGTCGGCTCATTCCGGGAGCAGCCCCAGGGCGATCAGGCCGCGCAGCGCGCCGATGGCCACAAAGATGGCAATATACCGGGTGACGAAGACCGCACCGATGACCATCGCGAGGTCGGAATCCGACCAGCGGTAAATCAGAAAGATCGCCACGATGATGGCCAGATAGGGTCCGATGACCGGTATTAACGCCACCAGGGATGAGGCCAATATAACCACTATTTTCTCCACCCGCTCCAGTTCGATGCCCGCCAGCTTCATGGCCATAAGCAAGGAAGCGCCAAAAACCACGGTCACCACGGTCCAATAAGCGGCCATGTGAATCAGACCTTGCTGGGTATCGGAGAACATACGCGCGGTGGTCAATGGGGAAAGCCGGCCGGCGTTGGCGGCGGGGATTTTTCAGGCGGTGTCTTCCGTGGTGGTGCTTGCTTTAATTTTTTAACGGCGCCCGTCTTCAAATCCAAAGCATAGGCGCGGTCGTCCTCGGCAACCACAATCAGCCTGGCATCATCAACAAACATCCGCTTGATGAAGACCCACTGCACATCTTCTTCCAACAGAGGAATAATGATGGTGCTAAAGACCGCCACATCCCACAGCGTCTTGCCGGTCTTGATATCCATTGCGCGAACACACTGAGCCCGACCGTCACCATGCGGCGTGTAACGGATGCCCTGGTAATCCACCGGATCGACTTTCGGCTTGGGGCCTCGCTTGGCGAGCGCAACCGCCGGTGCCAGTACCGCCAGAAAAATCAAGATGACGAACAGCGGGCGCATGATGCGTGGCAGGCTATTCATAAATAATCGTGAGCCACTTTCATGAATCTGGTTCTAATGGCTTTGGGCCGGGGTGTCGAGTGCCAATTTCAGTTTATGAGTTAATGAATTAGTGAGTGAGTGAATGGGGGGACGCGCTGGTGCAGGGACAGGCACGGAGTGCGGCCGTCCCCGGCCGCAGCAATTTTCAAAGTGCGGAGGGCGGCCGTATATTTCATGCACCCGGGTTGACGAGCATCGCTGCGCCCGAAGAGTGCGAGCCGCACGGGCAGGCGCACGCCGGGGGCGGCGGCACGCGGCTTGATGCTTCAGCGCCTATTTTTTCTCATGCGCAAATAACTTCTGGACCGCCGCCACGATCCGGGGGTCGCGGCGGGGATCCGCCAATCCGGGAGAGGTTCCGGGATACCCCAGTTCAATGCGAAAGGTCACGTTGTTGGTCAGATGCGGGCTGATGAACATGGTGTCGGGCAAAATGACCGGCCCGGCAAATGCACTGGACGAAACCAGCGTATAAAACGCGCCGACATAGATGGGCTCGCCCGCGGCTTGCAGGACGAACGGAGCCGTATCGGGAATCTGGTCATAAACGCCGCCGTTCAAGAGGATGGGAGCAGCGCCACCGCGCAGCCCGGCCGCCAAGCGCCTGGCGGCCCCGGGCGTTATGGTAAAGGTCTGATTGGTCGCGTCAAAGCTCACAAAATCTCCATCGGCCAGTACCGGGGGTGAGACGAGGGTCAGGCTGTCGGGTTTGGGCATGCTGCCCGGGTGCCACTGCGGGAACACTTTTTCCACGACCAAATGAATGGACAGCAGATTGGTGGCGGCCATTGCCGAATGAAGCACAAAGCACGCGCCGACGGTAAGCAATAAGAGGTGGCGCTTCATGGGTTGGGTTCTAATGGCTATGTGCCGGGGTGTCGAGCGCTATTTTCAGTGGGTGAGTTTGTGAGTGAGTGAATTGGGGGCAAGGTTAGTTTTCGGAGCGCGGCTGTGCCCGGAGGGTCAGCCGCAGCGCGTGGCCGGTGCGATGGCGTGCGGACGTGGCGACGTGCTGCGGCTGATCCCGCTCGGAGCGGGACACAGCCGCGCTCCGGGCGGATGGCGGCAAGGTTAGTTTTGTTGCTCGCCCTCACCTGGGTCCTCTCCCCCTGGGGAGAGGAACGCGTAGTGATGCGTTTGGAAAGTTCGTTGGTTGTGGGAGTTTTTCAGTCGCGGGTGGCTCGGGTTTTGATTACGGAGTGCGGCCGTCCCCGGCCGCAGCAATGTTCAAAGTGCGGAGGGCTTCCGCATATTTCACGCGGCCAGCACGACTGGGTGCGGTCGGGCCAAGGGTTTGAACAACCAAGCAACCAAGGCACCAAGAAAATTTATAAGCTGCTGGAAATTTCACGCACCCGGGTTGACGAGCATCGCTGCGCCCGAAGAGTGCGAGCCGCACGGGCAGGCGCACGCCGGGGGCGGCGGCTCAGACCTTCCAATCGGCGGTAAGTATCCGGTTGGCCCGGTCATAATCCGGGGGCAAAACGTAAACTTCAATCACCCCAATGGTCCGGTATTGACTGAATCCGCTACGCTCACGGCGCCCGGCCTGTGATATTCGAAATGGAATGCTGGCTTCGGAAAGTCGTTTTAAAAATCTGTCCGCTTCGAAAGCATCGTAGAAGATCTCCAAAAAACGGTATCCTTCAGAGTCGTCCGGTTCTACCCGGCCCGTTTCCGCGACCGCAGCTTGCCCCAGCGGAGTTGGCGCGGCGGCAGGCGTGGCTGACTCAAGTGGGAACTGGTCAATGGCGCATGACGCCATGTCATCTGGATACTCTTTGCCGCAATATGTGCATTTCTTCATACGCACGAAGCCGCCTGACTATTGATCGCCAAGAACGCGTTGTGTGGCCGCTGGTTCATCGCACTGAACCTTTCAGGCTTTGCCAGCCTATAAATTGAACATACTCGCTGATGTTCCAACCCCACTCGGTGAATCTGCCGCCGGCTGCCCGGGCGGTGGTGCCGGACTCGGGCACGGGGGCGGCGGTCTGCCCGATGTGCAGGAACATCAGCGCATCGGAAATATCCACTCGCGAGATATCCTCGCGGACAGGGTCGTTGCCACACCAATGATGAACCAGCACCAAACCGTAAACGCGGCCATCCGCTGATAGCTCGACGCCGCGCTTGGTCAGCTCGCTTAAGGCGGGGGATACAGCCGGCAGCGCGTGAATGCCGGGAAGCGAAACCGTGCGTCCATCTGCCAACGACAGGCCGTCCGGTGTCCAGCCTTTCACAGCGACCGGAGCGTGCAGCGTCTCAATCTTGTGGATCGGCGTAAATCGTCCGGTGAGCCGGTAGAAAGCTATGCGCGGCGCGGCGACAACCGCCAGCACAGCCAGTACGGCGATGGACAACCAAACAATTTTCGTCTTATGGCGCATGGTGAGGCCGCGCTCCGGTCATGGAGCGAGAGTAGGTCTGAGAAGTTGCGATGTCTAGTCGGGAACGGGGAACGGCGGGCTCGCTTTTGTCCGCCACCCGCCGGCGGGTGGCGGACAAAAGAGAGATTATTTTTTGGGCTTACCCAGGGTAGCTCGCGGGGCGAGCAACCCTGGGCTGGTGGCTGCAACTCCTTTGGAGTTGGGGGAGCCGGAGTGGCCGGTGACGAGGGGTCAAGCGAGGTCAGCGTAATCCAAATGC
Organism: Verrucomicrobiia bacterium; assembly: GCA_031290985.1. GTDB lineage: Bacteria > Verrucomicrobiota > Verrucomicrobiia > Limisphaerales > UBA11358 > UBA11358. The sequence continues at coordinate 40,206 of JARLJW010000047.1, read as the reverse complement.
ATATCTCAATAAACCACCAGTGAAACATGCTCCAACGCCAACGGTGGCTGAACCGGCAAAGTAAAGCAACCACCTGCCGGCACCGTGAATGGCGTCAAGTGGATAAGAATGCCGGAAAACAAATAGCCCGGCAATAAAAGGCGGGCCGAGCGTCACCATGACCGCAGCAATCTCTCCCCACGGTGAAGGTAAACCTCCGCCTTGCCATTTGTCTCGCAACATCCAGTCAATGAAACTAAGCAACAGAAACCAAAGGCTGCCGGCCACGAACAGGATGATGACTTTAATGTGTGGTTTCATACCCGTCGTTCAACCTGATGGTGAGCCACTTTCATGAATCTGGTTCTAATGGCTTTGGTCCGGGGTGTCCAGCGCCAATTTGTCAGTTGGTGAGTTGGGGGGCGGTTTGGCCGGAGCGCGGCTGTGCCCGGAGGGTCAGCCGCAGCGCGTGGCCGGTGCGATGGCGCTCGGACGTGGCGACGTGCTGCGGCTGATCCCGCTCGGAGCGGGACACAGCCGCGCTCCGGCGGATGGTTGCAAAGTTGGTTTTGACGCTCGCCCTCACCTGGGTCCTCTCCCCGGGGAGAGGAGCGCGTAGTGATGCGTTTGGAAAGTTCGTTGGTTGTGGGGGTGGTACAGTCGCGGGTGGCTCGGTTTTTATTTTGATTTGGGCGGAGGGGCACCTCCGCCCCACCAGTGTTGACGGGGGTTATCGTCGAGGACGAGGACGAGGTCGCCCGCAGGGCGGGCTAAAAATCTCCTGTAGCGGCTACATCGCATTTTTTTGGTTTGGCCGCATAGTCGGGGCATGAACGCTGTTTCATTTGTTCGCCGCCAAAATCTCCGCCGGGATGTGCTGGCTGAGGACTGGCTGACGAGCGCGGGCGCGGCCGTTTTTCTGCTGCAACTCGCCGGCTGGAAGCCGGCGCTCCAGTTGCCGCGGCGGCGGCGGCGGAAGCGGTCGCTGCTGGAAATTGCCGAGGCGGAGGTCGGCGCGCGGTCACTGCCGGACGGAGCGCGACTGTGTCCCGCAACGCGGGATCAGTCGCAGCAATGCGACCTGCAACCACCGCACGCGGAGGCGAGGGCGGCGCTCAGTTCTCACGTGGCTGCGGCTGGTCTCCGACACAGCCGCGCTCCGGGGGCAGGGTCCGCGGCCGGTCTGCAAGAAGTGATGCCCCCTGCCCCGCCCGAACAGAAACATGCCGATCTGGAGATCGGCGCTCCGGGGGCGCCACTCGCCGGGTCGGAGATCGGCGCTCCGCTCTCAACTATCAACTCTTGACTATCATCCATCAACTAACATTCAACGCTTAACTCTCAACTCTCAATACTCAACTAACGAACTATCAACTAAAACCAATCAATCAATCAACCATCCACCTATTATGAAAAATAACATCCTCCTCTCTGCGTCTCTCTGCGTTCTCGGCGTCTCTGCGTTTCTCGGCGCGGGCTGCTCGTCCGTGGTCAATCTGCCCCAGGGCAAAATTGTCTCCGTGACGGAACGGGGGCTGGGGTTTCATGTGAAGACGACTTCCACCACGACGCAGACGCCGGATGTGGTGTTCGGGTTCTGGTCGAGCGCGGTGGTGCTCATCCCGACCAGCACGAACGGGCCGACGTGGTCGCCGAATTTTGCCAATACGTTCGATTTCGCCCAGAGCGGTTTGCTGAGCCTGGGGATCGGCGAGAATATCGCGAGCGGGAATTATCAGACGCTGTCGCCGGGCAGCACGAATAGTGCGGTGGCGACGCAGCCTATCTTGCCGAAATGACGAATGACGAATGGTACTGGCGTACGGACACCGTGAATGACGAAGCGCGAATGGCGAATGGCAATGCGGGCGCGGTGCGAGGTGCCGGGGCTATGGAATGGACGGCGGCTGTGTCGCAGACCAGCCGCAGCATGTCGCAACTGTCGAACGCGTTCGGACCGGCCACGCGCTGCGGCTGGCCCTGCGGGCACAGCCGCCGTCCATTCGAAGCGAGATCCACGTCCGCCTCACCAGTAATGGGGGCACCGGTGTTTCGAGGACGAGGACGAGGACGAGGACGAGGACGAGGAGGACTTTATGATTGATTTAACTAATTCGTTGCCGGTTGTTTCCGGCGGGTCGGTGCTTAGCAATCCGCTGGCGCTGCAATCGACGTTCAATGCGTGGCATGTGGTGGCCATCATGGTGGGCGGCATTGTGATCCATTTTTATCACGCGGTGGTCAATGCGGGCGGGTATGAAATGATCTGGCGAAGGTTTCGGTTCGGGCCGGAGGGGAGGCCGGAGGCAAACAATACAAACATCCAAGTGTCCAACATCCAAGCGTCCAATGGGCAAATGCCAGATGGACGCCAAACAACAATAGCTAAACAGGAACGGGCCGATCTGGAGATCGGCGCTCCGGGGGCCGGGGCGGTGCCCGGCGCTCCGGGGGCGAGGGAGGTTCCGGGGATCGTTGGGTTTGGAGTTCCGCGTTTACGCGGCTCCCCCGAACCGCCTAAAGGCGGAACTCCAAACCCCAATCCCGCCGGGCTGGAAGCCGGCGCTCCGCTCTCAACATTCAACGCTCAACACTTAACTCCGAACTCTCAACTATGTCCCGGCACGCCGGGGGCGGAGGAGGAACAGGGCGCGGGTACAAAATTCGGCGGCGCGCGCGGAGGTCCGAGCCGGACTGGCACGCGCCCTACCTTGCCCGGACTCTCTCCACACGCCGACGCGGTGGCGGACGCGCCGCCATCAACTATCAACTCCTAACTATCAACTAATCGCTGACTATCAACTAACCGCCAGCTATCAACCATTTACCATTCAACTCTGCAACCCTTCAACCCTTCAACTAACTCATGCTTCTCGCTGAAATTTCCAATTTTTCGCCGCCGGAACAGTTCGCGGCCTGGCTGGCCTGCGCGGCGTTCTCGCTGTGGTTCTTGTTGCTGGTGGACAAGGTGATTCAACGGTTGCGCGGGAAGTCGCCGCAGCCGCCCAACAGCCAGTTGGATTCGGATCAGCGCGATATTAAGCGGCGCGTCACCGTGCTGGAGGAGTGGAAGGATGGGCTGATGCAGAAGCTGGATGCGGACAAGACGGAGATCATGGCGGCGGGCCAGCAGCGGGAACAGAATTTGCGCGGGGAAATAAAATCTGTCGCCGGCGAGCTGCACGACTTGCAGAGCACGGTGGCGAATTTGCCGAACGAGTTCATGGCGCTGCTGGCGAATGCGCGGAACGTCCTCGGCCACCTTGAATGACGAATGGCGGCCAAGGGGCAAACATTCAACATTCAACATTTAACATCCAATGTCCAAGGGCCGAATGTCGGAAGAATATCAAACAGCAGTGGGCGAACCGCAACGGGCCGACTCAGTGGTCGGCGCTCCGGGGGCGGGGGTGGAGTCTCCGCAGCTTGCGCGGTCGGGAGCGCCGGGCACCGCCCCGGCAATTAAACCCAATCACCAACGCGCCGACGCGGTGGTCGGCGCTCCGGGGGCGGCGGACGGGGCGCGACTGTGTCCCGCAGCGCGGGAGCAGTCGCAGCAATGTGAATTGCAACCACCGCACGCGGAGGCGCAGGCGGCGTCCAGTTCTCACGTTGCTGCGGCTGGCCGATTTCAATTTTGTCCCGATCAAACACGCTGAAATATTTTGCCTTGGAAAGGGGAAGTTCCTTGAGTTGTTCGCCGCTCCTGACCAAAACTGAATCTTCATCGGCGGCGACTACTTCCATTGCCTTGCCCATTTCAAAGCCTTTCAACGGCTTATTGATTTTCACCACCAGCCCCGGCTGGTACTGGCGGGCATCGCTTTTTTGAGCCTCCGTCCACGATACATTCCGCAGGATGTCCCATTCCCTGGCCTTGGTTATTTCACCGCGCTCCTTGAGGGCGTTGCGGATGTCACTGGCGATGAAGTTATGTCAAATGGCAAAGCTTTATCATTTGGCCGAAATGTTCGGCAGTCCAGGATTTCCGGCGGTGACCGGCTTCCTGTTGGTTTTGTTTCATGTCAAATTCGGCATTGAGAATTTAGCTCTCATCGGAAAGTATCGCGCCGAAGGCAAAGCCTATCACACGATGAGCCGGGGAACCCCGCGCTGGGGCAAGGAAGGCGTCTTTGTAGCTTTTGGGATGGCCGTCGTTCTTTTACTGTTCAACCTCCCTGCCGGGGTGCTATTCGTCATCTCCTGCTTCATGAGTTCAAAGATTGCCGCCGAACAGCAGGCAACAATTTATTCGCGCTACCTTGATGCCCTCGATCAAAAGATTGAACAGGAATACCTTGAAAACGCCATTCTCGGAACCTGTCCGACGGAAATTACCTACCTGACCAAGCCGCTGGACGCCAATTTGAATGACCAAATGCGAACCGACATCGCCGCCGCCGCCGTGGGCAAGCCGGTGTCCATCATAGCGCAGGGTCCCAAAAGGGATTCGGAGGCGTTGCGTCAAAAACCCGTTCTTGAATCTGCCAGCGCACGGGTGAAGTCAGATTCAGAAACGAGAACATCGCCACCGGAAAACAGCGGGGAAGTGGCGGACGCAGAGCGTCCAACCCCAGCCAAAAGGAACACGGCAAAAGAAACGTCATCCACCATTCCAGTTTCAAAAAACCTCCTTGCTTTTATCGTTGTGGGGTTGGTTGTCGTTGGCGGTGTTTTCGGCGGCATCAAGTTATTCCACCCGCACAAATCGCAAAGCAGCGTGGTTGCTTCCGTTCCGGCTCAATCGGAGCCACCCCTGCCAATGGCACCCAAACAAATTGAAATCGTAAACGCAAAACCCGTTTCTCCCGCCGCCGCCATCCAAGCACCATCTGCCGCGCCAGCGGTTGCACCCGCTAGCGAAGCCAGCAGTACCATTGCACCAGTTGATTCTGCCGCGCTCGCCCAAGCCAACGAACAGCAGAAGCAATGATTGGGATGCGTCGAATCTCCCAATTCTTGGTTCCCGTTTCGGGGTTTCCGCGCACGATGATTTCATTGCGCTGCGAATCCACATCCTCCCATTTCACCCATTGCGCTTCCGTGTAAAGGCGTGTTCCGCTATACGCAAGAAACTCAACCAAATCTGCGGCTTTCGTTCCCCAACTGCCTGACTGTTTTATATGCACAACCAAATTCTTGAATTGATCGCCTTCCGGCAGGTGCAAAACTTTTTGAGAAATTTTGGCGCGGGAAAGTTCCGCGACTGGATTTTCGATTTTGTAACCGCCGCTTTTCACTTGCGCTTTGATTCCCTCATCAAGAATCAGCCGGAGCGTTCCCACCACATTGTTAAAATACTGGCTGGCGATGTCGTCTTGGAGTTTCGCCGACCAGTCGCGGCATTGCTGGGGTGTGATTTCATCTATTGTGAGCTTCCACAAGTCAGGCCAGGACGATTTAATCTTGCGGATGCAGAGCCGCCGGTAGCCCTTGCTGCTTTCCTTCATGGATGAATCGTGCTCGACACGCTTCTTGAGCAGTTCAACCGCATCGGCGAATAAAAATTTGGGCTTGTCGGTTTTAGCACCGTTAGTGTGCTGGTCTTTCAAAAAATCAACCAGCTTCACTTGTGCATCCGTCCAAACGATTGTCCCAAGACTCTCACGAATCAGCTTGCCCTTGATTTTGATTCGTGCAAAATATGTCCCGCTGCTGGCGTATTGCAGCAGGTGCGGAACCCGTGGAAATGACCGCCATTTGCCGTCTTTAGAGAGGCGATTGGCGCTTTTTTTTCCGCTTGTGCCGTGGAGATCATTGTTTAGAGTTTCCATAGAATTTGAATCGCGCGGGATACAATTCGCGGATACAATGACCAATTAAAGCACTGGTTAGAACAGCGGTCAAGTGCTTGATTTTAATGGTTTTGGTAGGTTATCCAAGTGGCTAAAGGGTGCAGACTGTAAATCTGTCGGCTAACGCCTTCAATGGTTCGAATCCATTACCTACCACCATTTTTCGCCCAAGGGCGGAAAATGCCGTGCGGGAGGGTGATTCGCCAAAAAATCCGGGCGGTTCGTGTCTCTTTACGCAAAGTCCGGGTTTCCCACCCCCGCGTCACTTCGCCACATGACTGCGGGTCAGGGCTTTGCGGCTCTGGCAAAAATAATGATTCCCGCGCCACCGAGCAGGCTGGCGGAGACGTCACCGTAGAAGGGGAACGGCCCCAGACCAAGTCGCAGGCCGGTCACCAGCAGAATGATTCCTTCCACCACCATCAATGCGCCGAACCATGGAATGGCGGCGGAGAATTTTTTCGGCCAGAGCATCAGCATCAGATACCAGACGCCAATCAGCGCGTACGCCCCGGCCATCATGCGCAACCAGTAATCCAGCATCGGATCGTAAGCGATGGGTTGGGCGCCCATGCCTTGGGCGATTTCGTTAATCTTCGGCCAGGTGGCAAACACACCCACCACCGAGATGCCCCACGCAAACGCGGCGAAACCAAGGAAGAGTCTTAAGAGGCGGAGTTGCATGGCGGGGAAATTATCTTAACGGGACAAAGCCGGCCAGACTGGTATTGCCCAAACATCAGGACTTGCCGCCGGCGCCTTCGTTGCCCGCCCTCTCCAAATGACACAGTAAGGGTTACACCCCATAGCCGCCGGCCGCCGTTTACGCCAGAGTGGCTCCAGTGTTAAAAGCAAACGACACAACCAACGAAAGAATAAAAATGAAATCCATGTACCCCCTCACGCTCGCCACCATTGTGGCCGGCCTGCTGCTCAGCAGTTCACCCCTGCGCGCCGCCGATACCGACAGCAAGATCGAATCCGCCGCCGCCAAATCCTACGTCTTCAAGACCTACCTCAAGGACGACTCCATCAAGACCGAATCCAAGGACGGCATCGTCACCCTGACCGGCACGGTCGCCGAGGCGTCCCACAAATCACTGGCTGAAAACACCGTCGAGAGCCTGCCCGGCGTCAAAAGCGTCAACAACCAGCTCGTCGTCAACGGCGAACAGCCCGCCGAACATTCCGACGCCTGGATCAACGTGAAGGTCAAATCCGCCCTCTTGTTCCATCGCAATGTCAGCGCCACCGGCACCACGGTGTATGTGAAGGACGGCGTCGTCACCTTGCAGGGCGAAGCCGCCAGCCTTGCCGCCAAGGAGCTGACCACCGAATACGTCAAGGATGTCGATAACGTCAAGGAAGTGAAAAATGACATGACCATCGCCGTCACCCCGGGCACCCATGCGGAAACCATGGGCGACAAGATTGATGACGCGTCCATCACCGCCCAGGTCAAATCCTCGCTGCTCTCCCATCATTCGACCAGCGCCCTGCACACCACCGTCACCACGACGGATGGCGTGGTCACCATCAGCGGCACCGCCAAGAACGAAGCTGAAAAGAGCCTCGTCACCAAGCTCGCCACTGACATCAACGGTGTGACCAGCGTCGTGAATAACATGACCGTCACCGTGGCCCTCAAGTAAACCACAAACCATTGTCGGCGGACGCTTCCGCGCCCGCCGGCAATTCCATTAAAAAATATGCTCTACACGCTTGCGATGATTTTGGTCGTCCTCTGGCTGCTGGGATTGGTCACCGGCACCACGATGGGCGGCTTCGTCCACATCCTCCTCGTCATCGCCATTGTGGTCGTTCTGCTCCGGATCATCTCCGGCCGCAAACCGGTTTAGCCGCATGGCTGTCCGCAAACCAACCAATTATAGATCCTATGAACACCAAAACCATTGTCTCCGTCCTGCTCATCACCTTGGGCATCGTGGTGCTCGCCTACTCGGGCCTGAGCTTCACCACTCCGGGTAAAACCATCAATTTCCTGGGCATGCACATCGCCACCACCGAAAGCCACTTCGTCCCGCCGGCCATGGGCGCCCTCGCGCTGGTTGGCGGCATCGTGCTGCTGCTCGTCAAACCCAAGAGCGTATGAACCGCGAAGCGAATCCTTCCACCGCCACCACCGCGCTGGGAAGTTTCCGGCGCCTGGCCTGGAACGAACTGGTCAAGCGTGGCGACTACATCGAAGATGGAAAATCAGGCTTCGAACCGTGGGTGGGGCCAACCGGTTTCCATGCCGACTCGTTCATCAAAACCATCTACCGGAAATATTCGCCCCGGCGAAAAGCGGAGCCGAAACCCGCGTGAACACGCTCAGATTCATCTGGCTGACCCTCGTTCAACTGGGCAAACAAATCTCCCTGCTGCCGCAGACCATCGCGAATGCCTTCCGGCAGCGCCAGCGGCAGCCCAGTCTGAAGGCGCTCGAAGCCGAACGCCTCGACCGCATCCGCAATCCATCGAAGTATCGCGGCAAATGATTCCGTTCCTTCCGCCAACCGGAAGCTTAGCTGGTCAGGATGTGGCGCATCAACACCACCATTGCCGCCAGCAGGCCCACCACGGTCACTCCGCCCAGCGCATCCCACCTGGTTTCCGTACGCGACGCCCGCCGTACTGGCAGATGACAAATCAGCAAATAATAAAGACCGCTCCGGCTGGCCTTGCCGAAAACAGTCTTCATCCTGTTGCGCGGAAACATAAAAATTCGAAGCCCACTATGACTGGCCGGCATCTCTGAAGATATGGGGTATATCCCTACCATGGCTGGCCATCAATGGTCGGGTTTTACCCCATATGCCTCTTCACCCTCCTGACCGATACTGTCGTGAGCTATGGTGATGGCTGAAGACATTCTGAGATAAAGCTTTCCGTCACGCCACGCCGAACCCAGCATGACCACATCATGAAGCAAAAGAAACCGATCCGGCTGTCTCAACAATACGAGACCGCCCTGGAAAAGCTCCTGAAGCAGGGGCCGGGCGGGAGCTTGCAGCCGGCCTTGAAGCTGGGGCACGCAGCCGTCGCCCTCGGCTTGGATACCTTGGAACTGGCCCGGATGCATGACCAGGCAATGGTTGCTCTGGGATTGTCCGACACAAAAAACGGCTTTACCAAGCTCGCCTGGCTTTTTTTTACCGAGGCCAACGCGCCGATCGAGGCCACTCATCGGGCCGCCCAGCAGGGCCAGGCCAGCTTGAGCCGGTCGCAGGCAACACTCGGCCAGCGCACCGAAGAGCTGGCCGCTTCCAATCGCAAGCTGCAGCGCGGGATCATCCAGCGCAAGGCCATGGCGGATGCGGCCACCAAAAACGGTCACGACCACCAGAAAAGCCTCCAGGAATCCCTCCAGCTCCAGAAACGTCTGCGCCAGCTCACCCATCGCGTGATGCTCTCGCAGGAGGATGAACGCCAGCACATCAGCCACGAACTTCAGGATGAGATCGCCCAGACTCTGCTCGGCATCAATGTCCGCCTGCTCTCGTTGAAACAGCACGCCCGGCGCAACACCAAGGGGTTCAAGGAAGAGATCGCCAGCACCCAGCGTTTGGTGCTAAAATCCGCCCAGTCCGTGCGCCGCGTGGCGCGTGAGATCGGCTATCAGCCGGAACCGTCCGCTGACGTTTCCGCCTCGCTTTGATCCACGCCTTGCCATCACCGCCATGAACACCAAATCCAAACCGAAATCCCGGCCCGCCCAGGCCGAGGAACGGTTGCAGACCCTCACGGCGTTTCGCGCCAGCGAAATCCGCTACCGCCGCCTGTTTGAGACGGCGCACGACGGCGTCCTCCTCGTTGACCCCCGCACGCGCAAGATCGTCGATGCCAACCCGTTCATGACCCAGTTGCTCGGCTACCGCCACAGCCAGTTGGTCGGCAAGGAGCTGTTTCAGATCGGCCTGCTCGGGGATGAAGCGGCCAGCCGGGAAATGTTCCGGAAACTCAAACGCAAGCGCGAAGTCCGCTACGAAGATTTGCCGCTCGAAAGCCGGGACGGCCGGCATCAGGAAGTCGAAGTGGTGGCCAATCTCTATCAAGAGGACGGCCACCCCATCATCCAGTGCAACATCCGCGACATCACCGCCCGCAAGGCGGCGGACGCGGCCCTGCGCGCGAGCGAAGAACGCTATCGCATCCTGTTCGAACTCGGCCCGGTCGCCGTCTATGCCTGTGATGCCGCCGGCCTGATCCAGAATTTCAACCGCCGCGCCGTGGAACTGTGGGGACGCAAACCCAAACCCGGGGCGGCGACCGAGCGGTTTTGCGGCTCGGCCAAATTGTTCCGGCCCGATGGCACCCTGCTGCGCCACACCCACTGCCCGATGGCGGACGTCCTGAGCGGAAAAACCCCGGCGGCCCGGGACCAGGAAGTGGTCATCGAGCGCCCCAATGGCACGCAGATCACCGTGGTCGTGAACATCCGTCCGTTGAAAAATGCCCAGGGCCGGATCACCGGTGCCATCAACTGCTTTTACGACATCACGGAACGCAAGGCGGCGGCGGAAGCCCAGCTCCGCATCCAGGTGCTCGCCGCCTCGAACGAGGAATTGACCCTCGAGATCGCCCAGCGCAAGGCGGTCGAGGCCGCGCTGAAAAAGAGCGAACGCCATTACGGCCAGTTGCTCGCCGAGTCGGAGCGCCTGCAGGAACAATTGCGCCAGTTGTCCCGCCAGATTCTCCTCGCACAGGAAGACGAGCGCAAACGCATCAGCCGCGAACTCCACGATGTCATCGCCCAAACCCTCACCGGCATCAACGTCCGGCTCGCCGCCTTGAAAAAAGAGGCGTCGCTCAACTCCAAGCATCTGGACCGCGACATCGCCCGCACCCAGCGGCTCGTCGAGAAATCCGTCAACATCGTCCACGAGTTCGCCCGCGAACTGCGCCCGGCGGTGCTGGATGATCTCGGCCTGATCCCCGCGCTCCATTCGTTCGTAAAGCTGTTTTCCAAGCGCACCCGCGTCCATGTCAACCTGCGGGTCTTTGCCGGCGTGGAACAACTGGACATCACCAAGCGGACCGTGCTCTATCGCGTCGCCCAGGAGGCGCTGACCAACGTGTCCCGCCACGCCCAGGCCGGCCGCGTGGACATCGACATCCGGAAGCTCGCCGCCAGCGTCGGCATGAAGATCAAGGACGACGGCAAATCCTTCAACGTGGAACGTCATCTCACCAAGGGCAGCAAGCGGCTCGGGCTGCTTGGCATGCGGGAACGCGTCGAAATGGTCGGCGGCTCCTTCTGTGTCGAATCCGCCCCGGGCAAGGGCACCGCCATCATCGTCGAAATCCCGTTCGGCAAAACCCTGAACGGCGCGGTCAAAATCTCCAGCAACAAAACTTCACTCCAATGCCCATGAAAAAAATCACCGTTCTCCTCGCCGAAGACCACATGATCGTCCGCGAAGGCTTTCGCAAGATGCTCGAACTCGAGGATGATTTTGAGATCGTCGCCGAGGCGGAAGACGGCCGCGCGGCGGTCGCCCTCATCAAAAAATTCCATCCCGAGGTGGTCCTGATGGACATCGCCATGCCGATGCTCAACGGCCTCGAAGCCACGCGCCAGGCCCTCAAGCTCGTCCCCACCACCAAGATCATCATGCTCTCCGCCCACAGCGATGACGCCTATGTCAAAAACGCCACCGAATCCGGCGCGGTCGGCTTCCTGCTCAAGCAGACTTCCGCCCATGACGTCTGCCGCGCCATCCGCGAAGTGCACCAGGGCAAAACCTTTTTCACCCCGTCCATATCCAAGCAGCTCCATCGGCTCAATCCGCAATTATCCGGCCTCGTCGGCAAGTTCCACAAACAGGCCGCCGAACTCACCTCGCGCGAAATGGAAGTCCTCCAGCTCATCGCCGAAGGCAAGGCCAACAAGCAGACCGCCGCCGAACTCGGCATCGGCCTCAAGACCGTCGAGAAACACCGCGAACACCTCATGGAGAAGCTCGACATCCACGACACCGCCGGCCTCACCCGCTACGCCATCAGCGCCGGCATCATCGAAAGCAGCGTCCAGCTTACCATCGTTTAGATCGGGCGGATTAATCACGCCGGCGCAGCCAGCGCCGTGCGCTGACAAGCCTCCCCGACGCTTTTGGACTGCGCCGGCAAAGCGGAGCGGCGACGGCGCTTTCGAGCGGACAGTGTCGCCTCTGAACAACCAAGCCTTTCGTGCGCGGAAAAGGTGGACAATTCCCGGCTCTTTCTGCCGCCATAACATTTCATTTTACCCCACCCGAAGCCCCGTCACCCGCCACTTTCAAATTGGCTTCGTTCTGTAATTTTCCCCTGCCCGCGCCCGCCCCGCGCCTCGCGCCTATAAACATCACAAACTGTTAACTATAAATAATTTATAATATTTTACCCAATCCGCCAACACCCCTCTGCGACCTCATATTTTGGCTTCGTTTTGGCTTCGTTCTCCTCGCCCCTCAATCCTCCTCGTCCTCAAATGGAACAATTTTTCGAACCGCAAACTTTGACGGTTAAACTTAATCTTGGCACCGCGGCTGGTAGGGCGGGCAGTCCTCTGCCCGCCGCGATTACCAACCAACGCGCGCTGATTCACCACGCCGGCACGCAGAAGTGACCCGCCCGCCCGGCCAACCCACGGCAATTTTGGACTGCGCCGGCAGAGCGCAGCGGCGACGGCGCTTTCGAGCGGACGAGATTGAAACTTAAAACAGAGAGCTTCCCGCGCGCGCGAAAGGCGGACAAATCTCCGCCCATGTCCGCTTTAAACTGCCATCGTAGCGCCTCCATCGGCGGCATAACCACCCCTCCCAAGCCATGGGTAAAACACCCCATATAATTAGCCAGATGTCCCGGCGTATGATCGCCCCCTATGACAAACAGGGGAATTCAAACCGTTGAGGAGCCGGTCATCACACCCGCTCAAAACCGGAAACCACCACAGCGCATCCTCGTCGTGGATGACGATAATGACATCCGCCAGTTCAGCGTGGATATCCTGACCGACTCCGGCTATGCAGTCGATGGGGCCAAGGACGGCGCCGACGGCTGGGACGCCCTTCAGGCCATCACCTACGACCTCGTCATCACTGATAACAAGATGCCCCGCATGACCGGCATGGAAATGATCGAGAAGCTCCGGGCCGCCTACATGACCCTGCCCGTCATTCTCGCCACCCGCTATGTGCCCCGGTATGAACTGACCCTCCGGCCCTGGCTGGAGCCGGACGCCCTGCTGGAACGGCCCTTTTCTGATGATGATTTGCTGGGGGCCGTAAAACAAATTCTCGGCCCGGGTGATGGTGGCGGCGAGGTGAAAGTGTCGCTCCTCCCAAAATATCTTTAACCAACCACTGCGGAGCCGGGGCAGCAACGGCTCTTTTCGCCATGGGGTGAACACCCCATGGCAACCGCGCCAGGCCCTCGTTACCATGGTGACTGGCTATCGGGCTTTTTGTGGCCTGTCGGGCCGCTGACATGGTGGAAATGGGTTTGTCATATGATACATGAATACTGGAACACAACCGGCAACGGCTCAGCCACGGAACCGGCCTTAAGCGCTACCGGGATCAATCGCCGCCGCTTCGCAGCGGCGAAGCACGGCACCCTGCCGGACTCCTTCCACGGCGCAAGGAACAGAGCAACCGCCGGCCAACCCAGTCCGCCCCCGCAGGTCGTGTCCGCTCCCGCCGGGCTGCGCGCGGAAATGAAAGGGATCAGGATTTTATCATGAACCGAAATCAAAACAGCGCGGACTTGCCCGGCTTTGACACGCAGATTGAACAGGCCAACGCACGCACCATGGAGGCGGAAGCCCGCACCGAGCAGGCCGAAGCCCGCACCGAACGGGCGGAAACCCGCACGGAACAAGCCAAGACCCGGACCGAACAAGCCGAAATCCGCAGTGAGCAGGCCGAGACCCGGACCGAGCTGGCCAAAGCCCGCACGGAACTCGCCGAGGTCCGGTCGGAACAGGCGGAGATCCGCACCGAACAGGCCGAGTCCCGGACCGAACTGGCCAAGACGCGGACGGAAGAGGCGGAGACACGGAGTGAAGCCGCCATCCGCGCCTCGGAACTGGGTTACCGCCGCCTCTTCGAGGCGGCGAAGGACGGCATCCTCATTCTGGATGTGGACACGGGCCGTATCACCGACGTAAATCCATTTCTGACCAATCTGCTGGGCTTCTCCCACGATGAAATGGTCGGCAAAACCATCGGCGAGCTCAGTCCGTTCAAGGATATCGAGGAGAACCGGGTGATGCTGGAGCGGTTGCAAAATAACGGCTACGTCCGCTATGAAAATCTGCCGCTGAAAACGCGCGATGGCCGCAAGATCGCCGTCGAGTTTGTCAGCAACGTGTATCAGGCCGGCGACCGCAACGTGGTCCAATGCAACGTCCGCGATATCACCGAGCGTAAGCAAGCGCAGGATGAAATCCGCCGCATCAATGCGGACCTGGAGCAGCGGGTCGCCGAACGCACGGCGCAGTTGCAGGCCGCCAACCTTGAACTGGAGGCGTTCAGCTATTCCGTCTCCCACGATCTCCGCGCGCCGCTGCGCCACGTCATGGGTTTCGTGGACCTGTTGCAAAAAGAAGCGGTCCCGTCCCTCTCTGAAAAAAGCCTCCGCCATCTGGCCACCATTTCCGAGTCGGCCAAGCTGATGGGTAATTTGATCGATGACCTCCTGAACTTCTCCCGGGTCGGACGTTCGGAAATGCGCAAAACCGAGGTCAACCTGGAAGCGCTGGTCCGGGAGACGCTGGGTGATTTTCAGACGGAAATAGCGGGCCGGAAGGTCGCCTGTAAAATCCACCCGCTGCCCGCCGTCTGGGCGGACCGCGCCCTGTTGCGCCTGGTGCTCGTCAACCTGATTTCCAACGCCGTGAAGTTCACCAGCCAGCGCGCCGAGGCCACCATCGAAATCGGTTGCCTGCCCGAGGCCGGCGGCGAGACGGCGTTTTTCATCCGGGACAACGGCGCGGGCTTCGATCCCCACTACGCCCACAAGCTCTTCGGCGTTTTCCAACGCCTGCATGACCAGGACACATTCGCCGGCACGGGCATTGGCCTGGCCAATGTTCAGCGCATCATCCAGCGACATGGCGGCCGCGTCTGGGCGGAAGGCGCGCTGGACGGCGGGGCCACCTTTTACTTCACCCTCCCCAAACCAAACGCCGACCTCCATGCACACTGAAATGCGAACCATAAAAAACATCCTCCTGGTCGAAGACGACCAGAACGATGTGGAACTGACGCTCGCGGCGCTGGCAGAACACCACCTGGCCAACACCGTCTTCGTGGTCCACGACGGCGCGGAAGCGCTGGATTATCTGTATCACCGCGGGAAATTCATCGCCCGGGCGTCCGGCAACCCCGTGGTCGTGCTGCTGGACAACAAGATGCCCAAGGTTAACGGCCTGGAAGTGTTGAAGATCATCAAGGCTGACGAGCAGTTGAAAATGATCCCCGTCGTGGTGCTCACCTCCTCGCGCGAAGCCCCGGATTTGATTGAATTCTACCGGCATGGCGTCAACGCCTACGTGGTGAAGCCGGTGGATTTTGCCGAGTTCATGAAGGCGGTCCAGCAACTGGGCATCTTTTGGGCGGCGGTCAATGAACCGCCGCCAGAACTCGGGAGGGAAGCAGCCCCAATCCAAGGGGGCGAAGCCATTGCTTCCGGAAACAAAAAGGGAAACCATGAAATCTCCACTCCGCATCCTGCATCTGGAAGATGATCCCCAGGATGCCGCCCTCGTTCTCTCCGCCCTGGAAGCCGGGGGCGTCACTTGCACGATGACGAATGTGCAAAGCCGCGACAAGTTCGTGGCGGCGCTCGAGCAGGGCGGCATTGACCTCGTGCTTTCGGATTACTCGCTGCCCGCGTTCGACGGGCTGTCCGCCATCAAAATCGCGCACGCCCGCTGGCCCGATCTGCCGGTCATCCTGGTTTCCGGCACACTCGGCGAGGAACTGGCCATTGATTCGCTCAAGAGCGGCGCCACCGATTACGTCCTGAAGGAACGCCTGTCCCGCCTCGTCCCCGCCGTCCGCCGCGCCCGGCTGGAAGCCGAGGAGCGGGCGGAGCGCAGACGCCTCGAGGCGCAGTTCATCGAGGCGCAAAAAATGGAGGTCATCGGCCATCTCGCCAGCGGCGTGGCCCATGACTTCAACAACATCCTCGCCGTGATCATCGGTTATGGCAGCTTGATCCGGGCCGACCTCCCCCCCGAAAGCTTGGTGCGAAAACAGGCCGAGGAAATCCTCCACGCCGCCGACCGCGCCGTCGGGCTGACCCGCCAGCTCCTCGTCTTCAGCCGCCGGCAAACCATCCAGCCCATCGTGCTCGACCTCGGCGAGGCGGTGCTGGGCATGGACAAGATGCTGCGGCGGTTGATCGATGAAAATGTCGAAATGACGATTGTCCCCGCCCCGGAAGCCGGCCGCATCAAGGCCGACTCCGGCTACATCGGCCAGGTGCTGTTGAACCTCGTGGTGAACGCCCGCGACGCCATGCCCAACGGCGGCAAGCTCTCCATCGCCACCCGCAACGTCACGCTCGATGCCGCCTACGTGCACCAACATCCCGGCGCGACTCCGGGCGACCAGGTCATGTTGAGCGTCAGCGATTCCGGCACCGGCATGACCGACGAGGTCAAGGCGCGCATATTCGAGGCGTTTTTTACGACCAAGGCCGCGGGCAAAGGCACCGGCCTCGGCCTGGCCACCTGCCAGACCATCGTCCAACAATGCGCCGGCCACATCGTCGTGGACAGCGAACTGGGCCAGGGCACCACCTTCAAGGTCTATTTTCCGCGCGTCGAGCAGCCCTTGGATTTCGTCGCCGGCCCGCTCCTCACCGGGCCGTTGCCCCGCGGGACGGAAACCCTGCTGGTCGTGGAAGATGATCCCTCGGTGCGGCATCTCGCCTGCGGCATCTTGGAAGCCCAGGGATATGCCGTGCTGACCGCCGCCAACGGCCAGGATGCCTTGCACATCGCGCGCGAACACCAGGGACCTCCCATTCGCCTCGTGGTCACCGATGTCATCATGCCCCTCATGGGCGGCAAAGTGATGGCCGAGTGGCTGAAGGTGACTTATCCCGACCTCAAAATCCTCTTCACCTCCGGCTATACCGATGACGCGATTGCGAAGCATGGCGTGCTGGAGCCGGGCGTGGCGTTCCTGTCCAAACCCTATACGCCCGCCACGCTGGCCCGCAAAGTGCGCGCCATGCTGGATAATGAACCGGACAGCACTTTTCTTTTGAAACCTGGCGGGCCGGCTGGCGGCGGCCAAAAGCCAAGATGAAATCCCCGGTCCCATCCGCCCCCGGGCCGCGACCAACCGTCGTTGAATCGGCACGGTCAAAAACGGATCTGGCGTGGAAAACCGCGTTCCTGGAAGCGCAGGTGAATTCTTCCCTCGACGGAATCCTGGTGGTGGACCAGCAGGGTAAAAAGATCCTGCAAAACCAGCGCTTCACCAACCTGCTAAAAATTCCCCGGCACCTCGCGGACGATGAAGACGACCGCAAACAGCTTGTCTGGGTCACGGACACGATCAAGAACCCCGCCCAATTCCTTGAAAAGGTTGCTTACCTCAATTCACACACGGCGGAAATCAGCCGCGATGAAATTGAGCTCAAAGACGGCACGATGCTGGATCGCTACTCGGCTCCCGTGGTGGGACCCGGCGGGGAATATTACGGCCGGATCTGGACGTTCCGTGATGTCACCAAACAACGCCGGGTGGCCAGGGAATTGAAGCAGGCAAAAGTCGCCGCCGCTTTGCGCGAAGGCGTGGCGCGTTACACCTTCCTCGCGGATGCCATTCCGCTCATCATCTGGACGGCCCGCCCGGATGGCCGCGTCGATTATTATAACAAGGCGTGGTTCGATTACACCGGTCTCACCCTGGCCCAGACCCAGGACTGGGGCTGGGGCGCCGTCCTGCACCCGGAGGATCTCCCGGCTTGCATCGCGGGCTGGACCCGCTCCCTTACCACCGGCGAGGACTATGAGATGGAATACCGGTTCAAACGCGCGGTGGACGGAGCTTACCGGTGGTTTCTCGGGCGAGCCTCCGCCCGGCGCAACCCCGCCGGAGAAATTGAGCAATGGGTGGGCACCTGCACCGACATCGAAGATCAAAAACGCGCTCATGCCGAACTGGAGGGTAAAGTCGCCGGACGCACCGCCGAACTCGCGGCCTCCAACCAGGCCTTGCGGGTGGAAAATGCCGAACGCAAACAGGCGGAGGAGTCCCTGCGCCTGCTCGGCTCCGCCGTGGAACAGACCCGGGAGTCCATCATGATCACCGACGCGGAGCTGGACCTGCCCGGGCCGAAAATCATCTTCGTCAATCCCGCCTTCACCAAGATGACCGGCTACAATGAGGCGGATGTCCTCGGCAAAACGCCCCGCATTTTACAGGGGCCGCATACGGACCGGACCGTGCTGGACCGGCTCCGAAAAAACCTCGAACAGGGCCGGGTGTTTGAAGGGGAGGCCATCAACTATCGCAAAGACGGGACGGAATTTAACTTGGAATGGCAGATTGCGCCCCTGCGCAACGTCAGCGGAAAAATCACGCACTTCGTGGCCATCCAGCACGACATCACCGGCCGCAAGCAGGCGGAGAACGCCTTGCGCGACAGCCATGAAAAGTTCCACCAACTGGCGGACAACATCACGGACGTCTTCTGGATCCGTTCGCCGGATTTAAGCGAGGTGCAATACCTGAGCCCGGCCTTCGAACAGATTTGGGGGCGCTCCATAAAAACCCTGCAGGCCAATCCCCACCTGTGGGCCGATTTTATTCTGCCGGAAGATCGGGAGCGGGTGGTGGCCGCCTTCACCGCCCTCACGGGCGACCAGCGCAATTTGGACATCCAGTATCGCATCGTGCGGCCCGATGGCGAAGTGCGCTGGGTGCATGTGCGGGGGTTTCAAGTCCGGGATGCCGCCGGCAAGCTCATCCGCCACACCGGGATCGTCACGGACATCACCGAACCTAAACGGCTGGAAAATTTGATGCTTCAGTCCGAGGCGCGCTACCGCAGCCTCATTGACAACGCCCGCGACGCGATCTTCACCCTCGCCATCGACGGCAGCTTTACCTCGCTCAATCCCGCCGTGGAAACCATCACCCGATCATCCCGCGCCGAATGGGTTGGCAAGCCCTTCACCCCGATGCTCCATCCCGACGACGTCCCGCTGGCCCGCGCACTGTTCCACCGCGTGCTCACCGGCGAGCTGGTGCCAGTTCATGAATTGCGCGGCCATCCCGGCCTGGCCCGGCCGGCGCTCATGGAGATAACCCTCACTGCCCAGAAAGATGAGCGCGGCAAAATCATCGGCGTGCTGGGCATCGGCCGCGACATGACCGACCGCAAGCGGCTCGAAGCCCGGTTGATTCAATCCCAGAAAATGGAGACCGTCGGCAAGCTGGCCGGCGGCATCGCCCATGAGTTCAACAGCATCCTGACCGCCATCATCGGCCAGGGCGAATTGCTGCTCGGGGATCTCCCCGCCGGCAGTCCGCTGAACGAAAATGTGACTGAAATCCTCAAGGCCGCCAACCGGGCCGCGACCCTGACGCGGCAGTTGCTGGCTTATGGGCGCAAACAAATCCTCTCGCCCGAAATCCTTGACCTGAACTCCGTCCTCGCCGGCCTGGAAGGCGCCTTGCGCCATTTGGCGGGTCGCCATGCGGATTTGCGCCTCATTCCCGCCCCCGGACTGGCCGCCGTGAAGGCGGATGCCGGGCAGATGGAACAGGTGCTCATGAACCTCGTCATCAACGCCTGTGATGCCATGCCCAACGGCGGCAAACTCTTGCTCGAAACCGCGAACGTCTCTTTCGATGCGGACAGCGTGGGCCGTTATCCCGAATTGAAACCCGGCGGCTACGTGATGCTGGCGGTCACGGACACCGGCACCGGGATGAGCGCGGAAGTGAAGGCGCGCGCGTTCGAACCGTTCTTTTCCACCAAGGGCGTCGGCCAGGGCACCGGTCTGGGCTTGTCCACCTGTTACGGGATCATCAAGCAAAGCGGCGGGCATATCGGCGTGTATAGCGAGCCGGGCCGGGGCACGACGTTTAAAATTTATCTGCCTCAATTTGCCGCCCCGGTGCAGCTTCCCGTCCCGCGCCTTGCCTCCCCGGATTTGCCGCACGGAACGGAAACGATCCTCCTGGTCGAGGATGATCCCGCCTTGCGGGAGATGGCGGCGACGTTGTTACAACGGTTGGGTTATACGGTTCTCACGGCGGCCGATGGCATTGAGGCCTTGAGCCTGAAACAGCGGCGCGAGGTCGGGCACATAGACTTGCTGTTCACCGATGTCGTCATGCCGCACATGAGCGGCAAGGAACTGGCCGACCGCGTGCAGGTGCTGTATCCGCACACGAAAATCCTGTTCACCTCCGCCTACACCGAAAACGCCATCGCCCATCAAGGCGGATTGAACCCCGGCGTGGCGCTGCTCCAAAAACCGTTCACCCCGTCCGCCCTGGCCAATAAATTACGGGAAGTGCTCGATCATCCGGCCGCGCCAAAACCAGCGAAGGCATGAATGAATAAAACCCCTGCCGCTGGATTTCACATGGGGAGAACACCTGATGGCCAAACCGGCGGCAGCCCGCATAGTTGAAAATGTCATGTCCCACCACGCAACCCGCAGGCGCAAGGTGCCCTTGAGCGCGCATCAAAAACAGATCCGTTTCTTTACCCGGCTGTCCGTGGTTCTCTGCTCCCTGCTCACCTTGGCCATTTTCTGGCTCGCGAACCACACCAGCCTCATCCCGCGCTAGCTCCAACCGACGTCCGACCGGTCAGATTGCTTGCGACCGTCGGTCCGGACCTGTTTCACCGCCGCCGGCCGGGTCTTTTCCAGCAACAACGCGAACACTTCGCGATAAAGCTTTGCCATGTCGGCACTGATGCCCGCCAGCGCCTGGGCGCGGTCTGGATCCGGCTCGCTTTCACTGGTCACCTTGGCCAGATGCCACGCATAGCTCAACGCCTCCGTCTGGGTCAAAAGCAGGTTCAGCTCAAAAACGTCGCCGGTCCCGCCCAATAACTCCTTCTGCTTGGTGCCCGCAATCGCCGCGCGCGTGGCCTGCTCGGCCGGCGGCAGCCGGAAATCATCCAGCCGGATGGTCGGATCGTCCGCGGCAAATTTCTCCAGCAGTTGTGCGCCGGCGCCGGAGGCGGCCGCGATCCGTTTCACCAGGTTTTTGACATCCGCATGTTCGGGTTTGATGAAGCGCAGCAGGCTGACATCCTTTTGCTCGGCCAGCAGTTGGTGGAGCAGGCTGTAGCCGTTGTTCCGCAGGGAAACGCCGGTCCCGGCCGGGGCCGCCGCCGGCGGCGATTGGCAGCCCGACAGCCCGCCGGCGACCGCCGACAGCATCACCAGCAAAGTGAAAAGGATTTTCGGGTTCATCATCAAGCAGTCGCTGCCATGAGCCGGCTCAAAACAGCCCGGAAATATTGCTGCCGTTCGGCCGGTTCGTTTTCACATCGGGTACGCTGTTGGTGATCTGCAAATTGGTGTTGCCACCAATTACCCCGTTGACATCGCTCATGCTGGAATTGGTGGCACCCGCATCGGGCGGGGTGCCCGGATTATTTTTATCGCAGCCGGACAGTACCAGCGCGGCCAGGATCGAGATTCCTAAAAGTGTGACTATGGATTTCATAAATGTTTTTGGGTGATTTACCGCCGTTGCGGGCCGAGGATGCCCCGCCGCCGCCGTTGGCGGTATCAGGTGTTCACCCCATGCGGCACCAGTGGCGCAACCGCCCGGCCTGCGCTAAAGTCCGCTGATGTTCATCATCGGCCTGGGCACCGCGGTGCCACCCCAACGCCACGCCCAGCGCGACGGCTGGGACGCCGTGCAACGCTGGCCCAAATTTTCGCGGCTCCAGCCGCGCTCCCGGGCCATCCTCAAAAAAGTTCTCTGCGGCGACAACGGCATCGATGCCCGGCACCTCGCCCTCGATTCGCTCGCGGAGGTGTTTGACTCCACGCCGGACGAGTTGCAGGCGCGTTTCACCACCCACGCGCCGGCGCTCGCCAGCGAGGCCGCCCGGCGCGCCTTGAAAAATGCCGGCTGCCTGCCAACGGAGATCGACGCCGTGCTCATCAGCACCTGCACCGGCTACCTCTGTCCCGGCCTCACCAGCTACGTCAGCGAACAGCTCGGCCTGCGCCCGGATGTTTTCGCCCTCGACCTCGTCGGCCAGGGCTGCGGCGCCGCGCTGCCCAATTTGCGCGCCGGCGAATCGATCCTCACCGCCGGTCGCGCCAAAAAAGTCCTCTCCATCTGCGTGGAGGTCTGCAGCGCGGCCTTTTTCATCGATGACGACCCCGGCGTGCTCATCAGCGCCTGTTTGTTCGCCGATGGCGCGGGCGCGGCCGTGCTCGCCCCGGCCCCCCTGCCCGGCCGCCGGCGCGTCGAATGGAAATTCACCGGCTCCCGCCTGGTCCCCGGCGAGCGGGACTCCCTCCGGTTCGGCCACCACAATGGCAGGTTGCGCAACATTTTGCAGCCGGAGGTTCCCCGGATTGCCGGCGACCTCGCGGAAAAACTATTTTCCGAATCCCTCGTACTGGCGGGAATAAAACGCGAACGGATCACCGGCTGGATTCTGCACACCGGCGGTCGCGACGTCATCCTCGCCCTGCGCGACAAGTTGAAGCTGAGCGCGGATGATGTCCGCCACAGCTCCGCCGTGCTGCGCCAGTTCGGCAACCTCAGCAGCCCCACCGTTTATTTCGTCCTCGAACGCGCCTTGAACGACTCCGTGCCCGACGGCCTCTGGTGGCTCTCCGCGTTCGGCGCCGGTTTTAGTTGTCATGGCGCCATTTTGGAAGTGAGGCAGGCGTGAAACGGATCGTCCGGCCCGAAATCCTCGATTCGCTGCCGCCGGCCGACCCGCGCGCCCTCGGCTCGCGGCGGGATTTGCGCCGCCTCAACCGCCTCATGCGCCACCCGGCCATCATGGCCGAGGCGCTGGCCAAAAACTGGAAAGGTCCCACCCCCACACAGATCACCGAAATCGGCGCGGGCGACGGCCGTTTTCTCCAGGACGTCGCGCAACGGATCGGCCCACGCTGGCCGGACGTGCGGGCCACGCTGCTCGACCGGCAAACCAATGCGACGCCCGAAACGCTGGCCGGTTTCGCCACGCTGGGCTGGCGCGCCGAAGCCCTCGTCACCGACATCTTCGACTGGCCGCAAAATCCCGGCGCGGATGAAATCGTCATCGCCAATCTCTTTCTGCATCACTTCGCGGCGGGGCCGCTGGCGGAACTGCTGCGCCTGGTTTCACAACGCGCCCGGCTGTTCATCGCCCTGGAACCGCGCCGCGCCGCGCGCCCGCTGCTGTTCAGCCGGCTGCTGTGGGCGGTCGGCTGCAATGGCGTGACGCGCCACGACGCCGCCGTCAGCGTGCGCGCCGGCTTTGCCGACAACGAACTTTCCGCGCTCTGGCCCGACTGGCGGGGCTGGCGGCTGATGGAACAGCGCGCCGGCAATTTCAGCCACCTGTTTATCGCGCGAAAGTTTGATCATGGCTAGACCGGTCACCATCGTCGGCGGCGGTCTGGCGGGCTTGACGCTCGGCATCGGGCTCCGGCAACGCGACGTGCCGGTGACGATCTGCGAGGCGGGAACTTATCCGCGTCACCGCGTCTGCGGTGAATTCATCAGCGGCCGCGGTCAGGCCGCGCTGGCCCGGCTGGGGCTGCGCACCGTGCTCGATGAAGCCGGGGCGGTGAAGACGCTCACCGCCGCCTTTTTTTTGGGGGCCGGAGCCACCGGCCCGCGCCTGCTGCCTTCGCCGGCCCTCTGCCTTTCCCGCTTCATCTTGGACGCGGCGCTGGCGCATCGGTTCCGCGAGCTGGGTGGCGAATTGCGCGCCGGCCGCCGGCATCAAGAAACTTTTGGCGAAGGCACCGTCCGCGCCACGGGCCGGCGCGCCTCGACCGGCGAAAACGATGCGGGCTGGTTCGGCCTGAAGATCCACGCCCGCAACGTCACGCTCACCGCGGATCTGGAAATGCACGTTTCGCCCCACGGCTACGTCGGCCTGTGTAAAATTAATGGCGGCGAGGTCAACGTCTGCGGCCTGTTTCGCAGGTGCGCCAATGAAAACGGCGAAGTCATAAACGGGCGCGACCGGTTGCGCGGAAGGCCGGGTTCAACCTTGCATCAGCGGCTGGCTGGCGCGGAGTTCAGGGAAGATTCCTTCTGTGCCGTCGCCGGCATTTCTTTGCGCCCGCACCCCGCCGCGGGGCGGGACGGGATTTGTGCCGGCGACGCCATCACGATGATTCCACCGGTCACGGGCAACGGCATGTCCATGGCGTTTGAGTCCGCGGAACTGGCGGTGGCGCCGCTGGCGGCGCGGTCGAAAATTGCGCGGGATTGTGACGCCGCCTTTGCGCGCCGGCTCGCCTGGGCGAAATGGCTGCAATGGATCATCCTCACGCCCGCGCTGCCGGCTCCGCTCGTCGCGGTGGCCGCCCGCAGCCACTGGTTCTGGCGCGTGGCGTTTGCCAACACCCGCTGATTCACGCAAAGGTTTTGACCACGAGCGGCGAGGCCTTGCCCCACTGGCTGCCGAATACAAATTCATTCAGCGGCTTGCGTGCGCGGGGTGCCTGGTCACGTTCCCGCAAGTCATCCGGCGTCAACGCCGGATCGGCCCGGTAACCAATGGCCAGGGCCGTCCACGCCTCGAAATATTCCGGGATCTGGAAAACCGTCCGCGCCTGATCCGGCAGGATGCCGATCATCTGATGCACCGCCAGGCCGCGCGCCGTCGCCTCCACGGTCAGGTTCGCCGTGGCCAGCCCCAGATCATGCACCGCCGCGCGGTTGTCCCGGGCGTTTTTCGCGAAACGTAAACTCACCACGCCCAGCGCCAGCACCGGTGCCGCCTTGGCCCACGCCTGATTGGCCTCCATCAGGCACGAGAGCAGCCGTCCGAATTTCCCGGCTTCATCCCGGGTCGCCACCAGATAGCTCCACGGCTGCTCGTTGTACGAAGACGCCGCCCAGCGCGCCGCTTCAAACAGGGAAAGCAGATCCGCGGCGGCCACCGGCTTGTCCGCGAAGCCATAGGGGCTCCAGCGTTCCGCCAGCACTTTCAAGATGGGATGATCGGTATGGGCTTGTTTAGGGTTCATAATGGGTCATTGACGGTTTCACTCGTCCGTATCACTGGATTTATCGCCTCGCGGCATGTGGCTGATTCACACGGCGCCTCAATGGAGGAAATTGAGGCGCCGGTGATCGCCGGTGAATGGTTGGCTGCACCCTTTGATGATCAGCGGTCAGGCACCGGTAATGGTTGTCAAATATCACCCGGCAACAGTTCGGCCGGATGATTCGTAAAAACGGGGGCGTGGCTGGTCAGCACCGGTGGGCGGTTCGTGAACAGTGGCGGACGGTTGGGTGCGGGCTGGCCGGGCTGGGCCGGTTGAAACGGCGACGGCGGCACCGGCTCGATGCCTTGCCCCGGATATATCGGACCGGGCGGGGTGGGCGTCGGCGGCACTTGCCCGGGCACCACCGGCATTGGCAGGGACGGCTGCGGTTGGGATGGCATGGGACGCGACGGCATCGGTTTGGACGGTTCCAATTGCGATGGCACCGGCTGCGCCTCGGCGAGTTCGGTGAGGGCTTGGACCCGCAGGCCGGTGGGCGCGGCGGGACCGTTGGTCTGTGCCGGGGCATTCACGCCCAGGCCCAGGCCCAAGGCCGTCGCGACCAGCAACCCGGAAATTTTTTTGTTTTTCATAAATCGTTCAGCCTGGTTCTGGTCACGAATCCGGCTCCCGCAACATTGTGAACTTATGCCCCGGCCGGGAATCTGCCATGGGGTGTTCTCCCCTGATGCATTCTGCCCGGCCATGTGCCTGCCTGACGGCCGCGAGGCCAGTCAAGCAGACACCATGACTTAGCTGACCGGGGTGACGGTCCCGAGTTTGCGTTTGATCAGGGACATGCCGATGCAGGCCAGGCCGAGCAGCAGCACGGTGCTGCCGCCGTCCGGAACGGACGAGAACGACATGCGCCCGGTGAAGATCGCATTGCCATTGGCCGGCGGGTTGGCCGCTTGGAACGTTCCGGTAAACGCGGTCGGGTCAAAGCTGTTGCCGGAAACCGTGCCGCTCATGACGACATCCAGGAAGAGCCCGTCCTGGGAATAAACATGCGAGGACAGCAGGTTGAAGGTGAATCCTCCCACCATCCAAAAGTTATTCAGTGCGCCTGAATTGAAGAACCAAGGAATGGCCAGCGTGACCGGCGTGCCTTGGGCGATCCCGCTGAACGAGCCGGAGGCGCCGTTGACCACCGGGTTGACCCAGGTTAGCGCCTCCGTGGCGGTCTGGACATTGTCGGTGTTTAGCTGGACAGCGCCGCTAAATCCCACGTTGCCGGTGATCGGCACGGCCTGGGCGGTTTGCGCGAGCGCCACCGCAAAGGCGGCGACACTCACGGCAGTGATGATTATTTTTTTCATGGTTTTGATTTGTTTATTTTTGAAAAGGCTGCGGGTGCAGCACCTTGACCCTAACAGCCCTGCCGCCACCGGCCATGGGGTGTAACCCTACCGCGTCTTTTCAAAATACGGAGGGCGGCCGTCCCCGGCCGCAGCCAAGTCCAAGCTGCGGAGGGCTTCCGTAAATTGCACATCACCCGGTGAACGAGAGTTGCTGCGCCCGGGGACGGGCGCACTCCGGCGGCAGGACTTTTCAATTTTGAACACCCGCCCTGCCGCTGGTTTTGGCGCGGTGCCGCCGGCCGGGGGCGGGTGGACAACCCACGTCATGGGTGGAACACCCCATGGTATGCGCCGGTTGTTCGCGGTTATTGTCGGCGCATGACTGCCAAATATATTTCACAATCCGAAACTTCACCCAATACCCTGCTGCCCCGCCAGCCCAATTCATACCAGCGCATCCTGGTCGTGGAAGACGATCCCCTGATCCGCCGGCTCAACACCGAAGTCCTGACCTTCTCCGGCTTCCAGGTGGACGCCGCCGAGGACGGGGCCGCCGCCTGGGTGGCGATTCAAAATGAAAACTACGACCTCATCGTCACCGACAATGACATGCCGAACCTGACCGGCGTTGAACTGCTGCAATCGCTCCATGAAGCCCGCCTCGCCCTGCCGGTCATCCTGGCCACCAGCACCATTCCCCAGGACGATCTCGACCGGCATCCTTGGCTGCATATCGATGCAACCCTGCTCAAGCCCTACAGCTTTCATGAATTATTGGCCGCCGTGAAAAATGTCCTGGCCACCATCAACCGCACCGCGGACGAATTCGTGCCGTCGTCCAACTATTCTGTCCAGCCTTTGACCGATCGTCTGTCACTTTGAAGTCCGGTCGGACGGCAGCTCATTTCCATCCCCGGCACCCGCGCGCCTTGCATCCCATGCCGAGATCATGACCCGAAACCCCCTGGAAAAAGATGGCTTGAAAGCGAAGGCCACCGGCTCCGTCATGGTGACCCCAAAAATGGTGCGCGACCGTGCTGAAGCCCTGGCGGTGATGAAGGGTCGTGACGCGCGCGACGTGACCGAAGCCGATCTCGCCCGGGCCCGCCGGGAGCTGACGAACCAAGCCATTGCGAAAGTCTGACCGTGCCGGACACATCAAACTCGTCGGGTTACACCCCATGGAGAAGTTGCCGCCCGCCAGGTAATGTTCTCCTGAAACCAAATTTAAACATGAAAACCATCCTGTTGCTCGCCGGCCTCACCATCCTCCTCACTTCCGCCGGCTGCATTGTTGCGGACGGCGGACGCCACCACCACGAACGCCATGAGGAAGTGCGCTCCGAAGTCATCGTGGGACCGCCGGTGGTCGTCGTCCGCCCGCCCATCATCGTCGTGCACTGATGCCCATGCACCGGCGAAAAATCTCGATTACGGAAAACACCCCCGGCCGCCGCCCGGCCCGCCGCTTATTATAAGATCATGAACGAAAATATTTTTTTGCCGCCGGAAACCAATGCCCGGCCGCGCATTCTTGTGGTGGATGATGACCGCAGCATCCGCCTGCTCAACTTCGAGGTGCTGACCAGCCACGGTTATGAGGTGGCGGTCGCCACCGACGGGGCCGCCGCCTGGGACGAACTGCAATCGAACCACTATGACCTCCTGGTCACGGACAACGACATGCCCAGATTATCGGGCTTGGAATTGATCCGGCAATTGCATGACACGCACATGACGCTGCCCGTCATCATGCTGACGGGAACTTCGCCCTTGGAAGTGCTCGCCCGGCAGCCGGAGTTGCAGATCGAGGCGGTGCTGCTGAAGCCCTATACCATCAACGAGCTGTTGGACGCGGTAAAAAATGTTTTGCGCATGGGCAGCTCCGGGCCGGCGGCGATTGCGCTGCCGCACTGGCAACGACCGTCCGCAACGGACGGCCGGCGGCTGGAATAATTGATCAGCCGGTAGGGTTACACCCCATGGTGTTGGCGGACGAATAACATTTATGGTCTGTGAATGGAAAAAAATCAAACCCCGCAAAGCGGCCCGCCCGCCCGCCCGACCGGACGGATCTTAACTTCGCTTTTGCTGGCCCTGGCCATCCCTTATCAACTCGAAGCCGCCGGCCCGGCGCCACTCGACCTGCTTTCGACGGCGCATTTCGTCATCCTCTCCGGCGCCGCGATCACCACCACCGGCGGCGGCATCATCAATGGCGATGTCGGGGCCAGCCCGATCGCCGGGTCGGCCATCGGCGTGAACTGCGCCCAAATGAACGGAACCATTTATGCGGTGGATGCGAGCGGTCCGCCCTGCGCGGTGATTGCTTCGGTGCTGTTGACGGCGGCAAAAAACGATCTTACCACCGCATACAACGATGCCGCCGGACGCACCCCCGTCCCCACGGGCCCCAACTTGAATCCCGGATTGATTCCTGGATCCGGAAACCTCGGCGGGATGAACCTTGCCCCCGGCCTTTACAAATTCACGACCACGGCTTTGATCACCGGAGCGGACGTCACCCTCACCGGCGGACCGGACGATGTCTGGATCTTTCAATGCGCGCAAGATCTACAATTGGGCAGCGGGATAAAAGTCATCCTGGCCGGCGGCGCCCAGGCCAAAAACATTTTCTGGCAGGTCGGCACTTCGGCCGTTCTGGGGACGTTCTCGGTCTGCAAGGGAACCATCCTGGCCAACCAAGCCATCACGATGAACACCAGCAGCACGCTGGAAGGCCGGGCCCTGGCCTTCGGTGCCGGGGTGACTTTCAACGGCACCGGCGCGGCGGCGCCCGGCACCAACGCCCCGGGCATCGCTGTGCAACAGCCGTCCGGCACCAACCTGGTCAATGGTGCCATCACCAATGACTTCGGTTCCGTGGCCGTCGGCACCAACACCAGCCACACCTTCACCATCACGAACACCGGCAGCGCCAATCTCACCGGCCTGGCCATCACCATTGATGGCGCGGATTCAACCCTGTTCAGCGTGACCACCAATCCCGCCGCCGCGGTGAGTCCCGGCGGCACCACCACCTTTACCGTTCGTTTTGCACCCGTCAGCCCGGGTGCGAAGACCGCCGCGCTGCACCTTGCAAACAGTGACATCAACAACAGCCCTTTTAACATCACGCTCATCGGCGCCGGCACGGGCGCCGGCACCGTCCCCGGCCTGGTGGTTCAGCAGCCTCCCGGCGCCAACCTTGTCAACGGCGGCGGCAAAAACTTCGGTCCGGTGGCCGTTGGCACCAACACCAGCCTTGTCTTCACCATCACGAACAGCGGCACCGCCGCTCTCACCGGCTTGGGCATCACGATTGATGGCTCCAATTCGGCGCTGTTCACGGTGACGGCCAATCCCGCCGCCCCGGTGGGCTCCGGCGGCACCACCACGTTTACCGTGCGGTTCGCGCCCGTCAGCCCCGGCGGGAAGACCGCCGTGCTGCATGTCGCGAACAATGACCTCAATAATAATCCTTTCAACCTCACGCTCACCGGCACGGGCATCGACAGTGCCATCGTGGTTTCAACCAACGTTTTCGTGGTCTTTTTAAGTGCGGGCGTCTCGCCCATCACGCTGAATCCGCAGACCGGCTTGTTCGAGCAGACCGTTCAAGTGACCAACAACGGTTCCAGCACCGCCACGGCGATCCGGCTATTTATCCTGAATCTTCCGGCCGACGTGCAGGTTTATAACGCGGGCGGCAGCTCCTCCAACGGCACTCCCTACGTGCAGTATGCGCTTCCCCTCGCCCCCGCCACCGCCGTCACGTTCCTGATCGAATATTATCGCGCCAATCGCCAGACCATTCCGCAGCCTGCCTTTCTGGTTCAGGAAACGACCCCGGTCACCGTGACCAATACCGGCCCGGTTATGGCGGTGGATCGCAGCGTTCAATTGGCCGGCCGTTTTCTGATCGAATTTTCCGCCATTCCCGGAAACCGCTATGCCGTGCAATACAGCAGCGATCTGCAAACCTGGCAGACCGCCGCTCCCGTCATCACCGCGCCGTCCAACCGCGTGCAGTGGTATGACGACGGCCCGCCCAAAACCGAAAGCAAACCCGCCACCATCGGCAGCCGCTTTTACCGCGTCCTGGCGCTGCCCTGAATCCCGCCCACCCTCACCACTTTAACCATTATGAATCGAATTGCCCTCTCCACCGCGCTCACGCTGGTCGTCGCCGCGCCGCTTGTCCTGCACGGGCAGGATGCCTCCGAGTCCGAAGACCTGAACCGTTTCAGCCTCGGGCCGCGCTTCGGCTTCAACTTCAAAGGCGACTTCCGCCTCCGCTCCATCGGTAACCCCAGCAATCCCGGACCGGCCTCCGGCGGGGTGAATCATGGCTACAATGACGGTTACGTCAACGTGGACAGCAGCGGCAACGCGGGCGGCCAAACTTGGAACTGGGGCTACCAAAACAACTCGCAGGTGGTGGGCGACACCATGCAATTTCATTCCGTCCAGGCCCAAAGCCCCTCGCTTGCGTCCCACAACAACACCACCGATGATCCCCAGGCCGGCCTGGAATTCGTTTATCAGCGCGTTCTCGGCCGCTTCTCCACGAAAGCGGCGGGCTGCTGGGGACTTGAAGCCGGCTTTGGCTACACCGATATTGACCTGCACGATGATCGCACCGCCACGGGGTTCACCACGGTGACCACCGATGCCTATCAACTCAATGGTTCACTGCCGCCCGGTGCCAGTTATCATGGAACGTTCCAAGGCCCGGGCACCTTGCTCGGCGATACGCCCACACGCACCACCGCCACCGCGCTGACCAGCCAGACCAGCCAGCAACGGTTGAGCGGCCAGTTATATACCATCCGCCTCGGCCCCTTTGCCGAATGGAACATCACCTCCCAGTTGAGCCTGGCCGCCAGCGCAGGACTGACGCTCGCACCCGCCTCCATTGATTATGATTATACGGAATTGAACCCCGGCGTCGGCGGCTCCGCGCTGACCAGCGGACATTCCTCCAAAGTGGGACTCCTCTATGGCGGCTTTGTCGGCGCAACGCTCCGCTTCGACTTTACCCGGCACTTTGGCGCCTATCTCGGCGGACAATTCCAAGGCCTCTCCACCTTGGAACAAACCAGCGGCACCCATGTCGCCCGGCTGGACCCCGGCGCCACCGTCTATGGCACCGCCGGCCTCGTCTGGAAATTCTAGGTCGTATTTACAAAATACGGAGTGCGGTCGTCCCCGGCCGCAGCCACGTCCAAGCTGCGGAGGGCTTCCGTAAATTGCCCGCGGCCCGGTGAACGAGAACTGCTGCGCCCGGGGAGTGCGAGCCGCACGGGCAGGCGCACTCCGGAGGCGGGCCTTTTTCGATTTTGAAAACACGCCATCGGCGGATGGGAAAAATGGCCAAAGGTGCCTGACAGTGCCGTTCAAAAGCACAGCCGGTGGGAAAAATGTCTTTGTGAAAAAGTTTGTTCCACTTCGGCACAGCAATGGCAACTCAACATCATGCCGGTTCCGCTCGCGCCCGGCCATGGGGTGAACACCCCATGGCAGCGGCGGTAGATTTTTCACACTCTATGCTGTTGACTGGCAAAGCTGCCGCCCCGGGTGGGTTCAATTTTGCTCGTAAGCTGTGCGGGATAGGTCGAAAATATGAGCAATTTTCCTCAAAACCAAAGCCTGACCGGCAACGGAATCCTCCCCGCGCCGGCCGGCACACAGGAAATGGAGCAGGCGCTCCGCGTTTCCGAATTAAGTTATCGCCGGCTCTTTGAAGCCGCGCAGGATGGCATCCTGATCCTGGAGGTTGACACGGGCCGCATCACCGATGTGAACCCCTTCCTGGCCAGGCTGCTGGGCTTCTCCCACGCCGAAATGATCGGCAAAACCGTCGGCGAACTCAGCCCGTTCAAAGATGTGGTTTCCAATCAAGCCATGCTGGAGCGGCTGCAGCATGACGGCTATGTCCGCTATGAAGATCTGCCGCTGGAGACGCGGGATGGACGCAACATTGCGGTGGAATTTGTCAGCAATGTGTACCAGGCCGGGGACCGCAAGGTCATCCAATGCAACATCCGCGACATCACCAAACGAAAACTGGCGGAGATCGCCTTTAAATTGCTGGCCGCCATCGTCGAATCGTCGGACGATGCCATCATCGGCAAGGACCTCGACGGTGTCATCACCAGTTGGAACCACGGCGCGCAAAAGATTTTTGGCTACCCGGCCGCGGAAATTATCGGGACCAACATCCTGCGGCTGATTCCCGCCGGCCGGCAGGACGAGGAGAACCAAATTTTATGCAAGATCAAGCGGGGCGAAAGCGTCGAACATTTTGAGACGGTGCGCCAAACCAAGGAGGGCCGGCTGATTGACGTTTCCGTGACCGCTTCGCCGATCAAGGATGCCGCCGGCAAATCCATTGGTGTGTCCAAGGTGGCGCGGGACATCTCGGAGCGGAAACGCGCGGGCACCGCGTTGCTGGAATCAAAACGCTTTTTGAAATCCACGCTCGATGCCCTCTCTTCCCATATCGCCATCTTGGACGAGCACGGAGTCATCGTCGAAGTCAACGCCGCCTGGCACCGTTTTGCCTCCAGCAACGGTTTCTTGGGCGGCCACGGCGTGGGCACCAATTACTTGCAAGCCTGCGCCACGGCGGGCGGTGACTTTTCGGAGGAGGCCCGGGCGGTGGGTTTGGGCATCGCCGCCGTGATGGCGGGCGAGTCGGAAGCATTTCAACTCGAATACCCCTGCCATGGCACGCAGGTCAAACGCTGGTTCGTGGTGC
The DNA here is from genome assembly GCA_031290985.1 of Verrucomicrobiia bacterium. Classification (GTDB taxonomy): domain Bacteria; phylum Verrucomicrobiota; class Verrucomicrobiia; order Limisphaerales; family UBA11358; genus UBA11358. The sequence continues at coordinate 7,146 of JARLJW010000047.1, read as the reverse complement.
ATGCCACCCGCTTTCATGGCCATGGCCCCGTCCGCGTGGTCGTGGCCCACGAAAATGTCACCGAACGCAAACTGGCGGAAAACGAGCTGCTCTGGAAAACCACCCTGTTGGAAGCGCAATTGGATTCCTCCATCGACGGCATCCTGGTGGTGGATGCCGACGGCAACCAGTTGCTGCAAAACCGGCGCATGGCCGAGCTGTGGAACCTCCCGCAGGAAATCGTTGACGCCCGGGCTGAAGCCGCGCAACAGGCTTTCGGCATGGGCCAGACCAAAAATCCCCGGCAATTCGACGAACGGGTCAAATATCTTTACGCGCACCCGGAGGAAACGGGCCACGATGAGATCGAGCTGATCAATGGCACCGTGTTGGACCGGTATTCCTCGCCCGTGCGGGACAAGGCGGGAAAGCATTACGGCCGGATCTGGTCGTTTCGCGACATCACCGAGCGCCGGAAACTGGAGCAGCAAATCCGCCAATCGCAGAAGATGGAATCCATCGGCCAGCTCGCCGGCGGCATTGCGCATGACTTCAACAACATCCTCGCCGCCATCGTGGGCAACATCCATCTCGCCCGGTTGGACGCCGCCGACCAGCCGGTCATCCTGGCGCATCTGGATGAGATCGCCGTGGCCGCCACGCGGGCCGCGGATCTGGTGAAGCAAATCCTCGCCTTCAGCCGGCAAAACAAACAGGAGCGCGAGCCCATCGAATTAAACCACGTCGTGTTGGAAGCGCTGAAGCTGTTGCGGGCCAGCGTGCCGGCGAGCATCCGCATCCAGACCGAGCTCACCAAAACGCCGGCCGTGCTCGCCAATCCCGGGGCGATCCATCAATTGATCATGAACCTTGGCGTCAACGCCTGGCACGCCATGGGCGCCCAGCCGGGGGAACTGAAAGTCGGCATGCGGTTGACCGAAGTGGATGCGGATCTGGCCGGGACCCATCCCGATTTGCATCCGGGAAATTACGTCCGGTTGTCCCTGACGGACACCGGCTGCGGCATGACTCACGCCACACTGGAGCGGATCTATGATCCGTTTTTCACCACCAAACCCGTGGGCAAGGGCACCGGCCTCGGCTTGTCGGTGGTGCATGGCATCATGAAAAGCCATGACGGCGGCATCTCGGTTTACAGCCAGCCGGGCGAAGGCACCACGTTCCACCTCTATTTCCCCGTGGTCGAAAGTGAGGCCGTCGTCCGTCAGGTTGAAGTGACGCCCATTCCGCGCGGCCACGGTGAACAAATCCTGTTTGTGGATGACGAAGCGGTACTGGCCGGCCTGGGAAAAAGGATGCTGGAACGCCTGGGCTACGTGGTAACCGTAAAAACCTGTCCGCTCGAAGCGCTCGCCACCGTGCGCGCCCAGCCGGATGAATTTGCCCTCGTCATCGCCGACTTGACGATGCCCGGAATGGACGGTGCCACACTGGGCACCCTGCTGCGCCAACTCCGGCCGCAGCTTCCCATCATCATCACCACCGGCTACAGCCGGGTGATGACCGCGGAGAAAGTGGCGGAACTGGGGTTTCGCGAACTCTTGAACAAGCCCGCCGACGCCCGAACACTGGGCGAAGCCGTCCACCGCGCGCTGCACCGGCAACCGGTCAGTTAATGCATTCCCATAAGTGCCCGGAGCCTGGGCGGCCAGCCGGTAGGGTTACACCCCATGGCCTTCGCGGAGCGACCACGTCATGCTGTCGGCCATGAAAAATAAAATATTGCTCCTCACGTTGATTTCCGCCGGCAGTCTTGTGGCCGGCTGCGACAAGGAAAAATCCGCCTCCCAGCAGATGGAGACCGTCAAAACCGAGACCGCCCAGGCCGCCCAGGACATGAAGGATTACACCTTTGCGCAGAAGGCCGAATTCGTCAAAGCCATGCAGGCCCAGTTGACCACGCTCAATCAGGATCTCGACAAGCTCTCCGCCAAAATTGACAGCTCCAGCGATGCCGTCAAGACCGAGGCGAAACCGAAACTCCAAGCCCTGCGCGACCAGGCGACGGCCTTGAACCAGCAACTGGCCGATGCCCAGAACGCCACCGAATCCACCTGGGACAGCGTCAAGACCGGCACCAAAAAAGCCTACGATGCCATGGCCAACGGCGTCCTTGATGCCCGCCAATGGGTGAGCGACAAGATCAAGCCTTGAATCAGCCGAAAAATTAAAACCGGCCAAACGCCCATAAACCCGCCTGGCGGGTTTATGGCCGCGACCGTCACGTTATGAAAATCCCGGAAATAATCTCGCGACCGGGCCACCGCCTTGCCGTGCTCGCCGTTCTCTTTGCCCTTGGTTGCCATCCCGGCATCGGCCGGGCGCAAGCGCCGGATGCCGATGTGGCCGGGGCCACCGTGCTCACCCGGGGACCGGTGCATGAAGCCTTTGCCGGCGTCGTCACCTTCAATCCCGAACCGGGCATCGTGGTCGCCAAAGCCCCGCCGGAAGCCATCGAGGAATTGCCGCCCACGGAACGGCCGGAGGGCGATAATGTCACCTGGATTCCCGGCTACTGGGCGTGGGATGATGAGCGGAATGATTACCTTTGGGTCAGCGGCACCTGGCGTGCGCTGCCGCCGGGCCGCGCGTGGATGGCCGGTTATTGGGGAAAAACATCGCAAGGCTACCAATGGACTTCCGGTTATTGGGCGGATGCCACGGCCAAAGAGACCACCTATCTCCCCGCGCCGCCGGCCACGGTGGAAGCCGGGCCGAATATCGAAGCGCCATCTGTGGATTATGATTGGGCGCCGGGCGGCTGGATCTGGTATCAGGACCGCTACGCCTGGAGCCCCGGTTATTGGGAGCTCGGCCGGGCGGATTGGGATTGGTGCCCCGGTCACTATGTTTGGACTCCGCGCGGATTCATTTATGTCGAAGGCTTCTGGGATTACCCCGTGGAACGGCGCGGCGTGCTCTTTGCGCCGGTATATTTTGAATCCGGCTTTCGTGGCCGGCATGGCTACCGCTACTCGCCCACCATCGTCATCGGCTTCGGCGTGTTCAGCGATGATCTCTTCCTGCGGCCGCGCTACAATCACTATTATTTTGGTGACTACTATGACCCCGGCTATGTCCAGGGCGGGTTTTACGCGTCATTTTCATTCCAGTCCGGCCGCCATGGTTATGATCCCATTTTTTCCCATCAACGCTGGGAACATCGGTCGGACCGGGAATGGGAACACCACGTCGAAGCGTCCTTTCAAGACCGCCGCGATCACGCCGACACGCGCCCGCCCCGCACCTGGGCGGCCGAGCGCAGCCGGGATTCCGGCCCGGCGGCGTCCCGGCAAAATCACGCGCCCATGGCCATGCCGCTCGATCAATTGGCGAAACAGAAAAATGGCCCCATGAAATTTCAGCCGGTGGCCAAAGCCGAGCAGAAGCAGCTTGCGCACCGCGGCCAGGACGTTGAAAAATCCCGCACCCAGCGGCAGACCTTGGAAGCCAAAGGGGTGAACCCGGCCGCACAAAAAACCGGCGCGGCCCGCCAGCCGGTCGCCGTGAAACTTCCCCGCTCGCCGATCGTGTCTCCACCGGCCGGCCGGCTGACCGGAAATCAAGCTCCGCCCAAGACGCAGCCGTCGCCCGGACCCGCCCCCAAACACCAATCCAACCCGCCAGCCCCCGGCGGCCCGGCCGAGGGTAAGCGCGTTGACACGCAGGCTGCCCCGCGTCCCGCCTCATCGGAAATGAAACCGGCGTCGGGACAAGGCGAAGCAACGGCGCCGGCCAGGCCGGTTCAGTCTGCGCCCAAACCCGATGCCAACTTCCAACCCAAGCCGGAAGCTCCCGTCCACCAGCCCGACGTGAGGCCGGTTGATCAGCAACCGGCCCCGCATCCGTCCGCAGCGGAAACAAAGCCCGCGCCGGGGTTGGATAAACCGGCACCCTCCGAAAGGCCGGCACAGCCACCCACCCGCCAGGCACCGGAGCAGTTCCAAAAAGGCGCGTCGCGGCTCATGAGAAACGACCGTTCGCAGGCCAGCCATGGCAACCAGTCCGCCCCGGGGAACTCACCGGCGGCACCCAGCCAGCCCGGCAACGACCGCAACCAGCCCAACGCCCCGGGCAATGACCGCGACAAAAGAGACCATTAATGATTCACGTTCTGCCAGTAAACCCATCACCACCCAAAACGAAAGATAAACAAACTATGCCTCTTCTCCTCACCCCGCTGTTTGGCAGCGCCATCATCATTGGCGGCAGCTCCGTCGGCCTCCTGCTCGTCATCGTCATCGTGGTTCTATTGCTCCGTTGACCATTTATGAAAACCCGGTTCGCCGCCGTCACCTTGGTCGCGGACCAAACCTTCACCCCGGAAGGGTGACACCCGATGAAAAAACTTTTGCCGCCCTGCCGGCGGCAGATGCAGCAACCACCACAAAACAAACCGTTATGAACACACTTGAAATCAAAGGCGACTGGAACATCACCAAGGGCAAGCTCAAACAGAAATGGGCCAAGCTCACGGACAACGACCTGACCTACACGGAAGGCAAGGCGGAGGAATTGATCGGCCGGATCCAGAAGGCCACGGGCGAAACCCGCGAAACCGTCGAAAAGGAATTGCACCACTGCAGTTCTTCCGGCACCGGCAACTGAGCCGCACGTCCCCCGCCGGCGCAGCCATGACCCGGTAGGGTTACACCCCATGGCCGCCGGCCAGCCGGCTGCTACCCTCAGTGCTTAAATAAAACCTATGTCACTCATCTCCCTCGTCGTCACCCTGATCGTCATCGGCGTCCTGCTCTGGCTGGTCAACACCTACATCCCGATGGACGGGAAGATCAAAAAGATCCTCAACATCGTCGTTGTCATCTGCGTGGTCGTCTGGCTGCTCTACGCGTTCGGCATCATCAATCACAGCGGCGACATCCGCGTGCCGCAGGTCCGCTGACCGGCGGCCGCCCCCGCCCCCGCAAACCATGAAGGCCAAGGTTTTTGAAGTCATGCTCCACAAACTGCCCTCCGGCGCGTCCCCGGCCAGCGCGCTGGAGGAACAGCTCAATGAATTTCTGGCGCAACGCCCGAACGTACAGGTCATGGCCACCCACCTGAACACCATTGTCGCCCCGGCGGAACCCAACGCCCTGCCCGATTCAACCGCGTCCGCCATCATCATTTTCTGCACCCTGTTTTATACGTCCTAAAACCACCGGCGGCCGCGCGGCCATGAGCTGTCTCCCTGAACTTGCCCGAAGCCGGTCAAAAATTCGCTCAATCAATCACCAAAGCCGCCGATATCAATTTGCCCAAGAATGCGTTCAACCCCGGCCCCAGGCCGGCTTGGAAGCGAATGAACAGCCTGCCCGCCATCTCCGAGCCTGCCGGTGAAATTGAAAAATCCCCGGAGGCCTATCTTGACGGCATCGAAAACCTGCCGCCCACGCCCGTGGTGCTGGTCAAATTGATCGACCTGTTCCGGCAGCCGGACGTGGACGTGGACGACATCGTGCAACTGCTGCGGCGCGATCCGGCCCTGGCCATGGAAGTGCTGCGGTGTTGCAACAATTCCTTTTTCGGCAACGGGAACACCATCAAAGATGTCAACGAAGCGGTGTACCGCCTGGGTTTCCACGAAGTTTATGAGATCACCGTCACGCTCTTCGGCCTGCGGGCTTTGACCGCCCCGACCGCCGCGCCCGGGTTTCCGGCGGCGGAATTGCGCCGGCACTCGAGCATTGCCGCCATCGCGGCGGGGGCGCTGGCGCGGGACACCGGCCTGCCGGAAGGCATCGCCTTTACGACCGCCCTCCTGCATGATCTCGGCAAACTGGCCTTTGCCATCGCGGACCCGGCCCGCTACGTTGCGCTGCTCGACCACTGCCGGCTTTCGGGGGCGGCCGTGAGCGCGGTGGAACAAGAGACCTTCGGCTTTACCCACAGCGAATTGGGCGCGCAGTTGCTCCGCCGTTGGGGCATGCCCGAAGAGGTGGTGCTGCCCGTGCTGGGCCATGCCAGCCCCGCCGCGCCGGAAAGAACCGAGCCGTTGCGGGTGCTGACGCAATCCGCCAGCGAACTGGCCAATCATCTGGAGGCCAAAAGCGGCGGCATGTTCTCCGCCACGCCGGAAGGCAAACGCCTGATGGAGTTTTTTGGACTGGACCCCCATGACGTGGACGGTTGGGAATGCATGATGCGCGCCAAGGTGAAACATTTGGACTCATCCGAACCCTTGTAACGCCGGCTCAGCGTTGCCGGCCTGGACTCTGCCCATGCACGCCGGGCGGGCTTCATCGCATCCGCTCCGCTCTCCGATCCGGCAATTCATCGCGGCCACCCACGTGCGGCACACCCACGTGCGGCACACCCACGTGCGGGAATTGACGCTGCCGCCCGGCTTCTCTAGTCTTCGGGCATGGCAAAAAAGGCTGCGGTAACATCTTCCGCCGGGACGGACGTCCCTGCGAGCCGGCTGGCACCCGCGACCACCGCCAAATTGAAAGCTTCCCCGCTGCTGGATACGCGCGTGGTTTATTGCGGCGACAATCTGGAACAACTCGCCAAACTACCGGATGCCTGCGTGGACCTGATCTACATCGACCCGCCGTTTAACTCCAACCGCAATTACGAGGTGTTTTGGGGCGAAACCAAGGAGAAACGCGCGTTTGAAGACCGGCACGAGAACACCAAGGCATATATCGACTACATGCGCACACGCATTCTCAATTAGAAAAATATTTCGCAGCAAAACCACCATGAATCTGAACCGAAACGATTTTCAGGGATTAAGTGATTTAAGGGCAAAAGATGCAAAGGCGCTTTTGGATGCCGGCCATTATCCGGGTGCATATTATTTATTTGGATATGCTATGGAATGTGCGCTTAAATCATGCATAGCGAAACGAGTAAAAGAATTTGATTTTCCAGACAAAAAATTTTCAAATGAATGCTGGACTCATGACCTCCAGAAGCTGGTAAGCCTCGCTGGATTAAAAAGTGATTTGGATGCAGCAGTCGCAGCCGATCCAGGGCTTGGAGCAAATTGGAGTTTAGTTAAAGAGCTTCTTCGACGTTTGTAATGGGTAAAAATGTTTGAAAAAGCTGAGGCGGGGCGGTTAAAGTGGTGACTTTATGATTCCAGAGAAAATGTTTCATTCGATTTTGGCACTGGGTGAAAGGTGGCGCATCAAGCAGGTT
>JARLJW010000046.1 GCA_031290985.1 Verrucomicrobiia bacterium | reverse complement strand
TCTGAAAGGCGATCTCATCAATGGTTTTGATGATTTTGGCGATGTCATCGCTGGAAACCTTGATGGCGGACATGGCGGCGGACATGGCTTGCATGTCGCTGGCGCCTTTGTCCGCGGCGGCGCGGGTCTCCTTGGCGAGGTTGTTGGCTTTCTGGGCATTTTCGGAATTGCGCCTGGTCATGGAAGCCATCTCTTCCAAGGATGAACTGGTTTGTTCAATCGAAGCCGCCTGCTCGCCGGAACCTTCCGCCAGGGACTGGCTGGACGCGGAAACCTGGGTGGCGGCATGATTCACCTGCTCAGAGTTGTCACCCAGGTCACGGACCAGCCCGGTCAATGCGCGGCGGACCCGGCTGGAGCTAAAGGCAATGAGCGCCATGGTAAACGTGGCGAAACCCACGCTGGCGGTGCCCAGCCACAGGACGAACTGGCGAATGTTTCCAAAGCTCGCGACGGTGAGGGCGGTGCGCTCATCGGCGATGGTGTTGCAATAGGTTTTGACCTTCTCGGCTGCGGCGGCAAGCGCGGCAACCTTGGCCGGCACCTCTTGGTCCAAAATTTTCATCGCCCCGGGGAAATCCTTGTCCAGCGTGGCGCGGATCTGTCCCATCGTCTGCACATAGTCAGTCAAGCTGGCGGACAAATCAGCGACGCGTTGATGGCCTTCGCCGGCGGGATAGAGCTGGTTGAGCTGGACGATGATTTCCTCGCTGTGCTTTTGGACGGCATCGGTTTCGGCCAGCTTGGCGGGCCGGTCTTTTTCCTGCGCAAACATGAGTTCAAAGGAATGCAGGCGGTAGACCACCAGATTTTCCTGGAGCGAGGCGAGCAGGCGGAGACTGGGCAGTCCTTCCTGTTCCAGGCCGCGGGTGGCCTCGGTGCCGCGCTGGCAGACGCGCCAGAGCACCACGCCTTGAACCACCAGAAAAATCAGGAGCAGGGAGATGAGGATCTGGATGAAACGGAAACTGCCTTTAACGGAGATGTGACTGGTTTTATTCATAAATGGGAAGTGCGAAAAAGCGCCGGGCGTTGCCGCCCGGCTTAATTTAGCTAACTTTGAATGCTGGATTTATTTTGAGGCCAGCACAGTGAGTCCATCCGCCTTGGCCGAATCAATGACGGCAATGGCGCCGGGCGTGCTGGCAACCACCTTGGAGGCTTCGTCCTCGGTATCCACATTTTTTGGAGCGGAACCGCCGCCGGTCATATACAAGCGCCGCCAGTAGGTGTTAAACTGATCGGTGCTCATGCCAATGTGGCCTTCCAAGAAAGCTTCCTGGGACTCACTTCCTTTGATGATCACGATGACCACGCGGGTGTCACCAATGGTGGCTTTCTTGCCCAGCAGGACCGCTTTTATGCTGTCCGCATCCAAGGCCTGTCCCGTCAGCCCTTTGTTGCCCAGCAGGGCCGGTTCGGCCTGAAGCATGGCGGCGGAGGCGAGCAGGACAGCCGCAGCCATGGTAAAAGAATGAATGGTCGGATTCATAGTCGTTTTAAATGAATGGTGACGGTGGATTAGAACGACAATGTTACCTTGGCGACAATCATCGCCCAGGAATTATCCCGCGTGTTCCGCGGTTGGTTGGCGGTGGCGCCGGTGGGCGTATTGAACAGCATGCCGGAACCATTCATGTAGTGAATTTCCAGTTTGGCCAGCAAGTAGGAGGTGAAGTTATAACACCCGGCCAGCGCGAGATCGCCCTGTCGGTCGTCAGTATTAAAGGGTGCGTAAGGCGGACATTTCTCCATCTGATCGGAATAGGAGAAGTAAGTCCCCAGGGAAAACTTGTCCGTAATTTGGCGGGTGGCCGAGACATATCCATAGTAACTGTCGTAATTCTGGAAATCGTTCCCAAACCCCTGAACCCAATAGTTTGCCGAGTCCCGGCCGGCTTCCGCCGCGAACACCCATTTATCACGGGTGTATTCGGCGGAAATCGTCTGACGCAGGTATAACGAGGTCCCCCGCCAGAGGGATGATGTAGGGGAGACGGTGCGCAGGGCGTTGAAGTTATTAAACATCTGGACGGAATATCCGACCTTCAGACCTTGGACCGGCGTGTTCCAAAACAAGCTGCCGCCATAGGTGGCGTCCATGCCGATTTTGGTGTTCGGATAAGGGATGTCATTGTTGAAATAGTCACTGGCACCGGACAAGGGCGAGAGCGAGATGCTGCCGACATAGGCGCGGTAGTCCAGACTGCCAAGCTTCTTCATTTCGATGTTGCCATAAATCATGCCGCCATCGAAAGAGGAGTTGAAGTCGCGCAGGCGGGCGTCATAGACGCTTTGCGGGAGCAGCGCGAACGTGCGGGTGGAGTCCAGATCCAATGTCTCATTGTAAAGACCACGCGGCGTTTTCACCCGCCCGGCCCGCACCCCAAACCATTGCGTGGCCTGATAGTCCACGTTGCCCCAGTCCAATTTAATTTGGTCGTCGCCATAAGGTCCCAGCTTTTGGCCGAAAAACTGTGCGCCGACGCGCCACTTGTTATAGGCAACGGAGGCATTGATCCCATATTCGCGGAAATCAGGAGAGCCATCGCTGCTGTAACCGCCGAGGTAATTGTTATGGCCAGAATTATAGATGTAGCCCTGGCTGGCAAAACCATGCAAATCCACCGGCGGCAGATTGGTGCCAAACGGCTGAAATTCGAACGCTTGCGCGCTGCCCACCGCCAGAATTGAAGCGGTGATGGACAAGGGCCAGTTTGTTGAGGTTGTTGGAGTTTCGTTTGGTGGAACCGTGATTAGGATTCATATCGTGGCTAGCTATCGGTTGAGGCGGAAGAAGATGAAATGAATTAAGTCACCATAAATTGCGATATGGTAAGTATTACTTGTCATCGCCAGCGGTTATTATCGTTGGACAGATGGCGGGCGAAGCTCTGAAAGTGGCGGTGAGTTCTGGAAACCTGCCCCCGGAAGACTTCCCTGCTTTGTACGGTTCCTTTTCATGCGCCGCCCGTGAAGAAACACGCGGGCGGCGCACTCAAGCCCCGATTCCAACACCGCATTTTAAAGCCGGCGGGAGCTTCCGCCGGCTCAGGCCGTATCAGAAATCCTTGAACTCAGCTTCCATGGGAATTTCACTCTGGCGATTTCCCGCCGGCGCCGGCGCGGCGTAGGTGTGGCCCTTGCCATTCGTCGAAAGGTGCCGTTTTGCCTTCGAGACGGCTGCCTGAAATGCTTTTGCCTGGGCGGCTCCCGCCGGCCTGGTCGTGGCGGTTCCATTTTGGCCGCCCACCAGTTGGAGCAGTTCGGCCACGGACTGTTTCATGGTTTCGGCCTGGGCGTTGAGTTCCTCGGCGGCGGCGGCGCTTTCTTCCGCGCTGGCGGCGTTGGATTGCGTGACCTTGTCCATCTGGCCGACGGCGGTGTTGATCTGGGTGATGCCCTCGGTCTGCTCACGGGAGGCGTTGGCGACTTCGGCGGCCAGTTCATCGACCTGCCGGGCCTTGGTCACGATTTCATTGAGGCTTTGGGCCACGGCGTTGCTGATGCCCACCCCTTGGGCGCTCTTGGCGATGGCTCCCTCGATTTTGGTGGCGGTTTCCTTGGCGGCCTGGGCGGAGCGCTGGGCGAGGTTGCGGACTTCATCGGCGACGACGGCGAAGCCCATGCCGGCCTCGCCGGCGCGGGCGGCTTCCACGGCGGCGTTCAAGGCGAGGATGTTGGTCTGGAAAGCGATTTCATCAATGGTCTTGATGATCTTGGCGATGTCATCGCTGGAGACTTTGATGGCGTTCATGGCCGCGATCATGGCTTGCATGTCGGTGGAACCCTTGTCCGCCGCAGCGCGTGTCTGTTTGGCCAGGGTGTTGGTCTTTTGGGTGTTTTCGGCATTGTTCTTGGTCATGCTGGCCATTTCTTCCAAGGACGAACTGGTTTCCTCCAGCGAAGCCGCCTGCTCACTGGCGCCTTCCGCCAAAGTCTGGCTGGCGGAAGAAACCTGGCCGGCGGCCGAGGTGACCTGTTCCGCGCCTTGACCGAGCGCCTGGGAAACATTTCTGAGCACCCGGTTCAAGCCCACGACCACCACTAAGCTCAGGATGCAGCTCAAAATCAACTGGGCGATGATGACCGACGCGAGGACAACCTTGGAATGTTTGGCATTTAACTGGATGGTGTCGGCGGCCTCCGTGGCATCCTTGGTTTCAAAGTCGCTAAATTTCGTGCTGAGGGCATCGTAAGCGTTGAAAGTCACGCGGCCGCTCGACAACAGCTCGGCCAAGGCTTCTTCATTCTTGCCGGCATTGCTGAGCGCCAGAACGGGAGCCCGGGCATTGATGTAATCCGCCCGGGCCTGCTTCAAGCTTTCAAAATAATGCTTCTGCTCCGGGCCGGTGCAGACTTTTTCCAAATCCGTGATGATGGTGGCGTTGGTCGCGGCAATCTCCTTGAGCATGGCCTCATAGCCGTGTTTCTCATCCAGATTGGTGGTCAGGACATGGCGGATGAGGATTAAATGAGCGCGACTGAGGTTTTGCATGATGTCCGTCGTGGCGGTCATGCCGGGGATTTTGGCATTTGCCAATTCATCGCCATGTGTGCTGATGACGCACATCGACTTCCAGGCCAGGATTCCCATGATCGCGCTGAGCGCCACGATGATGGAGAAGCCGGTTATGATACGCTTGCCAATGGTCCAGTTTTTCATAGGGTTTTTCTGATTTTGGTTTCTGATTTTGATTTCTGATTTCTGATTAAACTTTAAGCCGCCGGAATGGCGATGGTCTTCAAGGTGTCAGCCCTGATGACGCCATCAATGTCCAACCCCTTCAACACCTCGATGCCGTAGGATTCGTCTGGCAGCGGGAACGTAAGATATTTGTCTGCAAGGTTGCGGCTGACCGGGGCGGTTTCGAACAGGGCTTTAGACATAACTGGGTTGTTGCCGACTCTTGTCGCTTATAGTCTGTAAATGGGCTATCGGCCGAAGTGGCCGGAACTGAAAGGGAACTTGATTAATATTAATTGCGAAATAGTAAGCTTTTTTTGCCGTCGCCAATCCCGATCCTGCGCGAAAGTACCATGGGTGAAGCCCGCCCGGCATGGCGGGCGGGCTGAAAAAAATGGGCGCAGGCTTAATTAACTTGTTCCCGGCCTTTTGGCGGGCGGCAAGTCATGGCGTCGATGGGGGCGTCGAAGCCATGATTTCTCAAGCTCGGGTTGCTTGAGCCGGCCGGAAAATCACAAACCGTCAGAAGGCCGGTTTAGAAATCCTTGAAATCACCTACCATGGGAATTTCACTCTGACGGTTTCCCGCCGTCGCCGTCGCGGCGTGGGTGTGGCCATTGCCATTCGTCGCAAGGTGCCGTTTTGCCTTTGGGATGGCTGCCTGCAATGCTTTTGCCCGTGCCGTATGGGGTGCCGGTCCGGTTGTGGACGTTTCACTCTGCCCGCCCACCAGTTTCATTAATTCGGCGACGGATCGCTTCATGTCTTCGGATTGGGCGTTGAGTTCCTGGGCGGCGGCCGCGCTTTCCTCCGCCGTGGCGGCGTTGGATTGCGTGACTTTGTCCATTTGTCCCACCGCAACGTTGATCTGAGTGATGCCATCGGTCTGCTCCCGCGAAGCATTGGCGACTTCAGCCACCAATTCATCCACTTGGCGCACTTTGGTGACGATTTCGTTCAAGGCCGCCGCCACCTTGTTGCTGATTTCAACCCCCTGTCCGGTCTTGATGATGGCCCCTTCAATCTTGCCCGCCGTTTCCTTTGCCGCTTGGGCGCTGCGCTGGGCGAGGTTGCGGACTTCATCCGCCACCACGGCAAAACCCATGCCGGCTTCCCCGGCGCGGGCGGCTTCCACGGCGGCGTTGAGGGCGAGGATGTTCGTTTGAAAGGCAATCTCATCAATCGTCTTGATGATCTTGGCAATATCATTGGAGGAAACCTTGATCGCTTCCATCGCGGTGGACATGGTTTGCATGTCGGCGGCCCCCTTGTCGGCGGCGGAACGGGCCTGTTTGGCCAGATCGTTTGCCTTGTGGGCGTTATCGGCGTTGCGTTTGGTCATGGAAGACATTTCTTCCAATGAAGAACTGGTTTCTTCCAGCGAGGCCGCCTGTTCGCTTGCGCCTTCGGCCACGGAACGGCTGTTTTCCGTTATCTCGCCCACGCCAGCTTCCGTCAACTGAAAGGTTGCCGCCAGATGGTCCGCCACATTTTTGACCGGTCGCACAACCTGGCTTCGGACCATTAGAATGGATATGAGGAGGCTGACAAAAAAGACCGCGACGCAAAGCCCCACAATGAGGTGGTTGGAACCGTTGGCCTGCTGGACGATCAAACCGGGCTGCACTTGGGCGGCGGCCAGCGCCATTTTCATCAAGTCGTCCACGTGGTTGCCAATACGGTCTTGCATGCCATTGACCTCGGTTTGCAACAGTGTGACGGCATCCACCTGCTGGAACTGCGCCGAAAGGGCGAACACCTTGGCCGAGGACTGCCGTAACGCCGGCAGATCGGTTTCAATGGCCTTGGTCTTTTCGCTCAAGGCGCCTTGGACATCCACTTTCTTCAGTTCCGCGAGTTTTGCGTCCAGTCTTTGGCAGGCCTGGGTGTAATCCTTGACCATCTTCTCGAGCTCCTTCATGTCCGTTTGGGCCGGACCGCGGGTGACCAGGGAATTCTGGGTCTCGTAGGCGTCCGAGATTTCGTAAATGACCGCCACGCTGCTCAAGTTAACCTCGCCCAGGCGGCGTGAGCTGTTGGCCAGACCACGCACGCTGTTCCAGCTTATCAGCGCCACCAGCGCAGTGCCGGCCAGAACCAGCAGGACCACCAGATAAATCCGTTTTGCCAAGTTTAAATTTTTCATGTTCGCTATGGTTTCAAGTAGATTGTTTCAAGGATTTGCCGACCAGCCCGCAGACGGCCCGCGAGCAGGTCGGTTGATGTCGCGGGGCTATTTGATCAAGGCGGTGGCCGCCTCGACCACCTTTTTGACGTCGCCGGCCGGCTCGCCTTTGACGACAAATGACCAGGGAATCAAAATGTCCTTTTCCGTCGCCACGGTGATGACGTTGCCCGTGATATTTTGCTTTGCGGTCATGGTGCAGGCCCCGGGCAATTGGTCCACCACCACGCAAAGGTCCTTCGCGCTATTGCGCACGATCGCATCTTTGACAAAGTCGACACCTGGGAAAAAGGTGCCCTGCACCATGATCCGCGACCCGTCCCCGCTAAAAGGCAATACCACCTTGATGGGAACGTCGGCCCCGCCCACCTCTTTCCAGTTGGTGGCTTTGCCCGTAAACACGGCACTGACTTGCGCATCCGTCAAACTTTTAACTCCGGCGGATGGATTGGCCGCGATGATCGTCCTGGAGGTCATCACCAGAATTTCCTTCATTTGCGAAATATCAGCGCTGCCGGCCTTTTCTTTGTTCATGACCTCAGCCAGCGCCTTGAGCGGGCCTGCCACCAAGGTGATATCCGCCTGCCCATTGATCAGATCCGCCAGGCCGCGACCGCTGCCGTTGCCCACCACTTCCAGCTTGGCTCCCGCCGCGGATTCGATGGCCGCCTTCTGCGACTCGATGACCTTGGCGAAGCCAACCGCCCCGTGCAACCGCACGGTCTGGGCGGGGGCCGATTGGATCAAGGCGAAGGCGCAACCGACGGCGCCAGCCCATTTGAGAACGACTGAATGGCTACATTTCTTCATGTGTTAAGTATTTTATTAAAATTTTTAGGTTGATGATTTCCGTCATGGCCTGATTACTTGACCGACGCGGTTACCGCCTGGATCACCTTTTTTATGTCACCGGCCGGTTCGCCTTTGACCACCAGCTCCAGAGGCATGAAGATTTCCTTTTCCAGCGCCACGGTTGTCACGTTGCCTTCGACGTTTTGCACAGCCAATGGCGAGCATGACCCTGGCAATTGTGCTATTACCATCGATATGTCTTTGCTCGTGTTCCGCACAATCATGCTCTTGGAATAGTCCGCCCCTTGGAGCACTGTTTCCCGAACCGTCACCCGCGACCCGTCGGCGCCAAAGCCCAGCACCAACTTGATGGGCAGGTCAGCGCCGCCGACCTCCTTCCAGTTGGTGGCTTTGCCCGTCAAAACATCGCGCAACTGCGCATCGGTGAGCGATTTCACGCCGGCCGACGGGTGGGTAATGAAAGCAATTTTGACATTTATCAGCGGGATTTCCCTCATATCCGCAATGTCCACGCTGCCGGCCTTGTCTGCGTTCATCGCCGCCGCCACGCCTTTGAGTGGACCCGCCAGCAAGGCGATTTCAGCCTGGCCGCCGCTGAGGTCCGCCAAGCCACGACCGGCGCCATTGCTGACAATTTCCAATTTGACGCCCGACTGCGATTCCAAGGCGGCCTTCTGGGGTTCAAGGGTTTTCGCCAGGGCGGCTGAGCCGTGCAACCGCACCGTTTGGGCGTTGGCTTGCGTCAGCGCCAGCGCACAAACGAGCGCGCTGGTCCATTTGAGAAGAACTGAATTATAATTTGTTTTCATTTTTGTTTTAAATTGCGTTAGGGACGGTCATCTGATCGCCCTGGTCATTTTTTACGTCTCCGGCGGATCGCCTTTGACGCCAAGAACTCAAGCAACCATCGTTTTCGTTTCCACATCACTTCTGCCAGGTTGTTGGGAGCAGGCTTTAGAATTTGGCGGTCACACCGAGCGAGACCAGGTTATGATCGAATTCGCGATACTTTTCCAGTTGTCCGGCGGCGAGGACATCCTGGTTGTTGCGCCCCAGGTCGAGGGCATAGGTCAGATTGGCGCTGATATTTGGGGTAAAGGCATAATTTATGCCGGTCGAGACGGTATACATCCAGTCGTCGCGCAGGGCGGAGGTGGTGTTCCCCTGAGTGTAGTCCGAGTTGCCAATCCGGCAGCCGAGATCAGCGGAGAGTTTTTTGCTGAAGATATGGTGGTAGCTCACGTCGTAGCTGCTGTCAAACAACGGCAGTTTCCCGGTGCTGGCGACCCATTGCCATTGTTTATACTTGAAGCTGACGGTGTCCTTGGGGCTAAAGGTGGCGGTCATGGCCGCTTCGGCATAATAGGTCGTGGGACGCAGGTCAGTGAGCGGGGTCGTATGCGTCGCGGATTTGGCATCGTAGGAGCGGAAGTCCGGGCCGGCCAGGACGGACAAGGTCAGCCACTTGAACGGTTGGCCTTCGAAGCCGCCGAGAATGCGTTGGTAATCATTCGGCGAACTGGTGTGCGTCTTGTCAATCACCGTTGAGAATTGTTCCTGATACTGGTGCCCGTAGCGATAGCCCAAGGTGAAGGCCATGCTCGGCGTGACTTTGTAGCCGATATCCAGTCCGCCGTTGGCGTCATAACGGCTGGCGTAATTCTGGTAGCCGGCGGTGGTCCGCTGGTCGGTCATCAGGTCGTACAACAGCAAGGAGGCGGTGGGGCGCACAAACCACTTGCCCAGGTCATACTGGAAAACAATCTTGGTCCGGTCCTGAATCTGCATCAGCCGTTCGCGCGGCCCGCCAGTGGCAAAGGCGCTGCGCTGGTCGTCATGCGTCGCCGTCGAATAGATCGGCGCCACCTGGCTGCCATCAATGTAAGCGAAGTTGTTGTCCAGGTTGAAGGTGAACGCGTCGACGCCGCCCTTGATCGTGTTGGCGATGCGGTGCGCATTGTAGCTTTCCGTGTTGTAGCTGTGATAAGTGACCAAGTCCGGCGCATAACCGACACTGAGAACCTGAAACACCTTTTGCTTGCCCAACAAGGGGGCGAAATTGAACCCGATCTTCGGGGACACGGTCGTGACGGCAGAATCAATCGGCTTCATGCCCGCGCCCGACACCAGCAGGAGGTTGTCATCGTAGCTTTCCTTGACGCCCAGGGAAAGTTCGGTCAACCACACCGGCTTTTGCCACGCCGTCGAAAGCTTGGCCGCCGGAGCATCGGCCGCGGAGACTTGGGGGAGCAAGCTGGCCAGGGCCAGCAGGACAAGACCGGAATTCAGTTTGATGTTTGCTTTGTTCATTAACTTGGGGTGTTTTTGTTGTTGATTAAATTGGGAAGGTTGAGGCTCTGCGCGGTGTCGGCACCGACGACTCCGTCTATGTCCAGCAAGGTTTTGACGGAGCCTTTGACCTTGGCCATGCCCAGGATGTAATTGGCGGCGATCTGGCCGCCAAAATTGGGCGTCTCCTCGATGTCGGCGGCATGGAGACTGATCACTTCCTCCACTCCGTCCACGACCAGTCCCATCGGCGTGACCTTGCCCTCCGGCAATTTGACCTGCACCACGACCGTGCAGGTCTGGTCGGTGTTGGCGATGTTGGGAAAATCGAGCCGCCGCCGGAGGTCCATCACGGGAATGATCTTCCCGCGCAAGTTGATGACGCCGCAAATATGAGCGGGCATTTGCGGCACGGAGGTGATGGAAATGTGGCGGATGATCTCACGCACCTTCAGCACTTCGATGCCGTAGGACTCGCCTTGCAACGTGAAGGTAAGGTATTTTCCCGCCAGGGTTTGCCTGGCTGGCTTGGCTTCCGTTGTCGCTTGGCTCATGTTAAAATCCGTTTTCCGGGCTTGAATGCCTGGGCTTTCGGGGAAAAGAAAAAGGCACAACCGGAAACCATCTCTCCGCAGGAGAGCGTGTTTCAGTTGTGCCTTTATCTGACAGGCCCGATGTCCTGTCCGCAAAAGCTCCCGTAACAATTACGGGTCAAGTTAACAAGCTTATCGGCGGGACGGAGAGGAGCTTGAGAAAAATCTTTTGGATTTCGCTCCGCCCATGCGCAGCCATGGTCCGGCCGGCTGCGTGGTTACGGTCAAGCTGAAAGGCGGATGCCCAAATCCGGAAACGAGTTCCCGCCGGTCTCGAACGTGAGGGTAAAGGCCCGCGCCAGCCGTTGATCAGGTTTTCGGGCCCGGAAAATCGTGCTCCGGGTTTCGGGTGGAACCTAAACCACTTTTGATC
This sequence comes from Verrucomicrobiia bacterium, assembly GCA_031290985.1. Lineage (GTDB taxonomy): Bacteria > Verrucomicrobiota > Verrucomicrobiia > Limisphaerales > UBA11358 > UBA11358. The sequence goes on along the minus strand of JARLJW010000046.1, from coordinate 50,966 downwards.
CGGCCAGCAAGGTTTCGAGTTCCTTGCGCAGTTCGCCGAGTTCCTTGCTTTTGAAATGATCCCTGGTTTTTTGCAGCACTCCCACGGTCTTGCGGAGGGCGTTTTGCCACTCCTGTTTCTCGACCGCCTGGTCCACTGCCAGCCGCCCGCCATCGTCAACCAATAAATGTTCCAGGTCAATCAGGCCCACCACAAGGTTTCGCAGGGTCAGGCGCACATAGCTCTGCATGGTCGCCTGCCGGTCGGCCGGGGCCGACTGCTGAAGCAACCGTTGAATGCGTTCGATTTCATGCTCCCAATTTTGGAGCCGCTGGCGGCTGTCCTTTAGCAGGCCCAATTCCCGGCGTCCGGCCACGGCGGAATCGAGCAGCCGGCAAAGCTCATCCAAATCTGGCGGCTTGGCCAGATATGCCAGGATGTGGAGCCCCACCGAACGCATGGCGGTTTCCACCGTCGGGCTGCCGGTGAGCAAAATCACGGGCAGGCCTTCAATAATGGCCGGAGTGTTTTCGATCAGTTCCAGCGCGCAATTTCCCGGCATGTTGACGTCCGAGAGCAGAACGTCATAGGTCCGCGTCCGCAGCAATTCGATGGCCTCATCCCCCGTGGCCGCGAGGTCGGATTCAAAGCCGAATCGCAATAGACATTTGCCCAAACTCGCCCGGATATGTTCATCGTCGTCGGCGAACAAAATTCTGCCCCGGGAGCGGGTGGCCATCGGTGCGGTGGTGGCAATTATTTCCATAAGCCGTAAATTTTTTGTGCGCGGGTTTGCAAATGATTCAAATCTTCAGCGAAAGGGCGGCAATGCGCGTCTCCGAAAGATAGTAAATTGGGACGCTGCCAAATAACTATTCCGGTTTGCTGGCCGTCCCTAAAATCCTGAATCTATCAGGGTTATCGGCTGAATCGGTTGGCGGCTGAATATGAAGGCGGAAAAATAAAATCTGGACACCCTTTTTGGTGGAGGGCTGGCGTTTTTGCCGTAATCCGACAAGGCGGGCGTGTCCCGCAACCCGGCCGCCACGCACGCAACCACTTACATTTTTTGCTTCAACCGATTGGGCGGCAAGTTTCACGCCGGTCATTTCAAGCTTGAACCGCTTCAACCGGCAACCCGTCGTCGGGGAGCTATGCCAATTAATCGGCCAAAGCGGTGGCTGGCGGCGACCAATTGTTATCGAGATGAACGATGGTGGTTTTGCCGGTTTCAACCACGATCGGCACCGTCACCTGGCCGTACGCTGAGGACTGGGCGACCAGGTTATAATTGCCGGAGGGAAGCGTCACCTGATTCGGCCACTCATCCAGGTCGGATGCATGATTCGCCACGAATTTGACACATTTACCGGTGGCATCGTTGATCTCGTAACCGGAATGGAGGTTGAAGTAAACCTGGTCGTCACTGGCGGACGGGAGCGATTTCTCGGTCGCACTAAAGACCTGCAAATAACCTTTTGAATTTTCGGCAGCAGCTGCGATGCGGCTGGCCGGGCTTGGGCCGGCGGGCGAAAGCGCGGTCGAGTGGGAGGCGCAGCCGGCCAGTAATGGCATGATCGCCGCGCAAACCAAGGTGATGTTTGGCATTTTCATAATGGTTAATTTAACCTCTCAAGGGAGAAATCCCACACCAAAGACAGGAAGTCAACCGGAAATGAGATGCCCCGGAAATGAGCTGCAGATCTTCACGTTGGCCTACCGTTGGTGAAGAGCTCCAGAGATGACAGGCTGCGGGAGTGATTATCGCATCAAGCGCCGTTAAAACCTGTATTGCGCGGTGATGGTTGCCGATTGGTGGTCGAATTCACGATAGTCCGCCGTGGCCGCCGCCGACGGACTGCCGGTGGTGGGCAGGTCGCCCAGCAGGTTGCGGCCAAGATCATAGGCGTACGCCGCACTGACGCTGAAATGTTTGGTGAACGCGTAGCTCACCCCCGCTGAGATCGTGTATTGCGCGTCATCCCGCAGGCAGGAATTGCTGGTTTTGACGGGGGAGGCAATCGTGTAATCGCCTTCCAAAACCTTTCCGCCCAGGTCAAACCCCAGTTGTTTGGTGGCGTTCCAGTGATAGTTCAGCGCATAGGTGCTGTCAAAATAAGGCACTTTGCCCGTGCTGGAAACCCACTGCCATTGCTTGTAGGTAAACGTCAGCGTCTGGTTGGGTGTCAGGGTGGCGGTCAGCAGGGCTTCACCATAGTAAGTGATGGGGTTGAGGTGATCCATCGGCGCGGTGTCGTTGTAGGTGCGGAAATCCGGCCCGCCGGCGATTTTCACATTCAGCCATTTCCACGGCCGGCCTTCCAGGCCCAGCAGCACGCGCTGATAATCGCTGGAGGATTGGTAGGTTGAGTCCACGGCGGAGGTAAAGGCCTGCTGGTACTGGTGGCCATAGCGGTAACCCACGGTGACGGCCAGCTTGGAGTTGAGCTTGTAACCCAGGTCTGCCCCGCCGTTCACATCCGAGCGGTCGGCATAGTTTTGGTAGCCTTTGTAGGGGGCCACCGTGGCCTTGTGCCAGTCGGTCAGCAGGTCGTAATACAGAAGCGTGGCCACGGGGCGGATGAAAAACTGCCCCAGGTCATATTGGAGCAGCACCGTGGCCCGGTCCTGCATCTGTTTCCGCCGCTCGCGCGGGGCGCCGGTGGAGTAACAACTGCGGTTCTTGTCCGCCTGATCCAGGGCCGTGGCCGACTGGTTCAGCGCATAGGTGGGGGCCACGCTGCTGCCGTCGTTGAACAGGAACGCATTATCGAGCGCAAAGGAAAAATCACCCGTCTTGCCCTTGATGCTGTTGCCGAACCGGTGGGCATCGTAGCTCTCCGCTGAAGCGTCGTGGTAGATCGCAAAGTCCGGCGCATAAGCGAACGAGAAGGTCTGGAGCGTGGTTTGCCGGCCGAACAACGGTGCGAAATCAAACCCGACCTTCGGGGAAACGGTCGTGATCCATGATCCTTTGGGTTGCAGGCCGGGATTCAGGCCGGCCACCAAGAGAAGGTTGTCATCGTAGCCCTCCTTGACCCCCAAAGACAGATCGGTCAGCCAGGCTGGCTTTTTGAACTCGGCGGCATGATTGGACAGGGAATCGTCAGCCGCAGAGGCTTGAACGACAAAGCCAAGCGCGGTCGAAAGGATGAAGGGATAACTTCTGACTAGCTTCATAGAACTGGTTAACGACATAAATTGGCGAAGCTAGCACACGGATATTGCACAATGGCTAAACCTATTTTGCCGTTTTAGCCGGAATGCCATTTTTTGGTCTTAAATTGACAATTGGTGTGTGATTGAGGCGTCATCCGGCCTGCGGCCCCGGCTTCGCGGTTGACATCCCGGTCCCGGCGTGGCTCTGTGGTGCGCGGCAGGCATGACCATGAAACTCGATATCTCCACCCCGGCGTTGTTTTTTCCCACCGTGTCGCTGCTGCTGCTGGCGTACACCAACCGCTTTCTGGCGCTGGCGGCGGTCATCCGGCAGTTGCATTCCCAATACCAGTCGGCGCCGGACAAAATCTATTTGAAACAGATTGCCAGCCTGCGGACGCGCATCCGGCTGGTGCGGAACATGCAATTCTGGGGTGTCTTGAGCCTGCTGCTATGCACCCTTTGCACCTTTTTGATTTTCATCCAGTGCGACGTCGCGGCGGTGTGGCTCTTTGTTTCGAGCATGGTTTCGATGATCGCTTCGCTGTTGTTTTCGCTCTGGGAAATCCGCCTGTCCGTGGTGGCCATCGACCTGCACTTGAGCGATATCGAGAATGACAGCAGGCGGAGGGTGGAAAAGGGCGGGCCCGCACCCTAGCTGCAAGGTGCGCAACTGTTGGCGGCTGATGGTGTTATAATCCGTAACTGGAAGGATACCTATGAAATTGATGAAGGTTTTGGCGGCGGTTTTACTGGGCGTGGTGTGGCTGGGAATGCCGGCGCACGCGCAATCCACCAACGCGTTCCACACGGACATCGAAACGTTCGAGGCCCAGACGAACCTCGTCATTGTGAAAGGCTTCGGGACGGGTGGAACGGTGAGCGTCGGGGACAGCATCTTGACGGTGCGGCTGAAGGAGTCCTTCAGCCCGGATGTCAACGGCAAATGGCAGGCGGTGGTGCTGGATTGTGCCGAGGGCGGCCTGCACCAGCGGGCGGTGATTGATTACGCGGAGATCGACTCCCTGCTGCGGGCGCTGGATTACATCCGGTCGGCCACCTACGACGTGACCGGCCTGCCGGGCTTTGAGGCGAGTTACCAGACGAAGGACGGCTTCCGGGTCATTGGCCTGGGCAGCCACCGGCAGAGCGCGGTGCAGACCTTTGTGCAGTTTGATGGCTGCGCGCGCATCCCGCTGGATTCCGACCAGATATCCCAGTTGCGGAGCCAGATATCACAGGCGCAGCACACGCTGGATGAATTGAAATCGCCGAAATGAATTTTTACCGGCGCGCGGGGCCGGGTCTCAGCCTTTCACGGCCTTGAACATCGCCAGGCATTTGTCGCGCTGTTCTTCGTGGCGGACGATGCGGTCCGGGTATTTTGACCGGGCCAGCAGGAGCGGGTTTTCCCACGGCTGATGGATGAGGCCGCCGGGGAAATCTTTCAGCTCGGGCAGCCAGCGGCGGACAAACTCACCGGTTTCATCGCATTTCTCCGCCTGTGACGTGGGGTTGAAAATTCGGAAATACGGCGCGGCATCGGTGCCGGTGCCGGCGCTCCATTGCCAGCCGCCGTTGTTGGCGGCCAGGTCGCCATCCACCAGTTGTTTCATGAAATAACGTTCGCCGAGCTGCCAGTTGATCATCAGATCCTTGGTCAGAAACATCGCCACGATCATGCGCAGGCGGTTGTGCATGGTGCCGGTGGCGTTGAGGCAGCGCATGGCGGCATCCACGATGGGGTAGCCGGTGCGGCCCGCGCACCAGGCGGCAAAATGTTCCGCGTTGTCCGACCATTTCAACTGGTCATATTCGGGACGGAAGGCGCCCCGGGTGACGTGCGGAAAGTTGCACAGCACCTGCGTGTAAAATTCGCGCCAGATGAGTTCGTTCAGGAAGACCTCGCAACTGGCCGCCTGCGCGGGGGTGGCCTGCGCTTTCGCCTGGTTCAGCGCGGCGAGGATGGTGCGGATGCCGATCGTGCCCGCGCGCAGATGCGGCGAAAGATTGGAGCCGCCATCCACGGCGGGAAAATTGCGGTTCACGCCGTAGCTGTAAACCGGACCCGCCATGAACTTGCGCAACCGCTCCAGGGCGGTGTGTTCGCCGCCGGGCGGAATCTGTTGCGTGAGCGGATGGCCCACGGCGGCGGTATCTGCGGGCAACGGGTCGGAGGGGAGGCTTTTAATTTTTGATTTTAAAGTTTTAATCCGGGAGCGGGGCGATGGAATCGGGCGCGTTTTCCAGGCCTTGGAATAAGGGGTGAAGACCGTGTACGGCTTGCCGCTTTGGTTGAGGATTTCCAGCTCCTCCCAGATGACGGCGTCCTTGAACAATTCAAACCCCACGCCGACGTTGAGCAGGGCCGAGGTGATGCGTTCGTCCCGGCGTTGGGCATAAGGTTCGTGGCGTTTGTTGGCAAAGACGGCTTGCGCGCCAACTTCCTGGCACAGCCCGGGCAAAATCTTCTCCGAATTGCCGCAGCGGATGATGAGCGGGTGGCCAAGTTCGGCGAGATTTTTGCGGAGGGAGTGGACGGATTGCAGGAGAAATTCCAGCCGCGCCGCGCCGACATCCGGCCCGGTGCGGAAGGCGTCTTCGAAAATGAAAACGGGTATGACCGTCTCCGCGCGCCGGCCGGCCTCGCTGAGTGCGGTGTTGTCGCTCATGCGCAAATCACGCCGGAACCAGTGGATGACGGTTTTCACAGGGCGGAAGGGTGGCGGCTCAAGGTGCCACGGTCACGCGATAAAACCGCATGGGTGAGTTGCTGGTGACATCAATGATGCCCGTGGTGGTGTTGGTGCCGAGGATGGCCGGGCCGAGATTCGACCAGGTCCCCGTCGCGAGGTTCGTCCGGTATTGCACTTGATAATGCGGCCCGGGCAGGGAATTCCAATTGAACCGGACGACGCGGTTCGAATAAGTCGTGCTGGTCAGCGTCGGCTGCGGGAACGTGGAGCAACAGACGGGCGTGTTGGAGGTGGTGATGAATTTCAAGCTCCAGCCGCCGGAAATGCTGCCCGCATCCTGGGCGTAAAAATCCTCGACGTACAATGACCAGGTGCCGTTGGGTGTGGCTGCCAGCGGCAGCAAGACATTGTTATAAGGATAGGCCGGGGCTGGGGGATTAAAGGAATGTTGAGTGGTATCAAGGTCCGTGGGCAGATAGGTGCCGCTGGTGACCGTGCTGGAGGACATCGAGGCAGACGCAGCATCATCAAACGTCAAAACGATGTTGTTAATGGACGAACTGCCGCCGACGGCATCGAGCAACTTGACGGTTTGTCCGCCGGGGCTGACCAGAAGCATGCCGACATCGCTGGCATAAGTGTGCGACCAGCCGTTGATGGTGGCGGTGATCTTCGTTACGGGCGTGCTTATGCCTGAGACGGCGATGGTGGATGGATAGGGCGAGGCGCTGGCGTTGTCGTTGATGGTGATGGAACTGGCGTTGTTGAAAATCTGGGTGGTGACCGTGGCTTGCACGGCACCCAGCGGAAAGACGGTGGCGAAGCTACCGAGGCTGCTGGCACCATCCACCAATTGCACCACGCCTGTCACCGCGCCGCCGCAACTGCCCGCCGGGACAAATGAAAACGTGCGGGTGGCGCTGTTGTTCGCGCCGATGACGCCGTAGGTCTGCGGCGTGCCGGGGTAATACACGCCATTGGTGGCAAGCAGGGTGGCGACAAGGTTGGTGGTCGCCGCACCGCCGAGGTTGGCAATGGTCCAACTCACCTTGACCGTTTCATAGGGATCAATCGCGCCGTTGGTTGGCAAGCAGGACTCGTTGGTCAAGGCGGTTCCGGTCAACTGTAGAAACGGCACCGGGCTGCTCACGTTGAAATCGCCGCGGCTTATGTTGAAAAAGTTTTTGCCGTTCGCCTGCACCAATATGCGCGCGTGCGTCGTATTGAGGCTGGGCAAAACGACGGCGGCGGCACCGGTGTTTGGCACGTTCGTTGCCAGCAGAAAAGGGAAGGTTAGGCCGCTGTTGGCGGAAAGAAGAATATTAACGGTGGCGGCGCTGATCGGGGCGTTCGTGGTGCCGGCGACGTTCCAGGTGACCGTGCGGGCGCCGGACCAACTCGCGTTGGTGACCGGCGCGGTGACGATGAACGGGCCGGTGCCGGCCACGGAGGTGACCGTCATTTGCGCATCGGACACGCCGCCGCCGCCGGCATGATTGTCGCGGGCGGTCACGCGAAAGGTCATTGTGCGGCTGGTGGTCGGGAGTACTTCCTGGTTCCAGTTGGTGTTGGCGAGGATGCTGGACATTTTGGGGAAATATCGGGACGGCGAGTTGGTGGGCAGGAATGGGCGGAACAGCGGACCGGAGCCGAGGTCAATCCCGGTGAGCGACGAGGCCGAGCCAAGGTCAAACTCCTCCCAACTGTAGGTGAGCGTATCACCGTTGAGATCGCTGCCGGATGCGGTCAGGACGAACGGGGTGGAGCAGGGGATGGAATAGTTTGCGCCGGCACTGATCGTGGGCGCGGTATTGCCGGTGGCGGTGGGCACCGGGCAACTCGAGCCGTTGCCGGTGGTGATATAGGCTTGGATCTCATCTAGACTGACGCCGTGAAAAAATGGATCACTGTGGAGTTGCAGATCATCCGGGGAGCAGATGCCGGCGTAGGCCATGATGGTCAGGCCGCTTCCCGGTTCGTAGGCCGTGCTGGCATTGCGATTGCCGCCGCCACAATCGTTGTTGGTGCTGTTGAAAGTATGATTGGCCCCGAATTGATGCCCCATTTCGTGGGCGACGTAATCGATCCAAAAGGCATCGCCAGTCGGGGCGGACGACCCGGTCACGCCCTGCGCCTTGGTACCGGCCACACAGACAAAACCGAGTGCGGCGATGCCGCCGCCGCCCGTGCTGAAGACGTGGCCGATGTCATAATTGGCCGAGCCGATGATGGAATCAATTACGGTCTGGTTCTGGCCGAGCATGGTGTTACCGTCGTTATTGGAATAGGGTTCGGTAGCGGCATTGGTGTAGACAAGGAGGTTGTCATTGCCGACGAGGACGAGATGGACGGCCAGTTCCGTTTCATAAACCCCGTCCACGCGGTTCACCGCGCTGACGATGGCCGCCATGGCGTTGGGAACAGTGCCGCCGAAATAGGCCGTATATTCGGCGGTGCAGGCCACGGCCAGCCGGTAGGTCTTGAGCGTGGCCCCCGACAGGACCGCGTTGGCCACGATGGGTCCGCCGGAATTTGCACCCGTGACGGCCGTGCCTCTGCCCGCCGTATCGCCTCGGGCGAGGCATTGCCAGTCATCCTGCGCTTTCTTGTAATCCCGCTTGTAATAACTGACGTGATTAACCGCGTCATTGCGCCACGCCGGATCCACATAAACCGCGCCATGCGGTGACAATACCTGCGCATGAAATCCGGCGGGCGAATAATCCAGCCGCACGGTTGCCTGCGGATCGTCCAGACCCACGCCGGCATAGGTTTTGATCTCGGGAAACTTCGCCGCAAGTTCCGGGTCCATCACCGGCGCTTCCACAACCGAGAACCGCGCCGTGGTGCCATCGGGCATCGGCAGATCGATCCGCTGGCCCAACGTTTTGGCCTGGGCCAGCGGGCCGGGCCGGATCTTGGCGTAGTTCGAGCGGACGAGGGTGGAATCCAGTTGGAAGAGTTCGCCGCGGATGGGTTGTATCCAGCGGGCCGCCGCCGCTTTGCCCGGGGGCGGCGCGGTCAAATGTGTCCATTCATGATCCGGGCGCGGAGTCTGGGCGGAGGCGGCTCCGGCCACGAGGCAGAGCAGCAGAATAAGGAGCAGCCAATTGGCGGGAAATGAGCCGGTCCGCAGTAACACAAATTCTGATTTTTGTCTCATGATTGCCCCACCCGCAGATGGATGCCGGGATTTGGCGGTGGAACTTATAACAGTTCCGCCGCGTATGCAAATAGCGCGGGGGCACCGCCGGTATGCCAGAACAGGACCGTTTCATCCTGCTTAAAGGTTCCTTTGCGGATCAGGTCCACGAGCCCGCCGAAGGCGCGGCCGGCGTAGACGGGGTCCAGCACGATGCCTTCGCTGCGGGCGAGCAGGCGGATGGCGTCGCGCTCCAGGTCGCCGACCACGCCGTAGCCTTCGCCCTTGTAGCCGTAAACCATCTTGATGTCATCGCGCGACACGCGCACGGGCGAGCCGATGTAGGCCGCGCAATCGTTCGCGATCTGGGCCACCTCGGTCTCGTATTCAAAATGTTCCGGGTCGTTCTTGTCGATGGAAAGCCCGTGCAATTGGCCGGTGAACCCGGCAACACGCGCGCCAAGCACAATGCCCGCCTGCGTGCCGCCACTGCTCGAGCCGAACAGCAGGTGGTCCACATGACGGCCGGTCGCCTTAAGCTGCGCCACAAGTTCCTGCATGGCGACGACGTAGCCGGTCGCGCCCACGCCGTTCGAGCCGCCAACGGGGATGAGATAGGGCTTCCGGCCCTGCGCGTGGAGCTGGGCGTCGAGTTCTTTTAGTTTTGCGGCGCGTTGGGAACGGTCGATCCAGTGCAGGTTGGCGCCGAGAATTTCGTTGAGGAGCAGGTTGCCGTTGGCGAGGTCCGGTCGTTTGCCATTAAGGATGAGTTCGCAGCGCAGGCCGGCCTTGGCGGCGGCGGCGGCGGTCTGGCGGCAATGGTTTGACTGCACCGCGCCGAGCGTGATGAGCGTGTCCGCGCCCTTGGCGAGGGCATCGCCAAGAAGAAATTCGAGTTTGCGGGTTTTGTTGCCGCCGAGCGCGAGGCCGGTCTGGTCGTCGCGCTTGATGAGGAGCTTCGGCCCGGCGAGCTGACGGGTGAGCGCGGGCATTTCCTCCAACGGCGTGGGCAGGTGGGCGAGCGGATAGCGGGGCAGGGAGTTAATTTGCATCTGGTTTGGGGATCACGGGTTTCAGGCCGACCTCGTGGGCGATGTCGGTGAACTCTTCGCGGCTGACTTCTTCGAGCTGCTTGCCGCGGGCCTTGAGCTTCTCGTTGATCTTGATGGCCTTCTCGGTCATCTGCTCATGCGTGTCCTTGGTGCCGCCGACGAGCGTGAAATTATCACCCTTGGTGACGCGCTTGTGGCCGTCGGAATCGAGTCCGAGTCCGAGCATCATCGCTTTGCGTTTGGGTTTCTTGGCGTTGGCCATTTGATTAAAGCTAAGGCCCGCGAGCGGCACGGTCAAGCGGGAGCGGCGGGCGATGTCCTGGCTTGAAAAAGTTGCGGATGAGTCACCTGGGACGGATGGGGCCCATGAGCGGCTTTTGAGGCCGCGGTTGCAGGCGGGGTGCGGATTGGGACAATCCGCGTTCTGTCAGCAAGCCGGGGTGAACTTTCAGGCTTTAACGGCTGGAACTTTTAATTCGGGCAGCGCCGGTTTTTCCAGCGGGGCCAGGGTCCAGGTGTAGTGGCACATCTCGCAATACGCCTCATGATGGATGATGCGGAGGAGGATGCCCAGGTGCAGCAGCACGGTGGGCAGGATGAACCGGCGGGTCATCTGCGGGTAATTCACATGCAACGAGCCGCAATCCGGGCAATGGATGGCGCGGGCCAGCACGGTTGGTTTTCTGACCATCAGAAACCCGGTCGCATCCGCCATATCGTCGCAACGGACCTGGACGTGGTAGGTGATCTGCGGCGGTCGTAGAAACAGAAAATAACGGAACACCTTGTCATCATAGGCCCGGGCTTCGAAACCTTGGTCCTTGAGCTGTTGGGCCAGAACCTGACCGTCGGTCAAATTTTCGAAGACCGCCACGTCCGCCCATGGTTGATTGTGATGCGAATGTTTCATGGTGAACATTCGTGCGGCTAATTTGATGCGTCAACTTTTATTTTGACGGAGGGCGGCGATTCACAACTCGTTGACCACGCCCATGAACAAAATCTCCCCGCTGTCCCAATCCACGATGGCGAACAAAAAGGGCCGGTCGACCACCAAATCAAAGGGTTCCGGCGGTTTTTCCGGGGCGCCATAAGTCCCGCGTTCAATCTCCGTCACCGCCGCCGCTTCGGTTCCTGCTTCATCCACTGCCACGAATGTTTTCTGCCGGACTTTGGTGATGCAATGTCCTTGGTCGTCGAACATGCCGGTAAAATCCGCCCGGATGGGGTCAAAGGCTGATTTCATTCCCAGCGCTTTCAGCGGTTCAATCAGCTTGAAATTGTTTTCCAATTTGAACTTTGGCAGCACCAGATGACCCTTGGGGCATTTGGAATCTCGAAATACGGTGTGTACCCAGTCGTCGCCGTTCATGGTTTGCTGCAATAGTTTGGCCGGGCTGGAACCGGGGGCGGGTAACAGGACGAACATCGCCAGCGGGGCGTCCTGGTAAGGCAAGGAGACAAACTCGTAGTCTGCGTTTTTGTGGTGAAAAAACTTTGCCGAAACTTCCATCATCGGCACTTTCTTTGAGGCCCCCGACGCAGGATGGAACCGGCGTTGTTTCGTGAGCTTCGGGTCGAACGGGTTCCCCCACGTGCCGTTAAAATAGATGGCATTCAGCAAAATCAGATCCGAGTTGTCGGGGTCGATCATGCCGTCAGCAATGCCGGTGACGCGACCTTGCGTCTGGTCGCCGGCCCACCGGTTGATGACCGCCTCCGCCGCCGGCGGATTGCTGAAATCCAGCGCCTTGACCGTGGACGCAAAATATTTTTGATTCTCCTCCACAAAGCCGGATTTGATGGCGCTGCCCTGCCGGTAGAATAACGCATTGGCGGTGACGACGATATTCGTGGCGTCTGGTTTCAATAAGTCCGGGTCAGATTGGACCAAACGATTCGAGAAGGTATTGAATTCAGCATCGGAAAAATGGCTTCTATCCAGCCATCCCAATCGCCGCTCAAGCCGGGTTTTTGGATGGGTCAGGTTGTGGGCGATCCACTGGCTCGCTGCGTTCAACTCATCTGGCGCAATGCCGGACGTCCCCAAAACCTTTTGCATTTCGGTTTTCGTCTGGCCACCTGCGCCGTTCGCCGCCATCTGCAAGGCAGTGGCGGCGCTGTAGGGCGAAATGAAAATGTTTTTGCCAGGCTGCTCCGCAATGATCTGGTTAACCAGCTTGAGGGTGAACGTGTTGTTGGCGACGGCGAGCTTTCGCAAGTCCGGTTCGGCGGCAAAATTGTTTTGCAGTCCGGCAGCCAGGATGACTGCCAAAAAAATGGTGCTGTATCTCATACACCAAATAGACACCGCCCGAGGCGTATTTGTATATTCGGGCGGGTTTGATTTGCGGGTGGTGCTGACCGTGGTAGAACAATTTTTTCCGGGCGGCAGGGATGCCGTCCTCTACGTCAGGCCGGAGGCCCGACTCTACATTAAAGCTCGTTGACCACGCCCATGAACAGGATCATTTCGCTGCGGGCATCCACGATGGCGAAAAGGAAGGGGCGGTCCACAATCATTTCGAAAGGTTTGGGCCGGTTCATTTCGATGGCGGATGCGGTCATCGCGATCATGGTCACAGCGGCGGCTTCGGTGCCTTCTTCGTTGACTTCCACGAAGGCCTTTTGGCGGACGGCAGAAATATAATGCGGGTCGCTGAACATGGCGGAAAAATCGGCCGTCTGCTTGTTGAAGGCGGCGGTCATGCCGAGGGCGGCGAGCGGGGTGTTCAGGTCGAGGGTGTTTTCAAGTTTGAATTTCGGCAGCGCCAAAAAACCGTCATGTTCGCTGAAGCCAGGGACGGTGACGCGCTGCCATTTATCGCCGTTCATGATCTCCAACAGCTTGGCCGGGCTGGAGCCGGGGTCGGGCAGGAAAACATACATGGCGAGATCGCCGCCCATGTAGGGCAGGCGCACGGCCTGATAGCCGGAGCCCTGGCGGTAGGTGAACTTTTTGGACATCTGCATCATGGGCAGATTTTTTTCCGGGCCGGCGGCGGGATGGAACGGGCGGTCCTTGGTCTGGCTTTTCTCGAAGGGATCTTCCCACTTGCCCTTGAAATAAATCGCGTTCGCGAGGATGAGGTCGGTGTAGGGCGTGATCATGCCGTTGGCGATGCCGTCGATGCGGCCGTGGGTCTGGTCGTTGGCCCACCGGTTGATCTCCGCCTCGGCGGCGGGGGCGTTGCCGAAGTCCAGGGCCTTGATGGCGGAGGCGAAAACTTTCTGGTTGGCATCGAGGTAGGCGGGCTTGATTTGCGCGCCTTGGCGGTACCAGAGAGCGTTGGCGGTGGTGAGGATGAGGTTGGAATCGGTGGAGGAGAGCGCGGCGGCGGCGGCCTTGGCGGCTTCGTTCAAGGCGGCGGGGGTGAGCCAGGCGGTTTCCAAGGCGGTTTGCATTTCCTTTTTCGTCTGCCCCGCCGCGCCGTTGGCGGCCATCTGCAACGCGGTGGCCGCGCTGTAGGGGGACACGAAGATGTTGCCGCCCTTGTTTTCGGCGGAGAGCTGCTTGAGCAGTTTGAAGGCGAAGGTGTTGTTGGCCGTGGCGAGCTGAGAGAGGTTGCCGTCGGCGGCGACGCCGGTTTGCAGGGTGGCGCTGAGGATGGCCGCGAGCAGGAGGAAACATTTTGTTTTCATATATCGCTTATGTGTTCAGGTTGATTAAATGACGATCCGCCCAGGTCAAAATGTGGAACCAGCGGCGTGCGCCGGTCAATCCGCAAGCGGATCGAACACGACGCCGATGAATAAAATTGTCCCGGTCTGGTTGTCCTCAATAAAAAACAAAAACGGCCGGTCCACGATCATCTGAAAGGGATCCGGCGGCGGCATCGGCTCTGCAGCGTCGGCCATCATCATCCCGGTCACGGCGGCCGCCTCGGTGCCTGCTTCGTTCACCTCGACAAAGGTCTTCTGCCGGGCGGCAGAAATGCTGACTCCCGGCGCGATGCCGGAAAAATCTGCGCCGGACGGAGCGAACGCTGTTTTCATTCCCAGCGACTGTAACGGCTCACTGAGTTCCACGCCGTATTCGAGTTTGAACTTCGGCAGCACGAGCGTTCCGGCTTTCCCGCTGAAGCCGGGCTTGGTGATTCGTTGCCAGGTGTCGCCGTTCATTAGGCCAAGCAGTTTCTCCGGGCTGGAATCTGTGGCCGGCAGGAAAACATACATCGCCAGATTTTCACCCATGTAAGGCAGCCGCACCGCCTGATATTCTGTTCCGCGCCGGTAGGTGAACGTTTTTGACTGCGTCATCATCGGCATCATCTTTTGTCCGCCGCCGCGCAGTTGAAACGGCCGGTCTTTCGTATCCTCCACTTTGAACGGATCCGACCATTTGCCCTTGAAATAAACCGCGTTGGCGAGAAACAGCCGGGGCAGGTCCACAGCGAACATGTTGTCATCCGCAATCTGTGTGATCCGGCCGTGCGTCTGATCGCTGGCCCAGGCGTTCAAGGCATCCTTCGCATGCGGGTCGTTGACATTGAAGGTGCCCAAAGTGCAGCCGAAATACCGTTGGTTGCGGGCGATGAACTCCGGCTTGACCGGTGAGCCCTGCCGGTACCATATGGCGTTCGCCAGCGTGAGCATGACATTGGTGTTTCCGTGGTTGAGCGACTCGGAGATTTTTTTGTTCGCGGCACCCACGGCGTCAGCCGGGAGGCCGGTGGTGCCCAATACCTGCTCCATCTCAGTCCGAGTCTGGCCGGCGGCACCGGAGGCGACCATCTGCAACACGGTCGCGGCGCTGTAAGGTGAAATAAAAATGTTCGTGGCCGGCTGATCCTTGGCGAGCTGCTTGAGCAGCTTGAAGGCAAAAGTGTTGTTGGCGGCGGCGAGTTGGGAGCCGGCGGGGTCGGCAGCCAAGGTCAGTTGTAGACCAGTGAAAACTGCCGCCAGCAGGCCAAGTTTGGTTTTCATAGCACGATGGGATAACCAGTCTGGGTTGTGATCCATGTCCCGGTACAAATGATTCCCCACATGGGGTATGACACGCCAGCTCGAAGTGTATTAGAAAAAACTGATCAGCCCAGAGCGTTACGAATGGGAACGGTGAGTTGTTCGGCATTGTTGGCGGCATTAAGCTTGAGCAAGAACGGGGCGGCTGTCCTGGCCCATTCGTCCGGGCCGGGATAGCTGGCGGCGCCGGCGGACCAGCAGGTGCGGAGCATGTCCGTGTTGATGATGCCGGGATTGAGCGGGACGGCGGCGAGGCCGGCGGGAAGCTCCTGGGCGAGCGCTTGCGTGAGGCCTTCGATGGCCCACTTGGTGGCACAATACGGCGCGACTTCGGCATCGGTGGAACGGCCCCAGCCGGAACTGAAATTGACGATGACGCCCGCTTTGCGCGCGATCATGGCGGGAACGAAATGACGGATGACGTTGGCCACGCCCTTGAGGTTGACGTCGATGATGGCGGAGAATTCTGACGCGGGGATCTGCCAGAGCGGGGCCGGGCGGTTCATGAGCGCGGCGCTGTTCAGGAGCAGGTCGGGTGCGGGGTGCGAGGATAAAACTTTTTTGGCCCAGGCGGCGACTTGCGGGTCGTCGGCCACGTTCGCGACGGAAAAATGATTCGGCGCGGGGAATTGTTTGGTCAGGGCGGCGATGTCTTTTTCGGAGCGGCCGCAGCCGATGACGGTGTGGCCGAGCTGGATGAATTTCTCAGCGAGGGCGCGCCCGCAGCCGCGGGAGACGCCGGTTATCAGAATGGTCTTTTGGGTGGCCATACTTCATCTCAAACCAAGAATGGAAAATTGACGATGGAGGATGGAAAGGCCGGCCATCTTCCATCCTCAATCTTCCATTCTCGTTTCATCAGTCACGCGGGTTGAATTTGGATTCGTGGGCGAGCTGCTGCCACAGCTTTTTTTCCGCGTCGGAAAGTTTGTCGGGCATGACGAGCCGGGTGACGACGAAGAGGTCGCCGTTCTTGCCGAGGCCGCGGCCGCGGACGCGGAGCTTCTGGCCGCTGGCGGTGCCGGCGGGAATCTTGATGCTGACGCGGCCATCAAGGGTGGGCACGGAAATCTCCGCACCCAGCGCGGCCTCCCATGGGGCCAGCTCGAGTTCGTGGATGAGGTTGTGGCCCTCGACTTCGAAGTCCGGATGTTTGGCGAGGCGGACGCGGAGGTAGAGGTCGCCGCCATTTTCGCCACGGCCGGCGATACGCAGTTTTTGTCCCTCGGTGATGCCGGCGGGAATCTTGACCTGATGGGAATCCGCCCCGCCTTCATGCCGCACGGTGACGGTGCGGATGGAGCCGTTCCGGGCTTCATCGAGCGAGACGAGGATGTCGCCCTCGACATCGCGGCTCTGTGGTTCCTGCGCGCCAAAGCCGCCGGGTTGGCCGAAACCGCCGCCGGCCATGCGTGAGCCGAAGAGCTGCTCGAAAAAGCTGCTGAAGCCGGTGCCGCCGAATTCGAATTCCTGGGTGCCATTGCCGCTGGGGCGTCCATGGCGGAAGGTCTGGCCGCCGGGGAAGCCGCCATAGCCGGGCGGGGGACGGAATTCGGCGCCGGATTTCCAGTTGGGACCGAGTTCGTCGTATTTCGAGCGCTTGTCCTTGTCGGACAGGACCTCGTAGGCCTCGTTGATTTCCTTGAATTTTTCCTCGGCCTTTTTTTTGTCCTTGGCGACATCGGGATGATATTCGCGGGCGAGCTTGCGGAAGGCTTTTTTGATGTCG
Organism: Verrucomicrobiia bacterium; assembly: GCA_031290985.1. Classification (GTDB taxonomy): domain Bacteria; phylum Verrucomicrobiota; class Verrucomicrobiia; order Limisphaerales; family UBA11358; genus UBA11358. The sequence goes on along the minus strand of JARLJW010000046.1, from coordinate 34,244 downwards.
GCCTCGCTCGCGGTGCGGGGAACGCCGAGAGATTCGTAATAGTCTTTGTATTTAACGGCCATCGTTGGTCACAGCGTACAGGTTGGCGGGGGCAAGTTCAACTGCGGGACGGAAGCGCGAATGGCGAATGGGGACGACGCGTTGAATTCGAAATGCCGCGCTCCATTGCGTGGCATGACGTTGGCACCGGTTTCCATGCTTCCGGCCAGGTGATGTTGTTGCGGCTGAACACGCGGGCGGGCCGCCCGCGCTCCGTTACTTCGTGTGGCGGGTGTTGCTGACACTGAGGTAACGGATGACGGCACCATCGGCGAACCGCCGCCAGACCTTGACGAGGATCTGGTCGCTTTTCACGGATTTGCCCAGGCGAACGGCGTCTCCGGCATTGGCGACGGGCTGGTGATTGATTTCGAGGATGACATCGCCCCGATGCAAGCCGGCCACGGAAGAATTGGAGGCGTTGTCCACATCGGTAACCACGGCCCCGACGACGTCCAATGGCGCACCCAATTGCCGGCGGAAGCCGGAGTCCAGATCCTGCACGTACACGCCATCAAGGGCATCGGCGCGGGGGCTTTCCGGGGTCGCGGTGGCAGGATTGGGCTGGAGGGGCGGTTTTTCGCCGAGGGATTTTTCGCCGAGGGTGGCGGTGAGTTTCAATTCCGCACCGGTGCGGATGACCTTCAGGGCGGCTTTGGAGCCGGGCGCAAGCTGGGAGATGGTGACCTTGAGGTTTTCCACGCTGGAAACGGACTGGTCATTGATGGCCACGATGACATCGCCGGATTTCAGGCCGGCGTTGGCGGCGGGCGTGCCATCGCCGACTTGCGTCACGAGCGCACCGCCGGAGCTGGAGACGCCGAAACTTTTGGCGAGACCGGCATCCACTTCCTGCAAATCAACGCCGAGGTAGCCGCGCGCCACCTTGCCGCCGTTGAGGAAGCTTTCCATGACGCTGCGGGCGAGGTTGATGGGGACGGCGAAACCAATGCCGGCGCTGGCACCGCTGGGGCTGACGATGGCGTCGTTGATGCCGATCAAGCGCCCTTGGGCATCCACGAGCGCACCGCCGGAGTTGCCCTGGTTGATGGAGGCATCGGTCTGGATGAAATCCTGGTAGCGGGCGCTGTGATAGGGGTTTGCATCATCCTCCATGGGCAGGCTGCGACTGAGCGCGCTGATGATGCCGCGGGTGACGGTCTGGCCCACGCCAAAGGGGTTGCCGATGGCGAGGACGACATCGCCAACCTCGAGCTGGCTGCTGTCGCCGAGGGAAATGGCGGGCAGGTTGGCACCCTCGATCTTGAGGACCGCGATGTCGGTGGCCGGGTCCGTGCCGATGATCTTGGCGGGGTATTCGATCTTGTCGTTGGAGGTGGTGACGTTGATCTCGTCCGCGCCGTCGACGACGTGATTGGCGGTGAGGATATAGCCGTCCGGCGTGACAATCATGCCGGAGCCGAGCCAGTTGTCGCGCCGGGTGTATTCGCGGCTTTCATCGGGAATCTGGTTGCCGAAGAACTGGCGCATGAGCGGGTAAAAGGGATCGCGATAGACGCGCTGCTTGATGAAGCGGGTGGAATAGATGTTAACAACGCTCGGGGCGATTTTCTTGATGATGGGCCCGTAACTGTTGCCGCTGCCGGGGGTGCGGTCGACGGGAGTGGTGTCCACATGGATGGCCGGGGCGGACTCCCTGGCATGGGCGACGTAATGAACGGTGACGATCAATACCACCAAGGCAAGCGCCGCGGACGACAGGCCGATGAACGTACGGGTCATTTTCATACTAGAACAGAGACATGGCCGGCGGTCAAATGTTCAAAGATTCCGGTGTGAGCACGCCTTTTATGGGCAAATTTGGGGCACCCCTCACCCTAACCCTCTCCCCTCCGAGGGGCGAGGGGACTGGCCCCGACGGTTACTTGAAATTTGCATGCGGTAGAACAGAAGGAAGCCATAATTCTTTGTAAAAAAAATGGCGGACGCCGGGGCGTCCGCCAGGTTGATTTTTGGGATAAATTACTTGGCGCTGTTCTGCATCTTGGCGGCGTCCTCGGGTTTAATGACCTCGATCTTGGCGCCCTTTTTCATTTCCTCGGCGCTGGGCACCTTGATGATGTCGCTGGTGAGCGGCGCGACCGGCTGGGCCTGCGGGGGCGGCGTGGGGGACTTGATGTCGAGGAGCTCGACTTCAAAAATGAGGGTGGAGTTGGGGGGGATGCCCGGGCGGCCTTGTTCGCCGTAGGCGAGGGTGGCGGGGATGAAGAGCTTCCACTTGGAGCCGACCTTCATTTTTTGCAGGGCCTCGGTCCAGCCGTGGATGACGCCGCCGACTTGGAAGGTGGCGGGCTGGCCGCGTTTGTAGGAGCTGTCGAATTCCGTGCCGTCGATGAGGGTGCCGCGGTAGTTCACGGTGACGGTGTCCATGGGGCCGGGCAGGGCGCCGGTGCCGTCGGTTTCGACGAGGTACTGGAGACCGTCATCCAGGGTGACGACGCCGGGGTTCTTCTTGTTGGCGGCGAGGTAGGCGTCGCCATCGGCCTTGTTCTTGATGCCCTTCTCGGCCTGGAGTTTTTGCTGTTTGGCGCCGAATTCCTGTTTGAATTTGGTGATGGTGGCCTGGGCCTCCTCGGGCGTCATCAGCGTGGTGCCGCCGCCTTTGCCGTCCCGGATGCCGCGGGCGTAGAGATCCACGTCAAAATCGACGTTTTGCTGTTGCCAGGAATGGCCGGTCAGCATGCCAATGGCGTAGCTGACCTTGGAGTTTTCATCGGTGAGAACGTTGGTGGTGTCAGCAAACACGGCCGTGGCCGACCCGAGACAGATCAGGGAGAAAATGACTTTTTTCATAGTGTTCAATATCGCGAACGCAGAATTTTCACGATTGCGGGACAAAAGGCAATCCACAATTGCACGTTCCGGCGGGTCTGACCGGGCGGGGCGGGGGAATGTTCAAACTTTTTTAACCGTTTAGCCGTGGATTGGGAAATGACGAAGCGCCAATGACGAATGACGAAAAAGCACCAGGCTTCAAGCTTCAAGCTCCAACATCCAAAACCATCTACTCGCGTGGAAAGGTGAAACAGGAACACGCCGGGCCGGTGACCGGCGTTCCACGGGCAGTCAGATTGTCGCGAAACTGCCACCGTTTTTTTCCGGGGACGGTTGACAGGCGGGCGAAGGTTTGGGAGAGTTGGCCGTCTGAGGTGATTTCCGGGTCTTTTCAAATTTCAAAAATCTAACTTCCAAATAATATGAAACTATATCGTCTTGCAGTCGTGGCCGGGCTGTTGTCAACCATTGTATTCAACGGTGCCGTGGCCCGCGCCCAGGGCACGGCGTTTACATATCAGGGACGGCTGAATGACACCGGCGGTCCCGCAAACGGAAACTATGACGCGACGTTCACGCTGTACGACGGGGCAACGAATGGCAGCGCGCTCGTGGCCGGGCCGGTGACGAATGCGGCGGTGACCGTGAGCAACGGGTTGTTCACGACGACGGTTGATCTCGGCGGCGGATTTGATGGCAGCCCGCGCTGGCTGTCGATCGGCGTGCGGACGAATGGCGGGGCGGAATTTGTGACGCTGTCGCCGCGCCAGCCGCTGCTGCCGACGCCGTATGCGATCACGGCGGGCAATGTGACGGGCGTGTTGTTGGGCGATTCGCTGGCGGGCACTTACGGTGGCGCGGTGGCGTTCACGAACACCGGTGACCAGTTCACGGGCGCGTTCACGGGCGACGGGAGCAGCCTGACGAATGTGAACGCAGCGACGTTGGACGGACTGGGGGCGGCCAGCTTCTGGCATACGACCGGCAACAACGGGACGAGTCCGCAGAGTGGAAATTTTCTGGGCACGCTGGACGACCAGCCGTTGGAATTTTGGGTGAACAATGCGCGCGGCTTCCGCATCGAGCCGCCGGCGGTCGTGGTGGTGGGCACCGTGGTGATGAAAGGAATCAAATCCGGCCCGGTCCCATCCTCCGGCCAGGGCAACGTGCCGAACCTCATCGGCGGCGGCAGTTTCAATTCCGTCTATGGCGGTGTGGAGGGTTCGGTCATCGCGGGTGGTGGCGCGGTGAATTCATTTGCCGCCAATACGGTCGGCGCGGATTTCGGCTTCATCGGCGGCGGCCAGGGGAATTTCATCCAGAGCCAGGCGAACAATGTGGTCGTCGGCGGGGGCCTCAACAACACCGTTCAAGGCGGGGCGTATGCGGTCATCGGCGGCGGCTCAGGCAATGTGGTCCAGACCGATGCGACGGGGCCCAACGGCACGCCGGCCTCGGTGATCGGCGGCGGGAACAACAATTCGATCGGCACGGATGATGCCTTCATCGGCGGGGGTTTGAACAACGCCATCCAGACCGGTTCAACGGCTGCGGGCATCGCTGGCGGTCAAAATAACCAGATCCAATCCGGGGCGGTGGGCGGCTTCATCGGGGGCGGATCCAACAACGTGATTTTGAACAATGCGACGTTCGGAACGATTCCGGGCGGCAGCGCCAATGAGGCCACGAACTTCGCGTTTGCGGCGGGCAACCGGGCGAAGGCGGATCAGGCGGGGACATTCGTCTGGGCCGATGCGCAACCTTTTGACTTCACCTCGACGGCGGTGAACCAGGCGAGCTTCCGCAGCACGGGCGGCGCGCGGTTCGTGACGGATATCGACGGCGCGGGCAACCCGACGGCGGGGGTGTCGCTGGCGGCGGGCGGCACGGCCTGGGCGACGATCTCGGACCAGAATGCCAAGAAGAATTTTGCGGCGGTGGATGGCGGGGAGGTTTTGTCCCGGCTGGCGGCGGTGCCGGTGGAGAAATGGAATTACAAATGGGAGCAGGATTCCGCCACGCCGAACATCGGGCCGATGGCGCAGGCGTTCAAGGCGGCGTTCTATCCCGGGCGCGATGACAAGAGCATCACGACACTGGAATTCGACGGCGTGGAACTGGCGGCCATCCAAGGCTTGAACCAGAAGCTGGAGGCGGAGGTGAAAGCCAAGGACGCGAAGATCAGCGAGCTCGAAAAACGATTGGATGATCTCGCGCAGATGGTGCAAACTATGGCAGCCAAAAAATAAGGTTTTATGAAAAAAATCATTTTGCTGTTCGCGGTGCTGCTGCCGGCCATCGGTTTTGCGCAGAGCTATACGATTGACTGGTACAAGGTCGCCGGCGGCGGCGGGACGAGCACGGGCGGCACCTACACCGTGAGCGGCACCATCGGCCAGCCGGATGCGAGCGGGGTGATGAGCGGCGGGAATTATGCGGTGACGGGCGGTTTCTGGGCGCTGATCAACGTGGTGCAGACGCCGGGCCTGCCGAATCTGATCATTGTGCCGAACGGGCCGAACAGCGTGAAGATCCTGTGGCCGAACACGGGCAGCTATACCTTGCAGCAAAACGGCACTCTGACCTCCCCGAGCTGGACCACGAGCGGTTTTTCCATGACGAACGGTTTCGGCACGAATTTTGTGACGATCACGCCGCCGGTGGGGAACCTGTTTTTCCGGTTGAAGCAGTGAGGGCACCCCTAACCCTCTCCCCTCCGAGCGGCGAGGGGGCCGGAGGGTTTCGTTTGGTTTTGAACTGGTTGTGTTGGTGGCAGCCCTGCGGCCCTCAAATAAATTAAAAACGCGCGCCGACATGGTTTCGGCGCGCGTTTGGTTTGACCGGAAACTTTAATTCTTGGCGGTGCTGCGGGCGGTCTCAATCTCTTTTTTCACCTCGGCAAATTCCTTTTGGAAGTCATCGTTTTGCTTGAACTCCCGGGTGATGGCGCGGGCGAGGGTGCGGCCGGCAAAAATATCGGAGGGATAATGCCGCGCGATCTGGACGCGGTGCCAGCCGATGGTGCGGGCGTGGGCGATGATGGCATCGCCTTGGTCCGGGATGAGGTCGGCGAGGACGAGCGCGAGGACCATGGATTCTGTGGAGTGGCCGCTGGGATAGCTGAAGGATTTTTCCAACTTGCCGTTCGCGAGGCTGGGGTCGGTGGTGAAGGGGCGCGGACGCTTGAAGTAATCCTTGCCGAGGTCGGTGACGGTTTCGGCATCGAGCTGGACCTGCTCAAAGAACGCGGTGGTCTTGGGGAGGTTGGTGGCGACGAAGTAAGGGCCGACGGCGACGGTGAAGTTGAAGACGGAGAATTTCTTCTCGCCATAGGCGGCCTGTTTGTCGACCTCGCTGGCGGCGTGATAGACGGCGCGGACTTCGTCCATTTCGGCGGCCTGCTCGACGGAATCAATGAGGGGCGGCGGGGCGAGGAGGGCGGCGGCATCGGGCTGGCCGGGCTTGAGGAAGTGGAGCTTGGTGCTTTTTAGCGCCTGGGTGGTCGGCGCGGACATGGTGTCGTCCACCGCGCGCAGGGGCGCGGTGGTGAGCAGCAAGGCTCCGAGGCAGGCGGCGGATAAAAGCAGGCGGGAACGAATGAGTTTCATTGGCGGTAAAGAGAAGCGGTTTTGCTCTGGAAATCAAGGCACACGTTGTCCATTGACATCCCAGTTGATATCCGGCTGGCCCGTGTCATGGCCGATCGGGGGGACCTGGCCACTGCCGTCGGCAGCCGCCTTGACACCGTCGGCCACGATATAGTCATATTTGAAGAAGGCGGCATGGCCATCACCAAAGGAGATGTTGGCGCCCCCGTTGTGGCGTGAGGAGAAACGCGTGGTATAGTTATGCGGGGTGGCCAGGAGGTACTGGTTGTCAGTTGACGATTGATAAAACGGCGTTTCGGCGGTCCGGTTGCGGACATCGGAAAAAAGCACGAACGCCGAAGGATGTTTAATGATCGAGGTTTTGGCGACGGCGTTTATGTTGTTGACCTGCTCGTTGACCACGGCTTTTGAATTCATCCCGTAACCGAACAGTGGGCGGGCACCGGACGTCATCCAGCCATGATCTGCGCTTTGATCGATTGGATCAACGCCTTGGGTGGTGGCGGTCGGGCAGAGGAAAATGGATTTTGAAGCGCTGAACTGTTTTATGAGTTCCGGCGTGGAAGCCCAATAATACATGGGTTTGTTGGCTACATAGGAGGGCAGGGCATTGAACCAGACATCGTCGCCCACATGCAGCGTATTATGATAACCATAGATGGGCAGCCATGAAGGGTAGTCCTGATCTAGGCTGGCGGCATAATTCTGATATCTCGGGAAGGGGAATATGCCGTTGCTGTCATCCACATACAAGGTTTGAGCCAGGCCCCATTGCTTCTGATTGCTGAGCGAGACGGCCTCTTGGGCCCGGCCCTTGGCCTTGGCGAGAGCCGGCAGAAGCATCGCCGCCAATATGGCAATGATGGCAATGACCACCAACAACTCGATCAAGGTGAAACCACGGGCGTTTTTTCGATTCAGATTCATGTTTGTAATGTCAATGCTTAAGTAATGTGTTGGAACAGGCGGAAGGGCCGCCAATGCTTCGAGCATGATGAGTCGGAATTGTTACAATCACGTGGCGGAATTGTCACAATTAGGACAAAAGCCATCCGCTTGCCTTCGGCGCGGCGTCCGCTTCAGAAAGCGCCATTCAATTTTCGCTTATCCGCACGTCCCGGCTTGAAGCGCCGATCAATTTTCTGCGGCGTCCGGGCTGCTGACGGATTGCGGCGGCCAAGCCTGTTTGCCGGGACAATAAAGGCCGATGTCACAGAATCGTCGCATTGCTGGCATGTTCCCGTAACTTAACCGTGGATAATTGGCGACCCACGACCAGTGTGGAGAGGATGCGCGGCTTTTGATTCGTGCCATCCCTTGCAAATTACAACCAAAACCCGAACACCGTTAAAATGAAAATAAAAAACATGGCATGCACGGCGGCTTTGTTGCTTGCGTCGCTGTCAGCAGCGAAAGCGGCAATCACCCTCACCGCTTGGAATTTTGACAATCTTGCGATTGGTGCGAACAGCAGTCCCGCGCCGTCCACCGGTTTCGGTACGGCCAGTGCGCTGGGCATGGGCAATTCTTACAACGCCTCCCCGAGCACCAGCAACCCGGACATCCAAGTGCTGGCGGGCAGTTCCGGTGGCAGTCCGAACTGCTGGCAGATCACCGGCATCCAGACGGGTGGCAACGGGTGGTCAACGAACGCCCCGATCGGTTCGCAAGGCGCCCAGTTTGCCGGCAGCACGGTGGGATATTACAAGATCAAGGTTTCTTTCGACGTCAACGCCACGGCGGCGGCGGAAGCCAATCTGCAGGTCCAGTACACGACGGATGGGCATTTCTGGTTCAATGCCACCAACATCATCTTGGGCGGTGCGGGAACCTTGGTCCAAAACAGTCTCAGCACCAACTCGATCATCGGTACCTACATCGTGCTGGCGAGCGGCTGGAACAACAGCATCACGGTTGACTTGAGCGGCATCTCCGGGGTGGACAACAACTCCAAATTTGCCGTCCGGATGGTCAACGCGTCCACCTCAACCGATTGCACCAACGCAGCCGGGGTGGCATTCGATGAAACGACCACCACGGGCAACTGGAGCTTTGACAACACCGTGATTACGGGTGTGTCCATTGACACCATCACCGAGTGGACATTTGAAAGTGAATCCCTGACCAAATCGACGGTGGTCAGCAACCCGGTGGCGGAATTCGGCACTGGTCTTGCCAAACCCATTGGTTTTTCCAACACCTACCCGCTGGCCGATGGCAACACGTTCAGCGTTTCGGCCGCAGACGTGACGCAGCAAGGCGGCAGTTCCGTGTCTAGCAGCGTGAATTGCTGGCGTGTCCGCGGCAACGGCGGCAACGGCGGCAACGGCTGGTCCTACAATGCACCCATCGGCACCCAGGGTGCCGAGTTTGATGTGAGCACGGTTAATTATAATGACGTCGTGTTTTCCTTTGACCTTTATTTCACGACCCAGGCCGAGGCGAAAATGTTTGTGGAATACACCACGGACGGTTGGACCCACACCAATATCGCGAATAATCTTTTCTATGCCGCCAACCCCACTTTCATCCAGACCAATACGGATGTTACCGACGTGAACACCGTGATGGGCACTTATTTCTTTGAGACCACGGGACAAAATTTCTACAACAATCTCGTCGTGGATTTCACCGGCGTTCCCGGTGTAGCCAACAATCCGAACTTTGGCATCCGCGTCGTGAATGCGGCGACGGGAACGGCGGATTGTGTTAACTACACCGGCGGAACCTACAATAACGCCTCCGGCAACTGCCGTTTTGACAATGTGACCTTCGGCGGCACGTACACCGGTTCCTTGGCACCGGTGCTGACCTATGATGCCGGCGCCACTGTGGATCGTACGTTCACCAACACCTTCACCGATGATGCAACTTGGCGTTCGAAGATCGGCGCCATTTATGTGAACGGCGCGCTCCTGCCGAAGGCCGCCTATTCGACGGCTGCGGGCAAGCTCATCTTCAATCCGGCAAATTCCACCAATATCCTCGGGGTGAGTGGCGTGGACAGCATCGTCATTTATGCGACCAATTATAGCAACGCCAAGGTCACCCAGCCCGTGGCTGCTGGCGTGGCCGTGAAACTGGCCTTGATTACGCAGGCGTCCGGTCCTTCGGCCAGCGGCGGCACTTTGATTGCGAACCCCGTTCTGGCCGTGGTGGACAAATACGGCAACAGCACCACCAACCCCTATGCGAATGTTTCGGTCAGCGCCGCCGCCGCCGGTGCCTCCGGCTGGACGCTGGGTGGTTCCACGAACCAAGCATCGGTTAAGGGCGTCATTAGCTTCAGTAACTTGACCGCCACGGTCAATGGTTCGACGGCAGTTTCCGGTGCGGCCATCGCGTTTTATGTGACTGGTTACACGAACACAACGAGCCATAGCTCAGCCACCAACTTCAATTCAGCGACGTTCAGCATCGGTGCTCCGTCGGTGCTCTTCACCCCCGGCAATCTGGCGATTCTCCAGCTTGACACGGCCAACCTCAACACAACCTTCAGCATCATTGAAGTGAATCCCAACGTGGCCGGCCAGACCAAGCCTGCCAACATCATCCCCATCAGCGCGACGGGAACGAATGCGTTGCGCGAGTCTAACTCGGGCAGCTGCGGCAAGCTGTCGCTCAGCAGTGACGGAACCTTGATCACCTTTGCCGCCTTTGCGGATGACGATGCGGCGACCCCGGATGAGACCTTCAACCTGCACCGCGGCGTTGGGACTCTTAACTTCACCAACCTGTTTACCGAGCCGGCAACGTATGTCTCCACCTCGTTGGGCGGTAGCCAGGCCAGGTCTTGCACCACGGTTGACAACATCAACTACATCATTGATGACAAGGCCTTCCTGTATCTGGCCGGCCCCGGCATCACGCCCAGCGCCTTCGACCTCCTGAATAACGTGGTCGTGCGGGCTTTTGGACAGAAAGTCTATGTTGAAACGCAGAAAACCACTGCGCTCTCCCCGATTCCGACTCTCTACGGTGTGGACGTGAGCGACCCCGGCAACCCCACGTACGATGTCAGCGTCGGCAACGGGTTGGGCACGGATCCGGTTGCCAACGACTTCTATTTGATTTCGACCAACGGCGGAAGCACGTATGATGTCTTGTATGTCCTTGACGGCCAAAGCTCATCCTTGGGCGTGATCAATAAGTTCCTGTACGAAAATGGCAGTTGGGTGTATGGGAGTTCCATCACCAACAACAATGGTGGTGACAGCCTGTTTGCGACGACCAACAACAGCGGTGGGGTGAATCTCTTTTACACCACCGGTCCTGGCACCGGCAACAGCGTGGTGCGTCTGACGGATGCGGTTGCGTGGAGCACGAACCTCACCATCACCGCGAGCAATGTCATCTACACGGCCTCCGCGAGTACGATTGTCAAAGGCCTGACCTTTACGCCGCTGACCAACGGCGCGACGCAGTTGCTGCCGTCGCCGACCCTGATTCCTCAGACGGGGGCACTGTTGGGCAGTCCGGCCACCGTGGCCTTGTCTCCTGAGGATGCTATCTGGCGGACTGCGATTACGAATGTCACCGTGAATGGCACGCCTTTGGCGCCGGGTGCTTACAGCACGGCGGCCGGGCAGCTTATCCTCGCCGCACCCTCGGTCTCGGCGGGTTTGAATACCATCGTGGTCCAAGCGGCTGGCTATAGTCCCAACTCAACCATCCAGCCGGTTGGCTTCGGTCCCGTATTGGTGGGCGGTACCCAATTGATCGGTGGCAAGCTGAAGTTCAACTTCACCAACGCCACGGGCTTGAGCTATTCAATTCTGTCGACGAACATTGTCACGGCGCCCGTGCCGACTTGGCCGGTGGTTGGCACGCCAGTCGAGGGCCCGGCGGGGATCTATGGCTTCACGAATGCGACACCGGCCACGAACGCGGTGCAGTTCTACCTCCTGCGCCAGAACAATTGATGACATAGTCCGGCAAATAAAATTCAGCGGGCGGGTTTCTTGCGAAACCCGCCTGTTTTTCTTTGCGCAGGGTGCGCAGGTTTTGCCAGCCAAAAAAACACCTTTAACCAAGGTGGGCGGGAAGCGCCTTTTTACGGGATCTTGGGGCGGGCGGGCGGAAAAGGGGCGCATTTTGCCCTCTGACGGAGGGTGAAATTAAGCAAAGATTAAGACAGACTTCTATTTTTAAGCGCGGGAAAGGACGGTGAATAACTCGCCCTGAAATGAGCGAACCGACGCAAATCGAAACTGGCGTGTCAACGATAATTTTTCAAAACCTCGACCGTCGGCAATGGTCGGTGCGGTGCGGCCACCGAACATTTTGGGGCAGAGAGTCAGGTTGATTTCGTCCACCAGCCCGGCCCGGAACAGCGCGTCATTCAATTCGCCGCCGCCTTCGCATAACAGCCTTTTTACGTTCCATTTGGCGCGCAGCCAGCGCAGGGCGGCGGGGAAATTGATCTCGGTCTGGCCGCAGATTTTCACCTCGTCCGCCAGGTGCCGGAGGGCCTTGAGTTTCTCCGGCGAGGCGCGTTTGGTGGTGAGCACGATGATCGGGGAGAAGCGGTGTTGGAAGATTTTTGCGGCCGGATTGATCGAGCCGCCGCCGGTGACGATGATGCGCAGATTGAATTCTGCGAGGCCGTTTTGCAAACGCCGCCGGTGGAATTTTTCACCGCCGTTCCCCAGGATGCTCTCCGAGATCTCCACCGTCCGCGCGCCGCACATCACCGCGTCCGCCGTGGCGCGCAGTTCGTACAGATGCCGCAGGTCGCGCGGGCTGCCAAAGGAGTGGAGGGCGCGGTTTGCGGTGGCAATCTTGCCGTCCGCCGTCATCGCCATGTTGACAAAAACAAACGGCACTTTTGGCCGCGTAATTTTGAAATTTGCGCTCATAGGATCAGCATCGCATCGCCGTAGCTGAAGAACCGGTAACGTTCGCGGACCGCCTCGGCATACGCCGCCAAAATCAGCTCGCGTCCACGAATTTTTTCGCCCGGCGCGGCGAATGCGCTGACCAGCATCAGCAGCGTGGACTCCGGCAGGTGGAAGTTGGTGAGCAACGCATCCACGATGGCAAACGCCGCCGGCGGAAAAAGGAAGATGTCGGTTTTACCCGTATGGATATTGAGTTTTCCCGCGTTCAATCGCGCCACGGTCTCCAGGGCGCGCGTGGCCGTGGTGCCGACGGCGATGACGCGCTGGCCGGATTTTTTGGCGGCATTGACGGCGGCAACCGTGGCTTCATCAATCTCAAACCGTTCGGCGTGCATCTTGTGTTCGGCGATGTTCTCGACCTTCACCGGCAGGAAAGTCCCGGCCCCGACGTGCAGGGTGATGAAGCAGGTTTTGACGCCGCGCGCGCGGATTTTCTCGAGAATTTCCGGCGTGAAATGCAGCCCGGCGGTCGGCGCGGCCACGGAGCCGGCAGGCTGGGAAAACACCGTCTGGTAACGTTCCTGGTCGGCGGCGGTTTCGCCGTGCCGCTCGATGTACGGCGGCAGCGGCATTTCGCCCAGCGCAGCGAGTTCGGCAAAGATGTTTTTGGTTTCCGAAAAGCGCAGGCGACGATGGCCTTCGGCATTGAAATCAATCACTTCGGCAAAAAAATTGGTGGTCCCGCCGGATTTATCGAGCAACTGGATGCGTGTGCCGGGCCGGGCGCGTTTGCCGGGGCGCATCATCGCCCACCAGTCATTTACGGCATTCTCTTCCAGGAGCAAAATCTCGAATTGCCCGCCGGTATTTGGATTCTTGCCATGCAAGCGCGCCGGGATCACCCGTGAATTGTTCAGCACCAGCACATCGCCGGGAACCAGGAAATCCAGCAAGCCGGCAAACATTCGATGCTCGATTTTTCCGGTTTTCCGTGATATTACCAGCAGTCGCGAACCATCGCGGCGGCCGGCCGGCTGCTGGGCAATCAGCTCGGGCGGGAGGTCATAATGGAAGTCGGCGGTTCGCATGGCGGGGAGCGTAGCGGAGCGGGTTGGGGGGTGACAATTCACAGTTCGGAGAAATTGTGAATAACTTTCGAATAAATGCCGGTTCTTTGCGCCGATTTGCGTTGACAAAGGGTGGGGGGAAGTGGTTTATATTGGGTCGTTGTGGGTGATTTACCCAATCCGGGTATTTCGGTGAATAAGATGAGCGACGGAAAAACAAGCGGTCGGACTTACTACAATTCGTGTTACCAACATGGAATTGATGAGAAGCGTCGCATCCAGATCCCGGCGAAGTGGCGGCCCGAATCCGAAGGTACGGAGTTGACGATGATCCTCTGGCCAAAGCATCAGGCGGGAACCTGCCTGCGGGTTTTGCCGCCGGAAGAGATGGCGGCGCTGATGGCGGACATCGATGCGATGCCGAACGGTGACCCGAACAAGGTTGTGCTAAAGCGGTTTATTGGCAGCGAGTCGGTGCAGTTGACCGTGGACAAGGCGGGGCGCATCGTCCTGCCGGAAGCGATGGCACGCGCGGCGGCCATCAAGGACGAGGCGGTGTTGGTCGGCCTGCTCGACCGTTTTGAGATCTGGAATCCGGCCCGTTATGAAAACGTCAAGGCGGCGGACGCAGTGGTTGCGCACGAGGCCTTCAAATTGATGGAATGAACATGAAACTGGCAAAATTGCTTGGAGCTGGAAAAAGTTTTTTTGGCGGTCAAGGCGTGATTGCGTATCGGGAGAACAAGCACGTTTATCTGCCGAAGTTCAACGACGCGGGGAAGAATCCCTTTGCGCCGAAGCCGCCGGAAGCGACGGTGACCGAATCAATGCCGGCTCCCGCGCCGCTCGTGGCGGCCCCGGTTCCGGCGGAGCCTGTGGTTGTGGCCCAGGCGGCTGCTGAAGTGCAGGCGATGGTCGCGCCACCCGCGCCCAATCCAGTCGCGGCCAGGCCGGCCCGGGCGGGCTGGGCGGGCAAATTGAATCCGTTTCGCGCCCCGCAGCCGGCGACGGTGCCGCCGGTGGCCACCGTGCAGCCCGAGCTTTCGCTGGATGCCGTGAAGGTGTTGCACAACGATTTGTCGGACGCTGATGTGGAAGTGGTGCCGGTGAAATCGCGTCCGGCCGTGTCCGTGGCGAAAGCCCGCGGCCCGGCGGATTACATGAGCGAACCGGTTTTGCGGACGATTTGAAAATGCGCAGTGCCAGAATTCATTCACCAACCAGTGATGGCGGCGGAGGTGCTGGCCGCGCTGAAGCCGGTTCCGGGCGGCCGTTACGCCGACGGGACGCTCGGTGGAGCTGGTCACGCGGTGAAATTGCTGGCCGCGAGTTCACCGACTGGATGGTTGTATGGGTGCGATCGCGATGGCGCCGCTCTTGAGGCGGCCCGGGCGCGGCTGGCGGGGCCGTTCGCCGGCCGGTTCGAATTGCGGCGCGGAAATTTTTCAGGGCTGGCGGATTGGATCGCGGAACAGAGTTGTGATGGCGTGCTGCTGGACCTGGGCGTGAGTTCGCCGCAGCTGGACCAGGCGGAACGCGGGTTCAGTTTTCAGAGCGACGGCCCGCTGGACATGCGGATGGATGACCGGCAGACGCTGACCGCCGCGGAACTGGTGAACGGAGAGGCCGCCGAAGATTTGGCGAAGATTTTTTGGGAGTACGGCGATGAACGGGATTCGCGCCGGTTTGCGAAGGCCATCGTGCATGACCGCGCGCTGCGGAAATTTGAGACGACGAAGCAGCTGGCGGATTTGATCGCGCGGCTCGCGCCGCGGAACGGGAAAAAGGCGCATCCGGCCACGAAGGTATTTCAGGCGTTGCGCATCGCGGTGAACGACGAGATCGGCTCGCTGAAGCGCGGGCTGGCGGGCGCGGTGAAGATTTTGAAACCGGGCGGGTGCCTGGCGGTGATCACGTTCCATTCGCTGGAAGACCGGGTGGTTAAGGAATTTGGACGCGAACGGACGCGGGATTATACGTTCAGCGGCGAGGTGGACGTGCCGGAGCTGCGGACGCCGTGCGTGCCGGAGCTGAAATGGGTCTCGCGGAAGGCGATTTTGCCGGGCGAGGCCGAGCGGGAACTGAATCCGCGCAGCCGCAGCGCACAGTTGCGGGTGCTGGAAAAGATTTGAAATGTCGAAGAACCGAAAACATCAGGCGGCGGCGATCCGGTTTGGACCGGCGCTGAAAGCGTCCTTTTTGTGCCTGCTCATCGCGGGCTCGGCGATCGGCTACGTCTGGCAGAAAAACGAGATCAAGCATCTCGAGCGGCAGATCACGGATCGCGAAAAACAGCGCGACCAGCTGCTCAAGGACAACCGCGTGCTGACCGACCAACTGGCGGCGATGCGTTCGCCGGTGATGCTGGACCAGCGGGTGCGCGAGCTGAAGCTCGGGCTCACGCCCGCGCAGCCGGGGCAGAAGATTTTGCTGGTGGAGCCGGTACCGGCCGCACCAGAGAAGAAGACTCCACCGCAACAGTTTGCCTCGCGGCCGGCGGCGGAGATGACTCCGTAAAGAACAAACAATTTGGCCGCCGCTCGTGACGCCGTCGGGTGAGGAACCGATCGCCACGGGCGGCTGGCCGTTTTTTTGAGATGACGAACAAACTGCAAATCCGTCGCGCTTTGCTGCTGCTGACCTGCCTGGTCGCGCTGTTTGCCGGCCTGGGCTACCGGCTGGTGGATTTGCAGGTCATCCGTCATGACGAACTGCTCAAGCAGGCGGAAAAAAAGACCGAGCGGCGGATCTCGGAAACCGCCAAGCGCGGCGACATCCTGGACGTGAACGGCAACTTGCTGGCCACGAGCGTCCCGGTGCGCACGGTTTGGGCGAATCCCGAGCTCCTGGCCGGCCAGCATGTGCTGCCGAACGCCCCCGCGGTTTTCGCCCGCACGCTCGCGCCGTGGTTGAAGGCGGATGAGGGCCGGTTGTATCAACAGATGCTGCCGCGTACCCATGTGAACCTCCGGGGGGAGACGGTCACCAACCAATACGCCGTCCTCAAACGGCAGGTTTCCGAGGACAACTGGCGCCAGATCCAGGCGGTGTTGCGGGACATGACCGGGATGGTGGACACGCGGGCGTGGAAGAAATCCGACCGCATGGCCTTGACCAATCTCTGCCTGAACGCCGTCGCCACCGACGCCGACCAGATGCGGGTTTATCCAAACGGAACCAACGCCGCCCAGGTGGTGGGGTTTGTTTCCGCCGCCGTGGCCACCAATTTCCCGGCGGGCCTGGTGGGCTGTGACGGGATCGAGAAGTCATTTAATTCCAAGCTTTCCGGCGTGGACGGCTGGCGGGTGACCGAGGCGGACAGCGCGCGGCGCGAGCTCGCTTCGCATCGCGATGAAGACGTGCCGGCACGCGATGGTCTGAACGTGGTGCTCACGCTGGACGTGGCGGTGCAGCACATCCTGGAGACGGCGCTCGCCGAGGGGATGCAAAAGCACAGCCCCAAGAGCATCACCGGCATCGTGATGCGGCCGCGCACCGGCGAGATCCTGGGCATGGCTTCGCTGCCGGATTACGATCCGAACATCCCGAACACGATCTCGACGAACGGCCGCAACCGCGTCATCAACGACGTGGTTGAACCGGGCTCAACCTTCAAGATCGTCGTCGTTTCCGGGGCGTTGAACAACGGCATCGTGTCGTTGAACGACGAATTCTTTTGTGAAAACGGCCGGTTTGCGTTTGCAGGCCGGGTGCTGCACGACCATGAAAGCCTGGGCAACGAGTCGGTGAAAAGCATCATCATGAAGTCGTCCAATATTGGGGCGGCGAAGATCGGCATCAAGCTGGGCGAGCAGAGCCTTTATGATTACGCGTGGAACTATGGTTTTGGCCAGCGCACGGGGGTGCCGCTGCCGGGCGAAGCCGGGGGGATATTGTATCCGGTCAAGAAATGGAGCAAGGTGTCCATCGCGCAGATTCCCATGGGCCACGGGGTGGCGGTGACGCGGCTGCAGATGATCATGGCGATGTCGGCGATCGCGAACGACGGCTGGCTGATGCGCCCGATGCTGGTGAGCCGGCTGCAGCAACGCGATGGCGGCGTGGTGCAGCGCTACGCGCCCGAACGCGTGCGGCAGGTGGTCACCGAGGCGACGACCAAAAAGATGATCGAGGCGTTGAAGGGCGTCGCCACCAAGGAAGGCACGGCGGTCGAGGCGGCGATGAAGAATTACGTGGTGGCCGGCAAGACGGGGACCGCGCAGAAGGTGGAGAACGGGGCTTACGTCTCGGGCAAATACATTTCCTCGTTCATCGGCTTTTTCCCGGCGGACAACCCGGAATTGTGCATCTCAATCGTGATGGATGAGCCGAAGGAATATGGCTATTACGGCGGCAAGGTCTGCGGCCCGGTTTTCCGGGAGGTCGCGGAGCGGTGCGCGAGCTACTTGAACATTCCGCCTGATCCCACCCTGATGGCGACGAATACGCTCGTGGTCCAGAACAATTTTAGAGTGGCGGGAAATCCATGAGCCAACGACGTGATTTTTTTAAATGTCCGCCGGCCGGGCTGATGCAACTGTTTGGTTGAAGTAAAATTGTGGAAACACGCTCTTTGAAATTTATCGCCGCAGCCTGCGACGCTGAAGTCATATCCGGTTCGCCGGAAACGAACCTTGAAAATGTCTGCACCGATTCGCGGGCGGCCAAAGCGGGCGAGGTGTTCTTTGCCATAAAAGGCGAAAAGTTCGACGGCCATGAATTTGTCGGCGAAGTCGCCGCCAAGGGGGCGGCGGCGGTCGTGGTGGAGAAATCCAAGGTGCCCGGCCTGCGGTCCAAGGTGCCGGCCGGCACGGGGCTGCTGGCGGTGGCTGATGTCCGCATCGCCCTCGGAAAGCTCGCGGCGGAATATCGGCGCCAGTTTGAGCTTCCGGTCATCGCGGTGGCCGGCTCGAACGGCAAGACGACGACCAAGGAACTGGTGGCGGCGGTGCTGCGCGAGAAATTGGCGGTGCTGTGGAGCGAGGCCAGTTTCAACAATGACATCGGCGTGCCGATGACGCTGCTGCGGTTGAACCAGACGCACCGGGCCGCCGTGCTGGAAGCCGGCACGAACCATCCGGGCGAACTGGCGCCGCTGGTTAAAATGATCGCGCCGAAATATGGCGTCATCACGAGCATCGGCCGTGAACATCTGGAATTTTTTGGTGATGTCGCCGGCGTGGCGCAGGAAGAAGGCATGCTCGCCGAACTGCTGCCGGCGGAGGGAACAATATTTCTGAACGGTGACAGCGAGTGGGCGGACAAGATCGCGGCGCGGACCCGGGCGCGGGTGGTGCGCGTCGGCACCGGCGAGAAATGCGGCTGGCGCGCGAAGAAGATCCGGCTGGACAAGAGCGGCGTCACGTTTCAGGTCGAATGTGGCCGGGAAAATTTTGCCGGCGAGTATCGCGTGAACCTGCTGGGGAAACATCAGGTCACGAATGCCCTGCTGGCGGTGGCGGTCGGCGCGGAACTGGGCCTGGGCCGGGCGGAAGTCCAGGCCGGCCTGGCGAAATGCCAGCCGCAGAAGATGCGGATGCAGTATTGGGAAGCGAACGGGGTGCGGGTGCTGGATGATGCGTACAACGCGAACGCGGATTCGATGCGAGCGGCGCTGGAGACTTTGTGTGGTCTCCCGCTGCAAGGGCGGCGCGTTGCCGTGCTGGGAGACATGGCGGAACTGGGCGCGCACGGCGAGGCGGCGCACGCGGAGATCGGCCGGCTGGCGGCGGAACTGAAGATCGGCCAGTTGTTCACGGTGGGGAAAAATTCGGTGGCCACGGCGCAGGCGGCGCGGGCGGCGGGCCTGACGCGCGTGATCGAGTTTATGGATGTGGAAGCGGCGGTGAAGGCCGTGAAGAATTTTTTGAAGCCGGGCGACGTGGTTTTGCTGAAGGCGTCGCGGTCATCCCGGCTGGAGCGGATTGCGGCGACCTTGAAGACGGAGAAGAACTGAATGTTATATTACCTGAGCCAGCAAATCCTGGACTGGGCGCACGGCGCGGATTGGGAAAGCCGCGTGTCCTTTCTGCGCCTGTTCCGGTACATCACCGTGCGCAGCGCCGGCGCGGCGGTCACGGCGCTGGTGTTGAGCTGGTGGCTGGGCCCGTGGATCATCCGCATGCTCAAGGAAATGAAGTTCGGCCAGGAATACGCGGACCGGGCCGAGGAAGCGGGCGATTTCAAGACGCGCATCCTGAGCAAGAAGGGCACGCCCACGATGGGCGGGGTGCTCATCATCACCACGCTGCTGTTTTCGACGATGCTCTGGGCACAGTGGAATCCGCTGGTGGAGCTGACGATGCTCGCGGTGCTGGTCCTTTCCGGGCTGGGGTTTTATGACGACTACGCGAAAATTTTGAAGCAAAGCGGCGGCGGCACCCCGCCCCGCGTGAAGCTGATCGTGCAATTCGCGCTGGCGGCGTTCGTCGGCATTTATCTGTTGAACTGGCCGGCAAAAAGTGAACTGCACCTGCTCGGGACAAAAGATGTCTGGTACAGCAACCTGGCTTCGACGCTGATGCTGCCCTTTTACAAATATCCGCTACACGTGGGCGCGGTGCTCGGCGTCGTGGTGGTCATGCTCGCCATCGTGGGCAGTTCGAACGCCGTAAACCTGACCGACGGGTTGGACGGCCTGGCCATCGGTTGCACGTTGATCGTGGGCGTGGTGTTCCTGATTCTTACGTATCTGGCGGGCAACGTGAAGGCGGCGACGTACCTGCAGATCCCGTTTGTGCCGGGGGCGGGCGAACTGACGGTGTTTTGCGCGGCGCTGCTGGGCGCAGGCCTGGGGTTTTTATGGTTCAACTGCCATCCGGCCCAGGTGTTCATGGGTGACACAGGTTCGCTGGCGCTGGGCGGCGCGTTTGGCATCGTGGCGGTGCTGGTACACCAGCCGTTCGTGCTGGTGATCGCGGGGGGGGTGTTTGTGGCCGAGGCTTTGTCCGTGATCCTGCAAAAGGGGTGGTTCAAATACACCCGCCTGCGGACGGGCACGGGGCGCCGGATCTTCCTGATGTCGCCGCTGCACCATCATTTTGAGAAGAAAGGCTGGTATGAGTCGCAGATTGTCGCGCGGTTCT
This sequence comes from Verrucomicrobiia bacterium, assembly GCA_031290985.1. Classification (GTDB taxonomy): domain Bacteria; phylum Verrucomicrobiota; class Verrucomicrobiia; order Limisphaerales; family UBA11358; genus UBA11358. Next base: position 13,809 of record JARLJW010000046.1, on the reverse strand, counting down.
ACATTTTGTGCGTGCTGTGCGCGGTGGTGGCGCTGGCAACGCTTAAGCTGCGCTGAACCGGTTTATGAAAACGCCAACAAACATCGCCGATAAATGCTTTGCTGCTTGCACGGAAGGCTCGCGGTTGTTAACGTTTTTGTCGGACGCAGCCCGGCGCGCGGCTACTGGCGGATTAACATGGGAGTTCGGTTTTTCTGCTAGCAGTCATTTCCGCGACGACTTCACTCCGCTGGTGACCGGTAACATTTTAAAACGTCACGAAATTTTTCGAGGGAAAGTTTCGCGGCGTAAAAATCAAAAACTAAAAAACAACCTCGAAGAAAGGACGCAACCGCGCCTAAAATCATGAACAATCCGAATCCATTTGTCCCCAAAGGCTCCTTGTTGGAGCAGCAGACCCAGCGCCGCTCGCACCTGAAGATCGGGGTTTCTTGCGTGCTCGCCCTGAGCATCGCCGGCCTGGTGGTCATGCTCATCCAGGGCTGCAAGCGCGAGCAGCCGACGACGGAAGCCGGCGTGGACACCAATCCGCCGGTGATGACCGAGCCGAACACGAACACGCCGTCCGTGGATACGAACGTGGTCTCGGTGCCGCCGCCGATGCCGACGAACACGACGCCCGTGGTCATTCCGCCGCCCGTCGTGGAGCCGGTGACCACGCCCGGCAGCGAATATGAAGTTGTGAAGGGCGACACGCTCAGCAAGATCGCCAAGGCGCATCATGTCACGCTCAAGGAGCTGGAAGCCGCGAATCCCGGCGTGGATTCGAAACACTTGAAACTCAAGCAGAAGCTCGTCATTCCGGCCTCGTCCGGCGCGGCGACCGGCGCGGCGACCGCCACGTCGGCGGCGCTGACGGCCACGGCGGATGCCGGTGGTGATACGTACACGGTCAAGAGCAATGACACGCTGACGACCATCGCCAAGAAGCACGGCACCACGGTCAAGGCGCTGGAAGCCGCGAACAATCTCACCACGACCAAGATCAAAGTGGGCCAGAAGTTGAAGCTGCCCGTGTCCGCCTCCGTCCCGCCCCCGGCGCCGGTTGAGGCCACGCCCGCCCCGGCTCCGGCTCCGATGTCGTTGCCGGCACCATCGCCGACACCGGCGAAGTAAGCCGCGGCAGCGCGGCAGGATTTTTGAAAACCTGAAATTGTGAAGGCCGCCGTTACCACACTGGCGTTTTGCGTTGCCGCCTTGCTGGCGCTGGGGCTGGTCATGCTCTACAGCTCGAGCATGGTGATGGTGGACCGCCACACGCATGTCGAGGTGGGCGCGCGGATGCTCCAGATGCAGGTGCTCTGGTGCGCGCTCGGCGTCATCGCCTGCGTCGCCATGGCGGCGGTTGACTACGAAATCCTGAAGAAATTCGCGTGGCCGGTCTTCGGCGCCACCCTTTTGCTTGCCGCCATGGTTTTCATCCCGCATCTCGGGATGAAAATCAATGGCGCACGGCGCTGGATCCATATTCCGGTAGCCAGCTTCCAGCCTTCAGAAATCGTCAAGATCGGCCTCATCATCATGCTCGCGTGGTATGTGGACCATTCGCAGCGCAAGATGAACACCTTCGTGCGGGGAATCATCTACCCGGGCCTCATCATCGGCCTGGCGCTGGGCTTGATTTTTATCGAACCAGACCGGGGTACGACCATCCTGCTGGCCGGTGTGACGGGCACGATGTTGTTTCTCGCGGGCGTCCGCTGGCTGCACCTGATTCCGGTCGGGGTGGCCGGGGTGGCGGCCCTGGCGTTTTCAATCGCTCACGACGGCATGCGCAGCGGACGGATCAGTGCGTGGCTGCATCCGCAAACCCAGGCCAACGGCGTGGGGTTGCAGGCGGAACTGGCGAAGATCGCCATCGGCTCCGGCGGCCTGACCGGCCTCGGGCTGGGTGACGGACGGCAAAAGCTGGGCTTTCTCCCGGAGATTCACAGCGATTTCATCTTCGCGAACATTGGGGAGGAACTCGGCCTGGTGGCCACCGGTTTGGTGGTCATCGCCTTTTTGATCATCGCGGTCTGCGGCATATACATCGCCCTGAACGCCCGGGACCAGTTCGGTTCGCAACTGGCCATCGGCGTCACGGCCTTGATCAGCTTCCAGGCCATCATCAACATCGGCGTGGTGACGAGCCTGCTGCCCAACAAGGGGCTGGCCTTGCCGTTCATCAGCTCCGGCGGCTCGAGCCTGCTCGCGATGCTGATGGCGGTGGGAATTTTGTTCAGTGTGGCGCGGCGCGGGGCGACGAACCGGATTCCACCGGCGGACTTTGCTGGTAACGACAATCCATTTGCCGCCCGAGCAAAATGAATCTTCCCGAGAATCCAAAACCGTTCGTCGCCATCGCGTGCGGCGGAACGGGCGGCCACCTCTTTCCCGGATTGGCGGTGGCGGCGCAGCTCCGGCAGCGGGGTTGCGAGGTTGCGCTGCTCATCTCACCCAAGGAGGTTGACCAGCAGGCGGTGAAATCCGCGGCCGGCATGGAGATTTTCACGCTGCCCGCGGTCGGGCTGCAAAACCGGAATTATTTTTCGTTTGCGCGCAGCTTTTGGAAATCATACCGGGCGGCCCAGGCCATTTTCAAGGCGCACCGGCCCGCCGCCGTTTTGGCGATGGGCGGATTCACCAGCGCGCCGCCGGTTCTGGCCGCGCGGAGGTTTGGTGCCAGGACGTTTCTGCACGACTCGAACACCATCCCCGGCAAGGCGAACCGTTTTTTGGCGCGCCGGGTGGATGAGGCGTTCATCGGTTTTCCGGAGGCGGCCGCGCGGCTCCGCGCAAAAAAGATTTTCGTCACCGGCACGCCGGTGCGCCCGCAATTCCAACTGCGTGAGGCCGCCGCCTGCCGCACGGCGCTCGGTCTGGATCCGGAGCGGCCGACCATCCTGGTCGTGGGCGGCAGCCAGGGGGCCAGCGGGTTGAATGATTTGATTTTGTCCGCCCTGAAACTCGCGCCGCCGGTCCAATGGCTGCACCTGACCGGGGCGAAGGATTTTGAAAAGGTGAAGGCGGCTTACGCGGCCGCCGGGCTCAAAGCCGTGGTGAAGCCGTTTCTCGCGGAAATGGACCTGGCCTTGGGCGCGGCCACGGCGTGTGTGAGCCGCGCGGGCGCATCGTCGCTGGCGGAGATCGCGGCCATGCGGCTGCCGTCCGCACTGGTGCCGTTGCCGACCGCGGCGGACAATCATCAATGGAGCAATGCGCTGGCCTTTGAACAGACCGGGGCGGCCAGGCTGCTGGACCAAAAAAATTCCCCGCCGGAAAAAGTTGCGGCCCTGCTGGCGGCCCTGGTCAACGACGAGGCGGTGCGTTTGAAGATGCAGGCGGCGCTGGCACAGTGGCACACGCCGGCCGCCGCGGAAATCATTGCCGGAAATATTTTGAGCGCCATCGGGCAGGGGGCCGGTAAACCGGTCCGCAGCGGCGGCCAGCCGGCGACGGGCGGTGAAATCAAACTGAGGGTGGTGACATGACGACATCAGAACCTTCCGCGATCGCCGATGAACTGGCCGGGCGGCTTTCGCCCGCGACAATCATCCGGCGGGATGAGCCAATGGCCCGGCATACCACGCTGCGCGTCGGCGGCCCGGCGGATGTCTATGTCGAGCCGGCCACCGAAGAAGAGCTGGGGGCCATCCTGAAATTTTGCGGAGCCCGGGGAGTCAAATTCTTCCTGCTGGGCCGCGGCTCAAACCTGGTCGTGCGGGACAACGGATTTCGCGGCGTGGTGATCTGCCTGGCGCAGCCAAATTTCAGCCGGATTGAGATTGACGGATTGCGCATCCGGGCCGGGGCCGGGGCGAAGCAGAAGGCGGTCGCGGTCGAGGCCAAGCGCAACGGCCTGAGCGGCGTGGAATTTCTGGAGGGCATCCCCGGCAGCATCGGCGGCGCGTTGCGGATGAACGCCGGCGCGATGGGCGGGGAGACGTTCAACGCCGTGGAATCGGTGCGCGTGATGGATTTTGGCGGCGACATCCGCGAGCTGCAGCCGTCGGAAATGTCGGTGACCTACCGCTGTTGCGCCACGCTGAAGAACCACATCGCCCTGTCGGCCGTGTTCCGGTGCGTGGCGCAGCCGCGCACGGAGATTGAGCAGCGGATGAAGGCCTACAGCGAGAAGCGCTGGAGTTCGCAGCCGGCCGCGCCGAGCGCGGGCTGCATGTTCAAGAACCCGGCGGGCATCCCGGCGGGGAAGCTGGTCGAGGAACTGGGCTTGAAGGGCACGTATGTGGGCGGCGCGATGGTTTCGGTGGAGCATGGCAATTTCCTGGTCAACGGGGGGATGGCGACCGCGCAGGACGTGCTGGAGCTGATCGCGCTGCTGCAGGCGAAGGCGAAGGCGGAGCGGGGCGTGGAGCTGCACACGGAAGTGGAAGTCATCGGCGAGTAGGCGTCGACCGCCGAAATGGTTGCGAAAACATTGACAACCATTTTGGTTGCGATATGGTTGCAGCATGATCACGATCACGATCAAGGGGCTGTCGAAGGAGGCGCACCAGGCGTTGAAAAAGCGCGCCGCGACGCACGGGCGCAGCCTGAACACGGAGGCCATCGCGGTGCTGGAGTCCAGCGTGCGGAGCCAGCCGGTGGACAACGAGGCGCTCATCCAGCGGGCGCGCCAGTTCCGCAATTCGCTCAAGTTCAAGGTCACGGCGGCGGACCTGAAGCATTTCAAGGGAGAGGGCCGTGCGTGATCGTGGCGGACAACAGCGTGCTGGTTTATTTCTGGCTGCCGAGCGAGCTGGCGGGGCTGGCCGAGGCGGTCAAGGCGCAGGATGGCGAATGGGCCGTGCCGATCGCGTGGCGGTCGGAGTTTCGGAACGTGCTGGCGGGGTATCTGCGGCGGAAGATTTTGACGGAAACCGACGCCAACGCCGCCTATCTGAACGCGCAGAAGGACATCGGCGCCAATGAATATTCGGTGCCGACGGAGCGGGTGCTCAAGCTGGTGCTGGCCTCGGATTGCGACGCCTACGAGTGCGAGTATGTGGCGCTGGCGCAGGATCTGGGCGTGCCGCTGGTGACGACCAACAAGCAGGTCTTGAAGGCGTTTCCCAAGACCGCCGTGGCCCTGGAACAATTTGCAAAGCGAAAATAAATGAGCCGAAAGTTAAACATCACCGTGATGCTCGGGGGGCCGAGCGCCGAGCGCGAAGTGTCGTTGCGCACCGGCGCGGCGGTGGCGAACGCGCTGCGTTCGCTTGGCCATGACGTCCATGAGCTCGACCCGCAGACGCCGGACTGGGTGCTGCCGCCGAAGACGGACGTGGTTTTTCTGGCGCTGCACGGGACGTACGGCGAGGACGGCACGGTGCAGAAGCAGTTGGATGCGCTGGGCGTGCCGTACACGGGCTGTGACGCGGAAGCGAGCCGCATCGCGTTCGACAAGCTGCTCACGAAGCAGTCGTGCATGCAGGCGGGCGTGCCCACGGCGCGCTTTTTGGTGGTGAATTCGCCGGCGGCGACGTGGCCGGATAATTTTCAGCCGCCGCTGGTGGTGAAGCCGGCGCGACAGGGATCGAGTGTGGGGCTGCAATTTGTGGAGAAGGTCGCCGACTGGCAGCCGGCGCTGGCCGAATCGCTAAAATACGACACCGAAGTGCTGGTCGAGGAGAAGATCATCGGGCGGGAGACCACGGTGGGAATTTTGGGCGACCAGATTTTGCCCGTGGTCGAGGTGCGGCCGAAGGCGGGGAACTACGATTACCAGAACAAGTACACGGCGGGCACCACGGAATATTTTTGCCCGGCCAAGTTTGACAAGGCGACGACGCGGCGCATCCAGGAAGCGGCGCTCGACGCCTTCAAGGCCGTCGGCGGGCGTGATTATGCGCGCGTGGACGTGATGGTGCGGACGGACGGCTCGCCGGTGGTGTTGGAAGTGAACACGCTGCCGGGCATGACCGAAACCAGCCTGCTGCCGAAGGCGGCGGCGGCGGCGGGAATGAATTACGCGGAATTGTGCCAGCGGATGGTCGACCTGGCCCTGCAGCGGAAATAAAAATCAAATGTGGTTCAGACGCGAAAATAAGAGCCGCAACCGGCGGTTGGGACGCACGCACGTCCTGGACGTGAAGCTGCGCTCCGACCAGGTGCGCGCGAACCGCATGCGGCTGGGCACAATCCTGTTGTGCGTGGTTTTTGGCACGTTCTTCGGCCTGTATCTCGTCTGGCGCACGGGCGAACTGCTGCTCGACAAGTTTGTTTACCACAACCCTGATTTCGCCATCCAGAACGTGGAGATCCAGACGGACGGCGTGATTTCGAAGGACCAGCTCCGCCGCTGGTCGAACGTGCGGCCCGGCGCGAACCTCTTCGCACTCGACCTGGCGAACGTCCGGCGCAGCCTGGAAATGGAGTCCGCCATCGAAACGGCCTCGGTGGAGAAGATCCTGCCGCACACGTTGCGCATCCGGGTGACCGAGCGCAACCCCATCGCGCAGGTGAACATGCCGTGCACCGGCCCCGACGGCAACCTGGCCGTGGCGGTCACGCAACTGGACAAGAACGCGGTGGCGATGAAGCCGCTCGACCCGCGCGAAAGCATCGTGCCGGTGACGCAGTTGAACCCGCAACTGCCGGTGATCTCCGGCCTGAACCCGGTGAAGCTCAAGCTCGGCGAGCCGGTGCCCGCGCCGGAAGCCGCCAATGTGCAGGCCGCGCTGGAACTGATCTCCGCCTTTGACCATTCGCCCATGGCCGGGCTCGTGGACCTGCGCCGGGTGGACATCTCATCGCCGGGCGTGCTTATCATCTCGACGGGGCAGGGCAGCGAGGTGACCTTCGCCCTGCAAAATTTTGACCAGCAGCTACGGCGCTGGCGGCAGATCTATGATTTGGGCACGCGCCAGCAGCGGGTGATTGCGTCGGTGGACCTGGCGGTGGCGAACAATGTGCCCGTGCGGTGGATGCTCGCCAGCACGGCACCCGCGGTGGCGCCCAAGCCAAAACCCTTAAAGAACCGGAGGAATAATGTTTGAGGATTCCAACATCGTGGTCGGCCTGGAGATCGGCACTTCCAAAATCTGCGTCGTGGTGGGTGAACAGAACGCCGAGGGCGCGTTGAACATCATCGGCCTGGGACAAGCGCGCTCGCGCGGCGTGCGCAAGGGCGAGATCATCAACCCCGAGCAGGTCGAGGAGGATCTGCGGGCGGCGGTCTTCGAGGCGGAGCAGATGGCCGATGTCGAGATTCGCAGCGTGTATCTGGGTGTGAGCGGGAGTCACATCCGCGGCTTCAACAACCGCGGCATGCACACCGTCGTCTCCGCCGAACGGGAAATTTCCGACGATGATGTCCAGGACGTCATCAAGAACGCCAAGGCCATCAACCTCCCCGCCGAGAACACCGTGGTCCATGCCGTCCGCCAGCATTTCTTCGTGGACGGGCACGACGGCGTGACGAACCCGGTCGGGATGCTCGGCGCGCGCCTGGAACTGGACATGCATGTCGTCCACGGCAACGCCAACCGCCTGCAAAACGCCATCCGCCTGGTGCGCGGCACGCAACTGGAGGTGGACGAGATTGTTTTCAACGGTGTCGCCTCCTCGCTGGCGCTGCTCAGCGGCGACCAGAAGGAACTCGGCGCGCTGGTCATCGACATCGGCGGCGGCACGACCGAATATGTGGTGTATTCCGACGGCGCGATCCGGCACACCGGCGTGCTGGCGGTCGGCGGCGACCATGTTTCCAACGACCTTGCGTACGGCTTGAAGGTTCCTTTGAGCCGCGCGGAAAAATTGAAGATCGAGCACGGCGCAGCGCAGGTCACCGAGGAGGCCAGGGGCCAGACCATCAGCATCACCAACGAACTTGGCCTCGAACTCAAGCGCATCAATGTGGAACACCTGCAGCGCATCATGTCGGTGCGGCTGGAAGAATTGTTCCGGCTCATCGCGCAGGAGATGGAGCAGGCGGGCCTGACAGATTATCTGCGCGCCGGGGTTTTCCTGTGCGGCGGCGGCTCGCGGGTGCCGGGCATCGTGAAGCTCGCGGAAACGGTGTTCCAGATGAATGTGACGCTGGGCCATCCCGGCGCAGTGAGCGGGCTGACCAACACCCTGGAGCAGCCGGAGTTTTGCGCGGCCATCGGGCTGGCCAAGTATGGCTCGCTGAAGAACCGGCAGCGCACGGCGCGTCCGCTTTTTACCCCGGGGGGCCTCAAACAGGCTTTTGGTCGTTTCTTGCATCGCTCGTGAAAGGCTGGCTATGGCAACTGACAATGAAAATCCTGTCGCTGACGCGTTGATCCCGGAAACCTCCGGCGCGCCGCTCGTGAAAATCTTCGGGGCCGGCAACGCCGGCGCCAAGCTGCTCGGCGCGCTCACCACGCCGGAATTTGCCGCCGCCCAGTCCGCCATCATCGACACCGATGCCAGCGGTTTCGCCGCGAGCAACGCCACCGTCAAGATCCACCTCGAGAACAAGCTGCTGCGCGGACTTGGTTCTGGCGGCGACCCTGAACGCGCCAAGGCGATGGCCGAGGAACAGTTTTCCACGCTGAAATCCGCGTGCGAAGGCGCGAGCGTGGTGTTCATTCTTGCGGGCCTCGGCGGCGGCGCGGGCAGCGGCATCAGCCCCATTTTGGCGCGCGCGGCGCGGGAGGCGGGCGCGCTGGTGCTGGCGTTCGTCACGCTGCCGTTCGATTGCGAAGGCAACCGCCGCGAGGCGCAGGCGCAGACCGCGCTCGAACAATTGAAGGCCGCGGCGGATGGCGTCGTCTGCCTGCCCAGCCAGAAGATCTTCAAGCTCATCGACGAGAACACCAGCCTCGTGGAGACGTTCAGCTTTTCCGGCGGCTTCCTCATTGAAGGCGTGCGCGGCGTGTGGCAGTTGCTCACGCGGCCCGGGCTCATCCAGGTTCATTTTGCGGACCTCTGCGGCCTGCTGCGCGACCGTCATGCGGAGAACGTCTTTGCGTTCGTCGAAGCGACGGGCGCGGGCCGGTCGCGCGAGGTCGTGGAAAAGATCCTGGCGCACCCGCTGCTCGATGAAGGCCGCGCGCTTGCGGATTCCGAGGCCGTCCTCGTGAGCCTGCTCGCGGGGAAAGATTTGACCATGGCGGAGGTCAACCGCGTCATGGAACAGGTCAAACGCCAGTGCAGCCACGCCCAGATCATCATGGGCGCGGCCGTGGATGCGGACCTGAAAAGCAAGTTGTGCGTCACCATCATCGCCGCCAGGCAGACGCCGGCAAGCATGCCCGTGCGCGTGGAAGCCCGCACCGGCACCTCGAACCCCGCCGGCAAAAGCGATATCGTCATCGCCCGCCCGTCGCGCGTGCGCCGGACCGGGGCCAAGGCCGTGCAGACGCAACTGCCGTTGACCATCGTCTCCAAGGGCCGGTTCGACAAGAGCGAGCCCACCTTGCATCATGGCGAAGACCTCGACGTCCCCACCTTCATCCGTCGCGGCATCCCGCTGAATTGAGGAATCAGGGCGTTTCTGTCAATGCCCGAACCGCCGGCGGCGCGGCGCGTCTGCCATCGGCCATCCTGCATCCTCAATCATCCATCCCCCTCCTCGAATATCCCCGGCGTAGCCTTCCGATTAAAACCGCCGGCGGGCAACTCCGGCTTTGCTTTTTTCCGGCCTTGGCGTAGTGTGATTTTTCGTTTCGACGACAAATTTACGAACATGAGCAAGGAATTCATCCGCATCGGCGGCGCCCGCGAGCACAACCTGAAGAACCTCACGCTGCAGATCCCGCGCGACAAGCTGGTCGTGGTCACCGGGCTGAGCGGCAGCGGCAAGTCGTCCCTCGCCTTCGACACGATCTACGCCGAGGGCCAGCGCAAATACGTGGAATCCCTTTCCGCCTACGCCCGGCAGTTTCTCGACCAGATGCAGAAGCCGGACGTGGATTACATCGAGGGCCTGTCCCCGGCGATCGCCATCGAGCAGCGCAGCTCCGGCAGCAGCCCACGCTCGATCATCGCCACGACCACCGAGATTTACGACCACCTCCGCCTGCTGTATGCGCACATCGGCCAGGCGCACTGCCCGGAGACCGGCGTGCCCATCTCGACGCAAAGCACCAGCGAGATCGTGGACAAGATCATAGCGCTGCCGCCAAAAACCAAAATCATGCTCCTCGCGCCCGTCGTCCGGCGGCAGAAGGGCGAGTTCCGGGATGTGTTTGAACGGCTCGCGCGCGAGGGCTTTGTCCGCGTGCGCGTGGATGGCGAGATGCTGGAGCTGGGCGAGCAGGTCGCGCGCATCAAGCTGGATAAAAAACGGTTCCACAACATCGAGGCCATCGTTGACCGCCTCGTGATCGATGACAAGATCCGCGTCCGTCTGGGCGATTCCACCGAAACCGCGCTGCGTCTCGGCAACGGCGTGATGTTCACGCTGCACCAGTTGCCGGAAGAGGCCAAGGCCCAGAGTCCGAAGGCCAAAGCCGCGGAAGCGGCGGCCAACGGGCAGATGTCCGATTGGATTGAGACGCTGCATTCGAACAAGATGTGTTCGCCGGCGACCGGCAAAAGCTACGATCCGCCGACGCCGAAACATTTTTCCTTCAACGCGCCCGCCGGCGCCTGCCCCGTCTGTCACGGCCTCGGCCAGAAAATGATTTTTGACGAGGCGCTGGTCGTGCCGGACATGGAACTGCCGCTCGAAAGCGCCATCCAGCCGTGGCGGCGCGCGGGCAAGCGGATGAACATCTATTACAAGGCCATGCTGCGGTCGGTGGCCGGCCATTTCAACATCGGGCTGGAAACACCGTACAAGGATTTGCCGGCGGATTTCCGGAAGCTGCTGATGTACGGCTCGGGCGAGGACAATGTGGAATTCAAATTCTGGCGCGGGGGCAAGGTGAGCAGCATCGACCGTCCGTTTGAAGGCGTGCTGGTGAACCTGGAGCGGCTCGCCATGGACAGCGAGAGCGAGTTCATGCGCAACCGCCTCAAGGCCTACATGAGTCCGCAGTTCTGCGATGTCTGCGGTGGCAAGCGGTTGAAGCCGGAAATCCTCGCCGTGACCCTGGGCGGCGAAGAGTTCACCTCGCAGTTCAAGGCCAAGCGGTCGAAGATCAAGATTCCCGGCCTGTCCATCATGGACGTGTGCGGGTTGTCGGTGGAAAAGGCGGATGATTTTTTCATCGCGCTCAAGCTCACGGAATTTCAGCAGAAGATCGCGGGCGAAGTGATCAAGGAGATCCGGGCGCGGCTCGGTTTCCTAAAAAACGTCGGCCTCGGTTACCTGACGCTAGATCGCGAGAGCGGCACGTTATCCGGCGGCGAAGCGCAGCGCATCCGGCTGGCCACGCAGATCGGCGCGGCGCTCGTCGGCGTGTTGTACGTGCTGGACGAGCCGAGCATCGGTTTGCACCAGCGCGACAATGACCGCCTGCTGGCGACGTTGAAAGGGCTGCGCGACCTCGGCAACACCGTGCTCGTCGTCGAGCATGATGCCGACACCATCCGGTCGGCGGATTACATCCTGGACCTCGGCCCAGGCGCGGGCGTCCACGGCGGTGAACTCGTCGCGGCGGGCACGTTGCCGGAAATTTTGGCCTGCACGAAATCGCTGACCGGGCAATATCTGACGGGCGAGTTGAACATTCCGGTGCCGAAAAAGCGCGTGCAGCCGACGGAGGAAAAGGGCTGGCTGGAGATCATCGGGGCGACCGAAAACAACCTGCAGAACATCGACGTGCGGATTCCGCTCGGCACGTTCACCTGTGTCACGGGCGTGAGCGGTTCCGGCAAATCAACTTTTGTGGACGACATCCTGCGCCGCGCCTTGTTCCGCAAGTTTTACGGTTCGAAGGAGCGTCCGGGCGAACACAAGGCGCTCAAGGGTTTTGAAGACCTCGACAAGGTCATCGTCATCGACCAGTCGCCCATCGGCCGCACGCCGCGCAGCAACCCGGCGACGTACACGGGGATGTTCAACCAGATCCGCGACCTGTTCGCCAAGATTCCGGCGGCGAAGGTGCGCGGTTATGAGGCGGGACGCTTCAGCTTCAACGTGAAGGGCGGCCGCTGCGAGAAGTGCGAGGGCGACGGCATCTTGAAGATCGAGATGAACTTTTTGCCGCCGGTCTATGTGACCTGCGAGGCGTGCAACGGGAAGCGTTACAACCGCGAGACGCTGGAAATCGCCTACAAGGGCAAGAACATCGCCGATGTCCTCGACATGACGGTGGATGAGGGCGTGGATTTTTTCCGGGCCGTCCCGAAAATCTCCGCGCCGCTGGAAACGCTGGCGCAGGTGGGGCTGGGCTACATCCGGCTCGGCCAGCAGGCGACGACCTTGAGCGGTGGCGAGGCGCAGCGCGTGAAGCTGGCCACGGAACTGGCGCGCAAGGCGACCGGGCAGACGCTCTACATCCTGGACGAGCCGACGACGGGACTGCATTTTCATGACGTGGCGAAATTGCTGGAGGTGTTGTTCCGGCTGCGCGATACGGGCAACACGCTGGTCATCATCGAGCACAACCTGGATGTCATCAAAACGGCGGACTGGATCATTGACCTCGGGCCGGAGGGTGGTTCACGCGGCGGCAAGATTGTGGCAGAAGGGCCGCCGGAAAAGATCATTCAGGTGCCGGGGAGCCATACGGGGCATTATTTGAAATCAGTTTTGAATTAAAATATGCCGTTCATGCTTGGCAAAAGTGGCCTATTGCTATCAAATTTTACTACGCAGTAAATGTAGTCTGAAACCTTAAAATCATTTGCCGGATATGATAAAAATTAAACAATTCATCGCCGCTTTGCAGGAGCAAGAGAAAAAACATGGGGACATTGATCTTTCGATTGGAATAGTCGCTAATAAGGATGTGCCAAAAGAGGGGTATAGTAAATATCTCCACTTATTTGGCCCATGGGGGGCAAGTGCCGACAGCAAAAACGGAAAATGTGAGCATTCGTTTGAGCTTCATGAAGACAAAGAATATGGCGATTGGTTGGAATTGGTTTTTACAAAAGGACGCATTGACGGAGATTTTGAGCGTTTGTCTCGCAAAGATTTAATCCGGGAAGTTGAAAAAGATAGGAGGATTGATAATGCCAAAACCTGATTGCGGATTGGTAAATTGTAGCGGCGAAACAGAAGACTACCATGGCAACTAGAAACAGTGGCTTTTAGCATTTCAAAGTATGATTGCAAAACGTGAAAATGCAAAAAATCCCCGCAATCCCCCTCCTATCAGCCCGTTAAAAAACGGCGGTTTTTCCAAATGTTGCGGAGGAGGCCAAAACTAATAGCGATTACGGTCGTTACCAGCAGCCACCCATATTTATCCAGCCATGAACTTATTGGCGGGTAGTTCGTGGGGCAAACCAATATGCTGGCCACAGTTAATAGCCACAAAAACACACAAAAACCAGCCGCCGCCGCCGCCGCGCTGCGCGGCTTGCCCATGCCCCACGCTTTCCGCAGCAGCAAGCCCACATTATACGCTGCGCAGCGGAGCGTATGGACCTTGCTCACATTGGTTTGACCGCGCACCCAACACCGCCGCCCGCCGCCGGTCTCACAGGTGTGGGCAAAGGTGCGTTCGCACCTCTCGCTGCGCCAGCGATTGAGTTGCCGGCCCTTGTTGCCACGCACGCGCCGGCGGTTGGCACGAAAGGCCGCTTCGTATTCGGCGGGCTTGTCTGTCCAGCGCCGAGTCTTTTGCCGCCGCTCAGGGATATAGCTGCGGATGCCGCGTTCAGCCAAAGCCACCAGCAGGCCGTTGTCGTGATAGCCCTTGTCCAGCACCGCTTCTGCCATTTCGGTTTCGCTCCCGGCCAAGACCAGGTTTGCCATGGCCAGGCTCAACGTGGCCGGCGCACTTTGCGGATCGGATTTGT
>JARLJW010000009.1 GCA_031290985.1 Verrucomicrobiia bacterium | reverse complement strand
GTTCTATGGCGGTTTTGTTATGGGGGGCGCCCCCAGGGTGCCAACCAGCCGAACCTACTCGCCGGGGCGGTGTTGTGGGAGTCCGCCGGGGGGGGGGGGGGGGGGGGGGCCGGCCGGGCCGCCCCCGCCGCCCCCCCCACCCCCGCCCCCGACCCCCGCGCCCTTCCCACAAAGAAAATAAAACCCCCCCCCCCCCCAAAACGCCCGCAACTCCAAACAAGAGGAGTGTCTCAGGATACATCCGCCCCGGTTCACAGCCAGCCGAACGAACGGGCGATTTTCACCAGCACATAGGCCACGGCGGCGCTCGCGGGCAGGGTCAGCACCCAGGCCCACAGGATGCGTTCGACCACGCCCAGCTTGAGGGCGTTGAAGCCCTTGGCGCAGCCGACGCCCATGATGGAGGTGGTGATGGCGTGGGTGGTGGAGACGGGCATGCCGAAATGTGCGGCGGTGAAGAGCACAGTGGCGCCGGTCGCCTCGGCCGCGAAGCCGTGGACGGGATGGAGTTTCACCATCTTGTGGCCGAGCGTCTTGATGATGCGCCAGCCGCCGGCGGCGGTGCCGGCGCACATCGTGAGCGCGCAAAGAACGGTGATCCAAACGGGGATGAATTGGGCCTTGGGGTCAAGGGGCGGCGGTTGATAGCCGAATTGCAGCCAGGTCGGCAGATGGGTGATGACCCAGGCCACGGGCGGCAGATAGCCGGCCGGGGTGCCTTCGGGCGTCTGCAGCCAGGCCGGGGCGGTGGCGAGCAGTCCGGCCTTGGTGGCGACGACCAGGGCGAGGGTGATGATGCCCATGGTTTTCTGCGCGTCGTTGGTGCCGTGGGCGAAACCCATGTAACCGGCGCTGACCAGTTGCAGTTTTCCGAACGTCCGGTTGACGATCATGGGCCGCCAATTGCGGAGCAGGAAATACAAGAAGCCCATGAATAAAAAGCCAACCACAAAGCCGACCAGGGGTGACGTGATCATCGGCACGATGACCTTCCAAAGGATGCCCTTGCCCTGCCACCAGTGTTCTTTGCCGGGAATGGACCAGATGATGGACGACCACCGGTTGCCGGAAGCGGCCAGCACCGCGCCACAGAGGCCGCCGACCAGGGCATGGGAAGAACTGGAGGGAAGGCCAAACCACCAGGTCAGCAGGCTCCAGGCAATCGCCGCGCTGAGCGCGCAGCACAGCACGGGCATGGTGGCCACCTGGGCATCCACCAACCCGGAGGCGATGGTGGCGGCGACGGCGCTGCCGAAGAATGCGCCGATGAGATTCGTGAACGCCGCCAGCAGCACCGCCTGGCGCGGGGTGAGCACCTTGGTGGAGACGACGGTCGCGATGGAATTCGCCGTGTCGTGGAAGCCGTTGATATAGGTGAACACCAACGCAATAAAAATGACGAGCAGGATGAGGAACATCGCGCGTCAGGAATTTTTCAGGACGATGTGCATCACGATGTTGCCGGTATCGTGACAGCGATCCACAATCTTTTCCATCAGCTCGTAAACATCGCGGATGACGATGGCGCGGATGGCGTCGTATTTGCCGCCGTAAAGGTCGCGCAGGAGTTCGTTCATGTATTTATCGGCCTCGACCTCGACGAGCTGGAGCCGGTCGTTGTAGGTCTTCATCTTCTCCATGTCCTCCATGTCCCGCAATTGCTTGATCATGTCGTGGATGGCCTCGGTGGCCTTGCTCATCATGTCCGCCTGCTTGGAGAAATCGATGCCGTCCAGATGGGGCCCGGCCATCAGCAGACGCTCGGCCAGCTTTTCAGCGGCCTTGGGGATGCGGAACAACCCGCGCGCCAGCGCCTCGATGTCCTCGCGTTCGAGGCCGGTGATGAAGGTCTTCACCAGCTCATTGCTGATCTGGTCGGAAATCTTCTTTTCCTTGCGGCGGGAGAGGATGAGATCATCCCGGTTCCGGGTGTTGCGGGGGGACTTCATGAGCTCGATGACGAGCCGGACGCTCTCGCGGGATTCCTCGGCGGCGGCCTCCAACAGGCCCTGAAAGCGGTCACCTTTGCTGAAAAATTTCTGAAGTGAAAACATGCGCGGACAGTCTGGCAAAAAACTTTTCGTCGCGCACGAAAAAATCATTTTCAACGGGTGCCGAATGTCTTGCGCTTCACAAGGATAAACCATGCTGAACTTGTGCGCAGCTCCCGCACCGCTGGCCGAACTGGCCGACTTCCGCCAATTGATCGCGCACCGGGAATGTGTGCCGGCGTTCACCACTCTTGAAGCCGGGTCGAGGGGATGACTCCAGGACCGGCTACCGGGCTTGAAGCAGCTCCCGGCAGTGGAACAACAGGGCGTCGATTTCGAACGGTTTGCGCAGGACGGGGACGGCCATGGATTCGAGCTTCTCGTTCAGGTTGGAGCTCCCGGCGTCGCCGGTGATGAACAAAAAACGCCGGGCGAGGCGGGGCTGGTGCTTCAAAATCCACTCAAAGACGGCAAACCCATCCATGCCGGGCATCCGCACATCGGAAATCACGAAATCAAAATCCGCCTGCTGCAACCGCGTGACCGCCCGCTGGCCGGACTCAACGCGCTCCACGGAACAGGGCATGTTCTGCCGCAAGGCGGCCTGCACCATGGCCGTGATGAATTCCTCGTCGTCCGCGATCAGCACGCGCAGCCGTCCATTCGCGGACGATGGCGTGAAAATTCTGCCGGAGGTGAAATCCGCCCCGTTTCCGGTGGCGGGAGTTTTGATTTGTTCCTCGGTGGCCCGTGGCAGGGTGACCGTGAACCGGGCCCCGCCTTCCGCCGTGTTTTCGACGGTGATGTCACCGCCGTGGCTTTTGACGATGCTCAAGGATACGCTTAACCCGAGGCCGGAGCCACGATCCACCGGTTTGGTGGTGAAGAAGGGATTGAAAATGCGGTCAAGGTTTTCCGGTTTGATGCCGTGGCCGGTATCGGTCACCTCAAAGATGATGTTTTCATCCTGCTCCTTGATGGCAAACCGCAGGCGCCTGACCGGCGCATTTTCCATGGCATCGACGGCGTTAAAAATCAGGTTGATGATGATCTGTTTGATCTGCGCCGCATCGGCATGGATCAGGGCGGGTTCGGGCTGAAACTGGGTTTCCACCTGGCAGTTGCTTTCGCGCAGCCGGAAAGTGACCAAAGCCCGCACATCCTTGAACAGGTCGCGGAAATCCACCACCGCCAGTTCGCGGACCAGCGGGCGCGACAGTTGCAGGAGCTGCCGGATGATTTTGGCCGATTCCAGGGCGGCGTTGCGGATGGTCTCGCAGTAGGGGACCAGGGTTTCGACCTCCTTCAAGCCGGCAATATCGCTCTGCAACAGATCGATATAGCCGACGATGGGGGCCAGCTTGTTGTTGATCTCATGGGCGATGCCGCCGACGAGGGAATCGAGCAGCGCGGACTTTTCTTTTTGCACCAGCCGGTGCTCAAGCACCCGTTGTTCCGTAATGTCATCCAGCAAGATGCAGATCTGTCCGGTTTCATGCACCCAGTTGGAGAAGAACTTGAACAGCCGCGGGCCGCGCCCGGGGAGCTGGAGCATGAATTCGGTGGTCCGGGTCACGGCAGAGGCCGGATTGCTCTCATGATCCTGTAACAGGCGGAGAAACACCGCCCGCTCCCTGGGCATCAGGTAACCGCTGATATTGCGGGGTTCAAGGCCGGGGGGCTCCGGCGCATGTTCCAGCCCGAGCAATGATTCCAGCCGGCGGTTGCAGGTTTCCATTTCCCCCCGGGCGTTGAGCAAGGCCACGCCGAGGGCGCTGTTTTCAAACAAGATTTCGTACCGGCCCCGGGATTGCCGCAGTTCGTGGAGGCTCCGGAACAACTGCTGGTTGTTTTCCTCCAGAATCCGCTGATGGGTCTCCGCCTGTTGTTTTTTCTCAAGGATCAGCCGCGACTGCCAGCGAACCAGCGTCGGCACCGTGATGATCCCGAGATATTCCCCCGCATCATCCACCAGGGCGACATCATCATAGAAGAGTTCGCCTGAACGCGACAAGGCGGATTCCAAGACTGAAAGCAGCGGGGCGGAAGCGGTTACATGCAGGGAGTGCTCGATGAGATGGGCCCCGATGGGCTGCCGGCCATAAATCGCAATGCCAAACCGGGCGCCCAGCAAAAAACCGACCTGCCCCCGCGATACCAGACCGAGATATTTTTTATCCGACAACACCCCGATGTACTCCTGCTGGTGCCGTTGGAACCAATTGTAGACTGCTTCCACGGTTTCAGTTGCCTGAACGGATTCGGAGTGTTCCACCAGCTCCGGCAGGGCCACCAGTTCAACCGAATCATTTTCGACAAAAATCATCAACGATGATTATCGTCAAATCCCGTCCGGGTATTAATTCGGTTGGGTTACAATCAGGTTAAAATAAAGCGGCCCGGCCGCCAAAACCTGAGGCGTTGCGGTTCCTGAACCCGGTCAAACCGGCGGGGCGCCGCCGGCTTTGCCCAACGTGTGCCGGATGTCCTGCGCTTCGCAGAGATAAACGACTTCCTCGGCGATGTTCTTGGCATGGTCGGCGATGCGTTCCAGGCTCTTGGCGGCAACAATCCAGTGCAGGCAGCGGGCGATGGTGTCGGGGTTTTCCATCATGTACTGCGCGAGCTGCTGGTGAACCTGCTTGTTGAGCGCGTCCACCTCCTTGTCGCGCGGGATGATGGCGCGGGCGGCGGCGGAATCGCGATGCACAAACGCATCCAGCGCGTCCTTGACCATGGCCAGGGCCAGCCCGGCCATGCGCGGGAGGTCGAGGGTGACCTTCACCGGTGGTTCCTGGGCCAGGTCGCGGGCGCGCTTGGCGATCTTCGTGGCCTCATCGCCGATGCGCTCGAGGTTTTGGGAGATCTTCATCGCCACGGTCACGAGGCGCAGATTGGTGGCCAGGGGTGCCCGGGTCAAAAGCTGGATGGCCATCTCATCGATTTCAATTTCGAACTGGTCGATGAAATTGTCGTCTTCGCGCACTTTCACCGCGAGGTCGTAGTCACGCTGCATGAGCGACTGCAGGGACTCGTTGACGGCGGTTTCCGCCCGGCTGGCCATCAGCAAAAGCTTCTGCCGCAAATTTTCAATGCCGGCTTCAAAATGATTTTCCATAGTCTAGTTCTCAGGCTCAACCGAAACGACCGGTCACATAATCCTCGGTGCGTTTTTGCGACGGGTTGGTGAAAATCTTCGCCGTCGGTCCAAACTCGATCAATTCGCCGATATAAAAGAAGGCCGTCTGGTCCGAGATGCGCGCGGCCTGCTGCATATTGTGCGTCACGATGACGATGGTGAAGTCTTTTTTCAATTCCAAAATCAGCTCCTCGATGCGGGAGGTGGCGATGGGATCGAGGGCGCTGGCCGGTTCATCCATCAAAATGATGTCCGGCTTGATGGCGATGGCGCGGGCGATGCACAGGCGCTGCTGCTGGCCGCCGGACAAGCCGAGGGCGCTGGAATGCAGCCGGTCCTTGACCTCGTCCCACAACGCCGAGCTGCGCAGGCTTTGTTCCACGGCCGCATCCAGGTCGGACTTGCTTTTCATGCCGTGCAGGCGGAGGCCGTAGGCGACGTTTTCGTAGATGGATTTCGGAAACGGGTTGGATTTCTGGAACACCATGCCGACGCGCTTGCGGAGCTCGATCACGTCCACATCCCCGGCGTAGATGTCGTGCCCGCCGATCTTGATGCAGCCGTCGATGCGGACGTTGTCGATCAGGTCGTTCATCCGGTTGAGGCAGCGGAGCAGGGTGGATTTGCCGCAGCCGCTGGGGCCGATGAAGGCGGTGACCACTTTTTCATCCAGGTTCAGCGAAATGTTCTTCAACGCCTTGCTGGCGCCGTAATAGAGCGAAACATCCTCAATGCGGATGAACGGCGCGCCGGCCGCCGGCGCGGCGGCGGGCGCCTGCTGGGCCACGATTTTTTGAATCAAGGTTTCTGCCATAACATGGAAAGGATTTTATCGCATCAGCCGAGCGCCCGCAGTTTTTTCCGCACCCGGGCACGGATGAGGATGGCGACGATGTTCAATGCAAAGGTCAGCATCAGCAGCACCAGCACGGTGGCGTACAGGATGGGGCGGGTCGCGTCAATGTCGTTGGACTGGGTGGAAAGGATGAAGACATGGTAGCCGAGGTCCATGAACTGGTCCGTGGGGCTGTGGGGCAGGCCGACCATGTAGGTGCAAACCCCGGTGAGCAGGATCGGCGCGACTTCGCCGGCGGCGCGGCTGACGGCGAGGATGCCGCCGGTCAGGATGCCGGGCAGCGCCTGCGGCAGGACGATCTTCAGGATGGTTTCGAGCTTGGTCGCGCCGAGGGCGAGACTGGCTTCGCGCAAGCCGGGCGGAATGGCCTTCAAGGATTCTTCCGTGGCCACGATGACCACCGGCAGCGTCATCACCGCCAGGGTGAGCGCGGCCCAGATCAAAGCCGGCCGGCCCCAGACGGAGGTCGGGTTGTGCAACAGCAGATCCATGTTCTTGCCGACGAAATTGATGAAGAAGCCGAGGCCGAACAAACCAAACACGATCGACGGCACCCCGGCCAGGTTGTTGACGGCGGCGCGGATGACGCGGGTGATGAGGGAGGTGTTGGGGGCGTATTCCGTCAGGTAAATCGCGGTGATGACGCCCACCGGGATCACAAAAATGGTCATCACGAACACGCGGATGGTGGTGCCGACGATCATCGGCAGGATGCCGGTGGTCTTCATGTTGAAGAGGTCGGTGGGGATGGTGGAGACGAAGTGCCACGAGAGGCTGCTCCAGCCATTGTAGATGATGTTCACCAGGATCGTGACGAGGATGCCGATGATGAACAGCGTGGCCAGCCCGGTGAGGCCGGAAAAAAAGAACGACCAGAAATCGAACTTGTCCGCGCGAAAATGCCTGGCCTGCGTCCCGTTCATCGTTTGCCCTCCAGTTTGTTTTTGAAGCGATGGATGACGAAGTCGCCGATCATGTTCGAGACGAAGGTGGCGGCGAAGAGGAGCGCGCCGAGCAGGAACAGGATCCGGTAATGCGGGCCGCCGGCCACGACCTCGCCCATCTCCGCGGCGATGGTGGTGGTGATGCTGCGGGCCGAGTCAAAGATGCTCCACGACATCACGCTGGCGGAGCAGACCATCAGGACGATCATGGTTTCGCCGATGGCGCGGCCGAAGCCGAGGACGGTGGCGGCAAAGACGCCGGGGATGGCCGCAGGCAGGACGATCTGCCAGGCGGTCTGCCAGCGCGAGGCGCCGAGCGCGAGCGCGGCCTGGGTGTAGGCGCGCGGCACGCTGGTCAGCGCGTCCTCGGCGATGGAGAAGATCACCGGGATGACGGCAAAGCCGAGCGCGATGCCGGCGACAAAGGCGTTCAACCGGGTCTGATAGCCGAAGATTTTCTGCAGCACGGTCGCCAGGACCAGCAGCGCGAAGAAGCCGACGACGACGGAGGGGATGCCCGAGAGCATCTCGATGACGGGCTTGACGACTTCCCGGACGCGGGGCCGGGCGAGCTGGGAGACGTAAATCGCGGCCCCGACGGCGAGCGGCACGGCGAAGAGCAGGCCGATCAGGGTGACTTTCAAGGTGCCGACGATGAGCGGGATGATGTTGAATTTTTTGATCTGGCCGACCGGCTGCCAGATGTATTCCGGCCGGTCGTAACCGCTCCACTGATGGGATTGCAACAGGTATTTCCATTCCGTGGTGTTGATCCGGGCGTCCGCGTCTTTGCGGAAATTTTCGGGGACCTCGTTTTGTTCATCGAGCTTGCCCTGCATGAGCGCGAGCAGGGTGTCATGGTCGACGGACTTGTATTGTTCCGGGGTCAGGTCGAGATAGCGCTGCAGTTCGGCGGGCGAATGCTTGTCCAGCTCGGCAACCGGAATCGTGGGCTGGATGAGCGCGGTGTTGGCCTCGCCAAAGAAGACCGGCATGGCCTCGCGGGCAACGAAGAGGAAAATCAGCAGCACCATCGCGATGGCCGAGAGGGAGACCAGGAAGATGAACTTTTCCGCGAGCCACTCCACCGGGCGGGCCTTGTGGCCGCGATGGATCCCGATCCAGCCATGCGGCCGGGGTTGTTCAGATTTTGGCTCTGGTGTCACGCGGGGGAAAAGTTATGCGGGCGGCGCAGTAATCTCAATGGAGAACCGCACCGCCCGCGTGATTGACCGGTGGAGGAACAGGCGATCAAATCAGTTGCTGCGCAGGTTTTTGGGCAGCGGATAATAACCGATGTCCTTGACATACTTTTGACCTTCATCGCTGCGGATCCAGTTCAGGTAGGCGGCGATCTCACCTTTGTCCAAGTTCGGGTTCACATACACATACAGGTGGCGCCAGATGGGGTAGGTGCCGTTGATCACGTTTTCCTCGGTCGGGGCGATGGCCGGGGAGCCGTCATCCCGCTTGATGTTCAGGAGCTTGCTGTTGCCGCCGTAGGCGGCGCCGCCGTAGCCGATGCCATTCTTGTCCTTGACGACCGCCTGGACGATGGCCGCCGTGCCGGGCATGGTCTGCGCGCTGGCCACGAAGTCCTTGCCCTTCAAGATGTGTTCCTTGAAGAACTCGTAGGTGCCGGAGCTGTTTTCACGGCTGTAAACGGTGATGGGGGCGTCGGGGCCGCCGACTTCCTTCCAGTTCTTGATCTTGCCGGTGAAAATGTCCCCGACCTGCTCCACGGTCAGCTCCTTCAGGGAATTTTCCGGGTTCACATAAACGGAGAGGCCGTCGAGCGCGACCTTGTATTCGGTCGGGCGCTTGCCGCCAAAGACGACCTGGCACTTGGCGATTTCCGCCGCCTTGGCCGGCCGCGAGGCGTCGCAGAGATCCGTGGTCTGGCTTTGCAGCGCGGCGAAGCCGATGCCCGAGCCGCCGCCGGAGACCTGGATCTTCACATCCTTGTGCTCGCCCATGTAAACCTCGGCCCATTTCTGGGCGAGGATGACGAGGGTGTCGGAGCCTTTGACGGTGATGTTCCCGGCATGCAGATTTGCCGCGAGTGCGGCCACGGACAGGATCGATAACAACTTTTTCATATTAGATTTATGACAGATTTCGTTTTCGGACGTTAGTTACATTTGGGTGACAATCAGAACTTCCACATGAGATCGGCGAAGATGCGCATGGTGGCGGGCGCGGGCTGGTTGCCGCCGGCGACGGCTCCATTGACGATGTCGTTCAGGAACGCCGAGAAGCTGAAGCTCCACGAGTCGGTGAAGGAATAGGTCAGCTTGACGAGGTGGCCCTTGACGTTGGTGCCGCCAAAGTAGCCGGCCGAGCTGCCGGGAAAGGCGTTCTGGTAGAAGACGCCATTGTCATCATCGACCATCTGGTCGTACCAGGCGTTGGCCTGGAGATATTCATAGCGGTAGGTGAGTTCCCAGGTCTTGTGCACGCCGGCCTTGCCGAAGGTGACCCCGGCCCAGTATCCGCTGTTGTTGTGGGTGACGGCGAGGTTGTCCATGTATTCCACGCCGAACTTGACGGGGAAGGGACCGTTGTAAAGCGGGGCGCTGTCAAAGGTGTAGGTGACGTTGGCATCCACCACGACGGGCTTGTAGCCGTTGACCAGCGAGCCGCCCGCGGTGCGGGAATTGCCCTGGTTGTTTTCGGTGACGTTGCCGTTCGTGAGCTGGTCCTTGTTCAAGATTTGGAAAGCCGACAGGCCGACGCTGCTGGCCCAATGGGGGTTCCACTTGGAGTTCAACAGCAACTGCTCGCCGAGCATTCCCGGGTCATGCGCGCTGGCTTTTTCCTCGTCCAAGACAAAGTCGCCACCGGTGAAGGCGAGGGTGTGCTGGTCGTTGATGGCATAACTGCCCTGCAGCACCAGGCCCTCGGGCGTCAGGTCGGGGTCGAACACCATCGGGGTGACGGTGAACGGATTGTCCATCTTGCCGACGGTGGCGGAGGCCATCCAGCCGCCGGAATTGATGGGCGTCCATTTGCCGTAGGCGGTGTCGATCCAGAGGGGTTTCTTGCTGAAATTATTTTCTTCGGTCGTATTGTTCGAGAGCGGGTTGCCGGCGCTGTCACCGGTGCCGAAGCGGAAGCCGGCCTCGAGATTGTCGAGGAGGTTGGCGGTGATGCCGAAGCGCAGGCGGTAGCGGAACCGGTCGCGCGAAACCAGCGCATTGTTTTGACCGGAAATCTGGTCAAACCGTCCGCGGAAATCGCCGCTCAACCGGTAGCTGGAAACCCAGTCCGGCATGCCGGTCTTGGCCTGGATGGCGGTGTTGAAATTCTTGTCCGCCTCATCGCGCAAATCCTGCGCCTCCTTGGTGGTCAGAAAGCCTTTTTCAACGAGCTTGTCGATCAGGGCGTCCGAAGACTGTGCCTGACAGGTGGCGGACAACGCCAAAGTGGCGGCGGCGCCGGCGAGGAACATTGATTTGCGTTTAACGCTTGAATGATAGTGTTTTTTCATTGTTTGTGAGTTGAAAAGCGGTGACAGAATGCAGCCATGGTGTTACAGCCATGCGGCGGAAATGTTACGATCACGTTACAAGAAGGCGGTCGGTGACAATTAGGGGTTTTACGGGGGATTTGAGCCAAATCGGATCGGGCTCATTACCGAAACAGATGGAGTTTGTCGCGCGGCGACAAACGATGGCAGTTTAACTGAATATTGGCACAGTGGCAGATAGGGCGGGCAGTCCTCTGCCCGCCGCTATTGCCAACCAACGCAAGCTGATTCACCGCGACGGTACGCAGAGGTGACGTGTCCTGCCTGTGCCAGGCTTGCCAAAATTGCCACGCGTATCACCCGGCGTTCTCAACCGGCTTGGCGGAAATCTCGAGCATCCGTTCGATCGGCAGGCGGGCGCGCCGGATGATTTCCGGGGGCAGTTCCACGCGCGGCGCGAGGTTTTTCATGCAGTCACGCACTTTTTCCAGCGTGTTCATTTTCATGAATTTGCACTCGCTGCAACGGCAGTTGTCGCCGGGCATCCGCATGACATTGAAGACCGGCGCGCAAAGAAACTCCTTGTCCGGGCATTCCTTCTGCATCCGGTGGATGATGCCGGACTCGGTGACAATGACAAAACGCTTCGCCGGGCTGGTCTTGCAGTAGGTGATCATTTTTTCCGTCGAGCAGACGGCATCGGCGAGGTCGCGCACGGCGCGGACGCTTTCCGGGTGGACGATGATCTTGGCGTCCGGGAACTGCTGCTTGGCGGCGAGCACCTGTTCCTGTTGAAACTCAACGTGCGCGTAACAATTGCCTTTCCACAGCGTCATCGGCCGGCCGGTCTGTTCCATCACCCATTGCCCGAGGTTTTCGTCGGGCACGAACAGCAGATCCTTGTCCTTGGGGGCGGCGTTCACGATCTTCTCCGCGTTGCCGCTGGTGACGATGACATCGCACAGGGCCTTCACGGCGGCGCTGCAATTGATGTAGGCGATGGTCCAGAAATTGGGGTTGGTCGCCTGCAACGCGGCGAGCTTCGGCGCGGGGCAGCTTTCCTCCAGCGAACAGCCGGCGTCCTTGTCCGGCAGCACGACGATTTTGTTGGGGTTCAAAATCTTGGCCGTCTCCGCCATGAAATGCACGCCGCAGAAGACGATGACATCCGCATGGGTCTGGGCCGCCCGCTGGGCGAGGCCCAGGGAATCGCCCACGAAATCCGCCACGTCCTGGATTTCCGGCACCTGGTAATTGTGCGCGAGGATGACGGCGTTGAGCTGCTTTTTGAGCGTAAAAATTTCATGGGCCAGCGGCGTGAATTTATCTTTGGTCATCGCGCCGCGCGGCTGGATTTCTGCGACATCTATCATAAAGAGAAGTTACCGCCCCGCGAGCCTAGCGTCAAACTCATCACTGCACGCCTACGCGATAAAAATAGGGTCCAGCGTTCGTCGCCGATGTGTCGGTGTATGTGGTGGTATTGATCTGGCCAATCAGATTGCTTTGTACCGTTGAGAAAGCCACCAAATTGGTGCTGCGTTGGAGATAATAGATGATATTGGGCACGCTCTGCCAGCTAACCAGTTTGCCGGCCGGATCATTGGTCTGGATTGGTGAGACCATTTTCAAAACCGAAGTCGCGTCAGTTGGATCCACGCCGGCGATCCATTCCTGCCAGTTGTTCATGCCATCCCCATCCGTGTCCGCATAATCAGCCGAGCCGTCGATGGGCAGGTTGTGTTGGAACATCCAGGTGATGAACGATTCCATGCCAACACCTTGGTATTCGCATGCCCCGATATCCACCGTGCCACCGATGATCCTTGGCCGTCCGAATACATCCACGTCACCGGTGGTATATGTATTATTGCCGGCATTGATACAGGGGGAGTTGCTTTGCAGCCGCAATTCACTGAAGAATAATGGATTATTTGTAAAATTGCCTGCACTGGGGGTCGCTGGCAGTGGCAGGGTGCAGCAATAAGCCATGGGAGGAAAACCGCCAAGCGTATAGAAGTAGTTGTTATTATTGTTAACGTAGTTGTTGTAAACAATGCTGTTTGTGACCCGGCAATTCCTAACACCGTAATACGCTGGCGAGGCAAAGGAATTGTTCCGCACCGTGCAGTTAACCAGGGTGCTGGAACTTGCGCCATCGCCGTTGAAATTGTACTGGACCAGGCAATTGTTCAAGGTGCTGGCACCCGCCCCGCCGCCATTATTCCAAGTAACCCAGCAACTGTTTAGCGTGCTGAAATAGGCGCCGCAATTGTAATTGCTGCTGATCGTGCAGCTGGACGCCGTGTTTGAATAGACTCCGCCACCAACAAAGCTGGCTTGGTTGTTTGAAATCATGCAGCCCACACAGGTTCCCCCGGCGACTCCGCCACCATAACTGGCACCGTTCCATTGGATGTTGCAATTGGTGAGATTTGCATAAAAAGAACCGCCACCATAATCAACTGCGCCGTTGCCTTGAAGGGTGCATCCCGTAAGGCCGCAGGCATAGGCCCCTCCACCGTTGCTGGACGCGGCATTGTTATTGATCAAGCAGTTCAACAGGATGTTTGAGAGGGTTCCGCCGCCATTCAACGCCAAATTACCCGATAAGGTACAATTGTTTAGCAATCCGTAAACGGCTCCGCCTCCGTTTGTTGCACTATTTGCCGATAAAAAACAATTCGTGACCGCGCATGCATAAGTCCCGCCGCCAGTCCGCCTGGCGAGATTGTTCATGAGTGTGCAATTAAGAAGAATATTAGAGCACGCCCCCGCGCCAAAAATGGCATGGTTGGTTGATATGACGCAACCAATCAATGACCCGCCGATGGCACCGCCACCGAGTGAACTGGCGACGTTGTTTGAAACTAGGCAATTCACCAGCGTGCTACCATAAGCTCCACCACCTGAAATGTTGCCCTGACAACTTGTGATCGCGGAGTTCACCACCGTGCCCGAAAAAATTCCGCCACCATAATCCGCGGCCCAGCCACGCGTAATGACACAATTGGTGATGAAAGCATTGACGGATTCACACCATACTCCCGCACCTGATTCTTCTTTTATGGCGTCCCCGGAAGACGCCGTTGCCCCGTTGCTGAGCGTTATTCCGACCAACGCCGCCTGTTCGGTCAGATAAACACAGCGCACGGCCGTGTTTCCAGCCAGGCGGTTCCCTTGAATGACAGTCCCGTCCGGACCGTCCACGCTCTGGACCGTGACAGCCTTGTCGATGACCACCCGGTTTGTCAGTGAACCATAGACGACCCGTCCGCCAGTCTTATATATCCCGGCCGTGACAACGACGTATTCTCCATCACTGGCTGCATCAATCGCGTCCTGGATGTTGGTCGCCGCCGTTGACAGGTCGGTATAAGGCGCAACCGGGTTCAGGTTGCTCAAACTCACATAATGCGCCGTTCCATTGAAGCTGTTCTCGTAAGCTCCCATATCAATGACTCCTCTAAAAACGCGTGGATTACCATCCAGGTCGATGGTGTCGGGCGCAAAATTATTGTCTCCGCCATTGATGCATGGGGATCCAAGTTACAACCGGTAATTGCCACCCCTCACATCCACCATGCCCGGCAAATTGGTGATGCAGCTTTTATTATAGAAGTCTGGCGTGCAGCAATTGCTGACGCTGTTTGCGCTGGCGCTCATAATGTTGTTGCCCCCGCTGCTGGCCACATTGTAATACACGATACAGTTTCGGAAAATGCCAGCAGAAGGACCGCCGCTGCCGGCTGCAATCCCGCCGCCGCCACCGCCGGTGGCGGAGTTTCCTGCTACCGTGCAATTAGTCAATGCTTGCGGATATTGCAAGCCGCCACCGTAGGCCGCGCTATTACCCGCGATCAGGCAATTGTTGAAGGTTCCTCCGAGATAGACCCCACCTCCTTGTTGTTTGGCATTATTATTATTGATGATACAATTGAAATAAGATCCGCGAGTTCCACCGCCGCCTTCAATTTTGGAGGAATTACCAGTAATGATGCAATTGGTGAGGATGGAATTTGCATTCAGACAATAAACCCCGCCGCCGTCGCCGGTGGCATAGCCGTTTCTCAAAGTAAAACCAGAGAGCGTTGCTCCATTGGTCAGATAGGCGCAGCGTACCGATCCGGAGGATTGACCTTGAATTATTGTCGTGGTAGGACCGTTGACGCTTTGGACGGTGATGAGTTTCTGCACAGCGATACGGGAGGCTGCAGTGACGCCGGTTTTGTAAACGCCATTGGTCACCAGCACGGTATCCCCGGTGCCCGCGGCATCAATCGCGTCCTGAATGTTGGTCGCGGCGGTCGCCCAAGTGGTGAAGGGCGTTGCGGGAGCGGGGTTGCCGGCATTGACATAGAAGACCGAAGCCGAAGCGCAGAAAGACAGAAACATCAAACATACCACCCCCAAAAGTATGATTCTTAACTTCATATTCCCTTTTAAATTCGGAAAGAACTGTATGGCCCATATTTTAGCAGTTCAAGCCTTTCCTTGTCGTTTATAACACTCCCTTTGTTCTGCGACATGCGGACTGAGATTGGGTGCAGCTTGCCACTGTCCTTAAAAGCAGGGGGCGTCTGCCCGTTTGGAGTCCCGCCTTTAGGCGGCCAAGCGCGTCATTTCACCCGAACCGCCTAAAGGCGGAACTCCGAACAAGGAAAGTGCGAAACGCCACCCCTGATGTTTTTGCCGCGCCAAATAGCATTGTCTTGCTGGGCTGGCGGGGCATAATTGCCGCCAGCCATGAAATCGTTTTCCGCACTCGCCATTTCATTTCTTATCGCCGGCAGCCTGGCGGCGGCGGCGCAATCGCTGCCCAAGCTCGCCATCGCGGGCGTGACGGCGTCGCCGGAGGTGGCGAAGAAATTCAATGTCACTGCCCCGGGCACGGATGAAAAAACCGCTGCGGAGCCGGTGGACCTGACCGGCGTGTGGAACGGGGCGACGCACAGCAACGGCAAGGTGTTTCCATTTGTGTTGACGGTGACCAAGGCGGCGGATGGTTCGCAGTACGCGGAATTGAAGAACATCAAGCGCGGCAACGATTTTCATTCCACATCGGTTGCCTGCAAGGGCAATCATGTGACGATCACGTTTGGTGAAGGCGGCAAGTCGGAGTTTCTGGACGGCCGCCTGGACCCCGGCAATGTGCGGATGCAGATGAGCTGGAACGGCGGCGGCGGGCATGCGCGCCTCGTGCTGGAAAAATCCCAGATGATGTCGAATGGCAAGCAGACCGGCGGCACGGTGGCACCCGTGGTGAGCCTGGAGATGATCACGCACGCGCTGGAGGTGCAATTGGCGGATCGTTTTGCCGCGGAACATTCGTTCAGCATTTTGGAGGAGGACGATCTGCAAGCGGCCATTCCGCTCAAGGAAAACCAGACCTACAACCTGAAAAACTTGGACATGGCGCGACAGTTCAAGCAGGCGGGCATCAATTATCTGCTGGTCACGACGCTGGAGGATGTGAAGAACGAGACGGTGGACAAGGCGCAGGGCAAGGTGGCGTACGAAACCGCCAATGGCAATGCGCAGAGCG
Source organism: Verrucomicrobiia bacterium (assembly GCA_031290985.1). Taxonomy (GTDB): domain Bacteria; phylum Verrucomicrobiota; class Verrucomicrobiia; order Limisphaerales; family UBA11358; genus UBA11358. The sequence goes on along the minus strand of JARLJW010000009.1, from coordinate 42,253 downwards.
TGCAGTTGGATTCAAAGAAGGTAAAAGCCAAGACCGCCGCGCATTCGGCCATCGATACGCAGGGCAAATTCGATGCGCACCGGGTCATTCAGCAGAGCGTCTATCTGCTGGTCCGCTGCCGGTTGTTCAATGCCGCCACGGGCGAACTGTTGGATTCCGCGAGCCACACCTTTACCACCAACCGCACATACATCGCGCTGGCGGCGGGGACGAAGGACGTTTCGGCGTCCGACTTGTTCGAGACGGCGGCGAACAGCCTGGCCGACCGCATCGCGACGCGCGAGCGCGAGGCGGTGTTTCCCATCAAGGTGCTGGCCAAGGACGGGCCGGAAATCACCATCAACTGCGGAGTGGATGCGGGATTGAAGCCGGGGCAGATATTCAATGTCTGCACGACCGGCAAGGAATTGAAGGACCCCACCACGGGCGAATCGCTTGGGTTCGATGAGAAAGTGGTCGGGCGCGTAACCATCAGCGACCTGCAGCCGAAATTTTCCAAGGCGAAGATCTGGGAGGACAACGGCATCGCGGAGGGAAATTTCCTGCGCCGGGACAAGGCGGATTGATACTGCTTGGCCAGGAAGGCCTGATAAACGCAGAGGCGCAGCGGGCGCAGAGAAGTGCGGAGGAAAAAATAATATTGGCCGTGACGCCGTCACCTCTGCGGCTCTCTGAAGTCGCTATCCCTGCGTTGATCAGAAATTCCGTCAGCCGCCCACCAGCTTGATTTCTTCGGGGGATAATTGTTTCCATTTTCCCGGCTCAAGATCGCCCAGCAGAAAGTTGCCGATACGGACGCGCAGGAGGCGCAGGGTGGGGTGGCCGATGGCGGCGGTCATGCGGCGGACCTGGCGGTTTTTGCCTTCGACGAGTTCCAGGCCAATCCAGCAATCTGGCACGCTTTTGCGAAAGCGGATGGGGGGGACGCGCGCGGGAATTTGCGGCTGGGGTTCGAGGAGCCAGGCGCGGCAGGGCAGGGTTTTGTGGCCTTGAATGATGAGGCCGTGCTGAAGCTTTTCCAGCGCTTCACGGGTCGGGATTTTTTCGACCTGCGCCCAGTATTCGCGTTCGTGAGCGTGTTTGGGGAGGAGCAGTTGCGCATTCCACTTCGCTTCATCGCTCAACAGGAGCAGGCCTTCGGAGTTGGCGTCCAGCCGGCCGATGGCGTAAACGTTCTTTGGAAAACCGAATTCAGCGAGCGGACGGTTGGGGGAGCCGTCGCCGGTGAATTGCGAAAGGACGCCGTAAGGCTTGTTGAATGCGATGAGCACCAAATGAGTTTCAAGTTTCAGGTTGCAAGTTTCAAGTTTTCAAAACGGGCGGAAGGCACAACCTGAATTATTGAAGCTCGCGTAAAACGGTGATGGGGCGCGGGCTTTAGCCCGCTTCAATGTCCAAAGTGGCCGCGCGCGTAAAACACCCAGCGCGCGGGCGTTTGGGCCGTTGAAGCGGCGTAAACGCCGTGCCCCGCTCGCGCCGCCGCCACGTCACTGCATTATGCGAGCCTCATTAAGGTAGAACGGTCCTGTCGCCAGACGCTGCGCACTCGCCGGGATGGGAGATTTACTTTCCGGCGTCGCCCCGCTAGTTTGGCCGCATGGAATCATTGCACGCGCCGTGGCGGATCGAATACATCCTCGCGCCCAAGCCCAGGCTGGAGACGAGCATTTTCACGAGCATCGCGCAATCGAGCGATGATGAGGGCAACTATGTCGTGGCGCGCGCACGCACCTGTTACGCGCTGCTCAACCGCTATCCCTACAACGGCGGACATCTCATGGCGGTGCCTTACAAGGAGGTCGTGGGGATGGACGGGCTCACGGATGAGGAACTGCTGGACCTGTGGAAGCTGGTGCGCCGCTGCACGAATGCGCTGTCGGCGGTGATGAAGCCGGACGGATTCAACGTGGGCATCAATCTGGGCAAGGTCGCGGGTGCGGGCATCGTGGAACATCTGCATGTCCACATCGTGCCCCGCTGGAACGGCGACACGAATTTCATGCCGGTCATCGCCAACACGGGCGTGGTGCCGGATGCATTAAAGGCGATCGCGGCGAAGCTGCGGGCGGAGTTGGGGAAATAAAAAGCCGCTGCGAACGGTCGCAGCGGCTGGTTCTGTTAAATTTGCGCTATTTCATCTGCGCCAAAATCTGATCGGTGATGGCTTTCACCGCCGCTTCCGCCTCGGGGTCGAGGCCGATGGTGGGTTCGGTGGTTTGCGGCGCCTGACAACTGGCGCCGGGACGCCAGTCGCCGCTGTCGCAGAGTTCGCATTCCTTCATCTTGTAGCGCGGGTCCACGAAGCCGAGGCTCTGCTTGATGTTCAGCAGTTCCTTCATCTGCGGGCCGGTGAAGGTGTTGATGGGCTTGCCGAGCTGGCCGGCCACCACGATGGTGCGGCAGTACGCCTCGATGATCTCCATGCGCCAGTAGGCTTCCTCGATGTTGTTATGGCTCCAGGTCACGACGCCGTGATTGGACATGAGGATGGTGTTGTACTGGTCGGTCAGGTCGGCGACGAGCTTGCCCATGTCCGCCGAGCCAGGCGTGCGATAGGGCGCCACGCCGACGGCGCAAAACACTTCATACTCCGGCAACATGCAGGTGGGCGGCGCTTCACCCACGACGGCGAAGGCCGTGGCATAGGGCGGATGGCAATGGCAGGTGGCGACCGCCTTGGGCTGCTTCTTCATCATCTGCAAGTGCATGAGGATTTCGCTCGTGCGCTTCTTGGTGCCGCAAAGCTGGTTGCCCTCGAAGTCCACGAGGCACATGTCCTCGGGCTTGAGCGAGCCCTTGCTGACGAGGGTGGGCGTGCAGATGGCGATGTCTTCGCCCACGCGGATGGCCATGTTGCCGCCGTTGCCATCAACATAGGCGCGCTTCCACAGGCGATGGCCCATCTCGCAGATCTGTTCCTTCAAGCTGTGCGCGTAGGGCGAGGCAAAAAAGGCATCCAACTCCGCCTTGGAGGACTTGGAATTAAGCGGCTTGGCGGGCGGGGCGAGCTTGTCCGCCGGTTTGGCGGCGGCACCGGTGGCGACGACGGCTTTGCCCGCACCGCTCTCCCAGTCCTGGATCAATTCGCGGGCGGAGGGCGTGAGAATGGCGTCGGCCGGAAGATTTTGCAGGTTCTTCCCGTCGCGGATCATTTCCTGAATGTCTCGGACGCTGATGACTTGGCTCATAATAAATTAAATAAAAATTTCAACCCTTCCACGGATTATAAAACATTTCGTCCATCAACGCGCAGTTGATGGCGTCGATGGGGGGCGGCACGTCAAAGGGCTGCGCGGCCTCGGCGCCTTCCTCATAACCGATCACGTCGCCCACGCCGCCGCCGAGGTTGTCGTAGACGACCAGACTCGGGTCTTTGCCCATGCCCGCACCGGCGACGAGGCCCTTGGCGTATTGCTCGCGGCTGAACGGGCTGACGACGAGGTAACGTCCGCCTTCCAGCTTGGCTTCGCTGCGGCTCAAGGTCACGCGACCGATGACAGTTCCGAGTTTCATTAAATTCTTTTGCCGGGCTCGTGTTCATCCACGATGCCGACGACCAGCCAGCGAACCGGGCTGCGGGCCACGCCCACCGCCTGGCGGGCCGCCTTGCCATCCGATGAAATGACCACCTGCTGGTGCATGCCGGCACCGTGCGCATCAATGGCAATGACCGGCGCGCCTTCCACTTCACCGTTTTTGCCGATCGGCTGGCAGATCACAAAGCGCCACGCGTCAAAACTCGGATGTTTCCGAGTGGCGACCAAGTTGCCTTCGACGCGGGCTAATAGCATAAGCTTTCAACCACGAATGCACACCAATGAACACTAATGGCAACGGCTGGATACGCCCTGTCAGCAAAATTCAATTCGTGTTTATTCGTGTCCATTCGTGGTTAGTAAATTCTCAGATTATCCACCATCACGCAGCGGCGGACACGGGTGAACGTGCGCGGGTTCGTGATGCCTTCGCCGGTCGGCGTGGCGATGGAGAAACTCAGATAGCCTTCGCCGCCCAGGCCGAGGCCGGCGGTGGACGGGCCGTTTTTCACGAACAGGGTCGTGTCCAGAGCGCGGGCCATGGCGGTGATGTTCTCGACGTCGTGCGAATGGATGATGGCCGTGTGCTTGTAAGCGTGTTCCGATTCGACCGAGTGTTCAATGCCTTCCTCGACGCTCTTCACGCGCACGATGGGCAGGAACGGCATCATCTGTTCTTCCTCGACGAACGCGTGCCGGGCATCGGTTTCGCCGAAGAGCAACTGCGTGCCGGCCGGCAGATTGATGCCCGCCGCCTGCGCGAGGACCGACGGGTCCTTGCCGATGAAATCGCGGTTCACGCTGGCGTGGGCGCAGCCGCCGCCCTGGCCTTCCTTGAACGTGAAGGCGGCCTGGGTGAGCTTTTCCACCTGCGCGGAATTCAATTTCACCGCGCCGTTCTCGGACATTTTTTGCATCAGCTTGTCGGCGACCTGGTCGAGCACGAAAACCTGTTTTTCACCGATGCACAAAAGATTGTTATCGAACGCCGCGCCGGAAATGATGGCTTTGGCCGCGCGGGTGGGGCAGCAGGTGTCGTCAACGAAGACGGGCGGATTGCCGGGACCGGCGCAGATGGCGCGTTTGCCGGTCTGCATGGCGGCCTTCACGACCATCGGCCCGCCGGTGACGAGCAGCAGGCGGGTGTTTTCGTTTTTGCACAGGGCGTTAAAGGAATCGAGCGTCGGTTTTTCGATGATGCAGGCGATGTTCTCGATGCCGGTCTCGCGATAAATGGCCTCGTTGTAAGCGCGCACGGCGCTGGCCGCGCAGCGGGCCGCGCTGGGGTGCGCGTTGAAGACCACGGAATTGCCGGCGGCACAGATGTTGACGATGTTGCCGCTGAGCGTGGGAATGGAATGGGTGCTGGGCGTGACCGCGCCAACGACGCCGAACGGGGTGAATTCTTCCAAGGTGATGCCGAAATCACCACTGCGGGCATCCGGCCGCAACCAATCCACGCCGGGAACAAGTTTGATGATCTGGAGCTTGGCGATCTTGTGATCGAGCCGGCCGATCTTCGTTTCGTCAAATTCGAGTTTGCCCCAGGCCTCGGCGTTTTTCTCCGCCAACGCCTTGACGATCTCCTCGATCTTGCGACGGGCGGCGACGCCTTTTTGCTTCAGTTGCAGGAATGATTCCTGCGCGGCGGCGCAGGCTTCCTCGGCGGTCGCGAACACGCCGTATTTACCGCGCAGGGCGACATTCATGGCGGAAGTTTTCCTGGTGCCGCAGCCGCAAGAATCCGCTTTCGGCGCGGGTGAAGGCGCGGAAGGAGCAGGGGAGGGCTTGGCGGTCGCAGTCGCGGTGCCGCCGAGTTTGCCCAGCACCTCGGACACCACGTCACGGATCAAAGTTTCATTTACGGCGCTCATAAAAATTTACCGCTTAACTTTTTGCACTGAAGATTTCTTTTCCGAACACATCCACGCTGTCGACGATGCCGATGATGACGGCGTCCACGGGGGATTCCTTCATGCCGCCGGCGAGGCGGGCGCTGCTGCCCTGGCAGAACAGGACCATTTCGCCCTCGCCTGCGCCAAGCGCGTCGACGGCCACGATGGTGTTCTGGCCCGGACGGAATTTCGTCGGGTCCTTTTCGTCCACGAGCTGCGGCCGGAGCAGCAGCAGCTTGCGACCCGACATGTTCGGGTCTTTCTTGGTGGCGACCACCTGGCCTTCGACTTTGGCGAGGAACATATTCGTTAAAGCGTTAAAAGGTTGAATCGTTGAAGCGTGACGCGCGCGTTGGCCGCTTTAACCCTTCAACGCTTCAACAAATTACTTATTTCTTCTTGGGCAACACCGCTTCCACATCGCTGTGGGGGCGGGCGATGACGTGGACGCTGATGAGTTCGCCCTTGATGGCCTTGATGGCCTGCGCGCCGGCATCGGTGGCGGCCTTGACGGCGGCGACATCGCCCACGACGCACGCGGTGCAAAGGGCGTTGCCGACCTGGGTCATGGGGCCGATGAGTTCGACGTTGGCGGCTTTGAGCATGGCGTCCGTGCCTTCAACGAGGGCGACGAGACCGCGGGTTTCGATGAGTCCAATGGCTTGTGGCATATAGTTAGTTTTGGTTGATGGTTGAGAGTTGTCGTTAATAAATTTAGTTCTTCCGGGTTTCCAGAAACCTTCTGGCTTCGCGGGCCACGACGAGTTCCTCGTTCGCGGGGATCACGAAAATTTTGACCGCTGAATCGGCGGCGCTGATGATGGACTCCGTGGCGCGGGCGGATTGGTTCTTGTCCGCGTCGAGCTTGATGCCGAGGTTGGCCAGATTGGCGCAGATGGCGGCGCGCAGTTCCGCGCTGTTCTCGCCGGTCCCGGCGGTGAAGGCGATGGCGTCCGCGCCATTCAATTCCAAAAAGTAACCGCCGATCCAATGGCGGGTGCTGGCGACAAAGACATCCAGCGCAAGTTTGGCGCTGACATTTCCCTTATTGGCTGCATCGGTGATGTCGCGGATGTCGTTGGAGACGCCGCTGAGGCCGAGCAGGCCGGATTGCTTGGTCAATTGTTTCTGCGCTTCCTCGATGGTGATGCCGAGCGTTTTCACGGCATAGGGCAGGGCCTCGGCATCGAGGTCGCCGACGCGGTTGTTCTGCGGCAGACCGGATTGCGGGCTCATGCCCATGCTGGTGCCGATGGACGCGCCGTTCAAAATGCCGGTCACGCTGGAACTGCCGCCGAGGTGGCAGGAAATCACGCGGAGCGGAGCGCCGGAGATCTTGGTCGCGCCATTGTTGACGTAAAGCTGGCGGGCGCGTTCGGCCACGTCGGGACGGCAGAGCAATTCCGCGGAACGTTCGGCGATGAATTTGTGGCTGGCGCCGTGAAAGCCCCAGCGGCGCACGCCGATCTGGCGCCAGGTTTCCGGCACGGCGTAGTTCACGGCGGCGGGCGCGGCGAACTGGTGGAAGGCCGTTTCAAACAACCCGATGAGCGGCACCTTGGGCACGCGCTGTGCAAACAGCTTGATGCCGGTGATGTAGGGCGGGTTGTGCGCGGGCGCGAGGCCGTTGTAATCGGCCATGGCCTGCAACACGTGTTCATCCAGGCGCACGCAGCCGGTGACGTTTTTGGCGATGACGGTCTTGAAACCGACAGCGCTCAGTTCGTTTTCATCGGTGATGACCTTCGCGCTCTTCAGCTCGGCCATGCAATCCTCGATCGCCTTGGGATAATCGGTCACGCGCTCAAAGCCGCCCTTGTGCAGGAGGCGTTCGGCGTTGTTTGAAAAATCAAACAAGCGCCACTTGAGTGACGTGCTGCCGAGGTTGGCGACGAGGATCTTCATTTGTTAAATAGTTGAAGGGGTGAAGCGTTGAATCGTTCCGTGGTAACGCTGCAACTCATCTCCATTCAACCAATCACTCACTCCAGCCACTTGCCGAGACCGCTCAAACCGTCATGCGGGCGGGGGATGACCTGGACGCTGACGACCGAGCCGACCTGCGCGGCGGCGGCGGCGCCGGAATCGGTGGCGGCTTTGACGGCGGCGACATCCCCGCGGAAAAACACGGTGACGTATCCGCTGCCGACCTTTTCCCAGCCGGTGATGTGGACGTTCGCGGACTTGAGCGCGGCATCCGCGGCCTCAACGGCGGCGCAGAAACCCTTGCATTCGATCATTCCGACAGCTTGTTTTGACATATTTATTTGGAGTAAAAATTGTTCGGGGTGGGTTATTTCTTCACGGCCGCACCGAGGAAGGCCTCGAGGAGTTCGTCATGCGGACGGGCGATGATGTGGGAGCTGACGAGTTCGCCAACCTTGGCGGCGGCCTTGGAGCCGGCGTCCACGGCGGCCTTGATGCTGCCGACGTCGCCCTTGGCGAGGACGGTGATCAGCCCGCCGCCGATGGCGACGGTTTTGATCAAGGTGACGTTGGCCGCCTTGACCATGGCGTCGCTGGCTTCGACGCTGCCGACGTAGCCCTTGGTTTCAATCATTCCTAATGCTTCGCTCATAATGTTATTTATTTTTGGTTGATGGTTGAGAGTTGTAAGAAATTTAATTATTCGACGATTTTGGCCGGAAAATTTGCGGGCAATTTGCCGCCGCTGAACATGTTTTGTTGATCAATGGAATACCAGCGTGTGGGTATCTTTTCTCCCCGTTTAATCACCAGGCCACCATCTGATACATAAGGAAAAATATCCCGGGCAACCAGTTTTGAGGGCGCTTGATAGTAATATGCCTTGTCATCCTCAAGCGCCGGCTTGTATTCCCCCGCCGGCATCGTCATCGTTTCGCCCAGGCCAAATTTAAATTCAACCGGCTGAACCACAACAACAGCCTTTACCGGTGGAGTCGACGAAATCGCCTTCAACGAAGTGCAGCCTGACGAAAATAGCGCTGCCAGGCCAGCTATGACAAATGTTCCCAAGAAGCGGGTGATCGTTTTCATCGGTTATTTCACGAGTTCCACCGGCGTGTCGGACTGCAAATTGCAGGCGTTGCCTTCGTCGGTGTCGATGTGGACTTCGAGCTTGAAACTGTTGTCGACGCGGCAAAGCATCTTGTCGAGCGTGATGGCGCAGGCGCCGCCGATCTTGAGCTTCATGAAATCGCCGTGCTTGACGCCGTAGAATTCGGCATCGGCCGGGCTCAAGTGCGCGTGCCGCAGGGCGCGGATGACGCCATCGGGCATCTCAAAGAAGCCCGCCGGGCCCATGAGCATCGCGCCGGGCGTGCCCTTGATGTCGCCGGAAGCGCGCAGGGGGATTTCAAAACCGAGCGAGATGGAATCGGTGTAAGCGAGTTCCACCTGGTTCAAAGTGCGGCAGGGGCCGAGGATGCGGAGATTGGAAATCACGCGGCTGCGCGGTCCGATGAGCGTGACGGTTTCCTTCGCGGCGAACTGGCCATCCTGATACAGCCACTTGTGGACGGTCAGCTTGTGACCCTTGCCGAAAAGGGTTTCGACCGCTTCCTGGGTGAGATGGCAGTGGCGCGCACTGACATTGACGATGAGCGGGTTCAGACCGCTGGCGACGCGCGGCAGGGGCTTGCCAAGACGCGCATAAACCGCTTGGCGAACCAAATGTTCGACGACGGCACGATGGGGTGCAGGTGCGGTAACAGACATAAACTTTGAACGAATCTGACAAGTTTTACGATTTAGTCAACATTTATCTTGCAAAAGATTCCAAAATCTTCCAAATTGTTGGAACTATGACGGCAGAAGAGCGCAAACATCGCATTGAAGCGTACCTTCAGCGCGTCGAATTTGCGTCTTTAGAAGAGCTTGCGCAGCACGTGGAGGCGTCTACCTCCACGGTCCGTCGGGATTTGACCACGCTGGAGGCGGCGGGCAATTTGCGTCGAACGCACGGCGGTGCCCGCATCATTACCCCGAAATCGGATGAATTTGCCTTTTCCACGCGCGATTCACATCAATTGACGGAAAAGGAACTGATCGGCAAGGCTTGCGCGGAGCTGATCGTAGCAAATCAGAGTGTCATCATGGATGCGGGGACGACGGTTTATCACGTGGCCCGGTATCTGGAAGAAAAGGCGCCGCAGATCGTGACGAACTCCCTGCCGGTGGCCAACCTGTTTGCCTCCGCGAACAAAGTGGAGGTGATTTTGGCCGGCGGCGTGATTTATCCGCGGCTGGGCGTGCTGGTGGGGCCGATGACGGTGGAGGCATTTTCCAAAATGCGCGCGGATGTGGCGATCATGAGCGCGGGCGGCATCACGCTGGAGTGGATCACGAATTCACATGCGTTGCTGATCGACATCCAGCGCGCGATGTTGAAAGCGGCGCAGAAAATCATTTTTTGCCTGGACCATTCGAAGTTTGGCCGGCAGTCCGTTTCGCCGCTGTGCGGACTCGACATGGTGGACACGATTGTGACCGACAGTCGCGCGCCGGCGGAATTGGTCAACGGTTTGCGCGAGCGCGGGGTGGAAGTGGTCCTGGCACCGGCGGCAGCCGTGAATGGAGCAGCATAATCTTCTATGAACCTTTCAGAAAAAGTACGGCAGGCGGGCGTGGTTGGCGCGGGCGGCGGCGGGTTTCCCACGCACGTCAAGCTGAACGCCAAGGCGGAGACGGTGATCGCCAACGGCGCGGAATGTGAACCGTTGTTGCACAAGGATGCCATCATCATGGAGGAGAGCGCGGCGGATCTGGTGCGCGGCATGGAACTGGCCGTGGCCGCCGTGGGTGCGAAGGAAGGCGTCATCGGGATCAAAGAAAAAAAGAAACACGCCGTCGAAGCCGTCAAGGCCGCGTGCCAGGGCACGAATGTCCGGGTTCATTTGCTGGGCGATTATTATCCGGCGGGCGATGAATACGATCTGGTCTACAATGTCACCGGCAAATTGATTCCGCCCGGCGGCATTCCCATCGCGGTCGGGGTGGTGGTCAACAACGTCGAGACATTCGTCAACATTGCGGCGGCGGAGGCGGGCCGGCCGCTGACGCACAAGATGCTGACGATTGCCGGCGCGGTGAATTCACCGGCGACCATGAAGGTGCCGATCGGCATGACGTTTCGCGAGTGCATCGGCTATGCCGGCGGATTGGCGACCGATGACCCGGTGCTGGTCGTCGGCGGGTTGATGATGGGCACCACGACGGACAATCTCGACACACCCATCACCAAGACCACCACCGGCGTGGTCATTTTGCCGCGCACGCATCACGTCATCGAGCGCAAGCTGAAGCCGGCCAAGCAGCAGGCGGCCATCGGCAAGTCCGCGTGCGACCAGTGCCGCTATTGCACCGAGTATTGTCCGCGTTTTTTGCTGGGTTACTCCGTCGAGCCGCATCAGGTCATGCGCACGCTGGCCTTCAGCGGCACCGGCGAAGATTATTTCAACCAGTGGGCGGCGATGTGCTGCTCATGCGGGCTCTGCACCTTGTACGCCTGCCCGGAGGAGTTGTTTCCCAAGGAAGCCTGCGACGATGCCAAGTCCGTCATGCGCGCGAAGCAGATGAAGTGGACCGGCCCGATGGATCCCAAACCGCACGCGATGATGGATGGCCGGCGCGTGCCGATCAAAACGCTCGCGAAAAAGTTACACGTGCTCGACTACGACCTGCCGGCGCCGCTGGTGGAAAAGGAAATCACGTCGAACCGGCTGATCCTGCCGCTCAAGCAAAGCGCCGGAACGCCCTGCCTGGCAAAAGTGAGGGCGGGCGACCGCGTCAGTGCCGGACAGGTTATCGGCGAACCCGCGCCGAACGCATTGGGAGCCATCTTGCATGCGCCGATGGCCGGCACCGTGCGCGAGGTAAACGACCGGCAAATCATTTTGGAGAAATAATTTTATGGCCGAAAAATCTGTTGGCTTGATTGAACTCTCGAGCATTGCCGCCGGCTTTCAGGTGGCGGACACGATGCTCAAGGCGGGCAATGTGCGGCTGCTGTTGTCGCGCTCCATCTGCTCCGGCAAATACATGGTGCTCATCGGCGGGGAAACGGCCGGGGTGACCGCCGCCGTTGAGGCGGGCATGCTGGCGGCTGGCGGCTGTCTCATTGATGAATTTATCATCGCCAACCTGCATCCTGATGTGTTCACCGCCCTCGGCCGCACGCAACCGGCGGTGCCCAACGGCGCGTTGGGCATCATCGAATCGTTCAACGTGGCCAAGCTCATTGAAGCCGCCGACGCGGTGGCGAAGACGTCCGACGTGCAACTGCTGGAAGTCCGGCTCGCGATGGCGATGGGCGGCAAGGCGTTTTGTTCGATGACCGGCGATGTTTCCTCCGTGCAGGCGGGCGTGGCCGCGGGCCGCGCCGTGCTGGCCCAGGCGGGCGTGCTGGTGAATGCCGTCGTGATTTCACGGCCGCATCCCGACGTGTATCGTGAGGTGATTTGAAGCTCCGGACACTGCCCAAATCCGCGTTCCTTACCGGAGCGCGACTGTGCTGCAAGCCAGTCGCAGCAACGCGGAAAGCCCGAACCGCCTGCGAATTCGATGGCGGCGCTCTGTCCACACCTTGCTGCGGCTGGTCTCCGACACAGCCGCGCTCCGGGGGCAGTGCAGGATGCACCCGGTTTCGCGGGCCACCCGGCATAGCGCTTGAAGTCTTTTCTCGTTCAGGCCAGAATCGCGCCGATGCAGCGACGGACAGCACCATGGCTCCGCCAGTTTTTTTCCCGGGGTGGAATCCCTGGCTGCGTGGTGCTGCTGGGCCTCCTGTTTTTTTCTCCCGTCCTGAAAGCCGCGCCCGGCGAGTCGGTGACGAGTGCGCCGGTGGACTGGGTTTTTGAGGCGACCAACCATCTGGGCAAATGGATCTGGGACACGAATACGTTCGACAAGCAGACGGTGCGTTTTTTGCGGGCTTTTGAAATTCCCCCGGGCGCCAAGGTTTCCCGCGCCATATTGCACATCACCGTGGACAACGGCTATACGCTGTTCATCGACGGCGATGAAATCGGGCGCGGCAGCGACTGGCGCACGGTGACGGAATATGACGTCACGCAACTGCTCGGCCCGGGGCGGCACATCCTGGGGGTCGAGGGCTTCAATGACCGGCTGGAGGGCGGATTTATTTTCGGCCTGCATATTGAAATGGGATTGCAGGAACCGCTGGACGTCATCTCCGACAATTCGTGGAGCGTGGGGCCCGGCGACGGCCGGAAATGGTCCGGTGACAAGCTGGCGGCGGCGACCGAGCGGACGCCGATCGTGATCGGCCCGATGCATGTGCGGCCGTGGGAAATCTGGCCGTTCGGCCTGGCCACGGTGCCGCCATTGCATCCGGTGGTGGTGCATTTCTGGCAGCGCGGCTGGTTTCTGCTGATGCTTTTCGGCACGGCCGCGGCGGCGCTGTTGTTTTCCCTCTGGCTGCTGACGCAACTGGCGGCGCAGGCGAAGGCGCAAAAAGTTTTGCAGGTGGAGCGGGTGCGCATCGCGCGCGACATCCACGATGACCTGGGGGCGCAGCTCACGCAACTGCTGCTGCTGGGCGAGGTGGCGCAGCGGGAACAGGCGGAGAATCCGCCCGCGCAGGCGCAGTTCTCCCAGATCTGCGACCGCGCCCGCGAACTGGCGCACGCGCTGGACGAGGTGGTTTGGGCGGTGAACGCCCGGCGCGACACGGTGCGGGATTTCACCAGCTACGTCTGCAAGTACGCGCAGAATTATTTGAAGACCACGACGATCCGCTGCCGCCTGGATGTGGAGCCGGAAATTCCGGCGACGGCCTTTGACCTGCCGGTGCGGCGGAATCTTTTTTTGGCGGTGAAGGAGGCGTTGAACAACGCGGCCAAGCATTCACAGGCGGATGAATTGTTTTTGCGCATCTACCGGCGCGAACAAAAGCTGTCGGTGGCGGTCGAGGACAACGGGCGGGGTTTTGACATGGCGCAAACGGGTGGCGAGCGTAATGGCCTGACCAACATGGCGCAGCGCATGGCGGAGATCGGCGGCACCTGCGAGGTCGTGAGCCAGCCCGGCGGCGGCTGCCTGGTGGTGTTCACCGTGCCGCTGCCGGCGGCCGGGCGCGGCTGGTTCCAGCGGGCGCCGCGCGACGATGGCCGCGCAAATAACATTGAAATGTCCGGTTCGGGAACCTAGAACTCAACGATGAAACAGAGCCTTACCCCTTTGCCCTCCGCCGCCCGGCCGCCGGTGCGGGTGGTGCTGGTCGAGGACAAGCCGGGCGTGCGTGACAGCTGGGTGAAGCTGATCAACTCGCTCCCGGGATTTTCGTGCATCCAGAGCTGCACCTCGGGCGAGGATGCGTTGCGGGTGATTCCGCCTTTGAATCCGGATGTGGTGCTGATGGATATTTTTCTGCCGCGCATGTCCGGCATCGAATGCACGGCGCGGCTGAAACTGCAGCTGCCGAAAATCCAGATCCTGATCCTGACGGCGGTGGAGGATGACGAGCTGGTTTTCATGGCGCTGGAAGCCGGGGCGGATGGCTATCTGCTCAAGCGCACCAAGCCGGAGGATTTGAAAGCCGCGATGCTCGACGTGCTGGGCGGCGGCGCGCCGATGACGAGCGAGATCGCGCGGCGCGTGGTGGAATCTTTTCGCCGCGCCGCGCGACAGACAAAATCGACGGTGCATCTGACCACGCGTGAGGAAGAGGTCTTGATTTTGCTTTCCAAGGGCTACGCGAACAAAGAGATCGCCGACCAGCTTTCCATCAGCGCGGAGACGGTGGGCAGCCATCTTAAACACATCTACGAAAAAATGCACGTCCGCTCCCGGGCGGAGGCGGTGGCGCGCTACATGACTTCAAGGGCGTAAGGTATTGATGGGCAGGGCGGTAGTGGATTCAAGTTCCATGCTTCACAGGGGCGGTTTGGCGGAGCATCCCGTGTTTGGGGGATAGAGGCAACGGAGGGCGGGTGTTATTTTCTTCGGATACCTTAAGCAACCATAACCCTAAAATCCAACGCCCATGCTCTGTTCCATGAAAACCATCAAACTGTTCCTTTGCCTGGTGCTGGCAATGCTGGTTCCGCGCTTTGCTTCCGCCCTGATTGTGGGACCTTACACGCCGGACGCGAGCACGCTTCATCTCTGGCATCTGGATGAGGCGACCACGCCGGCGCTGGACGCTGCCGCCAACGGCACCAATCTGACGGCCTTGTCCGGCGGGGCGACGCTTAATAATGCCTCGTTCACCGGCTTTGGCACCGCTTTGAGCACGGTGGCGCAGACCAACGCCGTGATCACCCCCATCGGGGTCGCCACCAATGAAGCCATCGCCTATGAGGGAGCCGGCGGGGCCTTCACCTATGAGGCCGTGGTGCACATCGAGTTTGATCCCACCAGCAATTTCGTGGCGCGGGCGCAGGCGTTCAACATCTTGAATTATGACGGCAATGGCGCAGTCGCGACGCGCGCCTTCATTTTCCGGATCGACCCCGTCGGTTTTCAAGCCGGGACGGGTGATACGAGTTCGAATGCCTGCCGGCTGGAGTTCATCCGGATCAACAGCAGCCCCTGGCTTTTGGCGCCGATCCCCACGAATGGACCGGATGCGATTGTTTCCAATGGCTGGTATCATGTGGCGGTAACGTATAACGGCACCCCGAACACCACCAGCAACCTGCTGTTTTACTGGACGGCGATGGATGCCAGCCGCGGGCAGGCCGGGCTCATCTATGGCACCAACCTGACGGCGAATCTGCAGTCGGTAACCGCCTCCCTTTTGACGATCGGCAACAGCGGCCGCAATCCGGGCGGCGGCGCGGCAAGCCCGTTGAAGGCGAATTTTCCGGGAAAAATTGACGAGGTGCGCATGAGCAGCGTGGCGCGGGCGGCCAGCCAGATGATGTTCGCGCCGGCGACGGTCACCATCGTGCAGCAGCCGATCGGGCAGGAAGGCGTGGATTATGGGGGCACCGGCAGTTTGTCGGTCAGCGCGTCGAGCGCGTTGACGATGGGATACCAGTGGCGGCAGGGCAATGTGCCGGTCGCCGGCGCGACCAACGCCACGTTCGTGTTCACGAACGCCTCGGCGGCCAATGCCGGCAACTACACCTGTGTTATCACCAACCTCAACGCCAGCTCCATCACCAGTTCGGTCGCGTCGGTCGTGATCGGCGCGGCGAATTTTCTCACGAACCGTTACAGTTTCACCACCGATGCCAGCGACAGCATCGGCGGGCAAAACGGCACGGTGGTCGGCGGGGCGACCTTCAACGGCAATGGCACGCTGACGCTCGACGGCTCCTCGGGCTTTGTGCAGTTGCCCGTGAACATGATCAACACCAACATGGGCGCGATCACCCTGGAAACGTGGGTCAGTTTCGGGACCATCGCCGTCAACGCGCAGTTGTTCGCCTTTGGCAACACCAACGGCAACAGCGGGTACAATTACATTTTCGCCACGCCCCATGGCGCGGTGGCACGCATGGCCATCACGGCGGGCAATTACACCACCGAACAGGGTGCCGCCGCCGGCAGCGCGCTGGACAACTACAACAATGTTCAGGTCGTGGCCGTGTTCGCGCCCTATGCCGGCACTGAAACCTTCTATACGAACGGCGTGCTGGCGGCGATCAATACCAATGTGACGCTCCCGCTGGCGGTGGTCATTGATAACTTCAGCTACCTGGGCCACTCGCTGTACAGCGGGGACCCGTTTCTGGCCTGCACCCTGGATGAGTTCCGCGTGTATGACGGCGCGCTGTCCGCCGCCAGCGTCAAACAAAGCTATCTTCAGGGATCGTCAACCATATTGAGCGACGGCCCGGTGCAGTTCCTGACCTCGCCCGCGAACGCCTCGGTGGCGCAGGGATTGCCGGTGACATTTTCGTCCTTCACGGAAGGTCATCAACCCGTGGTTTATCAGTGGTTCAAAAACAGCGTGGCGATTTCCGGCGCGACGAATGCCAGCTATACCTACTCGCCATCGTTTGCGGACAATAATGCGAGCTTCCAGGTCCGGGCCACGAACAACATCGGCGGCACCAATTATTCCGCCTCCAGCGGCACGGCCACGCTGACCGTGTCGGTGCCGGAAACGCTGGCCTGGCTCGGCGCCAGTGACAACGGCTGGAACCTTTCGAGCCTCAACTGGTCCAACTCGGCGCAGGCGCTCGTGGCCTACGCGCAGTATGATGGCGCGGTGTTTGATGACCGGGGCACGACCCAGCCGAACATCGACCTGCAGTTTCCGGTCACGCCCGTGGCGCTGACCGTGTCCAACACGGCGGCGGATTATTCCATCGGCTCGGCGTCGGCCAACGGCTCGCTCGGCGTCATCGGCGTCCTGACCAAGCAGGGGAGCGGCAAACTGACGCTGGACGTGACGAACAATTCCACCGGTCCGGTCACCGTGCAAAGCGGCACGTTGCAAATCGGTGCCGGCGACACCCTGGGTTCGCTCGGCACGGGGCCGGTGACCAACAACGGCACGCTTTCCTTTGACCGCAGCGACGGCATCGGCGTGGCGAACGATTTGCACGGCACCGGCACGGTGAGCTATGACGGCAGCGGCTCCGTGACCCTGACCTCGACCAACGTCGATTACACCGGGAGCACCGTGATCAACAACGGCCGGGTGTTCCTGGCGACCAGTTCCGGGCTGGGCGCGACCAACAGCGGCACGACCGTCAACAGCGGCGGACAAATTTACATCACCGCCAACGTCAATCTGGCCGAAGAGCTCACGCTCAGCGGCAGCGGCGACGGCAACGGCGCGGTGCGCAAAGGTGCCGCCGGCCTCACCGTGGAAACCGCTCCGGTGGCGCTCGCCGCCGACTCGACCATCGGGCTGGACAACGGCGCGACGCTGACCCTGAGCAACACGGTGTCGGGCGCGGCGGCATTGACCGTGGTCGGCAACGGCACCTTGACGCTCAACACCAACAACACCTTCACCGGCGGCCTGACCTTGAACGGCGCGGTCGTCGGCCTCAATGCCAACGGGGCGCTCGGACCGGCGGCCACGGCCACGGTGAGCGGCGTGGGGCGATTTGTATTGGGCACGGGCGTCACCATCACCAATGCGATCAATGCGACCACGGTTTCACCCGGGGTTGCCACCGGTCTGATCATGGTGAATGACAACACCAACGGCACCGTGACCACCGTAAGCGGCCCGCTCAGCTTTGCGACCGCGCCGGCCAATGGCGGCGACTTTGTCGGCCCCACAATCTCCGGTTACCTCAGCGTGCTCGGTTCCATTTCGGCACCGGGAGTGGTCACCAGCGTCCGTTTCGGCAATGTGCGTTTCGCCGGCGGCGGCAGCTATCAGGAAATGCAGGTGCGCGCCAACACGACCAGCATTGGCGCCGACAACGGGGTGGCGACGAGTGCCGTCATGGACATCGGCGGCAACGGCAGCCCGACGGTGCCGACCTACTTTGACCTGAACGGATATAACCAGCAACTGGCGGGGTTGAAAAACACCGTCACGCCGGCGAACCTGGGCATCGTGACCAACAGCGGGGCCACGGTGAAGACGCTCACCTTGGACCTGGGCGCGGGCAATTCCCTCTCGTTCAGCGGCGGGGTGGCCGGCAAAGTGGCGCTGGTGTTTGATTCCGGCACGGAAAACTTCACCGGCACGAACACGTATACCGGCAACACCACCATCAACGGCGGCACACTGGAACTGGCCACGCCCTCGCTCGCCACCAACTCCACGGTGACGGTGGCCAGCGGCGCGATTTTGCAACTGGATTTCCCGGTGACGAACACCGTGGGTGTGCTCGTGCTGGCCGGTGCCAGCCAGTCGCCCGGAGTTTATAACAGCACGACCAGCCCGTCCTTCATCGCGGGTTCCGGCAGTCTGCTGGTGGTGCCGCCAGTCAACCCCACGCCGACGAACCTCACCGCGGTCGTCAATGCCGGCAAGCTTGAATTGAGCTGGCCCGCCGACCACATCGGGTGGCGTCTGCAAGTCCAGACGAATTCGCTCGCCACCGGCTTGTACACCAACTGGGTGGACGTGCCGGGAGCCAACACGGTGAACTCGGTGACCAATGCGCTCAATCCCGCGAACGGCGCGGTGTTCTACCGCATGATTTACCCTTAAGAGTAATTGAAAATAACCATGCGCGGGGTGAAAGTTACAGACAGCTTTCACCCCGCATCCTGATTGAAAGCCCAAGTTTTATGACACGATTGAAAAGCAGAAGGCCGGCCGGATTTACGCTGATCGAATTGCTGGTGGTCATCGCCATCATTGCGATTCTGGCGGCGATGCTGCTGCCGGCGCTGGCGAGCGCCAAGGAGCGTGCCAAGCGTATTTCCTGCCTGAACAACCTGCGGCAGATTGGTATTGCCAGCATCATGTATGCGGGCGACAACAAGGATACCTTGATTCCGACCGGGACAGTAAACGGCGGGACCGAGCCAAACCATCCGTTTGAACTCGACAATGTGAACCTTGATACTTGGTCGTCGGTGGGTTTGAGACTTACAACGAATGGCGTGGCTAATTCATGGTCGTGCCCCAACCGCCCAGGATTGGCGAATTTCAATTCAGCGAATGGCGGTCAGTGGACCTTGGGTTACCAGTACTTTGCCGGGTTCAAGACTTGGAAAAACAATCTGGGCACCAGCTTTGTCGCCGCCAGCCCGGTCAAGACCGCGACCGCAAAACCTTATTGGATGCTGGCGGGCGACCTGGTCTTGCATCGGGATACAGGCGGTTGGAGCAGCGTGGCTGGTGAAGACCCGCCGAGTGGCTACTCGAATCTGCCCGCGCATCGCAGCAAGTCTTCCGGCCTGCCGGACGGCGGCAATGAAGTCTTTATTGACGGGTCTGGCCGCTGGATCAAGGCTTTGGAAATGCGCTACATCACTTATGGCTGGGATGCCACGAAGCAGTTTTATTTTTACCAGGACAACTTGAGCGATGTTTTTGGAGCACAGACTCCAAACCTGCTTACTGTCAAATGACGATGAGTGCATCGGGTTTTCCGCAAACGGCATTGCTGATTTATACGTATTTGAGATCGGTACCCCGGTTGCAGAAATAATCCGATGAGCCAAACGTTTCGCATTTTGCTGTTCATGTTCGTGTGGCTGGCCTGTTCTGATGCGAAAGTTTCCGCGCAGACGAATTCCCAGCAGGTTTATTTCCAGTGCCTCACCAATTTTGAGACCTACGGGGAAACCATCTGGCACAGCGTCTCCGGCGGCGCGTATCCGACCAACGCCGGTTACTGGGGGGATGGCGGCAACAGCGGCAACGGGGCCATCCGCGGCAATTGCGGTGTGGCGGTGGCGTATGCGGTGCTGGTCAATGCGCAGCCGGGCAACCCGGCGAACGCCACGCGTATCGCGCACATCACGCAGGCTTTGAATTATGCCGCGCAATCCCACGTGACCGGCAGCAAGCAGACGGTCAACAACGGCAAATGGGGCTGGAGCAGTGGCACGCTGGCCACTTGCACTTCCCAAGGCGGCGTGGATTGGCAAAGCGCGGAGTGGGCGGGCTCGCTCGGCCTGGCTTGTATCTTGGTGCAATCCAACCTGCCGGCGCAGACCATCGCCGATGTGCAGGCGGTGATTGCCAGCGAGGCGACGCATCGCGCGGGCATTTCGCCCTGCACGCGCATCTTGAGTGATGGCGACACGAAGGCGGAGGAAAACGGCTGGGACGGCAACATCCTCGCGCTGGCCGCCGCGTGGATGACGAACAACGCCAATGCCGCCAACTGGCTTTCGGCGGCGAAAAGTTATCTGGTCAACACCTACACGGTCGCCCAGTCCGACCTCATCACTCCGAACACCACGGGCGATCCGCTGGCGGCCTGGGTTTCGACGGTGACGATCTTTCCCAGCTACGCGCTGGAGAACCACGGGTTTTATCATCCGACCTATGAGATGGTCGCCGGCATGTCGCTGGGCGATTCATTGCTCATGGCGAAACTGGCGAACCCGAACATCGCGACCCAGCTTCAGCCGTATGCCGAGCACAATGTCATGGCCGTGTGGACGAACAATCTGGACAATCTGCTCATGGATTCCGGCGACTTCGCCTATCCCGCCGGCGTGGACTGGTCGGTCCACGATTTTGAACAAAATTCCTTCATCACCTGGATGGCGGCGCATTTCAACGACCCGCTGGCGCGCTGGGCGGATGATAAACTATCGCAGTGCGTCCGTTACCATCAGATTGTGAACGGCGACGGCACATTTGTCGGCACCAGCGCGGGCGTGGGCGGCGGGATTTTGTTTTATCGCGAAGCGGTCGAGGCGCGCCGCACGGCCATCGCGTGGCTGCACCTGGCGACGGCGGATCATCCCACCGGCACCATGACGGCACCCGGGGCCAGCTTGATGACCAATTCGGATGTGCAGGTGATCGAGCAGCGCAGCGCGTTTGGCACGTTCTCCGTCAGCTACAACGGTTCGCGCATCATGGCGCTGGTCGAGCCGGCTGCGCTGGCGGTGCCAACGAATGCGTTCATCTCCTCGCCGCGATTGCCGGGGATCCTCGGTCTGGGCGCGTTGGGCAATCCGACCTCCGCCACGCTGGTGAGCCTCGCGACCAACGTGAATGGTTTTGACGCCGAGCTAAAGATTTCCAGTTCGCTGGGCACCACGGAGGAATACATCAAGGGCACGGGCGAATCCTTTGCGATCATCGAAGTGCCCCGGCTGAACAGCGGCTCGACGGCCGCCAGCGGCGGGAGTTTCATCTGCGGCATAGAAAATGATCCGCTGAGCGGCGGCACGCGTCTGCTGGAATGGGCCGGGGGTTCGGCTTCGCTGGCGGCTTTTTCTGGCGTGACCCGGAACGTCACCAACAACTGGGTCTGCGTGGCCGGCCGTTATGGACTGGCCGCCGGACCGGCGGGATATTTCCACTATGTGGCCAACACTTCTTATACCCGCACCAGCCCGAGCTATTCCGAAGCTGGCGAAGCCGAGGACGCACTTTCCTTTGTCGAAAACAACCAACTGGCACCGCGCTATGCGGTCTGGTTCCCGGCCAAAAGCACCTTGCAAACCTCCAATTCCGCGGCGGCGATCACGTGGGGCACCAATAGTTTAACTTCAACCGTCACCCTGACGTTCCCCGGTGTGGGCGGCGCGGCGACGACGTTGTCCGCGTTTGTGGGCGTTTCATCCACCAACAACAACGGGGCGTGGAACGTGGATGCGAACGGAAACTGGGGCGATGCCGGCAACTGGAGCGGCGGACTCATCGGCGACGGCACCGGCTTCACGGCTGATTTCAGCACGGTCAACAAATCCGCCGACCGGACGGTGACGCTGGATTCATCGCGCAACATCGGCACCTTGAAATTTGGCGACGCCGGCGGGGCGCAAAACTGGACGCTCACCAACTCCGGGGGCAGCGTGCTGACATTGAATAATAATTCATCCTCGCCATTGATCGCCGTTGCCAACACGGCGACGACCGCCGCGCCGCTGGCGGGCACAAGCGGCTTCACCAAGAGCGGCACGGGCACGCTGGTTTTGAGCGGGTCAAATTCACTTTCCGGCACGTTGTATGTGGACTCGGCGAGCACCACGGCGAGCGACGGGGCGGTGCGCATCGCCCAGGGCGCCAGCGTGGCCAATGTCGCTTCACCAATTTACCTGCGCAATAACAACAACGGCAGTTCCATGCTGCAACTGGACGGCTCGGCGGCCAATGTCACCGTGGCGCAGGACATCAGCCTGGCCGGGCGCAACGCCGCCGTCATCTCGATCCAGAATCTTTCCGGGAGCAACACGCTGGCGGGAAATTTTATTTTGGCCTCGGGCGGCGGCCTGTACTGGTTCGATTCGGAGGCCGGCACCTTGACCTTGTCCGGCTTGATCCCGGCGAGCGCGCCATCGGTGCCGAATGCGCGCACGCTGACGTTCATGGGCCCGGGCGGCTTCGTCGTGTCCGGCAGCATCAGCAACGCCAACGGTTTTGCGGTGAGCCTGGTCAAGAGCAATGCCGGCGCGCTGACTTTGAATGGCGTCAATACTTACACCGGCTCAACAACGATCAGTGGTGGCACGTTGAGCGGGCGGGGGACCATCGCCGGGCCGGTGACCATCGCTGCCGGCGCCACCTTGTCGCCGGGCAACGGCACCATCGGCACGCTGACGATCAACAATGCGCTGACGAACAACGGGGCGTTCGTGATCCGGCTGAACAAATCCGGCGGGGGGTTGACGAATGACAACGTGAAAGGCGTCAGCACGCTGGTGTTCGGCGGGCCGCTGCAACTGGTGTCGGCCGGCGACCCCATCACGGCGGGCGACAGCTTCAAGCTTTTTGCCGCGACGAATTACAAGGGCTTCATCACCGGGCTGACACCCGCGACGCCGGGCACAAACCTGCTCTGGAACACCAGCAACCTCGCGGTGAACGGCACGCTGGCGGTGGCGCTGGGCACCGTGCAGCCGCGCGTGGGTGGTGTGGCGCTCGCGGGCACGAACCTGGTGTTCTCCGGCGGCGGCGGTGCGGCGGGTTACGGGTTTTCCATCCTGGCCGCGACCAATTTGACGATGCCGTTCACCAACTGGCCGGTGATCGGCACCGGCGTCTGTGACAGTAATGGCAATTTCATGGTAACCAACGGTCTGAACCCAACCAACTTGTGGCAATTTTATGTCATCCGCATGCCTTAGAACGGTATTGTCCGGCCAAATTTTTTTACCCGTTCGAGTGATGGTTGACCGGTTGGTTTCGTGATAATTTACTAATAATTCACATGAGTTTTAAGCGCGGCCCATTTTTTTACCTGCTCGCGGCGGCATTTTTCTGGCTGGGGAATATGGCGGCCTCCGCGCAAACGCTGACCCTCACCAACGGCGTCCAGATCTACACAAACCTGGTGAACACGACGGTGACGATGAGCAACCGGTGTGAGTTGCGCGTGACCGGCACGAACGCCCCGCTGTCGGGCTGCCTCATCAACCTCAACTCGGTGGATGCTTTCCTGGTGCTGCCGGGCATCAAGCCCTCGGTGGTCGTGTCGACGTATCTCGGGCAGGTGCGCATCAGCGGGGCGGCGGCGGTGGCGGACAGCAACTGCCGCGTGGTCGAGTATGCGATGGGGGCGATCGTGGTGCCGCACCCGTCCTCGTTTCAGCCGCTGACCGTGTACAGCGCGCCGTACTTCAACGGGCAGTCGATGACGCTGGGGCAATATACCTATTACAAGAGCGGCCTCGGGGTGATGTACGCAAACATCAGCTCGTTCCGGCTGAAACGCGGGTATGTGGCCGTGCTGGCGCAGACGGAGAACGGCACGGGCATCAGCAAATCCTACGTGGCGCAGGACGGCGACCTGGAGGTGAGCGTGCTGCCGCCGGAATTCGACCACAGCGTGCGCTTCGTCTATGTCATGCCGTGGCGCTGGACGAGCAAGAAGGGCATCGCGGGCAATCCGGGCAACAGCCTGCTCAACATCCGCTGGACCTACGACTGGAACATCGACCAGAACTCGACCCGCGACCAGGAATACGTGGCGATCCGGCAGACGCGTTACTGGCCCGGCCTGTCGCAGAACTGGCAGACGCTGGGCGTGAACACGGTGCTGGGCTACAACGAGCCGGACAACACCAGCCAGGCGAACCTCGCGGTGGGCGACGCCATCTATTCGTGGCCGGACCTGCTGGGCACGGGTTTGCGGGTGGGTTCGCCGGCGGTGACCGATGGCGGGCGGAGCAGCTGGCTGTATCCCTTCATCGCGCAGGCGGACGCGGCCAACCTGCGGGTGGACTTCGTGCCGATTCATTATTACCAGTGCGTCGACCCGAGCAACCCGTCCGCCGCGGCAACGCAGCTCTATAATTTTCTGAAGGCGACGTACGACCAGACCAAGCGTCCGATCTGGCTCACTGAATGGAACAACGGCGCGAACTGGACGACGTGCGGCGACCCGACCTTCGCGCAGCAGCAGGCGGCGATTGCAGCGATGATCAACATGCTGGACACGACGCCGTTCGTGGAACGGTATGCGCTCTATAACTGGGTGGAGAACGTGCGTTCGGTGGTGGATACGAACGGCGTGATCACCGCCGCCGGGGTGTCGTACCGGGACGAGCCATCGCCCATCGGGTATGTGCAGGCGTTGCCAGGTAACGGCACGCGCTGCTTCACGCAGCTCCGCTTCGAGACGAACACGCTCGACAGCTCCGGCTATGGCAACAACGGCATCACGGCCGGCTGCCCGGCCTACACGAACGGCCATGCGGGGCAGGCGATCGTGTTCGACGGCACGAACACGGTGGTGACGCTGCCGCCGAACGTGGCGACCAACAACGCGTTCACGTTCGCCGCGTGGATCAACTGGGGCGGGGGCGTGAACTGGCAGCGGATCTTCGATTTTGGCAACAGCACGACGCATTACATGTTTCTCACGCCGAGTTCAGGCAGCGCAACGCTGCGCTTCGCCATCGCCAATGGCGGCGCGGAGCAGCGGGTGGAGACGAGCGCGCTGGCACAGAACCAGTGGCAGCACGTGGCGGTCACGCTGAGCGGCACCACGGCAAAAATTTACGTCAACGGCGTGCTGGCGGCATCCAATACGGGGATGAGCATCACGCCCGCGAGCTTTGCGCCGCGGGTGGATTATCTGGGCAAGAGCCAGTTTTACACGGATCCGCTGTTCCGGGGCGCGATGGACGAGGTGCTGGTCACTGACTACGCGCTGTCGGCGGCGCAGATTGCGGCGCTGCAGACGAACACGCCGCCGCAGTTCACGAACAGCTTCATGGCGCGCGGCACGGCGACGGAAGGAATTTTATACAGCAACGTGCTGACCGGCGCGGCCACGGATGCGGACCCGGGCGACACGCTGACGTACAGCAAGGCCACCGGCCCGGCGTGGTTGAACATCGCGGCCAACGGCGTGATGACGGGTGCGCCGACATCGGCCGACGGCGGGACGAATTATTTCACAGTGACGGCCACGGATGCGGCCGGGCAGAACGGCTATGCGCTGTTTTCAGTGGTCGTGACCACCTTGAGCGGCAGCGGGACGTGGATCTCGGATGCGAGCGCGAACTGGGGCGAAACGAACCGGTGGAGCGGGAACCTGGTCGCCTCCGGGGCGGGCCAGACGGCGAACTTCAGCACCATCAACATCGGGGCCAACCGCACGGTGACGCTCGACACCTCGCGCACGATCGGGACGCTGCGGTTCAGCGACACTTCCGGCAGCCAGAACTGGACGGTGACCAACGGCAGCGGGACCACGCTCACATTGAACTCGGGCAGCGCCACCTCGCCGAGCATCGTCGTGACCAACACGGCGACCCTCGCCGCGCCCGTGGCCGGGACGAACGGCTATACGAAGAGCGGGCCGGGCACGCTGATCCTGGCGGGCAATAATTCGCTGTCCGGCACGGTGAACATTGACACCGGCAGCACTTCCGTCAATGACGGCACCACGCGGCTGGCCGGACCGGGCGCGCTCGGCAATGCGACGCTGCTGCAGATCCGCAACAACAACAGCGGGTCATCCACGTTGCAGCTCGACGGTTCGGCGGGGAGCATCAACATCGGGGCGGCCATCAGCGCGACCTGCCGGAACAACGGGGTCGTGACCATCGAAAACATCGCGGGCACCAACGTCATCAACGGCAACATCCTCATCAACGTCGGCGGCAATTCGCACACGGTCCAGTCGGATGCCGGGCTGATCGTTTTCACCGGGACCAACATGTATGTCGGTTCGTTGATCGGCTCGCGCACGTACTATTTCACCGGCGCGGGGAATCACCTGGTGATCGGCCCCATTGTGGCGGCGCCGGCCACCAACGGATCGCCGATCGCGCTTTCAAAATCGGGCGCGGGCACGTTGATCCTTGCGGGCAGCAACACCTATACGAACGGCACCACATTCGCGGGAGGGAAACTGATCGTGGACGGGGCGCTGCCGGCGGGCGGATTGACCATCAGCGGCAGCTCCACGCTCGGCGGGCGTGGCGCCATCAATTCCGCCGTCACGCTGCCGTCCGGGGCGACACTCGCGCCGGGAAACAATTCCGGCATCGTGCTGACCAACAACAGCGGCAGCAACATCAACACCAACGATAATCCGTCGGTCGGCGTGCTCACCGTCAACAGCAGTGTCACGCTCCAGCCCGGCAGCGCCTGCCTGTTTGAGATCGACAAATCTTCGACCATCATCAACGACGAACTGGTGGTGAGCGGCACGCTGACACTCGGCGGCACGCTGACGGTCACGAACCTTGACGTGCCGCTGGCGGCGGGTGACACGTTCCGGCTCTTCAGCGCCGGCACCATTAATGGAGCCTTCTCGTTGGTGAAGCTGCCAGTGCTCGGTGTGGGGCTGGCTTGGAACACGAACAGTTTGAGCAGCGGAGTGGTGTCCGTGGTGGCCACGGCGTTGCCGCAGTTTGGCGCGTTCGCACAGACCGCCGACGGCAATTTTCTATTCAACGGCACCGGCTCGGCGGGGGTGACGTATGAACTCGATGCGGCGACGAACCTGGCGTTGCCGATCTTGTGGGAGTTTGTGACGAATGCCGTGGCGGACCAAAGCGGCCAGTATCAATTGTGGGACCTGTCAGCGACGAATTTTCCGCAGCGGTTTTACCGGATCATTTCGGGGCAGTGAACTGGCAGATATGGCGGTTCTTGGCAAGTTTGGCACACAGGCGGGGCACGTCATTTCTGCGCGCCGTCGCGGTGAATCAGCGTGCGTTGGTTGGCAATAGCGGCGCGCGGTCCGAGCCGGACTGGCAGGAGCGACGCGCCCTACCGCCG
Source organism: Verrucomicrobiia bacterium (assembly GCA_031290985.1). Lineage (GTDB taxonomy): Bacteria > Verrucomicrobiota > Verrucomicrobiia > Limisphaerales > UBA11358 > UBA11358. Next base: position 15,080 of record JARLJW010000009.1, on the reverse strand, counting down.
CTGTGCCAATATTAGATTTTACGGCTATAGGATGTTTCAGGCCGCGAGATGGCGGGCCTGGCGTTTGGGCAGGGATGATTTGCCGGTGCGCGGGCGGACGAGGCTTTCCGCCGGGAGGAATGGACGGATGAACTCCGGCGGGTCGCGACGGTCGCCGCGCTGCCAGTCGCGCCACAGGGTTTCGGCGGCGAGTCGTTTTTCGACTTTTACTTCGACGGTGATGAATTCAAACAGCTTTTCCGCGAGCCGCGCCAGGGCGATGGTGTCCGTGCGGCCGAGCTGCGCGTAAAGCCAGTCACTGAAGCGGAGCAGGGCATGAAACGGCGACAGGTTTGGAGTCCCGCCTTTAGGCGGCCCGGGGGGAATCCCTGCGTCCCTGCCGCCTAAAGGCGGAACTCCAACTTGCCCCCAGAGCAACGGGGTGGTCTCGACAAAATTTCCGCTGTTGCCAACCAGATCCCAATATTTTGCGAAGCGGCGCAGGCGTTGCATGGTGGCAAAATCAATCAGCTTGTTTTGCAGGATCTCGTAGGGCGGATGCGCGTTGTAGATCATCTGCCATTCCTGGTCATGGCGGATGATGGGCGTGCCGCGCAGACGTTTGAGGATGCCCACCTGGATTTCCTGCGGACCGAGCGCGATGAGCCGGTCGAAGCCGGTGGCAAAACCGTCCACGGTTTCGCCGGGCAGGCCGATGATCAGATCCGCATGGATGTGCACGCCGGTTTCCTGGCGCAGGAAATGGAAGTTCTCCGCGAGCCGGTCGTAATTCTGACGGCGGCTGATGAGCGCGCCGACTTCGGGGTTGAAGGTCTGGATGCCGACTTCGAACTGCAGCGCCCCGGGCGGAAATTTGGCGATGACCGTGCGCAGTTCAGCGGGCAGGCGGTCCGGGACCATCTCGAAGTGATAGAAGTGGCCGGGCTGGTGGCGCGCGAGGAAAAATTCGAGGATGGCCCGGCTCGTGGGGACGTTGAGGTTGAAGGTGCGGTCCACGAACTTGAACTGTTTCAGGCCGCGATCCAGCAGTTTTTGCATGGCGGCGAGAAATTTATCCAGCGGCACCTGGCGCACGGGAATGTCGAGGGAGGACAGGCAGAACTCACAGGTGAACGGGCAGCCGCGCGAGGCCTCGACGTAGATGATGCGGTGGGCGAGGTCGGCCGCGGTGTAATAATCGTAGGGCAGGGCGAGGCGGGAAAATTCCGGCAGTTCGGCCGGGATGATTTTGGGCAGCGTAGTGGCAGGCATCCTGCCTGCCGTAGAGGGCGGCATCCTGCCGCCCGGATTAGCGTTCGAAATTTCCGCGGGTTTAATATCCCCGATGCGCCTCTGGCTTTCCACGCCGGTTCCGCCGGGCTGGAAGCCCGGCTCTACGGCAGGCAGGATGCCTGCCACTACAGGAGCAAGCAAGACCCGGCAAACTTCGGCGAATTTCAGGTCGGCCTCGCCGGTGATGACGTGGTCGGCGAGCTCGACGATGCGCTGGCCGGCGGTCTCGTAGCTGACCTCGGGGCCGCCGAGGATGATTTTGATGTCCGGGCGGACGCGCCTGATGGCGGTGATGACTTCGGTGGTCTCGGTGACGTTCCAGATGTAAACGCCGAAGCCGATGACGCGCGGTTCGCGGGCGAGCAGCGCCTCGGCGATGTCCAGCGGGCGGAGATTGATGTCGAACTCGGCGATGACGGCGCGCGGCTGCAGTTCGCCCAGGTTGGCGAAGAGATAGCGCAGCCCGAACGCGGCGTGGCTGTACTTCGCATTGAGCGTGGTGAGGACGATGTCCGGCATCGCGGTAAAGTTAGCAGCCCGCCACGTGTTCGGCAATGTCACGGCGGAAGACAATGGGCGCATCCTGGCAAGGCCCCCGTTTGGAGTTCCGCCTTTAGGCGGCCCAGGTGGGCGAATGTCCCGAACCGCCTAAAGGCGGAACTCCAAACCCAGCCTCAGGGTTCATCGGGCAGGGTCAGGATGCGCGTGAAGACAATGCGCGGATGCAAACGGCGCGGCGACCGTCCGGTGGTTAGTTCGTCCGGTCGAAAATGATGGCGCGATAATAGGGGCCGGAAGGAGTGGGCGGCTGCTTGACGACGAACAGCACGGATTTGCCGGAAGCGGGGGTGGTCTGGACGATTTGCCAGTTTTGGTTGTCGGTGGAATATAAGAGCGCAACGATTTCCTTGGGAGCGGATTTGTAAGTGAGGATGGCCGTCCGGCCCAGGCGGAGGACATTGCTTGCGGGCAGATCAATGATGGGAGCCTGTAAACTCAGCTTAATCTCACCCGTCAAACCTTGGTAATCGTACACGGCAATCTGATAGGTCCGGCCTTGTACCGCCTCAAAGGAAACATTGCCGAAACCGGCGTGGGCCACTTCAACTACTCCGGGAGACGCCATCGGGAAGACCCCTATCGGGAACGAATAATCACTGCCGGTCAAATCAATCGTAACGGGTCCGCTGACCGGAGCGGTCCATGACCACCAGGCGGCTTTTGGGATATAGGATGAAACCAATGGGAGAGCCTGGCGATCCAACGGAAACTTGATGGGAGGAGGCGGAGGCAGGGGAACACCGGGGCTGATTAATTTGGCGGGTGAACCGGAGATGCCGGCATTATATCCGGTGGCGTATACGCTGACCCCGTGCAGCTTGATGGCATGTTGGGAATCGGCGTTGGGCGGCGGTGTGGTCAGGGCGAGACAGAGCGGGATTTGGCCGGTGGTGCCCTGATTGCCATCAAAGGCGAGCTGATAGGTCTGGCCTTTGACCACGTCAAATTCCACGGCATTGGGGAACGCGGCGAGTTGCATGGGCAACGTGTTCGCCGGGGTCAAGGAAGCCACGGACGTCCCGGTGTAGGCGGCGAAGACGGGATAAAAGACCGGGGGCGGATTTTGGTCGATTTCAGCACCGCAGGTGGGCGGCTGCGGGTCACCGACGCCGATAGTGATCACGCCACTGCCGCCACCACCCGTTGAAGTTGGTGGGGCGTATTGCGGGACTTGATTGGTGGAAATGGTCACGCGGCCGGAAGCCGGGGCGGTCCAAGAATACCAGACGGAACTCCCGCCGGGATTGCCGAGGTGGTTGGTCTCGCCCGATTCCTTGGTGGCGCCGGCATTTGAGGCGAAGGTGGAAATCCGGGTGCCGGAGAGCTTGATACGGTTGGCAAAATTATCATTGGCCGGTGCAGGGGTGAAATGCAGATCCAAAATGAAATCGCCGCCGGGCGGAACATTGGTGGTGAAGACCGGGGTGCCCAAACTGCGGACAGGTCTGGGGGTTGACGGTGTGGGCGGGAGCAGCAGGATGGGTGGCAGCGGGTGGATGGTTTGGTCCATGTAGGCATCCGTGATGATGGCCGAGTCCACGCAGATTGAATAGTCCTGGCCGCGCACGACGTGAAAGGAGATCGAGTTGCGTTCACGCCAGTGGCAGCCGCAAACCCCGTCTTCATAGCAGACCAAATAGTTGTTACTGGCGACGAGCGAAAGACTGGTGAAAAGGCCGGGAGCTTGGGGAGGGAAGGCTCCGAAAGGCTGAACCGGTCCGGCATAGACGCCGAGCAGGGGACTGAAGGTTTCAGCCTCGACGCCAAGGGTGACGATGCCGTTGGACGGGGCGACCCAGGTTCCCCACACGGTTTGGCCGCTGGAAACGCCATCAATATAGGGTTCACCGGCTTGGAAGGTCGCGTTGGAAAGTGAACCATGTGCGATGATGGGATCCGTGGGTGCAGGCGAGCCGAGGGTGACCTGATCGTCAAAATCATTGGAAAAAGGCAGGGTTGGAAAAAAAAACGTTCCCTGCGCTACGGCCGAAAGTCCCAAGCCGGCCACGAGAGCGACCATCAGCAGGTGAAGTTGCCCAATCCATTTAACGCCCCGCCGTTTGGTGTTCATAAATGATGAAATGCTTTACCCGAGTAATGTGATGATTAACGGGCTTATCGGCGTAAAAGTCGAGGCCCAAATTTTCCGCAGGATTTAATGGCCGGCGGCGGCCTGCATTTTAAGGGCGATGGCGAGGTTGGTATTGGCTTCGGCGTAATCCGGGTTGAGGCGGATGGCCGCTTGAAACTCGGCAATCGCTTCATTGAGATGTCCGGCCGAGCCCAAGGCGATGCCGAGCTTGTTGTGCGCGAGAGCGTAATCGGGCTTCAGGCGGATGGCTTCCTGAAGCTGGGTGATGGCCGCATCCGCCTGACCTTTCCGGATGAGGATAGTGCCCAGGTAATAGCGGGCCGGTGCGTATTTCGGAGCGAGACGGACGACGGTTTGGAATTCCGCCGCCGCCTCGTCGGCCCGGCCTTGCTTGAGGTAGAGGGCGCCCAGGTTGTAATGAGGATCGGCATCGTCAGGTTTCAGGCGGATGGATTCTTGAAAATCGCCGATGGCCTGGTCCAGCGGGCCTTTTTTTGAGAGCAGGCTGGCGAGGTTGTTATGGGCCTCGAAGGAATCGGGTTTGAGTCGGATGGTTTCCCGGAACTGGGCGATGGCGTCATCGTATTGACCGCGGCCAAGGAGCAGGTTGCCAAGCTGGTAGTGGAGTTCCGGATTGGCCGGCGTCATCTGAATGGCAGACTGCAACTGGTCAATGGCGGCGGCGATCAGGCCGCTCTCGACCAGCAGATTGGCCAGGGCCGAGCGGGAGGCCGGGTCGTTGGTCTGGAAATGCACGGCGGCCATGTACTGGCTGATGCCCGCATCGGTTTGCCCGCTCTTGAGCAGCAGGCGGCCGTAACAACAGCGGGCGTGGTCGTTGGCGGGTTCCAATTGGACGGCTTTTTGGAGTTCACCGAGGGCTTGGTTGGTAAGCCCTTGCATGGCGAGCAGGTTGCCAAGGTTCAGGTGCGGGGAGGCAAGGTTGGAATTGATCCGCAAGACTTCCTGATACTCGGCGATGGCGGCATTGGTCTGCCCCTGCTCAACATAGACACTGGCAAGGTTGTTGTGCGGGAGGGGATTGCCGGTGGTGATCGCGATCGTATGCCGGTAAAGCGTCACACTGTTCTTCCAACAGCCAATCTGCCGGCGGGTGGCGCCGGCAAAAAGAATGATCACAGCGGCACCCGCCACCGACAGAGTCATAGCTCGATGCGGCCAGCGCCGGGTCAAGGCATGGGTTCCCCAGCAAATCAAAATGAACAGGCCCACCGACGGGATATAGGTGTAACGATCAGCCAGTGACTGGGCGCCGACCTGGATCACGCCGATCACCGGTACCAGCGTGCCCACAAACCAAAGCCAGCCCATCAACGCATAGGGATGGCGCCGGCGCCTGGACCAGAGCAACAGGGTGCAACCCGCCAGCACAATCACCGCCAGCAGCACCCATGGCAGCGGCCAGTATCGGGGATAGGGGTAATAAACCGCCAGATCTGCCGGCCAGACGATTTTCAGAACGTAACGGCAATACGAAATACCCGCATTTTCCAGCCGCGTGGCGAGCGGCAGAAGGTCCAGCGATTGCACCGCCCCGGCCAATTTCTGCGCGAGGAAAGTGGCCGCGCAGGAAGCCAGGGCCAGGCAGAAAAAAGGAATTTTTTCCCAGACCAACGGACGGAGATGTCCGGGTTGAAAACGGCCCAGCGGCCAATAATCCAGCAACAACAGGACAAAGGGCCAGGTGACCAGCATCGGCTTGCTAAGCAAGCCCAGGGCGAAACAAAAGCAGGCGAGCCAGTAATCGCGTGAACGATGAAAGGAGACACCGGATTGCGCCGGTTCGGATTCCGTGTTGGCGGGGGTGTTTGCCCGGACGTAGCGGACGTAAAACAGCAGGGTGAGAAATCCAAAAAACGCGCTCAAAACGTCTTTTCTTTCCGCCACCCACGCGACGGATTCGACATGCAGCGGATGGACGGCAAACAGGGCCGCCACGAAGAGGCTGCGCCAAACCGCCCCGGTCAGGCGTTGCAACAACAGCAGCAGCAGCGCGGAGTCGGCGGCATGAAACAGCAGGCTGGTCAGGTGATGCCCCCAGGGCTTCAGGCCATAGAGCTGGCAGTCGAGCATGTGGGACAGCATGGTCAGCGGATGCCAGTTGCCGCTAACGACGTGGGTGAAAGCCCATTTAAGGTTTTCCCAGGTCAGCCCCTGCTGAACCTGGACATTCGACTGGACATAGAGATTGTCGTCGAGGTTGACGAAGTCATTGCTGGTGACCGGCCAATACAGTGCAATCGTCAGCAGTCCCAACAGGATGGCCAGCAACCCGGGAAGACCAAAGGGGAGTGCCGGCAGGCGGATGGAACGCTGGAGTGGCGCGGGTTGGAATTTCATGGCTGGTGCGACATGGCATTGCTCCGATCCCGGAAGATGTCAGCAACCCCATAAGATTTAGTCAGGTAAGTGGAAAGGGAAAGGCTTTGCAAGCCTCGTTTTGATGTGTGGGGGTTGGCGCTGGTGGCGGGACCGCGGCAAGATGAATCGGATGTGAATTCGCATCTTTGCATCGTTCCCGCCTTGGGTTAATGTTTGAGTTATGGAAGCAGACAAGTTAACGCAGAAGTCACAGGAAGCCTTGCAAGCGGCGCAGCAACTGGCGCGCGCGCATTCGCATCAGGAAATCGATGGCGAGCATCTCGCGCTGGCGTTGATCGGCCAGACCGAGAGCCTGATCCCCGACCTGCTGGAGCGCCTCGGGGTGCCGGTGGCCAAGTTGAAACCGGATCTGGAGGCGGAGATCGCCCGGCGCTACAAGGTGCAGGGCGGGGGCGAGCCGTATGCGGGCAATGATTTGCGGAAGTCGCTGGAGGCGGCGCACGCCGAGGCGAAGAAACTCAAGGATGAATACGTCAGCACGGAGCATCTGCTGCTGGGCCTGCTGGATGGCGGCGGGGCGGCGCTCAAAAAGATTTTCGCCAAACACGGTCTCAAGCGGGAGGCGGTCTTAAAGGCGCTCGCGGAATTGCGCGGCAATCAGCGGGTGACGGATGAGAATCCGGAGGCCAAATTTCAGGCGCTGGATAAATATGGCCGGGACCTGACGGCGCTGGCCAAGCAGGGGAAGATCGACCCGGTCATCGGCCGGGACGAGGAGATCCGCCGGGTGATGCAGGTGCTGACGCGGCGCACAAAAAACAATCCGGTGCTCATCGGCGAGCCAGGGGTGGGCAAGACGGCGATCGCCGAAGGCCTGGCCCGGCGTATCGTGAGCGGGGACGTGCCGGAGTCGCTCAAAAACAAGCGGTTGGTGGCGATGGATCTGGGGGCGATGATCGCGGGGGCGAAGTTTCGCGGCGAATTCGAGGACCGGCTCAAGGCGTTTCTGAAGGAGATCGCGGCGAGCGAGGGTAAGATTATTTTGTTCGTGGATGAATTGCACACGCTGGTCGGCGCGGGCGCGGCGGAAGGCGCGGCGGACGCGGCGAACATCATGAAGCCGCAGCTCGCGCGCGGCGAACTGCGGTGCGTGGGCGCGACGACGCTGGATGAATACCGGAAATACATCGAGAAAGACCCGGCGCTGGAGCGGCGTTTCCAGCCGGTGCAGGTGGCGGAGCCGACGGTGGAGGCGACCATCGCGATTCTGCGCGGGCTGAAGGAGCGTTACGAGGTCCACCACGGCGTGCGCATCCAGGATGCGGCGCTGGTGGCGGCGGCGACCCTGTCGAACCGCTACATCACGGACCGGTTCCTGCCGGACAAGGCGATTGATCTGGTGGACGAGGCGGCCTCGCGCATCAAGATGGAGCTGGATTCCAAGCCGACGGAACTGGACCAGCTCGACCGGCAGATACTGCAACTGGAGATCGAGCGCATGTCGCTGGCGAAGGAGAAGGATTCCGCGAGCAAGGAGCGGTTGAAAAAGATCGAGGGCGAACTGGCGAACCTGAAGGAGAAATCCAAGGCGCTCACGGCGCAATGGCAGAATGAAAAGGCGGCGGTGAACGCGGTGAGCATCGTCCAGCAGCAACTGGAGCAGGCGAAGCTGGAGCTTGAACAGGCGCAGCGCAAAGGCGATTTGAACCTGGCGGCGCAAACGCAGTACGGGAAGATTCCCGACCTGGAAAAGAAGCTGGCGGCCATTGAAAAGCAGTCGGCGCAGACGACGCGCGCCACCTTGCTGCGGCAGGAGGTCACGGACGAGGACATTGCGCGCGTGGTGGCGGCGTGGACGCATATCCCGGTTTCGCGGATGCTGGAGGGCGAGCGGGACAAGCTGGTGAAGATGGAGGAGCGGCTGGCGCAGCGGGTCATCGGGCAGCAGGCGGCGATCAAGGCGGTGGCGAATGCCGTCCGCCGCGCGCGGTCCGGCCTGGGCGACCCGAACCGGCCCATCGGCTCGTTCATTTTTCTCGGACCCACGGGCGTGGGCAAGACGGAGACGGCGCGGGCGCTGGCGGAATTTTTATTTGATGACGAGAACGCGATGGTGCGGATCGACATGAGCGAATACATGGAGAAGCACGCGGTCTCGCGGCTGGTGGGCGCGCCGCCGGGCTACGTGGGGTACGATGAAGGCGGACAGTTGAGCGAGGCGGTGCGGCGGCGGCCGTATTCCGTGGTGCTGTTCGACGAGATCGAGAAGGCGCATCCGGACGTGTTCAATGTGCTGTTGCAGGTGCTGGATGACGGGCGGCTGACGGACGGGCAGGGGCGCACGGTGGATTTCAAGAACACCATCGTCATCATGACGAGCAACCTGGGCTCGCCGATCATCCAGGAATATTTCCTGGACGGCCACACGGACAAGGCGTCGCATCAGGCGATGGAAGACAAGGTGCTGGCGGAGTTGAAAAAGCATTTCCGCCCGGAATTCCTGAACCGCGTGGACGACGTCATCATTTTCCAAAGCCTGGACGAGGAGGAGCTGGCGCAGATCGTGGACGCCCAACTGGTGCGGCTGGAGAAACGGCTGGCGCAGCAGAACCTCACGCTGGACGTGGACAAGGCGGCGAAGCTGCTCATTGCCAAGGAGGGCTACGATCCGCAGTTTGGCGCGCGTCCGCTCAAGCGCGCGGTGCAGGAACATCTGCTTAATCCGCTGTCGATGAAATTGCTGGAAGGCGAATTCAAGCCGGGCGATAAAATCAAGGTGACGGTGAAGGACGGGGAACTGGTTTTTGTGAGGAAGTAGTCGTGGAACATTAAAAGCGATGTTTGTTCATCCAACAAATGAAGATGGAGCAAGGTGGTTTAGCCAATGAAATGGTGGGACAAATCAATATTGCAGTTCCTGGCAAGATCGGCCCAGGCAGGGCGCGTCACTTCTGGGTGCCGTCGCGGTGAACCAGGGCGCATTCGTTGCAACAGCGGCGCGCGCGGAGCGACGCGCCCTACCTGCCGCTGCGCCAATATTAAGTTCAACTGCCATACTCTGCATTTCCCGGGGGAATATATTTTTCGTTTCAAACAAAAGGCGGTTGCGGCGGGAAGCACCGGTCTGGTTGAATGTGGCCGGTGAAAGTCCTGATCTCCGCCATCGCCTGCAATCCGTATCTCGGCTCCGAGAGCCATTTTGGGAGCATGGCGGTCAAGTGCCTGGCGCGTGACCATGAAATATGCGTCATCACGACGAGCCGCGACCGGCCGGACATGGAACGGGCGGCGGCGGGGTTGGTGCCGCCGGGCGTCCGGTATTTTTATGCGGGCAAGGTCAAACCCTGGCATCCGAACCGGATGCGCGCGCGCATCCAAGGCTGGTTCGAGTACATGGATTTTGTGGCCGACTCGCTCAATGTGGCGCGCGAACTGCATCGCCGGGAAAAATTCGACCTCGTTCATCATCTGACTTACACCACCTCGCGGGTGGCTTCGCCGATGTGGCGGCTGGGGATTCCGTTCGTGTACGGGCCGCTGTGCGGCAACGAGCCGTTTCCCTTCCGGCTGTTCCCGCTGCTGAGCGGCCCGGGGGCGGCGTTTGAGCTGGCGCGAAAAGCTCACAACGCGATTTCCCGGTGGTCGACGGCGGTGCGGCGGAGCGTGCGGAAGGCGGATCATGTTTTCGCGATCACGGAAGAGGCGGAAGCATTGATGGCCGGTTTTCGCGGTTCGGCGGCGGGCAGCTCGCGATTATCGCCGGGGTTTTACACGGCCGAAATGCAGGCGGGATTCACCCGGTTTGTGCCGGGGAAAAAGGTGGACGGCCCGCTGCGTTTGTACGTGGCGGGGCATCTGGGCGGTCAAAAATGCGTGGCGCTGGCGTTCCAGGCGCTGGCGCTGGTCAAAAAAAAGGGGGTGCCGTTCTGCTATCACCTGGGCGCAGGCGGGCCGGAGATTCCGCATCTGAAAAAGCTGGCGGTGAAGCTGGGGCTGGTGAATGAAATCAAGTTCAGCGGCGGCATGAGCCGGGAGGATTATCAGCGGGAACTGGGCGACACGCATATTTTTCTGCTGCCGAGCATGCGCGAGACGGTGGGGCTGACGATGATGGAAGCGATGCTGGCCGGGGCGGTGCCGGTGGTGGCGGACAACGGCGGGCCGCGGCTGACGGTGACGGAAGCGTGCGGTTACAAGATACCCGTCACGACGCCCGGGCGGATGGCGGCGGAGATTGCAGAGGTCATCCTGGCCCTCGACCGCGACCGGAAGATCATTGTGGAAAAGGGCCGGGCGGCATCGCAACGCATCGCGACGCAGTACACGGAAGCGCATTACCGGCAGACCGTGAATGCGGTTTATGAATCCGTGGCGGGAAAACGGCGGGGCGGCGGCTGAGCCGCGCCGTATTGGTGGCGTGGACTGCAAGAGTGGAAACCGTGGCACGATGGCCATCAGCGCCAACGGCGGTTGGCACCGGCGACTTAGGCATCACTGTCAACGATGCCAAGTTGCAACTTGATGTTCTTGGGCTTCTTGGCTGCATAAGGCGGCAAATCATACCAGAACTCTGTCTTAATCTTGCCGTGCGCTCGCACCAGCTCTCGAAGCCAAAGCAACTGTTTGGCGTTCTCTCGTAGAAAATAGGCTGACGTGGTTTCCGGGTTCTTCGACTGTCGGCGAAGCCTGAACTCACAATCACCAAGATGCTGCTCAATGGCGTGAAGCACCCATCGAGGTATCTTCTCTTCGCCTTTCATGTTGATTTCTCCAGCCTTAAATCGTGAATGTTGCCTAACGTGGAAATCCCGCGACAGCGGAAACCGCGGCATGGTGGCCATCAGCGCCAACGGCGTTTACAGGCTTCGGCGACTCGTTAGCCCACCAACCGCGACCGAGGCGGGGCAATGGCGAAAGAAGCTGGAAATTCATAACTATTTGAATATCAACATTTCACGTTTCCAGCTAGTTAAGAGTCGACATGGTCATAGGCCGCATCGTTGTCACACTCATAAAGTCGGCTTGCTTCGATTCCGCCATGCAAAACTTGAAATGAGAATTCCGGCATTAATGGCGGAAGCCGAACAAGTAACAAACCATCCATGAAACCAGTTGCGAAACTCATCACTGTGACCTGCTGGAACTAACAATGAGTCGGTGATAGCAAACCCTAATCCAATGCCAGTAATAATACCACCAAGATACATCAAACATCCGTATTTTGAGACCGTTGATTTCATAAGTGTGTCCAAGTGGCCGACGAAAGCTGAGCCACGCGGGAGTGAACCCGCAGGTTCAAGCGTGAACCGAAGGTGGCAATCCCGATGCCGCATCGGGACTCCGGCGAGTGCTTGGGCCACGGCTTTATAATGGAGCGAGAGTAGGTCTGAGGTGCCGGGATGTCTAGCCTGGAACGGCGGGCTCGCTTTTGTCCGCCACCCTCTGGCGGGTGGCGGACAAAAGCGAGGAGATTTTTGGGGGGCGCTTACCCAGGGCGTTGCTCTGGGCTATCAATGTGTCGCCCCGATGGGGCTGTGAAGCGGTCTAACGCAGAAATCGCGCGATTGTCCCGAAGCGTCGGGACCGACTCGTGGGGTGAACCGCGACAGCGGAATCCCGATGCATCGGGATGGTGATGGCGGCTGGCTCCGGTGACTGGTCAAGCTCTGTAAACATGCACCTACACCTTTTGCCGGTTGGAGCAATGGTTGTCTAACCTGACTTTCCTCTCGGAATAAACCCGGGAACGCCGGTCTCCACAACGGCATTAAACCTGACCCGCGTTTTGATTCCTTCGCTGATCTCCCGCATGGCGTCGTCGGGAATGGTGGAGACCTCAAAGTTCTCCTTGATGCGGCCGGGGGTCTTCGAGGTGGTCAGGAGGGCCGTCCCGCGTTGGATGGCCCAGGCGAGCAAGACTTGCGCCGGGGTCTGGTTGACCCGCCGGGCGATAGCGGTGATGACAGGATCTTCCAGCAGATTGGGCTCGCTGTTATGCCCCAGCGGCGCGAACGCCTGCAGCACGATGCCATGCTTCCTGCAAAAGTCGAGGAGGTCCCATTGCGGGAGATAAGGATGGGATTCGACGTGCACGACCGCAGGCTTGATCCTCGCGGCGGCAAAGATCTCCTTCACCTTTTCCAGATTGACGTCGGATAACCCAATGGCCTTGCACCTGCCCTCGTCCACCAGACCCTCCAACGCCCTCCAGGTATCGAGCAAGGTCACCCCTTGGTCATAGATCACATGGCCGCTGGCGTCCCGCGGGTCTTGCTCGTCTCCAGGTTGGAAGGCAAAGGGGGTGTGGATGAGATAAAGATCGACGTAGTCGAGCTGGAGTTTCTTGAGACTCGCCGCGAAGGCGGGGGCCACACGTTCCGGACGATGATTGGTGTTCCAGAGCTTCGTGATGACAAACACGTCATGCCGCCCGATCTTCCCCGCCTTGAACACCTCCTGCATCGCTTCGCCGACCTCTTTTTCAGTCCGGTAACGTTCCGCAGTGTCGAGCGCACGAAATCCCGTTTCCAGCGCGGCCCTGGTCGCGTTCTTGGTTGCGATGGGGTCCGGAATCAGCGTGCCAAAACCAAGTGCCGGGATCGCCCCGGAACCATGGTTGAGAGGTATCGTCGTTGAGCGAAGGTTATCGAGTTTTTCCATGGCAGTGATCCTCTGATGTTTGCCGGTTGGACTTCAGCCGGCAACGATCGCGGACGATCTCCGGTTAGGCGACGGCGCTATCATAGGGCGAGATTAGGTCTGAGGTGCGGGGATGTCTAGTCTGGAATGGCGGGCTCTCTTTTGTCCGCCACCCGCCGGCGGGTGGCGGACAAAAGCGAGGAGATTTTTTGGCCGATACCCAGGGTAGCTCGGTAAAGAATCGAGCAACCGCTGGGCTGATGGCGGCAACTCCGTTGGAGTTGGAGGGCAGCGTGGCCTGACGAAAAAGGAAGAGCCACGCGGGCGCTGTGGCAGGGTGAATTAGCATGCTCAAGCGTGAACCGGCGGTGGCCGACCGCGTTGGCTCCGGGGTCAGGTGCCACAATCATGTCACAGACCATTGGTTTCGGGTATGCTTGCGTATGTAATCATCCACTGCCTCCTCGTCCAACTCTACCAATGCGTCCGGCTTTATCTTTAAGGTCTCACAAACGTCGTTGGTCGCTTCCTCGCGCGTGTCGAATCCCTGTTCGGCAAACGGTACGACTTTTCCGTCAATAACCATGTAAAGAATGACGTGCCAGATTCCCAAATCCTCGGAGTGCGCAATCGCCCCTGCCGCCAACTTCTTGGCGCGTCGCTGCGCAATGCCAACTTGAACTTTCATGTCTCGTTCGCGTGTGACACCCAACATGATAGTGAGCTGCAAAATGGTGGTTTATCGCATTTCAAGGGTTTGGTTCTAATGGCTTTGTTCCGGGGTGTCCAGCGCCAATTTATCGGTTAATGAATTTGTGAATTAGTGAGTGAGTGAATTGGGGGCAAGGCCGGTTTGCGGAGCGCGGCTGTGCCCGGCGGAAGCAATTTCCAAAGTACGAGGCGCTTTCGGACATTTTCACGCACCCGGGTTGACGAGCGTTGCTGCGCCCGAGACGGGCGCACTCCGGGGGCGGGTTTCGCTTTGGTTTGCGGTTCAAAAAATGGATGGCGGCTGGGTTGGTGACCAGCCGCAGCACGGCGGAACCTTCGAAAGCGCCCGCATTGGCGACGCGCTGCGGCTGGCCCGGTGGGCACAGCCGCCGTCCGTTGGGAATGGGAACACGCAGCAGGCAGTTTCCAGCGTTGGGCGGATTGCAACGGGCCGATCTGGAGATCGGCGCTCCTTGCGCCGGGCTGGAAGCCGGCGCGCCGGAACCGTAGGGCGCACGTCGCAATAACTAACCCAGACAATTATGGGTTTCAAAAACGGCAGGGCAGCGGTGGCAGGCGGCAAGGTTAGTTTTGACGACCGCCCTCACCTGGGTCCTAGCCCCCGCGGAGAGGGGTGCGGGGTGCTGCGTTCGGCAGGGTCGTTGGTCGTGGGGCAATCCAGTCGCGGGCTTTTCGTTTTTTGATTTGGGCGGAGGGGCACCTCCGCCCCACCAAGGTTGGGGTCGATGTCTTCGATGCCATTGCTGGCGCAGGGCCACTAGGGACGGTGGGAGGTGCGAGGTTGCACGGGTCGAAGACCCTCCGCTGAAGCCGGGGAAGCGCGGAGCGTCGGACAGCGCAGCGCGGTCCGATGCCGGACTGGCAAGTCCCTACCTACGCTGCCGTCGTGGTGAACCAGCGCGCGTTCGTTAGCAATCGCGGCGCGCGCGGAGCGACGCGCCCTACCTGCCGCGGTGCCAATATTAAGGTTAAATGCCTTGGAATGCGTTGGTTAGCAACTGGCGGTACCCTGCTTGATGGGGCGATGGCATTGGGATTTGCCTGACGACGCAGAGGCTGCGCTTGCTGGCCGCTTAGACAACTAAATCGCCAAAACGTTCACGACTTTTTTTGCGTCGAATCGGGGCCGATTCGACGCAAACTCAGTTCTCGTTTTCATCACCAAGGGAGGTTAAATGGGCAGTGGTTAATGAGTTCAACCATACTTAAATAACCCATAACCATTATAACCTATGAATACACTGCCTGATAACACTGACATCGACACCACTGAATCCACCCATAATGGCAAAATCGGCCGGCTGCCACGGGAGCTCCGGGAGCAATTAAACCGGCGGCTCGATCAAAATGAACCGGGGGGACGCATTCTCGACTGGCTGAATGCGCTGCCGGCGGTTCAGGCGGTATTGCAGGCGGATTTTAAGGGCGACCGGGTCAATCC